>NZ_JACVUH010000001.1:0-614622 GCF_016516865.1 Enterococcus sp. S53
CGCCGATTGTAGTGAAGGGTTTCCCTTTGTGAGAGTAGGACGTCGCCACGCAGCCAAACACATGTCTTAATTGACATGTGTTTTTTTGTTATTACAACGATGTATCATTTTTCTAAAAACAATCACTTAAAATAACTTTTTATGGAAAAAAATGATACACTAGTAGTGAAGTATTTTTAGGAGGGATCATATGACTGACGATGCCAAAAAAGAACAAAATGTTGTTCAAGATCAAGACGTTGTTTCAGTTTCAGCGAATGAAGAAATATCCTTTGGCGATATCAAACAAGTAGCCTCAAAAAATATCGGTCAAATGCTGCAAGACCTGCAAGATTTTGAAGTAGCGATCGAAAAAGAGGATATTCCTGAAATTTATCGTATATATAATGGTCGATTGCACAAACAGTTAAAAGAAACATCAAATCAAAATCATGAGATTGATGAATTGTTATCAAGGAAGTTCCACGATAACTTCACCCAAGCTTTCCCATTTATGATGCATTGTGCCAAAATATCTCCTACGGTGCATTACTATAAGTTAGGAACCTATTATCATGAGCGAGCGACGATTGGTATCGATGCGAGTATTCCCGAAATTTTTGTTATCCCTGAGATAGATGAAGAGTGGGAAAAGTTCCAACGAGGTAATCGTGAGATGCTGACAGCAATCGAACAGCAGATGGACAAACTAGAAGCCAAACGGATCACAGCGTTATCTGAGGTAAAGGAAATCCAAAATCAGATCGATCAACTTACGGAAGCCGAAAATGAATTAACTGAATCAAAGGGTTTTTTCAATCGGACAAAAATCGATGAAGAACTAGAACATTTAACTTCTGAGCGAAAAGCATTAGAAGCCAAACGTAGAGAATGGGAAAGATATTCAAATAATAATGAAGAGGTTTTTGCTGAAAAAGAACGCCTACAGCAGCAATATCAAACATTGCGCTTAAAGAAAGCGATCGTAGAAAAAGAATTTCGTCAAATTGATACTTTTTTTGGTTCTTTTGATGAATTTACGACAAAAATAATGGCTTTCTTAGCTCACTATACGGGAAAGGAGCTGACTGATATTGACGAAAGAAACGCAGACAAATCCTGATGAATCACAGCTGCTGGAGCAGGAACCGACGCTAGAGATTCAAACAGAAGGCGCTAATGAAGTTGAGGTAAACGTACCAACAAATGCGACGGACTTAGTGAATGACGGTCCTTTAGTAGAAGATAGTAGAAATGTAGCGGATGATTCGTTTGATTCAGCGGAAGAAGAATCTGACTACGAAGATGATTATTACGCTGTAAAAGCGCAAGATCACCAACGAATCGAATCGCTTATTGAGCAAGCCGAAAACGAACTAGCTGATTTAAAATTGCGAAAATCAATCATGGAAGCTGATTTTTCTGGATTGCTTGCTCATTACCGTCAGTTGATTTTAACAGATCAAGATATTTCGGTGATCGCCAAAAAGACATTGCTTGAATACTATGCCTATGAATTCTTGAAACCATTAAAAACGATTCATTTAACTGCTACCGATAACTATGATACATGGAAGACAAAGCATTTCAATGTCCGTTTTCGTTTAACAGAAACAAAGGAGCTCGAGTTTAGTTTTAAACTAAATCCAGTCAATTCTACGTATCAATCCAGTTATTTGCCATTGTTGACTATCAATTCAAACTCCCAGTCGGTGGTTGTCAATGATGAACAGATTTTGCATTTAATCAGTCAATGGCATGCGGAGAATATTTTCTCGGTCAATCAGCTTTCGCTTTTTAATTATGATGTCAACTTGGTATTGGCGCATTTAAAAGAATTAGGCTTTACGGTTTCACCAAGCTTGATCGACAATACCCAAACCTTAGCTGTCGATATGGAAACAGATTTTCCTGTTGCAGCAGAAGTTCTCGATCAAATTTTTATTATCACGATGGAGAATCAGCAATATGATTTTATCACAGAAAACAAAGGCGAAATTCTTATTTTACTTGATAAAAATCAACGATTGACGATCCATTTGTATACAGAGTCCACTTTACTAACGATTGACTCAGATCAATGGAAGCGATCCTTATTAGATTTCTTCACAAGCTATCCGTTTTTAGTTCCACTTGTGGTAAAAGGTGAAGAATAAATGTTCTAAATTGGTTAAGAGTGCTAGAATGGTTTTTATAACTATTCAGCACTTTTTTTGGAAGGAGCAGTATGATGAAAAATAAAGCACTAGGTTTTTATGAAGGACGATCTTTAGATGATCTAGAAGTATTTACTGAAAAGGAAATTCCTATACCGATTTGCCAAACACATGATTTACTGGTGGAAGTACAAGCAGTTTCGGTCAATCCAATCGATACGAAACGTCGGCAAATGACTGTTTTAAGTGAAGATTTCCAGATCCAAGGGTATGATGCCGTTGGGATCGTTAAAGAAATCGGCTCAGCAGTTAGTGGCTTTGCCGTTGGTGATCGGGTATTCTATGCCGGAACCACACAACGACCTGGTGCGAATCAAAGGTTTCAAGCTGTTGATTCTCGAATCGCAGCAAAGGCACCAGCCGGCTTTTCTGACGGTGATCTTGCAGCTTTACCATTAACGAGTTTAACCGCATGGGAATTGCTATTTGAAAAATTTGGATATATTCCTGAAGAAAACGCCAATCAAGGATCGATTTTGTTGATCAATGCCAGCGGCGGTGTGGGTTCGATCGCTGCACAATTAGCAAAATGGGCAGGTTTAACCGTTTATGGCACTGCTAGTCCTAGAAACAACGAGTGGCTAAAAAACAATCAAGTGGATCATGTTCTTAATCACCGTTTACCTTTAGCCGAACAAATAAACAAACCTTTTTCAGCCATTGCCATTTTTTATGATGCCTCCACCTATTTGCCACAATTAACGAAAGCAATCGTCCCATTTGGTAAAGTCGGAATGATCGTCAATACGAAAGAAGCGCTCGATTTAAACCCATTTAAAAACCTTAGCATCGATTTTTATTGGGAGTACATGTTTGCCAAAACAGATGCTCAACTGATGTTTGAAACCCAAGGAGCGATCTTAAAACGAATCGCTTCGCTGTTAGTTAATGGCAAAATTCACACCACTGCGGTCCAAACGATTGATGGAGGAATCACGATCGAAAACTTAAAACTCGGTACCGAAGCGGTTGAGCGGGGAAATAAAGGCAAGACTGTGATTACAGGGGGCGTCTTATAGATGGAAGAAGAGGAAGCAATCCTGTTTTGGGATGAGTTTGCTCAAGATTATGCACAAATCCAGCAGGAGTCTTCATTGCAGATTGCGAAAGAGGTAGTTGCTTACTTATTGGAGCAGCAAGTGTTCCCGATATCTATTTTTGTTGACTTTGCTGCTGGTGCGGGTCGCTATATCCCCGCATTTTATCCTTATGTAAATGAGTATTATGCGATTGATTTTTCAAAGGAAATGCTTAGAATAATTGAAGAAACGATTGATGATCCACAGAATAAACTACACCTGATCCAACAGAGCCAAAGCGACTTTTTAACGACGGACCAGCACTGGCCCTGTATTTTCATGGCCATGAATCCAGCACTAAGAGACAAAAAGACATTGCTGCAGTTGCGAAAGAAAACCGATCAATTGATTATTCTTAGAACAATCGCTGAAGTCGAAAATGTGTTTCAGCCCTTTGAAGAAGACCCCGTAGCTGAAAAAGAGTTACAGCTTAATACCTACTACAAGAAGTGGTTATCAGAAGAGGCAATTGAATGGCGGAGCTGCCAGTTTGAGTATATGGTGAAAGAAGAGATCGATCGGGATCTCTTTCATCTTTATTTTGAGGATGAGTATTCATTGGAACAGCGGAAACAAATGGTTCAACGTATCTTTGGTGAATCGCTGACTGTTGAAAGCCATACGAAAATAACCTTTGAACTTCTTTTATCTCGATAGTAATCCCTCAAAGAGATCAAAAAAAAACGAGATTCTGACATAAGAGCGAAAAACAGAAACAGTAGTTATGCCTCTTTTGACTACTGGCTGCAAATGTCCTTATGCTGGAATCTCGTTTTGCATCGCTTTTGTTATAAGAAAAGATAGACAGTCGTTCCTAAGATCAGTAAGAAAAGAAGATTGACGATTAAGAACCATTTTTGAAATGCTTTGGCTTCTTTGGCTCGAGCTTGTTTCAGTAACTTATAGCCAATCAAATTGGCTAGTGAAGCAATCAATGTACCCAATCCGCCGACATTGACCCCTAAAAGAACGGCTTTTTCCAAGTCGGTGAAGGGAGCGATCAAAATCGCTGCTGGAACGTTAGAGATTCCTTGAGAGAGTAAAATACTGCCTAAAAAAGCGCGATGTGTTTCTTGAAAATACGGTCGAATGCGATTGGTGATCCACGTTTGGTCTTGAATATTGCCAACGATCAAGAAGAAGCAAATGAAGGTAAGCAATAAACGATAATCAACTTTGGAAAATAACCGTTTATTGCTGAACCAAACCACGGCTACGACGATAAGAACGGCTATGGAGATGGGTAGAACACTAAAAATACCCAAAATCATGATAACAAACAAGCCTGCATGGCGCATCGCTGTTTTTTTTTCATAGGCGTCTTCTTGAATAGTGATTTCTAGAGGCGATTTTGAAATAAGCTGAACCGAAACAAGCAGTAATAGTAAGGAAAACCCCACGAAAGTACCGGTTGTCCACATGAACTGTCCTAGTGAGATGTGATAATAAGAAAATAAAAATAAGTTTTGCGGGTTTCCAAAGGGAAAAAGGCTACTTCCTAAATTGGCTGCTACGATTAAATAGACGGCGCCTAATATGACACTAGTTCGCTGTTGTTCTTGTCTCGTTAAAAGCAGATAGATGGGCAATAAGGTTAAAATAGCTACATCGTTCGTTAAGAACATCGAACTAAAAAAGCTTAGAAGAACGACTGCACGAATCAAATCCCGCAAACTGCGGCTCTTTTCCACCAATTTTTGCCCAAATACCCGTAATAAGCCAGCTTCTTCCAACCCATTGATCACTAGCATTAATCCAAACAGCGACAAGATCACTTTGAAGTCAATAAACGACCAACGGAAGGTGCCAAAACAACAAGCAATGAGTGCTAGTAGCAGGGAAATCGAAAATAATCGATCGGCTCGAAAAAATGCTAACATTCGTTTTCCCATAGTTCACCACCTTTCTTCTCAAGAATTTTACCATTCCCGCGCTTTAGGAACAATAAATAACGCTTTATCCGTCTAATTCAAAGTCATTCAGGCAAATTTTATAGTTGACAAATGAGTCATTAATTGGGAAATTAGTATGTGAAAGGTGAAGGAGGTTCAAAAATGAATGTTATGCAGCTGCTTGAAAAAAATCAGCAGGTTCATTTTCAGATTTTAGCTGTTTTTTTTCAGAATGGCTCAGAGATCTCTTATAAGAAACTTGCAAAAACATTATCCATTTCCGCCCCCACTTTGCAAAAAGAGCTTCAAAATCTTCATCAGAATTTAGTCGCTTTCCATGAGGATGCGACATTGACTTATTTAGAAAATGATCAAGTACAGTTAACACTTCCGCTTGATTTCTCACTAAAAAAATTCTTTTATTCGTATCTGTCAGAGGCGATCGATTTTCAGATTTTGTCTTATTTGTTTTTTCATCGAGATGAGTCAACGACGAAAATGATGTTAGAACTCATGTTGAGTGAAGCATCTTTGTTTCGTCGATTCAAAGCCATCAATCAATTATTGAAAGAGTTCGATATCCAATTAAAAAATAAAAAATTAATTGGGGATGAAAAGCAAATTCGTTTTTTCTATTATCAATTTTTTTCACAAAGTTATCCCAATGAAGAATTGATTACCCGCTTGAATGCTCCAGCCATCAATAATTTGATTCGAGTTATTGAAAAACAGTTACAGACAACGTTTAGTCAAGCTGAGCGTTGGAAAGTTGGGTTATGGCTAGGCATTATGGAAGCTCGTTTTGATTATCGTGGCTCACAGCAGCATGAAGCCTCGTATCACCTATTAAAGTCTCTAGAAAATGAAGCCATGTTCCAGATTCTGCGGAATATCTTAGGACGCTACCTCAGTCGTTTTGCGGTTTCCTGGAGCGATTATGAAACGGTTTATTTCTATTTGTTTTTACTAGCAGAAGGCTTGATTGGTCCTTCAGAGGAGGGATTAAGCCAGAAGTCACTTTTCTTCCGAGAAATCGAAGCATTAAATGAAGAGTTGTTGCAGGCGATCGGTGATAGTGAAAGAAAGTCCGCAGAAACTTCAGTGGAGTTGGGTGTCTTCTTAACCAGCGTAACGATCCAAGCGCTATACATTCATGGCGGCATTATTGCTTTTGCTGAATTTCAGCCGCAAAGTGTTGCGAATGAAAGCTTGATTGTAGTGGCACAACAAGCAATCGAACAGTTGGAGAAAAACGTAAACCAGTCTTTTTCTCTTGAGAAAAAGCAGCATTTAACCAATGAATTGCTTTTGATCCGTCAATGGATTCAAGTAAAACAGGAAAAAGCATTTACCGTAGGCATTTTGTTGACTCAATCACGATTACGCAGTGGCTTTTTGCGGCGTTTTTTGATCAAAGAATTGGCTGGCTATCCGAATATTCACTTCGATGGGACGAAGGAGAAGGACTATGATTTATTGATTGTTGATCATTCTGAGATCTCGGAAGGCTATCGTTATAAGAAGCGATTGATTTTAACAGGTGGTGCAACCCCATTTGAAGAAGAGCGACTTCATCAAATCGTGGATGAAATACGCAATGAGAACCTTGAAAGTGAGTTGGAAAAGATATGAGAATAGTGATTATTGGAGGCTCTCATGCAGGAATTGCTGCTGCCCGTCATTTAAAAAAAGTTGACCCCAAAGTCGATGTGATTATTATAGAAAAATCAGGTGTCCTTGGTTACGTTGCCAGCAGCTTGAATTTAGTTTTAGAAGGATATATCTCGCGTCTGGAAGACTCACGGACCACAACTGCTAGCGAGCTTCTTTCAGAAGGAATCAATGTGATGCTGAACAGTGAAGTCATAAACATTTTTCCGCAAGAAAAACTGGTTCAATTTGTGACGTCAACGGAATCATATCGACAAGAAGATGAAGTGAGTTATGATGGCTTAATTTTAGCGATGGGATCGAGTACTTTCCGCTCGGAGTTCGCCTCAGATGTTGAAGCACATATAACGACCTACAAAACGATTGGTCAATCAAAGCAAGCACTAGAAAAAATCGAAAAGGCGCAAACCGTGGCGATCGTCGGCGCTGGCCTGATTGGGTTTGAATTGGCGGAATCGTTAAGTGGACAGCAAAAAGCGATTCACTTAATCGATCGAATGGATACGCTGTTGTTCCGGTATTTTGATCATGAAGTTGCAGAAATTTTGATGGAACGTTTTCCAGAGAACTTACAAATTTATCTTAACAGCAACGTTGCCCATACGATCAAAGACGAGAAGGGCGAATATCAAGGAATTGAGCTTTCAAATGGAACCCAGATTCAAGCTGATGTAGTCGTTTATGCTGTAAATCCGCGACCGAATGTCGCCTTAGTAGAAGACTTTTTAAAACTAAATCTCGATGGCACGGTATTTACAAATGAATACTTGCAAACGTCTGATCCATCCATCTATGCGATCGGCGATCTCGTCTCGATTCCTTTCAATCATTCGGATAGCTCTTTGTATATCCCTTTAGTGACTAATGCTTATCGGACGGGGATCGTAGCTGCTACCAATGTATTGGCTAATGAGCAGGGAACGACGAAAATTCCTTTTCCCAAAATGCAGCGCACGGTTGTTAGTAAATTGTTTGGCTATTTTGTCAGCAGTTCAGGTATCAATGAGACTGAGGCACCGTATTACGGCTTTGAAGTAGATTCAGTGACGCAGACATTTCATTCTCGGACATTTTTCGCGACAGATGAGGATTTTGAAGTAACCTTAAAACTGATTTTTGATCAGCAAACGAAAATAATCATGGGAGGGCAAATCATCACGAGTGATCGTGGAAGTTTAGAGATCATCAACACGATTTCAACGTTAATCAATAGCAAAACGTCCTTGCACCAATTAGCAACAATGGATTACTTTTTTAATCCTACCATTTCTTTTCCGTTGCATTTTTTGAATCAATTGGCCCTGGATGGCTTGTTAAAGTAAAGTATGTAACCTTGGTAAACCTACGATCATCGTAGGTTTATTTTTTTTGCACGTAACGATAATCAAGGAAGACTATCGCTTTCCATCAGTGACTGGTTTCGGTAATTAAAAATCAGGTGGGCTGCTGTTGGAGGTCGATGTCAACTACTATCATGATTTTTTTTGATGAAGAATCTCGAAACGAAAACGATAAAGCTTGTTCGATGACTGAACTGCTTTTGCTTATAGATTTTTATTGATAGACGATGATTGTTTAGGTGGAGGGGACACACGTCATTTGCTTTTAACTGATAAAATACATCATCTTGGGTAAGTGGTGATTTTACATGGTTTTCAATAGATGAAAACAAGTGCAAATCTAAGTGATCTGTTATTGAATGATACTCAGAAAGTGAATGTATCATTCGTAAGTATTTTTATAATCCAAAGGATAAAATAGACATCCTTGAGATAAGAATACGCTTATCGGCAGGTTTATAAGAGAAAAACATCACATAATTTCCTTTCCTCGCATACTCATTTTCCAAAAATTGCGATGGGAAAGGGATTTTTTTAAAAAACTTCTTGTGATTTTAAGTGAAATACGTTACCCTATTAAAGAGAGTGAGAATCATTCTCAATAACGAGGGGGCGGGGCATGTTGAAAAAAATCGGATTACTGCTGATCTTTATTCTTCTAGTGGGTTGCTCTTTGTTGGCAGGTACCCATGAATTGTCTTTAACAGGTTTACAGCAGGGTGATCCGAATCATTGGCTTGTTTTGGTAAAAGTTAGACTTCCACGGACGATCAGTTTGATCATTGCAGGTGGGATCATTAGTATCTGTGGAAAAATCATGCAGCACATGATGCAAAATAAATTTGTGGCCTCTGAGTCGATTGGGCTGACGGATAGCGCTCGCTTAGGAATTTTGCTGGTTATGCTCTTTCTGCCAAATGCCTCAAATTTGATTCGTACGACTGCAGCATTTGTGTTTGCTTATGCAGGGGTGTTGTTCTTTTTATTTTTAAGCCAATTTCTACCAAAGAAAGATCCAATGATGCTGCCTTTAACAGGGGTGATGTTCGGTAATATCATCGGTGCTATTAGTAGCTTCTTAGCCTATCGTTTCCAATTGGTTCAAAACGTTTCTTCTTGGCTACAAGGAAATTTTGCCACCATTATGGTTGGACAGTATGAACTTTTGTATTTGACGATTCCGGTTTTCGGTTTGCTGTATTTCTTAGCTTATGAGATCACGATCGCCGGTTTAGGTGAAAGTGCGGCTAAGAGTCTGGGGATCAATTACTTGTTCCTGCGTTTTGCTGTATTTGCTCTGGTGGCGTTTGCCAGCAGTGTCGTTTTACTGACCGTTGGACAAATCCCTTTTTTAGGGATCGTTATCCCAAATATGATCGGCATGGTCTTCGGGGATCATTTGAAAAATAATCTGGTCTTGATCAGCTTTGCCGGAAGCGCGTTCTTGTTATTGTGTGATGTATTGGCGAGAGTCGTCATCGCGCCGTATGAAATGCCGGTCAGTGTTGTCGCCGGCGTACTGGGTGGGTGCTGTTTCTTGATTTTGCTTCTGGGGAGGAAATTTCGATGAAGAAAAAACTCTTTCTCTTGTTGTTTCTAATCCTTTGTGCATGTATGGCCTATCTAACCTATAACACCTATGGTAACTGGTCCTTTGCCTTTGCATTACGAGGGCGTCGTATCATGGCTTTTGCTTTAGTTGCCATTGCAATCTCCTTTAGTACAATCACGCTACAGACACTGACGAGCAATCGCTATCTAACCCCTGGGATTTTAGGCTTAGATCAATTGTATGTCCTTGTTCAAACCCTTTGTTTCTTTTTTATCGGTGGGATTCAGATGTTAAGCCAAGAAACAGCAGCGATGTTTTTGTTCTCTGTCGGTTTAACTGCCGTTCTAGGAAGTTTCTTGATTGGCTTTTTCTATCAAAAAGCAGTCGCCGGACTATTTTTGTTATTGATGGCAGGTATGGTCTGTGGCACGATGTTCGGTAGTCTCAGCACCTTTTTACAAGTATTGATGGATCCAAATGAATATGATTTGCTGCAAGGCCGCTTATTCGCCAGTTTTGGCAATATAAACACCCAACATCTTTTGATTGCTGCCGCGATCATTTTGGTAGGGAGTATCTGTCTGGTTCTGCTGATTCCAGAATTAAATTTGCTCCATTTAGGAAGCGGACAGGCCAAAAGTTTAGGCGTTTCTGTTCAATGGCTTCATAGAGGTGTTTTATTTTTGATTGCTTTACTGACAGGCACTGCCACTGCTTTAGTTGGTCCAGCAGTTTTTCTAGGATTTGTGGTGGCAACGATCACCTATCAGCTTTTCCCAACTTATCGTCACGGTTGGCTCTTTGCCGGTGGTAGTTTGATTGGCTTTCTCCTGTTGGTAGGAGGTCAATTCCTAGTGGAACAGGTCTTTCAATGGCAAACGACCATCGGCACCGTGATCCAATTATTAGGTGGTATCTTTTTTATAAGCAAATTGCTGCTGGAAAGGAAAAAATCATGATCGAAACCAAAAATGTATCCAAGAATTATGCAAAAACACAAGTTTTGACGAAATGTTCCTTAGCGTTGCCGGAGCAGAAAATGATTGCTTTCATTGGGCCCAATGGTGCCGGAAAAAGTACCTTGCTTTCTTTAGTCAGTCGGATGTTGGATCAGCGCACCGGTGATATTTATCTGGATGGAACGGAGATTCGTCAATGGAAATCCAAAGAGCTAGCAAAAAAAATGGCTTTTTTGCAGCAAAGCAATCGCTATGCTGTCAATCTGACCGTAAGAGAACTAGTGGCATTTGGTCGTTATCCATATAACCGGGGACGACAATCGGCAGCAGATGATGTGATCATTGATGATTCTTTGTCTAAGTTATCTCTCACCGAATATGCTGGTCAATCGATCCATGAACTTTCAGGTGGGCAACTGCAAAGAGTTTACTTGGCGATGATCTTAGCCCAAGATACCGATTATTTATTATTGGACGAACCGTTAAACAATCTAGATTTGAAACATGCCAACCAGCTGATGAAATTATTGACTACATTGGTGGAAGAGTATCAGAAAACCGTTGTGATCGTTTTGCACGACATTAATTTTGCAGCACGATATGCCGATCACATCGTCGCTATGAAAGATGGTCAGATTTTTAAAGCAGCTGGCACAGAGGCAGTGATTCGAGAAGAGGTATTAGAAGCACTATATGAGATTCCAATCAAACTGGTACAAGTGGATGGGCGGCAATTTTGCTACACCTTCCAATAAAATTTTGTTTCTAAGGAGGAAAAAATGAAAAAAATAGTAGTAAGTTTTATGAGTATTTTCGTACTAGCGGGGTTGACCGCTTGCGGATCAAATAATACAGGGACAACAGATTCAACGGGGACAGCCCAAACCCAAGTAGAAGAAAGTGCACAAACGCCGACAGAAGTCGAGATTACGGACAGCAATGGGACTGTCACTGTTCCTTATGCGCCGGAAAAAGTTGTTGTCTTTGACAACAGTGCATTAGACACAATGGATGCCCTTGGTCTTGGAGACCGAGTCGTTGCTGCAGCAACCAGCAATCTGCCAGATTATTTATCAGCGTATGCAGATGTTGAATCAGCAGGGGGAATCAAAGAACCGGATCTAGAGAAAATCAATCAATTACAGCCGGATCTAATCATTATTTCAGGTCGGCAACGTGATTTTCAAGAAGAATTATCTGCCATTGCGCCAACCGTTTTCTTAAGCGTCGACAATAGTAATACGTGGGGATCGATCGAAGCTAATATTACGGCTATCGGACAAATCTTCGGTGTGGAAGAAGAAGCGAAAGAACAGCTGAATTCGTTGCAAACACAGATCAACACCTTGAAAGAGCAAGCACAAAGCGCTGACGAAAAAGCTTTGGTAGTTATGGTGAATGAAGGCAATCTTTCCGCTTTCGGTCCAGGATCTCGTTACAGTATCCTATATGATACGTTTGGTTTTCCGGCAGTTGATGAAGAGCTAGAGGCGTCAACTCATGGACAAAGTATTTCTTATGAGTACTTGCTTGAAAAAAATCCTGACGTCATCTTCGTGATTGATCGGACAAAAGCGATCGGTGGTAATGAAAGCGAAAGTGAATTTGTTGCAAACGAAATCGTACAAGAAACAAATGCTGGGCAAAACGATCAAGTGATTGAATTGGATGCTGCAGTTTGGTATTTAGCTGGTTCCGGATTGGAGTCGATCCAATTAATGATGGATGATGTCAAACCAGCCGTTGAATAAGTATGTGAGAACAAGAATCAAGTAACAAGGGGCACGCGTATCAGTTTACTGAGAATGCGTGTCTTTTTTTCATTTTCTAGGACCTACGACTGATTTTTGAGAACTTTACCAGCTTTACTTTACCTGTCGTAGTAATTGTTTTATAATTAGTACGACAGATGAAGTAATTTAGGAGGCGATTGCGTGATCTCGAGTGACGGAATTCGCGGCTATAACGACGCAATCATTTTATCCATTCTTTCAAAAGAAGATTCTTATGGATATGAAATATCCAAGCGTATTCGCGAAGGAACGGATGCCGTATATGTGATCAAAGAAACGACGTTGTATTCCGCTTTTACTCGGCTAGAAAAACAAGGATTGATTCGTTCCTATCCTGGAGAAGTGACGCATGGCAAAAAGCGGACGTATTACCAGATAACTGCAGACGGAAAAGCGAGCCTTACACAGAAACGATTGGAGTGGCAACAGACAAAGATCGTCGTTGACCAGTTCTTACAAGGAGGAGAAAAATGAAAACCATTCATGACTATTTAGACAGCTTATTTTTATCAGTACCCATCACACCGGAAATGAAGAGGGCAAAAGAAGACCTCTTAGCCATTATGGAAGACCACTACTTGGAATTAATCCATCAAGGGAAAAGTGAACACGAAGCCATCGGTGCGGTGATCAGTGAGTTTGGTTCGGTGGATGAATTGCTGCAAGAATTAAATGTTTCTAAAGAAGAACCAATTGATGATTGGTCCGATGCTATCACAGAAGATGATGCATTTGATTATTGGGGAACTGTGCGCCACTTTGCTTTCTCGTTGTCTTTGGGAATCGGCTTTTGTATCGCAGCTTTTGCAGCTTTGATGCTTTTTGTTAGTTTCTATGCGGAATTATTTGGTGTAATGGTGATGATCCTTTTTATCGCCATCGGGGTTGGTTTTATCATCTCTAGCAGTTTGCACTTTTCCGGTGCTCGTAAACAGTTGGATGATCGTCCGATCAAAAGGGATGCTAAACGAGAAGCCGCTCAGCAACTCGCAAATTATGAAAAAAGTTTTCGAATTGGTCTCGTTTTAGGAATTGGCGCCTGCATTTTTTCGATTGCGCCTGTACTGTTAAGTGAGCTGATTTATTACTCTGTCGAATTCGGTATAGCGCTATTTTTCTTGACGGTTGCAGTAGGTGTGTTCTTTATTATTTATGTAAGTATTATTCGGGCAGGGTTTGCGAAATTGGCTTCGGAAACGTATTTTATTCGCGACGAAGATCATCCTGGTGATCGAGCAACACGTCATAAATATGGCGAATCCGCTGGTAGAGTTACCTTTTTTCGAACAGTCTATTGGCCAGTGATTTTGGTCGTTTACATGCTTTGGTCCTTCATGTTTCATGCATGGGCTTACTCTTGGGTCATTTTTGTTATCGGTGGGGTCTTAGAGGACTACTTTATTGGTCAGACAAAAGCCAAAAAATAAGAGACGTTTCAACCGAGAGTGCTTTCTTTACTTTTAAAAAAAGGAAGACTATAATACGCCTTGTAACTGAATTAAGTAAAAAAGAACGGCGAGAAGTGAGATGTTCTCATTGCTTTTTTAAAAGTTCAGAATACAAGAAAAGAGGCAATGGATATGTTAGAAATTCATTATCTGAAAAATGGCAGCAAAGAAGTAACAACAGTTGAATCCCCGGAGCGCTTTCTTGCGAGCCAATACTTGGAAGTCCCACCTTTTCAAGACCATTACCCAGTCGAAGAAGTTTTTCTAGACGGCAAGCGGATCACGTTGAGGGAGCGAACGATCGGTGGATTGTTCAATTATTTCAATACTAAATAAAAAAATTGTCTTTTTCTATGACTTACTTTACTTTGTGAGGAATCATAGGAAGAGGCAATCTTTTTTTGTTTAATTGAGAATAGGAGATGTAATTGAGAATCTAACAGGTAGGAACTTTGCTTAGATATGATTAACCAAACTTATTACTATACTCCATTTGCTTTGAATAGAAAATAAATATGCTCATTTCTGAGGAGGATAACATTTTTTTTGACTATTTCTGAATATACTATTGCTTTTTATAGTTAGATATACTAATAATTAATAGAGATTATTCTCAAATAATTATTCTAATTGGAGGAAATGATATGTCATTAATTGGAAAAGAGATTGGTTCATTCGAAGCGAAAGCTTACCACAATGGAAAATTTATCGATGTTTCATCAGAAGATTTTAAAGGAAAATGGAACGTTGTTTGTTTTTATCCTGCAGATTTCTCATTTGTTTGTCCGACAGAACTTGAAGATTTGCAAGACCAATATGCATCATTAAAAGAATTAGGCGCAGAAGTTTATTCTGTATCAACGGATACCCACTACACACATAAAGCGTGGCATGATCATTCTGATGCCATCAATAAAATCGAATATATCATGATTGCAGATCCTTCTCATGTGATCTCAGAAATCTTTGATGTCTTAGACGAAGCATCAGGTTTGTCTCAACGTGGTACATTTATCATCGATCCAGATGGTGTGGTACAAACGGTTGAAATCAATGCGGATGGTATCGGTCGTGATGCTAGTGGCTTGATTGATAAAATCCGTGCAGCACAATATGTTCGTACTCATCCAGGTGAAGTATGTCCTGCAAAATGGAAAGAAGGCGAAGAAACATTAACGCCAAGCTTAGACCTTGTAGGCAAGATTTAGGAGGCTCTCATGGCATTAGATAAGGCAATCAAAGACCAACTGACCCAGTATTTAGCGATGCTGGAATCAGAGGTTGTTTTTGCAGCAAGTTTAGGTGAGGATGATTCTTCCACAAAAGTACGTGAATTCTTAGAAGAAATCGCAGAAATGTCGCCAAAAATCACGATTCAAGCTGTAGCAAGTAAACGAACACCAAGCTTTTCGATCAATCGTCCCGGTGAAGAAAGCGGCATCGCTTTTGCTGGTTTACCGTTAGGACATGAGTTCACTTCATTTATTTTAGCATTGCTTCAAGTAAGCGGTCGTCCGCCGAAAATTGATGAAGCACTACAAAAGCGCATCAAAGCGATCGATAAGCCATTACATTTTGAAACCTATGTCAGTTTGACCTGCCATAACTGTCCGGATGTTGTTCAAGCGTTAAACATTATGGCAGTGCTAAATCCTTCCATCAGTCACACCATGATTGAAGGTGGGATGTTCAAAGAAGAAATTGACAAGAAAAAAATTATGGCTGTGCCAACAGTCTTTCTAGATGGCGAAGAATTTGCAAGCGGCCGTCAAACGATCGAACAATTATTGGAAAAAGCAGCTGGTCCAACGAGTAAAGATGACTTTGCTGAAAAAGAGCTTTTCGATGTTTTGGTCGTCGGTGGCGGACCTGCAGGTGGAAGTGCAGCGATTTATGCGGCGCGTAAAGGTATCAATACCGGGATGGTCGTAGAAACGATGGGTGGCCAAGTGATGGAAACCCTTGGTATCGAAAACATGATCGGTACTCCTTATACCGAAGGACCAAAATTAATGCGTCAGGTAGAAGAGCACATCAACGAATACAAAGTCGATGTCATGAAAGGGCAGCGTGCCAAGGATATTCGTCGCAATGATGTCATCGAAGTTGAATTAGAAAATGGCGCAGTATTAAAAACCAAAACGGCTATTTTAGCAACCGGTGCTCGCTGGCGCAACATCAATGTTCCGGGAGAAAAAGAATTCAAAAATAAAGGTGTTGCCTATTGTCCACATTGTGACGGCCCGTTATTTGCTGGGAAAGAGGTTGCTGTCATTGGCGGCGGAAACTCTGGGATCGAAGCAGCGATCGATTTAGCTGGCATGGCAAAACATGTCTACGTTCTTGAATTTTTACCAGAACTAAAAGCGGACCTTGTGCTACAAAACCGTTTGAACACGTTAGAAAATGTGACTGTTATTACGAATGCCGCAACGAAGGAAATTGCTGGATCCGATCATGTCGAACAATTGACCTACGTTGATCGCGAAACGAATGGCGAATTCACATTAGCTGTGGAGGGTGTCTTCATTTTGATTGGCTTAATGCCGAATACTGAATGGTTAAAAGACCGCATCGTTTTAAACGAGCGTAATGAGATCGTGGTAGACAAACATGGCGCAACCAACATTGAAGGCGTCTTTGCAGCGGGAGATTGTACCGATAGTGTATACAAACAGATCATCACTTCAATGGGTTCAGGTGCTACTGCTGCGTTAGGTGCGTTTGATCATCTGATTCGCTCGTAAGCAGTCAACAGCTACTCATATATGATTTAAATCAGAAACGTCTCAGGAACTTCTAGGAGCTCCTGAACGTTTTTTTGTGGATGAGGGAATTTTAAGGCTGTTGACAGCAGGACAGTTTCTATATTACAATGAAAAAAACTCGTTCAAAAAAGAAAGAGGTATATTGATGAGTGTCATAGGTATCTAACCAGCCAATTAAAACAAATAAGCAAAAACAGACTGTTTATTTGTTGTGCCTGTAGATACCGATAAAAATCGTTATTGATGAATCAGGTGATGGGAGACTGTCGCTTTTTTTGTACACTTTTTTGGACGGGGATATTATCGGGATCCTCAGGCACAAGAAAGGATCACACATGAATATACCAAAAGCAACTGAATTTGAACAAATCAAAGAACAAGTAAGTAAAAAAATAATCAGCGATTACGGCAAAGCGCGCTTTGCGAATGAAAAACCAGCAGCTACGATCCACTCTGCACAAAAACGAGTGACAGAGACCACTGAAGCGATGGCGCTATTAGCCGCCGGTCGTCAAGTGCCTTTTATGGGGCTGCAGCATGTCTTACACCATACGGAGAAAATTGAAAAAGGGTTTGTTTTAGAACCACAGGAGCTTATCGAATATGGAGACTTTTTACGGTCTTTTCGAATCATCCGTCAATTGTTCGAAAAGAATCAATCGATCGCCCCAAAATTGCATCAATATGCGCAAGGTTTAGAAGACTTTTCTGAAATCGCCGAAATGATTTTCCAAAAGATTCGCAATGGTCAGGTTGATAGTAATGCCAGCCGAGAATTGCGGAAAATTCGCGGTACGATCGAAAAATATGAAGCTGATCTGAAAAAAGTTTTTGCAAAGTTTTTTAAAGAAAGTCGTTATTTACAAGAAAATCGTGTCATCAAAAAGAATGATCGATACACGTTACCCGTGCGCGCTGAATTCCAACAGCAATTTAAAGGAACGATCATCGAACGTTCCAATAAGCGTGCGACTGTCTTTATTGAACCGGAAGCAGCTGCCCGTCTGAATGATCGATTGATCTTGGCACAGGCGGAAGAAACGGCCGCTCAATACCAAGTTTTATCAGAATTGACCGGGGCGATCGCCGAACAAATGAATGCAGTATTTGCCTGTCTTGATATTTTAGTGGTACTAGATATTATTTTTGCTCGCGGAAAGTATTGTCGGGAAATCAATGGGCAACCGATAGCGATCACTGAAGAAGAAGTTTTGCTTCTTGATCAAGTCCGGCATCCTTTACTGGGCACTGATGCTGTTCCTCTATCTTTAAAACTAGGAGAAGAGAACCGATGTATGGTCATCACAGGGCCGAATGCTGGTGGTAAAACGGTTGTCTTAAAAACCGTCGGACTCGTTTGTGCGATGGCACATTACGGCTTATTTCCAGCGCATAATGGCAACAGCAGTGTACCGTTTTTAAAAAGTCTTTGGATGGATATTGGGGATCAGCAAAGTCTAGAAAATTCTTTAAGTACCTTTTCTGGACACATGTCGAATATTGCACAGATCATGACGAATGCCGGCCGGAACAGTATCGTTTTGTTGGATGAAATTGGCAGCGGGACTGAACCAAATGAAGGGGCGGCTTTAGCAATCGCCATTATGGAATCGATCTATCGTTCAGGGGCATTAATGATCGCCACGACTCATTATGGTGAAATCAAGCAATTTGCCCTTGACCATCAAGACTTTGAAACGGCAGCGATGGCGTTTGATGCCAAAACACTGACGCCCAAATACCGCTTGTTGACCAATGCGGTCGGTGAAAGTAATGCGTTTTGGATCGCCGAAAAAATGGCGATTCCAGCTGAGGTCGTACAAACGGCTAAGGAGTATTTAAAGGATAAATCCTATTCTTTTGAAAAGCAGCCTTTTGTGTCGACCAGAAAACGAACCGATCCGCAGGAAGTAAAGCCTGAGCACATTTTCCAAAAGGGAGACCAAGTCTTTTCAGCAGAACATGAAAAACGGGGACTCTTTTATGAATATTTAGAACAGGGGCAAGCGAAAATTTCGATTGAGAAACAATTTTTCGTTGTTGCTGCTCGACGATTGCAACTTCTCACAAAACGAGAAGCACTCTATCCAGACGGCTATGATCTAGATCAATTATTTTTCGATTTTGCTCAACGTAAATTTACCCGAGATATTGAACGTGGGTCTAAAAAAGCGCAAAAGCAGTTAAGAAAAGCAGCACAAGAGCGTCAAGCCAAACGATCATTTGATTGATCGGCACGGATATATTTATTCAGACAGTGCAAATCAAGAAAGCAGTTCTTTTTCAATCTTTAGAAAAAGAACTGTCTTTTTTTTGGAATGACCGTTTTTTAATAACGTATATTATTGAAGGGGATCCGGTGTTGATTGAATGATTTTCATTGTTTTTTCTTTAAAGGTCGGAAAATATTCGAAATATCTAATTTCTTTAAGAAAAGTTAAAGAAAAATAAAAATAACAAAGAATAGGTTGTATCTTTATTCGAGGAAGGGTACCATTCATATTGGATTGAAAAATAACATATAACCTTGTTAGGTGAGGCTCCTATACAAACATAAGCTATTGCGCAGAAACGTCGAAAGACGCCAATGTGTAGAACAGGAATTGTCGGATTAAGGCTTTTCATAAAATAGCTAAGAAAGGAAAGAACTTTCTTTACGTTGTATAGTGCTAAAACTCGGACGATGAGATTGCTGCGAAAGTCTGACGTCCTAAGAGAAGTGAGACTTTTTTGCTTTTCTTTTGATGGATGAATCAGCTCAAAAGGCAAAATAACTGGTACCGTCTGAACACCTACTCCAAGGCAAGAGGAGTGGAAGCAATGATAGAAAAAAAGAAGATCGATTGGCTGCTGATCATAGCTTATTTGCTATTGAGCCTTATCGGTCTTTTAATGATTTATAGTGCAAGTTCTTACCGTTTGTTAACGAGGGATCAGCCACCAGCGAGTTTATTCTTGCGTCAGCTTGTTTTTCTACTACTTAGCTGGGTGCTCCTTTTCATTATTCAAAGAACACGTCGAGAGATACTGCTTAGTAAGTACTTAGCGATCGGTTTGCTGGCATTTGGGATCTTTACATTGCTCTTAGCACGTGTGCCTTTTTTCGGCGTCTCTGTTAATGGTGCCCAACGCTGGGTCTCAATCGTAGGGATTCAATTTCAACCTTCAGAAATCGTGAATGTCGGTATGGTTTTGTATCTGGCTCATTACTTTCAAACAGCAAAAACCACCCTGCAGGAAATGAAGCGTCCCCTTTTGGTTTTGTTTTTGTGCTGTGTGTTGATCTTGATTCAACCAAAAGTAGCTGGGGTAATGATTTTACTTTTTTTAGCATTTGTCATGATTACTACGGTACAAGTGCCCGTGAAACTAACAGCTCTTTTATTTGGTGGCTTATTGATCAGTCTGTTCTTGATTGCCATGCTGATTATTTTTTTAGGAAACAATGATTTACTGCCCCACATGTTTATGCACGTTTATAACCGCATACGGTTAGTGGGGGATCCATTTTCCGATCCGTATAATCAGGGGTTTCAAATGATCCATTCCTACTACGCTTTGTTTAATGGTGGTCTTACTGGTCTTGGCTTAGGAAACAGCATCACTAAAAAAGGCTTTTTACCAGTAGCAGAAACAGATTTTATTTTCTCAGTTTTAGTAGAAGAACTAGGCTTGATTTTTGGTATTTTTGTTATCGGCTTATTATTCGTGATCATCTTGCGTTTATTTATGCGATCTGCTGCAATTGAAAACCCTCAAATAGGCTTGATTTTATTAGGGACGAGTACGTTGCTTTTGTTGCAAACAAGTATTAATATTGCCAGTATTTTAGGTTTGATGCCGATGACGGGGGTGCCGCTACCATTCATTAGTTATGGTGGTTCTAGTTACTTTATTCTTTCATTTGCCTTTAGTTTATGCCTGAAACTAGAACGAGAGGAGGGCATCCTTAATGAAGTTCCTCAAACGTCATGAAGCAAACTATGCTTTACTGCTGCCGGTTTTCCTGCTGTTTTTGTTAAGTATCTGGGTACAACATCAAGCATCTGTGATGGATGGCAATGATCCTTCAAGGATTGTTTTGCGGCAGATCCTCTTTTGTATTCTTTCGGCGATTGCTCTTTTTGTGACGAGTTTGATTCCTACGAATTTACTCCTCCGCTTTTCTGGTCTTTTGTACTTACTATCCCTTAGTTTGATGGCTTCTCTTCATTGGTTTTATGATCAAACGATGTTCGAACAAACGAACACCAAACGGTGGATCAGATTTGGTGCGTTCACGATTCAGCCTTCCGAGTTTATGAAAGTGGCCTTTATGCTCTTTATGGTCTATCTCACCTTAGTTTATGAAAAACGAAAAGCCGAACGAACGATCAAATCCGATTTGATCTATGTCACTAAGATCCTGCTATACAGCTTACCCACGTTTTTATTGATGTTTATGCAGCGGGACTTTGGAACGAGCTTGGTGTTTATCGTGATGTTAGGTGCCTTATTCATCATTTCTGGTGTTCATTGGAAAATACTGACTGTCGTGATCGGGTTGATTGCCGCTCTTGGTGCTATTTTGTTGCTGCTCGTATTCACGGAATGGGGCAATCGTGTGTTGTTTCGACTGCACTTCTCACAATACCAATTGGATCGTGTGAGAGCTTGGGCAGATCCTTTCGCTTATCAAGATTCCATCGCTTTTCAACAAGTCCGCAGTATGTGGGCGATCGGTTCCGGAGGCTTATTGGGAGCGCCAGCTACCCATACAACGGTGTATGTTCCGGTTCGTGAGTCAGATATGATCTTTACAGTCATTGGAGAAACGTATGGTTTTTTAGGAAGTACTTTAGTCATCTTCCTTTATTTTTATCTGATCTATCAAATCATTTTTGCTGCTTTAAAAACAAATAACAAAGCATCGGTCTATATTGCGATCACTTATGTGTTTGGTTTAGTTTTTCAAATTTTTGAAAACATCGGAGCGGCGATCGGTTTGCTGCCTTTAACCGGCATTCCTTTACCATTCTTAAGTCAAGGAGGCACCTCACTGATTGCGATCAGCATTGCTATGGGAATTATCTTTGGGTTAGATAAATTTCCGGCAAAAGCCAAAAATAGGTCGTATACATTAAAAGAAAGTAGGAGCTTAACATGAGTAAAACAGCAAAAAAAGGAGTGATAGGTGGAGTACTCTGCAGCTGTTTTGCATGGCTGTTTTTCCTCGTTGCATTAGAACCACACTGGTTCCAAAGCATCGACAACCTGTTTTCCCAATTGCCTCAAGGGCGGACACCTGCTGTGGAATCGATTTTTCTTCCGCTTGCCAGTACGGCCACGATCATTCCCATAGCGGCCATTCATTTTCTGTTAGCAAGTATTTTATTTATGCGCAAGCAGTATTTAGAAAGTTTATGGTTGATGGCGAACATGATTGTGATCAGTGGGGTCGGTCAAGTGATCAAGAAAGTAGTTGATCGCCCGAGACCGGATTTTGCTGACAGCATGGAGCGGGCATCAGCAAGTTTTCCAAGTGGACATACATTATTAGCGACCACTTTGATTATTTCTCTCCTCTTTTTCTTAGGGCAAACAGTTCCCGCTAAAAGAGGCAAGCGTCACTTTATCCAAAACCTGGCACTATTTCTTGGAATGATCTATTTGTTGCTGATCATGATGAGTCGGTTGCTATTCGGGGTTCATTATCCCAGTGACTTGCTAGCAAGTATTTTATTGGCAAGTGGGATCAGTTATATCACCTATGCTTTCGTCTTTTCAATCAAAAAACGTGTACTTAGGGGGAAATAAAATGAGTACAGCAAAAAAACTAATAATCATTTTCCTAGTATTGCTGACGGGAATTATTTCAGCAGGAACCGTCTATGCCATTAGGGTGTATTTTCAAGTAGAGGATGTTGCTCACTCGATCCATCGTCCGATCGAAGGACGAGAAGAGGCGGAGGTCATCGAAAATGCTGAACCTTTGAGCCTTCTTTTGTTGGGGATCGCCAATGATTCCCGGCGCAAAACCGATTTTCGTGCAAACACCATCATGGTGGCAACGTTGAATCCTGCCACGCGAAAAACCACCCTCACGAGTATTCCTAGAGATGCCTATGTGGAGATCGTGGGACAAGGATACCATGATAAAATCAATCATGCTCATTCTTTCGGTGGAGCAAAAATGATGATTGAAACCGTTGAACAATACCTTGATATACCGATCCATCATTATTTCTCCTTAAACATGGATGGGATGGCAGATCTTGTCGATGCAATTGGTGGCATCACGGTTGAAAATGAATTTGCTTTTACTGCCGAGAAGATCGATTACCCAGAGGGTACCCTTGAGTTAGATGGCTGGGAGGCACTCCAGTATACCCGTATGCGAAAAGATGATCCAGAAGGCGACTATGGACGTCAGCGTCGTCAAAGAGAAGTGACTGAAATTTTGGCCAATGAGTTAGTTTCACTTTCAAGCGTGATGCGGATTCAGGATCTGCTAACGATTATTGGAGATAATGGCGAAACGGATTTAACTTTTTCACAAATGAGTCGCCTATTCACTCAATATCAATCCGCATTAGGGACCGTCGAGTCTTACCAAATGGCTGGCAGTGGGTTCACGGGTGATGGCTTTAGAGGAGAATATGGGATTTCTTATCAAGAAGTAACGCCTGAAGAACAACAGACGACGAGCCAACGTTTAAAAAATGAGTTGTTGATTGATTAAGCTTTTGGTTTAGAAACAGAGCTAGTATATTTTTGTTCATCCAGTAAGTTAGTAATTAGAGTTGACAGCCGCTTTTCCTCAGGATACTCTTTAGTCAAGCAAGCATTACGGCTTGACGGATAGCAAGAGTTTGTCTGGAAAAGAGCTGTCAGCTCTATTTCTATTGTGCC
This sequence comes from Enterococcus sp. S53, assembly GCF_016516865.1. NCBI lineage: Bacteria > Bacillati > Bacillota > Bacilli > Lactobacillales > Enterococcaceae > Enterococcus > Enterococcus sp. S53. The sequence continues at coordinate 23,589 of NZ_JACVUH010000001.1, forward strand.
ACTTTTTCGCTATGCTGTCACAAGGAGGAGAAGTATGAAAATCGTCTTTCAAGACCACTTACCATCTGATTCAAATCAAGTACTCGCCTTGTACGAGGGGGTTGGTTGGAGCGCCTACACCAAAGAACCTGAGCGTCTTCTAAAAGGGCTAGCTCAATCACAGGTGATAACGGCCTATGTTGAAGAGCAACTAGTGGGGCTCATCCGTTGTATAACCGATGGACAAACCATTCTTTATATTCAAGATCTATTAGTTGCACCCGAGTTCCAACGTCAAAAAATCGGTCAGCGATTACTCAAAAAAATGCTGGCGAATCATCCATCGATACGGCAAAAGGTTCTGATTACGGACAACACAGAAAAAACGCGTCGTTTTTATGAAACGTGTGGCTTTTCTTCTGTGGAAGAGCAACAAATTGCCGCATTTATCTATTTACCAAAAAGCGAATAAGGGACAAGAAAATCAATGTGTCACTGAGAATGGCTTTATTTTTAGTTGGTTTGGGTTTGAAGAAGGAGTGGAGAAAAATGAAGATGCGCTTTGCGTTGCTTTTTTTGTGCCTCTTTATCGGTGTTGGCGCCTGTGGGGGAAGTCTGTTGGCGTTTAAAAGCATTGAGCCGTTAAGTCAAGGACAGACATATGCTGGTTTGGAGGCGGCCATGCTGCAAGGAACCCCCTTCACGACCTTCTTAATTCCCGGCTTGTTTTTGTTCGTTATCTTAGGCTTGGGGAATCTGGTTGTCGCTATCCTGTTGTGGCATAACAAAGGATACTACGGGGCAATGCTTTTAGGCATGAGTTTAGTAGTCTGGATCATCGTGCAAGTCATCTTATTGCGAGGATGGCATGTCTTGCATCTGATTTTCTTTTTATTAGGTTTATTCCAGTTTGCTTCAGCAGTCTACTTTGTCAGAAGCATGCATCTCCCGTTGCCGTTTTCAGCTCATCAAAATTGATTAGACTTGAGAAATAAAGATGAAAAAAATTAAATTAATTGAAAGTTTGCTATGGAAAACGTGGATTTTTGAAAAAAATCTTCTTGAAATCATCCTTCGTTTTTAAAATTATGCTAAACTGAAAGAAGTTGAATTATTTTCTAGAATCAGGAGGATTTATTATTGGAGTTTCTTAAAAAATCAAAAATTTTTGCAGGTCTAGTGATTGTCTGTCTCTTAGGGATCGCGGTCTGGATCTATTCAAATATACTGTTTGTCTTTCGACCACTGGAAGCCATCTTTTCTAGTGTCTTTTTACCAGTATTGATTTCGATTTTTATTTTTTACATCTTTTTACCTTTCTTTAATTGGGTAAAAAAAAGAACGAAAAAGAAAAGCATTGCGCTATATTCGACATTGCTGCTGATCGTTTTTGCAGCGTATTTGATCGTTCAGGTGATTGGACCAGCATTAGCCTATGAGATGGGGCGTTTTATCAATCAAATTCCCATCATTATCAATTTGGTGATCGATACTATTGATCATTCTTATTTAGAAGAATTATTTGGTCCTTTTATTGATTCGATTGATATTTCCCAAGCTAGCAACTTTGCCTTACAGTTTATTACCGGGGCAACCAATAGTCTGACGAGTTTGATCTCCATCGTTTCTCATTCAGCGATCGTCTTGTTTACGATCCCACTGTTATTAGTGTATATGTTTAAAGACGGTGAGAAAGTTCCTGATTTTTTGGCAAGTAAGACACCGAAAAACTATCAAGGCTTAATGCGACAACTTTGCAGTGATTTCCATCAAGCAGCGTCAGCGTACATTGGTGGGAAATTGTTGGTTTGTTCTTACGTTGCAGTTTCTAGCTATTTGATTTTTTCTTTGCTAGGTTTGCAGAATGCGTTGCTTTTAGGCCTGATTTGTGGTGTTCTGGACATTATTCCTTATTTTGGTCCCTTTATCGGAGCGGCACCAGCCTTTTTATTTGCGTTAAGTCAAGACATTCGAACAGCTATTTTTCTGATTGTCGGAATCACGATCATTCAGTTAGGTGAATCGTATCTTGTTTCACCATTAGTAATGAAAAAAGTATTGCATATCCATCCAATCATTGCGGTGTTTTTATTATTGATCGCTGGCAACTTGCTTGGATTTGTGGGCATGATCGTGGCACTGCCAGTGTATTCGATCGTGATGGCGATGTCTGGTACATTGTTGCGCTTTTTTCAAGAGCGAAAATTAGAACGATCTGTAATTGATAAGGATTCATTATAACGAAAATGTTCTACCTTGCTGTTGGAGTGATCTCCATCAGCAGGTTTTTTTGTTTTTAAGCACTACGTAGCATGGCTTCAAGACAAATGCTATACTTATTGAAACGAGAAGGACGATAGGAGTGAGAAAATGAAGGTTTTATGGAATGATCAAATCGTTGATCGAGAAGCGGTGAAAATTGACATTGAAGATCGCGGTTATCAGTATGGTGACGGAATCTATGAAGTGATTCGAATCTATAATGGTCGCTGCTTTATGTTAGGGGAACATATGATTCGCTTAGAAAGTAGTGCGCAAAAAATTAAGCTGACGTTGCCTTATACGATTTCCCAATTAACTGAAAACCTTAAGTTACTGGTTAAAACCGAAGGAATCACAGAAGGAGAGATCTATCTTCAAATCACCAGAGGAATCGCCTCTCCCCGCAATCACGAGTTTCCGTCTGCTGGAGCAGTCAAAGGAGTCGTAACCGCAAATGTGATCCCCTTTGAACGACCTTTGGAAATGCAGCATGCAGGGCTATCTGCGACTGTTCTTCCAGATGAGCGGTGGTTGCATTGTGATATCAAATCATTGAGCTTGTTAGGGAATCTGTTAGCGTTAGATCAAGCGATCGAAGCGGGGTTCGATGATGCACTCCTTCAACGAGATGGCTTTTTCACGGAAGCTTCGGCATCAAATCTCTGGTTTGTCATTGATGGTATCGTCTATACGCATCCCGATGGACGCTTAGTACTACCAGGTATCACGAAAATGAAGGTGCTACAGTTGTGTCAGCAATTAGAAATTGCTTATCGAGAAGAACCTGTCCCTGTTGAGGCACTAAGCAACGTGCAAGAGTGTTTTTTGACCAATTCTGTCTGGGAAATTGTTCCTATCGTCAATGTAGATGGGAAATCAGTTGGCAATGGCACTTTGGGTTCGATCACGAAACGTTTGCAAGCCGCCTATATCGCTGCTACAAAGAGTACGTGCGAATCCTAGTTAACAAGCAAAAGAAACGATGCAAAAAACTTTGGCCCACCCAGCATGTTTTATGGCTAGGTGGACCAAAGTTTTTTTCTTGGATACAAGTGCAGATTTTACCATTCACTAGGATTCCACAATTTTCCATCAAGTTCTCCTTGTGTCAATTCGATTCGAATTTCTTGCTGATGAAGCAACTTCTCTAGTTCTTGCAAAAATGCTTTTTCGTGATAGTCAGCTGTTTCTTTTATTGACTGCTCTATCAGTGGCTTTAGCCATTCGTGATCCATCACAGCACCTCCAATTCAGTTAAAGCGTCTTCTAATTCGGTCAACGTTTCATGGTTTTCCTGCAGCAGTGATAGCAAAGGAGCAAGCTGCGGTTTTTCAGAAACCAAATGCGCCAGTTTCTCGCTAAACCATTGTTGCTTTTGATCAAATGTAAAGGGAGCCGGCATTGATAACAATTGTTGATAGGCAATGACAAAGGCTCGTTTCTCTTGCTCTGTTTTATACATCAGTTGATCGAGGACAATGATGGGGAGTACCGTCATTTGGTGTTTTTTTGCCATAAGTACCAGTGGGTGTAAAATTTCATTGAAGGTCGTATTTTCGCGACCACCTAGCTGAAATTCTTTGGCGGCAACGCCAGTAGAAACGGCGAAACTGATTTCCTTGCCCGCCAATGCAGGGGCACATTTTTCCCAAACCGTATCAATCCAATCTTTCATTTTTGCTGGAACGCTGTACCAATATAAGGGGAATTGTAAAACCAAACGATCGCATGTTTGCAACAGCATCCGTTCATCGGCAAGAGAAAAATCAGAAAGACCATCAAGAAAATGCATGGTGACGTTAGGAAGCTTGGCACTTTCACTAAAGAATCGTTGGGAAAGCGAATTGTGGAAATCCGGATGGCTGGGTACCACTAAAGTTTTTATCATGAGACTGATCATCCTTTCCTATTACATGTACCATATTTTACCAAAAAGAGAAACTAGTCTGCTTTTCTTTTTGTCGAAGTTCTTCACTTTTAGTTTCGTTTAAGGTACTTCTTTTATACTGGTGTATAAGAAAAGTCAGTACCGGCTTAAGCGTGATAGAAATGGGGGAATAGAGATGGAATCAAATGATCCCTTGATGAAAGGTCTAGCAACTATAATAAGGATCGTTGCAAATACAGTGAACTATGTCGAAAATGGACTTGCCAGTTGCAAACAACGAATTGATGGAAAGCGTCATACGCAAGAAAATGATTACGGCAACGGGCAAGAGTTTACTGAAGTGACTGTCTACAGATGACCGATGCAGAGACAATAACAAAGATGGCTCACTCATCAAAGGGTGAGTCCTTTTTTTTATTTCAAGCCATTCATCATCAGTTTGTACTTTTGTTGAGGGAAGGTATAATGAGTAAATGAAGCATAGTGGAGACGGAAGAATGAAGCAATAGTAGAGAGGAGAAGCAGGTGATGAATCATTTATATAAACGAATCCAATACAAAATTCCAGAGCTGAACCGAGTAGAAAGAACGGTCCTTAACTATTGTTTAAGGGCACCCGAGAAAGTTTCAGAAATGACGGCCGATGAGTTAGCTTCCCAAACGTACACCAGTCAAGCGACGATCAGCCGAATGGCAAAAAAGCTTGGCTTTACCGGTTTTCAAGAATTCAAATTTTCACTGAAGAATTATCAAACTCTTGAAAGAAAATCATCTACTCAAGCTTCTCTTGGTTTATCCCCACTGATCAAGCAAATGATTGACCAGCTGACGACATCCTTATCAATGATCGAAGAAGCCGACTTTCAGCGTGCCCTGGAAATGCTTCAGCAAGCACAACGAATCGAATTTTTTGCTTTAGGGCAAAGTGCGCCGGTTGCATTATCTGCGAGTCGAAAGTTGCGGTTTTTAGGAAAAACGGTTGGCGCTTCAACGGATTGGGATGAATTGACAACCATCGCTAATCAACTATCAAAAAAAGATATCGCTATTTTTATTAGTCATAGTGGGGAAACGATCGGGATGCTAAATTATGCTAACCGGTTGAAACAAAGAGGTGTGCCAATTTTAGCCTGTATTGGTCAACCAAAAAGCACGTTGGAGAAGCTTGCCACCTTCTCTTTTCCTGTTGAAATGACAGCGATTTATCATCATGAAGTCGATTTGAGCCCACGGATCTCTTTAGCAGCGTTACTGGATATTTTAATTATTCAATACGCCAATCAAATCGAAGAAGTACTTGATCCTGAATGACCATTCCATTTTGTGAATGGTCATTCTTGTTTTGGTAACTGTATTGTAAGCCTTCTTGATATCGTTTACATTTTAAGAGACAAAAGTGTTAGGAGGAAATGATATGCAAAAAGGGAAGAAAGCAAGCTGGATGGAAATTTTTCAAGGACTTGGGAAAACATTTATGTTGCCAGTCGCTTTACTCGCATTCATGGGTTTATTTTTAGGGATTGGTAGTTCATTTTCATCTTCTTCAACGATCGATGTTTTCCCGTTTTTAGGTGCCCCTTGGCTCCAAGTGGTTTTTCGTTTCATGTCAACGATCGGTGGGTTTGCCTTTAGTTACTTACCCGTCATGTTTGCGATGGCGATTCCTTTAGGTCTAGCAAGAAAAGAGAAGGGAGTTGCGGCATTTTCAGGCTTTGTGGGCTATGTCGTGATGCATTTATCCATCAATTTTTATTTACAAGAAACGAATCAATTAGCTACTGCAGATCAACTACGAGAAGCAGGACAAGAGATCGTTTTTGGCATTCAAACATTATCAATGGGAGTTCTAGGTGGTATTATCGCAGGATTGATCGTTTATAAATTGCATATGCGCTTTTACCATTTTCAATTGCCAGATAGTTTTGCATTCTTTTCAGGAGCACGTTTTGTTCCAATCATCACCTCGCTTACTTTAGCTGTGGTTGGGGTGATCATTCCGATGATTTGGCCGTTGTTTGCTATGATCATCACAGGAATCGGACATTTAATTCAACAAGCTGGTCCATTCGGTCCGTTCTTATTTGGTTCAGGTGAACGCTTATTACTGCCATTTGGGTTACACCATATTTTGGTTTCCATGATTCGTTTTACCGAAGCAGGGGGAAGTCAGCTGATCGATAGTCAGCAAGTCTTTGGGGCGTTGAATATTTTTTATGCGGAATTACAAAACGGCTTAAGTATCTCACCAAGTGCAACGGCGTTCTTGTCTCAAGGGAAGATGCCAACCTTTATGTTTGGTTTGCCGGCAGCAGCATTAGCTATGTACCAGACGGCAAAACCTGAGAATCGTTCAAAAATAAAAGGCTTATTGATTTCAGGCGTCATTGCAACTTTTGTGACAGGAATTACTGAACCAATCGAATTTTTATTCTTATTCATCAGCCCTTTATTATGGATTTTTCATGTCATCATGACAGGTGCTGGATTTATGGTAATGAGTCTATTAGGTGTCACGATTGGAAATACCGATGGGGGCGTGCTTGATTTTCTTATCTTTGGCGTGATGCAAGGCGCATATACAAAATGGTGGCTCGTTCTGATTGTAGGAGCTTGCTGGTTTGCCCTTTATTACTTTGTTTTTAAAACAGTAATCCTTCGCAAGAACTTGAAGACACCTGGTAGAGAAGAGAACAGTGATCAAACGAATGAGTTGGAAGAGGAAATGACCTATTCTGGAAAGAGTGGCTATGATGCCCATGGTATTTTGGCAGCTTTAGGGGGAGCAAGCAATATTGATTCTTTGGACAATTGCATTACACGGCTACGCCTGGTGTTAACTGATGGTTCACTGGTTGATGATGAACGGTTAAAAAAACTAGGTGCGCTTGGAGTCGTTCACTTAGATGATACTAACGTTCAAGTAATCATTGGAACGAAAGTAACAACAGTCAGAAATCAACTTGATGCGATTCTTTAGCAAAATTGTCAAGTAGTAGGAGTGAAGAAAATGTTTTTTGATGAACCAATCAATCGTAAAGGAACCCAGTGTACTCAGTGGGATTATGTTGAAGACCGTTTTGGTGAAAAAAACTTGTTGCCATTTACGATTTCCGATACGGATTTCAAGGTGCCAGCTGCAGTTGAAGCGGCACTTATCAAGCGAATGCAACACCCGGTTTTTGGGTATACACGTTGGAATCATAATGAATTCAAGCAAGCGGTCTGCAAATGGTATTCTGAACGTTTTAACAGCATGATCAAAAGCGATTGGCTGGTCTATAGTCCTTCCGTTATGTATAGTGTTAAACAGCTCGTCACCCTACTCAGTGAACCAGGAGATGGGATCATTATTCAGACGCCAGCGTATGATGCGTTTTATAAAATGATCAAAGAGAACAAAAGAAAAATCGTACCTAATGCACTCATCTATGATGCTAACTCGTATCGCATTGATTTTGAAGAGCTAACAAGATTGATGGCACAGCCTGAAAACAAAGTTCTTCTCTTATGTAGTCCTCATAACCCAACTGGGAGAGTCTGGCAAAAAGATGAGTTGCAACGAATGATCGAATTGGCGAGAACCCATGAAGTATTTATCATCTCTGATGAGATCCATATGGACATTGTAAGAAAAGGACAAAGGCATCAACCAATCATTGATTTGTTGCAAAAAAATGTAGCCCTTGTTACTTCGGGAAGCAAAACGTTTAATTTTCCAGGGTTGATTTATTCTTATGGAATCATTCCTGATTCCAAGTTGCGTGATCGCTTCTTAACTCAGTTAAAAGAAGCCGATGGGTTGAGCTCCACCAGTATTTTTGGCATGACCGCAACGATTGCTGCCTACGATAATGAAAGTAAGTGGGTGGATCAGCTCAATGACTATCTGGATGGTAACATTGCTTATGTGATCGCTTATTTACAGGAACATCACCCAGAACTCGTGGTCACGAAAAGTGAAGCCACGTATCTTATGTGGATTGATTGTACAGCAATGGGTTTAACGATGGCAGAATTGCAGCAACGAATGATTCGTAAGGGAAAAGTTGCGATTATGTCAGGGGAAATCTATGGGAAAGAGGGGAGAAATTTTTTGCGCCTAAACATTGGCTGTTCGCGAGAAAAACTCATTGATGGCTTGAAACGATTCACATTGAGTTTGACCTAACAAAAAGAACCCACTGAGCAATCAGAAAGATCCTGTATTCTTTCTGATCGCCAGTGGTTTTTTTAGTCTTTCGTCGTGCGGGGAGTCATTGCAGTAGTAACGGGGAGTGGTTCAACGACATGGAAATAACCTTCTTTGTCTTGAATGATCAGCATATCTTGCTGACTCTTGCTCTTGATGATCTCACCTTTAACAATTTCGTTGGTGACAGTCCGATAAATGCTTGTAGTCATGTTCATTCCTCCCAACGGTTTTTACCAATTGGTCTTCCATAGGGGGACCAGTACAAATCAATTGCTTGATTTGTACCAGCAAGGAAAAAGAAAACGAATTGGTATCTTTAGTATAGGAGAGCAATGTTTAGATTGCTGCAATTCCATGTAAAGTTTTTGTTAATCCTTTTATTTTCAGCGATTGACTAATCGGCTAAAGAAAAACGCAAGGCCATTTTATTACTGCCAGACTCCACCATTTTTCCTAGTAACGTTGTTGCATTTTTTAAATACAGTTCAGCCATCTCAGCGTTGGCTTCTTCAAGCAGACGAGTAGGCTCCTTTTCAGCGGAAGCTTTACAATCAGTTTCTTGTTGGATGCGGCGACAAGCCGCCATCGTTTCCATTTCAAAACGGTTGGCAAGATCACTATAGCGATCGTAGTCGCTGTCCCCAATCAACGCCAAGGTGCGTCCTAACCAATAGCTATTTGTTGGATCGTAGGTCTTTGTCGTATCGCAATAGCCAAGTGGGGTCTTAGTGATAGCTGCATAAAATGGCACAACGCCGTTGAAGGTATTGGGACCAAAGGCGAGCCAATGAATGCCAGCGATTGCTGCAGGCACGTGGTTGCGGATCTGCAAAATGTGGACTTGCTGGTTGCGATTGAGAGCAATCGATCGGAATTGTGTTTTTTGTGTCTCGGTTCCTGTACCGTAAGGGTCAAAAGGCGTATTTTGGAAGTGGGAGCTCAATGCCCATTTTACATCTTCCACGGATAGCTTTTGTTTTGGGTAGCATACAAACGGGAGCTCTTGATTGATCGGTTCAGCAGCTGTTCCGCTAAAGTGTTTTTGAATGTACCATGCCCGCGGGTTATTGTAACGGGTATCTTTTTCTGATGAGCTGCCAAAAATATGGCGTAGATTGATACCTTCAAAATCAGGATTTAATTGATAGTCTTCAATCAACTGTTCGAGATCCTGCGAACACAACGTCATTTCTGAGGCGAAATCGAAGTGATCAATGTTTAAGCGATTGGGTGCCACGACATAGGCATCATCGGGTAGGCGAACAGCTGCCCAGTGATGTCCACCGATGGTTTCCATATACCAAATTTCCTCGGCATCAGAAAACGCGATCCCGTTGGCTTCATAGGTACCATAGGTTTCTAAGAGTTCCCCTAAGCGCAAAACACCTTCTTTAGCGGAATGGATGTAAGGCAGTACGATGCTGACGAAATCAGCTTCCCCGATACCATCTTCCACATATGGATCAATAGCCAAAACGCGTGAATTGGTTGTGATCGTTTCTGTCGCAGTCATGGCGATATTTTCTTCATTGATTCCTGAAGCTGCCCAGACTCCTTGGGATTCATCTGCTTCAGGTGTCGAAGTATAACGTAAGGGATCCTTAGGTAAACGAATTCGACAGCCGCTTAAAACGGCGTAAAATTCATTTCCTTGCTGTTCTGGAGTGATAACGACGAATTTTTGCGGTTCCGAACCGCTTCCAGAATCTTCATTACGGGCAATCATGGTCGAGCCGTCGATCGATGCTTTTTTTCCTACTAGTAAAGTGGTACAGGACGCTTTTTTTCTATCCATCTTTCCAACACTCCTTCATTTCTTCTTACGAATGATTGAAGCTAGTATACCCATAGTCTCATGGTTTTACAATGCTTTCTATAGAGAGGAACAAAAATATTTCGCCTTTTTTATTTATTTTTAGTACAATAAGGTGTTGTAAAAATAATCAAAGGAGCCATTATTATGAAGAAAACAGTTATCTTTAGTTATATTTTTTTACTTAGTCTGGTTTTTGCCGGCTGTGCCAAACCATCGATGGATGCGGGAAACTCCTCCAGTGACTCTTCGTCAGTTCAACAAAATGCCGAAGAGCGCACTGCCCAAATCAGCTTCAATAATAAAAGTGAAGAGCAAGACCGGGAGATTGATACCAAAACGGTCACTTTTAAAGAAGGGGTTTCTTTGATGACCATCATGAAAGACAACTTTGACTTGGAAGAAAATCAAGGGATGATCACCAGCATCGACGGTTTAGCGCAAGATGAAAAAGCTGGCTATTATTGGACGTATACAATCAATGATGAAATGATTACAACTGGGGCGGATGATACCTTTTTAGGAAACAACGATAAAGTGGTTTTCACCTATGAAAAATTCGAATAAACTACTTTCATTTGCTGGAAAAGAAATTGCTTATTTAGGGCTGCTTGTGGCAGCGGCCGTCGTCGGCAGGACACTTTTTCAACCCTTACCCAATGTTCAACCAATGACGGTGATCTTTTTATTAGTAACCATCCATTTAGGTCTTCGTCGTGGATTGATCGTTTGTCTGCTCTCGATGCTGATTACAAATTTTTACATGGGAATGGGAATATGGACGATCGCTCAATTAGTTAGTTATGCAATCATTATTTTGGGGATGTATCTGTTGTCAAAAAGCAAGCTGTTTATGAAACGGTTGCTTTTACAAGTCAGCTACAGTGTGTTTGCAGGGTTTGCTTATGGCTTTGTGATATCTTGGATCAGTGTCAAACTTTACGGGTTTCCTAGTTTTTGGGCTTACTATTTTCAAGGATTGAGCTTTGATGCCCTGCACGCAGTAGGCAATGGCATTTTTTATTTGTTACTAGCACCGATCTTTCTACGGCTTTTCCAACACTACTATCCAAAGAAAAAAAGCGAAGGGCACTAAGCGCTTCGCTTTTTTGTTGCGTTTGCTAGTGTCAGGCAAAAACGTCCATGACTAGAGGAAAAGTCTTTGACGATCAAATGAGATAAAAGGGGCTATGTGAGGAAACAAGCAGGCATATTGTTGTGCAAAAGCGGTTTCTGCAGGTATCCTTAAGGTATCTAAGGAAGGATGTGGCTTTTGATGAAATGGATCGTGAAAAAAGATGATTTAGAAAGCTACCGCGCGAAGTTCCATGGAAAACTGGCTGGTTATGCCGAGGAAGCCAAAGTGATTGCCCTGCCAACCCCAAAGTATTTTATCGTGGTGGTTGAAGAAGAAAAAATCCACTTGATTCAGTTAGATCTGCAATTTCATGAAAAAGGGATGCAGACAATTATGATCCATGAGATCACAAAATTACAACTAGGCGGTGTGGTAAATAAAAAAGTCCAGATTCAGACACCTTCGACCACTGTCAAATTAATGATCAAACCGTTGGCGATCGGTATCAAAGAGGAGCAAAAAGCCTTGATCGATCGGTTTACCAGAATGTCGCGATAGACTTCGGAGGAATAGTGAGGAAAATCAGCTGGATTTTTTTCAGAAAAAAAGCAAGGGCAGTTGCCTGCACTTGCTTTTCGTGAGTCCTCTTATTCTGGCGTACCGACGATTTTAATAAACTCATCGATATTCTTGATTTTCATATGCTTGATCACTAACTGTTCCCGCTTGTTCCATTTCCCTTCGACTTCTAATTGGTATTTATTTAATGGAAGGCGTAAGACATAGCTGGCTAAGTAGCGATCCTTAATAATACAATTTACGATTTTGTGGTCTTCTAAAAGTTGGATACCTGTCAGCATCATTGGCGTTTCTTGAAAAACACGGCTATTGACTAACAATCCAGTGTGGGTTTCGTTCATGGAATCTTCCTTTCTGACAAACCTAGGGTAAATCATCTTTCTGTCTGTTATGTTACCTGATTTGCATCAGAAAGGCAATTCCTATAGTAAATCCTCGTTATTAAGTACCATGTAAAAAGAAAGGGGGCAAAAGGAATGGTTGGGTATAATCGTTTCTCAAATGAGTTTCAAAAGGCTTCGAAAGAACTCCGTGAAGGGAAGAAGTCCAAAAATGCCAATAAAGGGCTGCGAACCCGACAAAAAATCGCTGCTGAAAAAGAACAAAAAGCACAAAATGCTTTTTCAACTGGTTTTTTGATCGGTTCCTTCAGAGAGTTATTCCGCAAAAAATAAGCAAGTTCCGCTGCCAAGGCGGGACTTGCTTTTTGTTTAGAATAAATAGTTGAAGAAGACACCGTTGAGAAAGGAAAAGCTCAGATAAAATAGAAAAAGTGTTACGATATCCAGTGGGAGACCTTTTAGAATTGGCGGAATTGCGGCAATTTGATTCCGTGTATGAACCCCTGACAAAGCACAAGAAAAGAGGAAATACATGCCTACAGCAACAAATAAATTGGTTAAATAATCGGTATAGGGAAATTGGGTCACAGTGGCGACCGTCAGCAAGAGCACACTGACTAGGATCGTTTTTTTTAGATCAGTCGTCAAGAAATGCTTTTTTGCAGGAACGATCAGTAAACACAAGCCCGCCGCGATCAAGGCGATGATGGCAGCACTTACCAAGTTGGTGACCACTTGATTGCCATAGACGAAACGATTTTGAAGTAAAAGATAAAAGCTTAACCCACTGAACAAGTAAGCGACCGCAATGATCCCTGAGAGGAAAACCACCCGTGTCGTCACGTTCGGTTTTTTCTCTTTGACGGTCGGCGCCAAATTTTGACAGGCGTAATTTGTGAGTAGAATGACTAGAAAGACCACTAGCCGATTGGCGATCATCATAAGGAACCCTCCTTTTTTGCGATTTAGCTCATAATTTTAAGGTTGAACGGGGTCTTTTTTTCTTCCCCTAATATGCGAAGGCGTAAGAAGCGATCAATAAGTGGGGTGAAACAATTCATGATCAAGATGGCATAGCTCATGCCTTCATTCGTAAAACCAAAGAAACGGAAGAGCACAACGAGGAGGCCAACGCCTAAGGCAAAAAGATTTTCTCCTGCTTTTGTTACTGGGGTCGAAGAATAATCAGTCGCCATATAGATGGCACCCAACATGGCACCACCACTGATGATATGACCGATGATCGTTTGCCAACTGCCAGTAAAAAGTCCTTCTGGACCAAGGATAAAAGCAAAGAGCCCGATCGTCGCAAAGATAATCAATGGGATACGAGGGGAGATGATTTTCTTGTAAACCAGAAAAATTCCACCCAACAGTAAAAGTAAGGCACTGGTTTCACCGATTCGCCCCCCGGTAAATCCTAAAAAGGCATCCACTAGTTCAGAACCGCTTAAGGTGTCCCCGGCCTTCATGACAGCTAACGGTGTAGCACCGGAAACAACATCGTTCGCTGTAGCCTGCGAAACGACATCTGGTGCGATGCTACCGAATGGTGGATCAGGCCAACTGATTAGAAACATTTGGTTATAAAACAAGCCAATCAACAGGGCTCGACCGCCGAGGGCTGGATTTAGGAAATTATAACCGATTCCGCCAAAAAATTCTTTGACGATGATTACGGCAAACGCCACCCCGATCACTGGGAAATACCAAGGTGCGGTCGGTGGAAGATTCATCGTTAAAAGCAAGGCCGTCACGACGATGCTTAAATCGAAGCGAAACGGCCGTTTGACAAGATAGGACCAAAGACCGTCGGCAGCAAACGCCGTAGCTAGCGCAATGAAAAACAAACCGTATACCTTGAGCCCAAAAAGATAGCCAGAGAATAAAACTGCTGGTAATAGGGCTAGTACCACACACCCCATGATCTTAATGGTCTCGTCATTGCTACGAATATGGGGGCTGGGGGGCGTTTCTTGACTTTTCCGCTGTTGAAAGAGGCGCTCACTATCAGAATCCTTGTAGTAATCAGGCACTTTCCTTCGCCTCCTTTTGCAGCTGGGCAACTTTGCCTTTTGCGGCAGTGATATTGGCAGCTAAGGAACGTTTGGCTGGGCAGACGAAGGTACAGGCACCACAATTGATACATGCTTCTGCCAACAGTTCTTCACATTTTTGATAATCCCCCGCTCGATAAAACTGATCGATCTCCATCGGCATCAGGCGCATCGGACAAGCTTCGACACATTTATTGCAACGAATGCAGGGGTTTTCGGCATAGAGCCAATCGGTTTCTTCATTAAAAACAACGATGCCGTTGCTGCCTTTGGTGACCGGAACTTTCAAGGTTTTGACGGATTTTCCCATCATTGGTCCACCAAGAATCAATTTGCTGGGGGCGCCTTGAAAGCCGCCGGCAAAGTCGATCAATTCTCCTGCGAGTGTTCCTAACGGATTTTTGACGATGCAGGGATTTTGAACATCGCCGGTAACGGTTGTATAGCGTTCAATCAACGGTTTGTCATAACAGACCGCTTCGGCGATGGCAAAGCTGGTGGCAACATTGATCAAGACGATGCCAATATCGGCAGTCAAACCACCTAATGGCACCTCTTGATCGGTCAATAACTCTACTAACTGCTTTTCACCACCGGTTGGATAAACAGTTGGGACAGTAACGACTTCTATCGTGTCATCCTCTGCACTTGCGGCTTGCATGGCTGAAATGGCTCTTGGTTTGTCATCTTCGATGCCTATTATAATTTTTGGACCAGCTAATAATTTTTGGGCGATCTTTGCGCCGTGAATGATTTTTTTGGCTTCTTTTTGCATTAAGAAAGCATCACTGCGTAGGAACGGTTCACATTCAGATCCATTTAAGATCAAAGTATGGATTTTTTTTGTTTCATCAATACTGAATTTGACATGGGTGGGAAACGTTGCACCGCCTTTGCCGGCGATGCCGCCTTGACGGATTTTGTTGAGGATGGTTTCGTTAGCAGCAGATTGCCAGTCGAAGGGGACAGACAAAAAATCATTTTGGTAAGCATAATCGTTTTCAATGATGATGGTTTTTCCTTCTTCATTGTTTTGATTCGGCCAATCGACCATGTCGACGATTTTACCCGAAACAGATGCATGAATTTTGGCAGATACAAACGCATCAGTCTCAGCGATCACTTCCCCTTGTTTGACATAATCGCCAACGGAAACGATCGGTTCCACCGGGGCACCGATATGTTGTGCTAAAGGGATAAAAACCATCGTGGGTGAAAAGGTAAGAATTTCATCTTGTTCGATCATTAATTTTTCTTTTAACATTTTTAATGGGGGACTTAGTGAAATACCGCCAGTAAATGTTCTCATAACCAACACTCCTTTCTCTCCTAAGTTTATTCTAGCATGCCGTAAAGAATCACAAAACCCAAAACGCTTACATTTCACAAGAAAAACTTCTTTCGGTTGACATATGATTGTTTATTCATATATAATAAGTGTATAAATATGATTGATTGTTCATATGTTAGATGGACTAGAGGAGGTTTTGATGATGGCTGAACATACTTGTCAACATAATCACACAAAAACGGAGGGACATTCTCATACTCACGATCATGGGACTCTTCCGCGTAACGTTTATTTTGCAGGCTTACTGCTCTTTATACTGGCACTTTTTGTTCCGAACCAATGGGTAAAAGATGGTTTTTATTTTGCAGCGGTTTTATTAGCGGGCTATCACATTTCTTGGGAAGGGATCGAAGATACCATAAAAAGTACCAGAGCCAATCGGCGCTTCACACCGAATGTACATCTTTTGATGTTGTTGGCAGCGATTGGTTCCATGGTCATAGGAAATTTTAATGAAGCCGCTTTGTTGATTTTGATTTTTGCAGGCGCTCACTTCTTAGAAGAATACGCCGAGGGACAAAGTCGAAGAGAAATCACCAATCTTCTCAAACTGAATCCCACGGAAGCCCGTTTGATGGGTCCAGATGGAAAAACCAAAAAAATTGCCGCTTCAGAGATAAAAAAAGGAGATATTTTGCAAGTGCTGCCTGGTGATCAGTTAGCAACAGATGGCGTAATTCTTTCTGGAACGAGTGCCATCAATGAAGCCTCGATCAATGGGGAAAGTATTCCTCGAGAAAAGACTACAGGAGACGAAGTCTATGGGAGTACGATTAATGGAAACGGCACATTTTTGATGGAAGTCACGAAAGACAGCTCTGAAACAGTCTTCGCAAAAATTCTTTCAGTGGTGGAAGCGGCGCAATCAAATCAATCACCGACCGAAACACGAATCAAAAAAATCGAACCAATCTATGTAACAGTTGTTTTCATTGCAGTCCCTTTGTTCATTTTGACTGCACCGTTTCTATTTGGTTGGGATTGGTATACAAGTTTTTATCGTGGGATCGTAATGATGATTGCCGCTTCTCCTTGTGCTTTAGCGGCAAGCGCTGTCCCTGCTAGTTTGTCGGCGATCTCAAATTTAGCAAAAAAAGGGATTCTTTTTAAAGGGAGCAATTACTTGACTAATTTTGCTCAGATCAAAGCGGTGGCTTTTGACAAAACGGGAACATTGACTGTCGGAAAACCTACAGTCACGGAAGCCGTTTTCGCTGATACGATCGATCGAGCAGAGGCAGCAGCAGTCATCGTTTCGATGGAAAAGCAAGCCAACCACCCATTAGCAGATGCGATCGTTACTTATTTCGAGAAAACAGAGAAAATACGAGAAATCGAACAGTTGACTGTCACAAACGAGATTGGTTCCGGGTTAGGTGCCGTCGCAGGAACAAAAACCTATCGATTAGGAAAAAGAACCGAAAACACCCAGTTTACAGGTTTGATGGAGCAACAGTACCGTCAATTGGAAGTGCAAGGAAAAACAATGGTCGTGTTTTCCATCAACGAAGAGGTTACGGCGATCATCGCATTGATGGATGAGCCGAACGAACAGGCAGCTTCTGTGATTCATTATTTGAAAAATGAAGGTATCCATACTGTTATGATCACCGGAGACAGTGCCTCTGCTGGTGAAGCAATCGGTCAGCGCTTAAAGGTTGACCAAGTGGCTGCCAATGTTTTGCCTGAGAACAAAGCGGAAGCGGTACGAGCACTCCAAGAAGCATACGGACAAACCGCCATGGTGGGTGATGGTATCAATGATGCTCCTGCACTCGTTCAAGCAGACATCGGCTTTGCGATGGGGGAAGGGTCAGATGTTGCGATTGAAGTAGGAGACGCAGTGATCATGAAGAATGACCTTTCACGTTTTGCATATGCCTATCGCTTAGCGAAGAAGATGGATCGGATCATTTGGCAAAATATTTTCTTCTCCATGTTTATCGTCGCGTTATTAGTCGGCTTGAATCTATTCGGCATGATGAACATTGGTTTGGGGGTATTTGCCCATGAAGGCAGTACATTGATTGTATTGTTCAACGGGTTGCGCCTTTTGCGTAAACTGCCAGAAGCATAAAAAAAGCGGCTATCGAAAGATAGCTGCTTTTTTTAATGACTGAATTGTGTCGAAGTTGGAAAATCAAAGGCATCGATTTTTTGTAATCGATTTTCGATCCTTCTTAGAATTCCTTCAGAGGATTCTAACGGTTTGATTGCATGATAAGCAGTCAGCAATAGGACTTTTTCTTTAGCAGGACGATTTTCGATGCGATAGATATTTGCTAACCGCTCAACATATTCGTAATGACTATAGTCCGTTTTATTGATCAAGAAATGCAAGAGATCTTTTGCTTTCGCATAGTCTTCTTGAAGATAGAAACTGATCGCTTCACGATACAATTTGATATCAAGTTCTTCGATTTGGTCTGGATTCGCTTTTAACGCACGCCACTCATTGATCGAGATTTTTCGTACGACTTTGCCAGTTGCATCGGTCAAAAAAATTACCGGCACATCATTTGGATGTTTTGCTTCTTGCTTGATTTTCTTCATGTCGCACCTCCCGCCTCTCAATGGACTGACTGTTTGATATCTCCTATTTTAAAAGGAATAGCGGGAAAAGTCTACATGTAGATGTTAGATTCAAAGGAAATTTTAAAACATTCTCATTTATTAAGCTCTTTTTCGTTGAAAATGGTTAACAGCGTCGGATGCCCCCATGAAAATCAAGATACCACCAAAAATTTGGAAGAACAGGAGCCAAGTCGCAAATGGATTTAATACAAGAACGAGTCCAGCAGCAATAATCAAGAGACTGATGATTAAGCTCGTGATGTAAGGTAAGCCAATGCGTTTTTGGTTAAAGCTTGCCATTAAGCGGGTGCACCCGCTGAGGGTGATCATGATTCCCAAGAAAAATGGTACGATAGCAAGTAACCCTTTAGCAAAAACTAAAATCGCAGCTGCAGCGATCAATAGTAAGATACCAGAGACCGATTGCACATTGTAATAGCCCTTTTGTTTTTCTTTGTAGCTCGTATACAAGCTGATGATCCCTAGACATGCGATGTATCCGGCAACAAGATAAACGATCGTGTTAAAGACAGATCGTGGTGCGATCAAGATAATGAAGCCGAAGACGATATATACGACGGCACGAAGCAAGTCATAGCGTTGTAATTTATCAAAAAATGCATTCATGATAATTCCTCCTTTTTTTCTTATTGTACCGAATTCTGGTGAAAATAGATATCAAAAAACCTAGGAAATAGGCTAAGCCTTTTGTAACAGATCATTTTTTGGTAAAATAGGGAAAAGAAAACAGAACGGAGAGTATTATGAGTGGGTTAACGCTAATGATGTGTGCCTTTACGATTGTTTTGTACCTCTATTTATTGGTGGTACGCAAAGAGATTCACTTTCTTGCTGTTGAGCGCAAACTAAGCAAAATCGCTATTACGATCTTTTCAGTAATGATCATCGGGTCCATGTTGATGATGGATGACCAATTGGATAATCAGGTGCGAGGAATCGTTTCAGGTTTTGTCTTTTTAAGCTTTGTGCTAGACAGCCGCGGGTTAGCCCTTGATCGAATTATTGTCCATCCAATGAGTATTAAAGGGGTACTGTACCAAGAGATCGATCGGGTCGTTTTATTTCAAGAAAAGGAAGGGCAGCCTATTAAGATGAACTATTTTCGAAAAGGGATGCGGGGACCATTAATGAAATTCAAACAGCCGTTAGCTGAATTAGTGGTTTTTTTGTCGGAGCACTTGAATGAAGGAACGCCGATCGATATTCTGGTCGACCATGATCAAGGAACCAACGACTAAAAGACCCTTGATTGCTGCCGTATGTGGCCGTAATCAAGGGTCTTTTTTAGGTCGCGCGTTGGATTAATGGAACACGCGGAAGCGCTCATCATCACTTAGAAATTCTTTTTCGTTCGGTTCGCTTTCTTTTGAACCAAAGACTAGTTGCGCCCGCAATTGCCAATTTTCAGGAATTGACCATTCAGCTGCAACAGCGTCATCGATGACAGGGTTGTAATGCTGTAAGTTGGCACCTAATCCAGCTTCTTCTAAAGCGGTCCAAGCGTTCGCTTGAGCGATCCCATTCGATTGTTCCGCCCAAACCGGGAAGTTTTCTGCATAAAGGGCAAATTGGTCCTGCAAGTTTTTAACGGTATCTGTGTGAATAAAGAATAAAACGGTTCCGTAACCTGCTTTAAAGCCAGCAAGTTTTTGTTTTGTCGCTTCAAAAGCCTCGGGTGGTGTCAATGGTTCTAACGCAGCCTCTGTTAATGTCCACAGTTTTTCGTGGGCTTCGCCAAATAAAATTACAGCTCTTGGCGATTGTGCGTTAAACGCAGTTGGACTATTTTTCACTGCTTCTTTCACAATGTCTTCGATTTCTGTGTCGGAAAGAGCAACATTTTTACCTAACCCATAGATTGAACGGCGTTGTTTGATCGTATCAAGAAATTTTGTCATCGTATTCCCACCTTTTCTATTGTCATAGAGTGAAGTATACATTCTTACTTAATGTTAGTAAAACAAAATGCTTTGTAAGAAAAAAAGTCAGGCAAACGCGCCTGACTTTTTTTTTACTGGGCATCAATGGCGATAAATTTGACAGTCACATATTCTTCGGGACCATATTTGCCATTTTCACGACCAAAGCCAGAATGCTTGACGCCGCCGAATGGAGCCGCCGGGTTTGAGATCGCGATGTCATTGACTCCAACCATCCCATATTGGAGGTTTTGGGCTACATCCGAGATTGTTTGCAGATTCGTTGAAAAGAAGTAGGAGGCTAGTCCAAATTCCGTATCATTTGCCGCAGCGATGACTGCTTGTCGATCGGTAAATGAGATCAATGGAATCACGGGTCCAAAGGTTTCTTCATAGTAAATAGTCATGTCAGGAGTGATGCCATCAATGACTGTCGGTGCAAAGAAATTGCCTTTCTCATATTCGCCTTCAGTAAGTTTTGTACCGCCACATAAGACTTCAGCCCCTTTGTTTACCGCATCTTCCAGCTGTTCGATAACTTTTTCAACGCCAGCTTGATTGATCAAAGGACCAACGGTGGGGTTATCAAGACCATTACCGACCGTTACGGTTTCCATTTTCGCTAATAGTTTTTTAGTAAAAGCGTCTTTGACGGATTCTTCGACAAAAATACGATTTGGTGACGTACAAACTTGACCGTTGTTGCGGAATTTAGCTGTAACTAATTTTTCAGCAGCTAAATCTAAATCAGCATCGGCAAAAACGAGAAACGGGGCATGGCCGCCTAACTCCAATGAAACTTTTTTCAGAGTTGGTGCAGCTTGTTCATATAATTTCATCCCAACTTTCGTGGAGCCGGTAAAGGTGATTTTTTTGACTTGTTCATTTTCGGTCAATTCTTTCCCGATTTCAGAAGAATCTCCTAAGACGATATTGACGACCCC
Source organism: Enterococcus sp. S53 (assembly GCF_016516865.1). Lineage (NCBI taxonomy): Bacteria > Bacillati > Bacillota > Bacilli > Lactobacillales > Enterococcaceae > Enterococcus > Enterococcus sp. S53. The sequence continues at coordinate 44,587 of NZ_JACVUH010000001.1, forward strand.
GTCAGGAAGTCCTGCTTGTTGAAAAAGCTCGCCTAGAGCTAGTGCGGATAGTGGGGTTTCTTTTGATGGTTTCATAACCAGGGTACAGCCAACTGCCATAGCAGGCGCAATTTTTCTAGCAATCATATTGGACGGAAAGTTCCAAGGTGTGATCGCACCAACAACGCCGATGGCTTCTTTGCGTACCAGCCAATGATTGTGTGCAGGAGCTGGAATCACTTCACCATAGACTCGTTGTGCTTCAGCAGCATTCCAACGGAAATTATCCACGTTGGATTGGATTTCTGCCTCCGCTTCCTTTAATGGTTTTCCTTGTTCCATACTCATAATCTTTGCCAGTCGGTCGCTTTCTTGCTCCATTAAATCTGCAATCTTGTTCATCAAATCGGCTCGTTCTCGAGGCGAACGTTTTGACCAGTCTGTGAAGGCTTTCGCGGCGGCATTGATCGCTTGCTTCGTTTCTTCGATCCCTCCTTGGCTGACTTTTACCAGTTCTTCATTCGTGGCAGGATTGGTAACTGAAACCGACTCTTTTGTTCCTTCAAGCCATTTTCCGTCAATCAATAACTTCGTGGGCACTTGTGGTAACTGTGGGTTCATTTTGGCACTTCCTTTCATCAATGGGTGCTATTTCAACCGTAGCACGGATCAGAATAGATGACAATTCATATGCAAGTCTAATGATTCCCCAAATTTTCATAAAGAACCAGAGAGGAGATGTTCTGCTTCTATCATTTTATGGTAGAATAGAAAATAAGAATGTTTGTTCGATTCTTTTAAAAAAATAGTAAAAACATTCAAGGAGTGAAGGACACGTGCAACAGATAAAAGAGCTTTTAAAAACAGTGGGATTTGTCGTGATCTTCGCCTTATTCCTTTTGTTATTAAGACAATATGTCTTTACCCCCGTTATTGTAAAAGGAGATTCGATGGATCCAACCTTACATGATGGTGAGCGAGTGATTGCTTTAAAGAACACGGAAATCGAGCGTTTTGATATCATTACATTCGAAGCGCCGGATGAAGAGGGGAAAAATTATATCAAACGAGTGATCGGTTTGCCGGGGGATCGGGTTGCTTATCAAAACGATACCCTTTACATTAATGGACAAGCGTATGATGAACCCTATTTGGATGAATTCAAAGCGGCTGTCACCGATGGCTTTCCCTTGACCAGTGACTTTGACATGAGTCTATTTGGTGTGGAAGTCATTCCTGAAGGCCAAGTATTGGTTTTAGGTGATAATCGCCGAATCTCTAAAGATAGCCGTCAATTAGGCTTGATCGATGAATCAACGATTTTGGGGGATGTAAAATTTGTTTTTTGGCCCATTGCCGATTTTGGCATGTTAGGAAAAGATTGAACGAGTATTACCGATTTTGTAACGTGTTTCTGAAAATGACCACTAGACAAAAACGTCGCTTTCGAAGAAAAGCTGCTCATTGTTTTTTGGGGATTTTTTTAAAACTATGTAGAGAAGGAGTCCTTTCATGAGTTTACGATTTATCCTTGGTGATGGCCGTTGTCGTCATGATCAAGCTGTGATAGAGCAGGCAAAAAGCTGGTTAGAAAAAGACCATCAAGAAGTGTTTTTCCTCGTTCCTAACTACAATAAATTTGAACGAGAGCGTGAGATCCTTCAATTACTTAAAAATGATCAATCAGGGGATTTCGCTTCCATTCGGGCCCAAGTGTATAGTTTTCACCGTTTGGCTTGGTTTTATTTGCAGCAAACAGGATTGCTTTCGCAAAATGCCATCACTGAAAATGGTGCCTCCATGATCATGCGCAAGCTGCTTTTGGATTTAGAAGAAGAACTTGTCTTGTATCGCGGCGAAATTAATAAAGCGGGTTTTATCCAACAATTGTTGGCTTTTTATCAAGAAATGCATACAAGTCGATTGGGGATCGAAGATTTATTAGCTGGTGGTGCTGCCCCCAGTGCAACCCAAGATGAAGAGAAGAAATACAGTGAATTGGCGATAATTTTTCAACGATTTGAACAAGAACTTCTAGAGCGTGCTTTGCTAGTCGAACAACCGCTCACCTTATTGACACGCTTTCTGGAAGGTTCCTTGCTGGGAGACTCCCGGGTGGATCAAACGATACCAACTGCTTTGTCTTTGAACAAAGCGCCAGATCTTTCCCACGCCTTATTTATTATCAGCGGTTTCTCCGCTTTTTCAACCCAAGAGCAACAGTTGATACAAGTACTGATGAAGAGAAGTCATGTAGTGATTGATCTTATTATGGATCGCGGGTACCCACAAGAGATGCCCACGCCATTGAATTTATTTTATGAAGCAGGACGGACCTATTATCAGTTGATCAGTTTTGCTCGTGACAATCAAGTGAACATTTACTTAGATCAGAAACTTTCCGTCAACCAAGAGGTGGACAAAGAAGACGAGGGATCGATCCCGCAGGCATACAAGGAAGTAGAAACTTTTTGGCGGCAGACCCAATCACAAGCCAATTATCATCAGCAGACCTCCGTCAAAGACTTTCTGGCAGTCTGGAAAGTTGGGAATCCTGAAGAAGAGATCCGTCAAATCGCAGCGTCGATCCGCGGGATGATGAGTGATAAGAAACGGTACCCAACATTACGGTATCGTGATATCCAATTATTGATCGCCGAACCAGAAGTCTATCATCAGTATATTCCTAAAATTTTTACTGAGTTTGAGATTCCTTTTTATATCGATGAAGAGCAGATGATGGCACAACATCCATTGGTTGAGTTTTTGAATGCTTTTTTTTCTTGTCAATCCTATGGTTTCCGCTTAAATGATATTTTGCGATTATTAAGAACGGAACTTTATTTACCGGCAGCCTATCGCTCCGAAGCAGATTGGCTCGTTGGGCGTGACCAGTTTCGTAAGTTAGTGGATATTACTGAAAATAAAGCATTAGCCCATGACTTTCAAGGAGCGAGTTGGACAAGAAACGAAGATTGGGAACTGATCGAGTATTTACAATTGGAAGAAGAAGCAGTGGACAAAGTGGATTTGACGGCGTATACCAACCAGTTGCGTAGGGCCTTTAAGCAAGATGTTGCTGATACTCTTGACTGGCTGACGGCTGCTAGAACAAATCGAGATGCCGTAGAACTGCTGTATCGCTTTTTACTGAATGCCGGTGTCGAGCAACAACTACGGCATTGGCGAGACCAGGCAATCCAACAAGGAAAATTGGATCAAGCTCGCAACCATGAACAAGCATGGCAAGCTTTAATGGATTTGCTAGATGAATATGCCACGATCTATGGAGAAGAGCCCTTTGATTTTGCGCTCTTTGAAGATGTTTTATTGACTGGCTTAGAAAATGTCACATTCGGGAAGATCCCAACAGCGATCGACCAGGTTAACGTCAACCGCCTTGATTTGGCTCGTCCAAAACAAGCGAAGATCACATTTGCACCGGGATTGAATGAAACGGCGTTGCCAAGAAAAATAGAGAACAAAACATTGTTGACGAATGAAGAACGTCAGCATTTCAATCAGTTGTTCAACGGTGAAAAATACCTTAGGGATACAGTGGTGGAAGGCAGTGTCAAAGAGCCATTTGCCTTTTATTCGGTCTTGCTTTCAGCAACGGAACACTTATCACTGTCCTATGCCGTTAATTTTGATACCCAGCAAAACATCAAAATGTCGCCTTATTTAGACCGCGTGATCAAACATTTGGATGTACCACTGCAAGAGCGGGGGATCTTGACGCTAGTCAGTGACCCGAGAGACTATGTCGGCAGTTACCGTGGCCTGATTTACCAAATCAATAACCTCAGTCAGCAAGCGCAAAAAAACAAAGAGACCTTGCCTCGAGTCTGGGAGCAGCTGAAACAAGCACTGCTGCGTTCGGAATGGACAGATTTAGCTGCCCAAGTATTTGAAAGCCAAACTCATCAGAATATTCCGATTCCTTTGTCTCAAGCACAAGCTGCGGCACTATATGGGCCGTCGATCTACAGCTCCATTTCTCAGATGGAGACGTTCTATCAGTGTGAATACAAGTATTTCGTCAGCTACGGATTACGGTTAAAAGAACGGGAAGTTTATGGCTTAAATCCAGCAATGACCGGTGAGTTTTTCCATGATGCGTTGGACCGCTTTGTCAAAGTCCTGATTGCTGAAAATATTTCCTTGACCCAGTTAACTGCTGACCAACGCGTGCAATTTGTGGAAGTCGTTTTGCAGGAGATTTTTGGCGAAAGCCGTTACCGTTTGCTGACAAGTTCTGCACGGATGAATTTTATTCGGTATCAATTAGGTAAGACGATTCAGCGAGTAGCGTGGGCTTTAGCGAAACAAGGTCAAAAAATGCATTTTAGTCCGGAAAAGACGGAGGTACTGTTCGGCCAGATCGCTGGCTCAAATGGGATTAACGGGATCGAATTGCCTTTAAGCTCTGGTGGGAAACTACATGTACGGGGGAAAATCGATCGAGTCGACACGGCGAAAACGGAAGAAGAACAATGGCTTTCTGTTGTTGACTATAAATCTAGCAGCCGAGATTTTGACCTTTCTGAAGCCTACTACGGACTTGCGATGCAGTTGATCACCTATCTCGATGTCGCATTGACGGATGCTGTCCAACTGGTTGGTTCGCCAAATGTGCGACCAGCGGGGGCATATTATCTGCATGTGCATAATCCGCTTTTGGACGGACAAGAAGCCAGTGAAGAAGAACGTTTAAAACGTTTCAAGTATGATGGGTTGTTTATTGACGAACCGGCTGTTTTCCCATTACTCGATGAGGAAGTTGAAGCTAGCAAAAATTCACCGATATTTCCTGTTCGAAAAGACAAAAACGGCGATTATCAAAAAACGACGCAGGCGAAAAACAAGTTTTATACAGAAGAAGAGCTTGAGCTGTTAAGAAAACACAATCGTAAAAACATGCAACAAAGCGGTGAGAAGCTATTAAGCGGTGAAATCGCCTTAAACCCGTCTTATAAATTAAAAGACAAAAAACGGGCGTGTGAGTTTTGTCCGTTTCGCAGCATCTGTGATTTTGATGTATTGTTGAAAGAAAATGAGTACCACCGTTTAGAAAACTTATCTAAAGATGAGATTATCCATCGCTTAAGGGAGGAAGAAGATGAGTAAGATCCCTTTAAAACCGCAAAATGAAACCTTTACGGATACCCAATGGCAAGCCATTTTTGATAAAGGGGATAATATCCTCGTTTCCGCTTCAGCGGGTTCAGGAAAAACAACCGTTTTGGTTCGGCGAGTGATCGAAAAGTTAAAAGCAGGAACGACGATCGATTCTTTACTGATCGTGACCTTTACCGAAGCAGCTGCTCGAGAAATGAAAGAACGGATTCAAGCGGCATTGCAACAAGCCATCAACCAAGAAAGTGATGAGCAAAAACGCCAGCACTTCGTCCGTCAGCTGCAGCTATTGCCGACAGCTAACATTTCTACTTTGCATGCGTTTTGTTTAACGGTGATTCGGCGTTTTTATTATTTGATCGATTTAGATCCAAATTTCCGCATGATGACCGATGAAACCGAAATTTTATTGATGAAAGAAGAAATCTGGACACAGCTGAGAGATCAACAATATGAAGCCAATGATGAAGCCTTCTTTCGTTTGACAGAAAATTTTTCTAGTGATCGTTCTGATGAAGGCGTCGGGGATCTGATCCTGTCTCTTTATGACTTTGCCCGAGCAAATCCGGATCCAGTCAACTGGCTAGCTCATCTAAGTGATCACTATATCGGTAAAGAAACCTTTGCTGAAAATATCCTGTACCAATCGCAAATCAAACCGACTTTGCAAGAAAATTTGAAGACAGCGGCGCATTTGCTGCAGGCGGCGCAAGACTATGCTCGTTCTGATGAAGCGATGGAAAAAGCAGCACTATTGATCGATACCGAATTGGGAATGGTGGAAACCTTAAAGGCTCTGCTTGATGCAGACGATGTTGATGGCTTCTATGAGCAGATCCAAGTGTTGCGTTTTGGTCGCTACCCAGCTTTTCGCAAACCAGAACAAAAGGAACTCTCCCAAGAAATCAAGCCTTTGCGAGATGATGCGAAAAAATTGGTCGAGCAATTGAAAGTGGCCTTTCCATACCCGCCGGCTGAAATGATGGAACTGCTTCATCGATCAGCACCTGTCGTTGAGAAAATGGCGGCCATGACCGAAGCGTTTATGAAAGCATTTCAAGAAAGAAAGCTTTCAAAAGGCCGTTTAGACTTTAATGATTTGGAACATTTCACCTTGCAGATTTTACAAGGTGACGGCAGTGGAAGTGAGGCGTCGGTCTATTATCGTGATCGCTTTGAAGAAGTTTTAGTCGATGAATACCAAGACGTCAATCGGCTGCAAGAGGCAATTTTATATTGGGTGAGACAAGTTGATCATAACCCTGGCAACATGTTTATGGTGGGGGATGTGAAGCAGTCGATCTATTCGTTTCGACTAGCAGATCCGACGCTGTTTATCGAAAAATACTTGGCATTTGAAACGGAGAATGGTGGGCGGAGAATCGTCTTAGCAGAAAATTTCCGTTCTCGCTCCGACGTATTGGATTTTACGAATCTAGTATTTCAACAGCTGATGGATGAACGGGTTGGCCAAATCCCTTACGATGAGGCGGCAACCTTGATTACCGGTTTTCCTCATTTTCCAGAAAGCGATGCCTTTGCCACAGAGCTCTTGTTATATGAAAAAGAGCATGAATCTGAAGAACAATTGATTGATGACAAAACAGAAGGTGAGATGCAGATTACTGCATTGAAGATTCGAGAGTTGATTGAATCAAAATTCATGATCTATGACAAAAAAGCCAAAACAAATCGACCAATCACTTACAATGATATCGTCTTGTTGACCCCCACACGTAAAAACAATCTTGTTATCCTAGATGTCTTTAAGCAGTTTGGAATTCCGATGGCGGTCAATGATGCTCAAAACTATTTTCAGGCAACGGAGATCCAAACCGTCGTATCTTTGCTGCAAATCATTGACAATCCGTACCAAGACATCCCGCTTGTGGCTGTCTTGCGCTCGCCAATCGTCGGCTTAACAGAAGATCAATTAGCTGAAATCCGTTTAGCCAATCGTTCCGGCGACTACTACGATGCAGTATTGGATTATCATGGTCAACATGAAGCGTCAAACTTGTGGCAAACGGTGGATGGGTTTTTAGCTAAACTAAATCAATGGCGAGAAGAAGCACGCAGACTGCCGATCCCGACCTTGCTTTGGCAAATCTATGAAGATACTGCTTACTTGGATTATGTTGTGGGACTTCCTGCAGGACAGCAGCGTTATGCAAATTTAGTGGCATTGATCCACAGAGCCGAAAAATACGAAAAGAGCAGTTTCCGTGGTTTGTACCAATTCATTCGCTTCATCGAAAAAATGCAAGAAAAAAACAAGGATTTGGCGGAGCCTGTGGCTACTCCTGAAGAAGATGCCGTTCGAGTGATGACCGTTCATGCAAGTAAAGGCTTGGAATTCCCTGTTGTGTTCTTATTGGATACAACAAAATTCTTTAACTACCAAGATTTTCAAAAACGCTATATCTTTGAAGAACAGCTCGGGGCTGGAATCCAATATGTGGAACCCGCAGAAAATCTTAAATTTGAGACACTGCCGTTTCAAGCCATCAAGCAAGTTCGTTTGAAAAAAGCCTTATCAGAAGAAATGCGAAAATTGTACGTAGCATTGACTCGAGCAGAGCAGAAGCTTTTCTTAGTGGGCTCCTATAAAAATCAAGCGGATGCCTTTAAGACGTGGCAATCTGGCTTGACGCAAGCCGAAATGGTTCTTGACCCTGCATTGCGCCTTGTTGCCCGGGGGAGTTTGATGGATTGGGTCGGACGGACCCTGATGCGCCATCCAGATATGGAAGCAGTATTCTCTGAAGCGTCAGAGCGCAAGCGGACGATCGATCATCCTGCTCATTTTCGTCTGTCATGGTGGAATCAAGAAACGATCACGCAACAAGTCCAAGAGACCCTTGCGCCAGTCGAGGAGCCTAAACGATTGCTTGCGCCAGATAGCAATATCGATGATCTTTTGAAACGCCTAGCCTATCGCTATCCTTATCAAAAAGCGACCCAAACGACTAGTTATCAATCTGTATCAGAATTGAAAAGACTCTATAACGATCCTGATGATCAACAGACCACTTTGTTGGAATGGCGGTCGGTTTCCGAGAAGACGAATCCTCAGCAATATCGCTACGTACAGGATGAATTGGCGAAACCAAAATTTCTGCAAGAAACGAAGCCTCTCGCTAGCAGTATCGGGACAGCAACCCATACGGTTTTGCAAATGATCCCATTAGGAATGACGCCAAATCAAGATACTTTGGAGCTCCTGATTGCTGAACTCGTGAAAAAGCAATTTTTTTCTGAAGAAATCGCCAAAAAAATTGACCGATCGAGCATTTTGTGGTTTTATCAAACTGAACTAGGTGAATTGCTGAACCGATCCTCTGATTTGGTGAAGCGGGAACAACCGTTTTCGATGCTAAAAGAGGCTGATACGATCTTTGAAGAGTTTGACGAACCAGATGCGCCGCTTTTGATCCACGGAATTATCGATGGCTATATTGAATTGGCGGATGAAATCATTTTGTATGACTTTAAAACAGATGATGTTTTCGGTAGTCAGGCTCAGATTGAAAAGAAAATGCGCGAACGATACTATGGTCAATTGAAACTCTATTGCCAAGCATTGGAGAAAGCGTTGAACAAACCAGTGAAACAGACCTATTTAGTGCTGTTAAAACCTAAGATGATCGTGTCATTCTAACTGATCGATCCTAGTTTCTTACAATTCGTAAGTCATATGCTATAATAGGTAAAAGAGGTGATGGAGAATGATAAAAGTAGAATCGGATTATGCCCTTTGTCCTAAATTTGAAAAAGCTTTTTCTATTTTAGGCAAAAAGTGGAACGGCTTGATCATTGATGTCCTTCTTGAAGACGGCAAACAAAGATTTGTTGAGTTAGCAAACAAGATTCCTCAAGTGAGTGATCGGGTGTTAGTCGAACGCTTGAAAGAATTAGAGCGGGAAGAAATTGTCTGCAAAGAAAACAATCTTTACTGCTTGACGCCAAGAGGTATTGCTCTTGAAAAGAGTATGATGAGTGTGAAGCGTTGGGCAGAAACATGGGTACGTGAGGAAGAATGCAGTTGATTTCTCACCAGAAATTAGGTAAACTAACCTTAAATGAATAGTTAAAAAGCGTTGATAGAAACTAGTAATTTGGCTGAATCAGAAAAAGGGAGACTTGTCACAGACTGAAAGCAAGTCCTGCATTCGAAAAATGAATTTCACTTCTGGAGCTTGCTGATTACAGTCAGTCGGCAGTTTTGCTGTCGTTAGCCGAAGTGAGTGCGCGGTTTTTTCGCGAATGAGGATGGTAACACGAGACGTCGTTCCTTTTTTAAGGGATGATGTCTTTTTTTGTCTTTAAATGAATGATATTCCCTTTATTCAGTCAATCCAGTCTTGTTATTCTTACACTATTCACAGTATAGAAGGAGGAAACACATGTCTTTACAAGAAAAATTAGAAGCATTGAAGGAAACGACATTGCTTAAAATCAAAGAAAGTCCAACCATGAACGACTTGAATCAAATTCGAGTGGAAGTGCTTGGAAAAAAAGGACCCATCACTGAAGTTCTACGGGGGATGAAAGATCTTTCTGCGGAAGAACGGCCGAAGGTGGGGAGCTATGCCAACGAGATTCGTGATATTTTGACAGAAGCGATCGAAGAAGCCAAGACGTCTATCGAAGCAGCAAACTTGGAAAAAGCCCTCGCTGAAGAATCCATCGACGTGACGTTGCCTGGTAAAAAGATGGACCGAGGAACTCGCCATGTGCTGACACAAATCATGGAAGAAATCGAAGACATCTTTGTTGGTATGGGCTACCAAGTCGTTGAAGGCTATGAAGTGGAAAAAGATCATTACAACTTCGAGCGGATGAATCTGCCAAAAGATCATCCTGCCAGAGACATGCAGGACACCTTTTATATTTCAGAGGAAGTGTTGATTCGAACCCATACATCACCCGTTCAAGCGAGAACAATGGAGACCCATGATTTTTCAAAAGGGCCGTTACGGATGATCTCTCCCGGGAAAGTTTTCCGTCGTGATACAGATGATGCGACCCATAGCCACCAATTCCATCAAATTGAAGGATTGGTAATCGATAAAAATATTACGATGGGTGACTTAAAAGGAACCTTAGAAGTCATGATGCAAAAAATGTTTGGGGAAGATCGCCAAATTCGCTTGCGACCAAGCTATTTCCCTTTCACAGAACCATCGGTCGAAGTCGATGTCAGTTGCTTCAAGTGCGGTGGTGCCGGATGTAATGTTTGTAAACAAACTGGCTGGATCGAGATCCTTGGTGCCGGAATGGTCCATCCTAACGTCTTAGAAATGTCAGGGATTGATCCAACCCAATATTCGGGATTTGCTTTTGGTTTAGGTCCTGACCGAGTGGCAATGCTGCGCTACGGCGTGAACGACATTCGCCAATTCTATCAAAATGATGTGCGTTTTATTCGCCAGTTCAAGGGGGAACAATAAATGTTAGTATCATATAAATGGTTAAATGAATACCTTGATCTGTCTGAGATCACACCCAAAGAGCTGGCGGATAAAATGTCAGTGACGGGGATCGAAGTCGAAGGTATTGACGTGCCTGAAGAAGGCTTAAAAAAAATCGTTGTCGGAGAAGTGACCGACTGCCGACCGCATCCGGACTCTGACCATCTATCGATTTGCCAAGTAAATATTGGCGAGGATGAAGATTCACAGATCGTTTGCGGTGCGCCGAATGTCAAAAGCGGCATCAAAGTCATCGTGGCATTACCAGGCTCTCGAATCGCGGGCAATGTAAAAATAAAAAAGGGCAAGATGCGGGGAGAAGTTTCCAACGGCATGATTTGTTCGTTGCAAGAGTTGGGATATGCCGATAGCGTGATTCCCAAAGAATACGCGGAAGGAATCTATTATTTACCAGCAGAAGCAGAACCAGGATCACCGGTTTTTCCTTATCTGGATATGGATGATCACATTATCGAATTGTCGATCACTCCGAATCGTGCGGATGCGTTGAGCATGCGGGGGGTTGCTTATGAAGTCGGTGCGATCTATCGCCAAACACCGAAGTTTCCTGAAATTTCGCTTACTGAAAGTGAAGTAGCTGCTGCCGATAAAATTCAGGTGAAGGTCACTGAAGCAACAGATGCACCCGCCTACCAAATTCGAATCATTGATGGTGTAACGATCGCCCCAAGTCCACAATGGTTGCAAAATCGCTTGATGAATGAAGGTATTCGTCCAATCAACAATGTCGTGGACGTGACGAATTATATCTTACTATTATTTGGCCAACCATTGCATGCCTTTGATTATCAAAAGCTCGACAGCAAAGAAATACTTGTCCGTCGTGGTAAAGAAAATGAAAGTTTGGTGACTTTAGATGGAGAAACACGTCAGCTTTCCCCAGAAGACATCGTTATCACCAACGGAACCACGCCCGTTGCGCTCGCAGGCGTCATGGGAGGGCTTGATTCAGAAATCACGGAAAAAACGACTACAGTCGCTTTAGAAGCGGCCTTGTTCGATCCGTTAGCGATTCGTTTGACCTCAAAGAAATTCAATTTAAGAAGCGAATCCTCCGCTCGTTTTGAAAAAGGGATCAACCAAGCCACGGTTGCAAAAGCTTGTGATGCAGCAGCAGCACTGATTGCGGAACTTGCTGGTGGAACGGTCTTAAAAGGGGCAGTAATAGGTTCCCAAGTAGCAGTAGAACCTGTTGAGGTTACAATCACTTTAGCTCGAATCAATAGCTATTTAGGCACAGAAATCACTGATGAAGAAGTGCAAGAAATCTTTGATGCATTAGGCTTTGGTCATCGTCAAGAAGCAGACAGCTATATTGTTTCTGTCCCACCTCGTCGTTGGGATATTACGATCGAAGCAGATATCATTGAAGAAGTGGCGCGTATTTACGGTTATGATCGTTTGCCATCGACTTTACCGCAAGGAGAAACGGTTGCCGGTCATCTAACCAAAGCGCAACGTCTGACTAGAGAAGTTCGGACGCTATTGGAAGGCAACGGGGTCAGTGAAGCCATCAGCTATGCTTTGACAACGGAAGAGAAGGCACAACAATTTACGGATAAATCGAGCCAAGTGACTCGATTGGATTGGCCAATGACCGAAGAGCGTGCCGTCTTGCGCTTGAATCTGATTTCAGGTTTGTTAGACGACGTTGCGTACAACTTGGCACGTAAAAACAATCGTGTTGCTTTGTATGAAATTGGTCGCGTCTTTTATCAGACAGGCGACAGTAAACACGAGCTGCCAACAGAAGTCAATCACTTGGGGCTAGCTTTGACAGGAAATATCTATGAGAAAGACTGGCAAACCCAAGCTCAAAAAGTTGATTTCTTCCATTTAAAAGGCATTTTAGAAAATCTATTTGATTCGTTGGCATTAACCGACCGTATTCGTTATCAAAAAACGGCAGCTATCAAAGAGATGCATCCTGGCCGTACGGCAATGATCCTGCTAGATGACCAAGAAATCGGCTTCTTGGGACAAGTCCACCCATCGATCGCCAAAGATTATGAAGTGAGTGAAACCTATGTTGCTGAATTGAACTTAGATCAACTGTTAGCAGCGAAAACAGAACAATTGGTCTATCAACCAGTTTCTAAGTTCCCATCAGTAACGCGGGATATGGCACTCTTACTTGATGAAACGATCGATAACCAGTCCGTGATGGAGATCATTCGCGAAAGTGCCGGTCGCTTCTTAAGTGCGATTCGTTTATTCGATGTTTATCAAGGGAAAAACATCGAAGCAGGCAAAAAATCATTAGGGTACAGCCTGACCTTTAGCAATCCAGAAGCTACCCTGACGGATGAAGAGATCAATCAAGCAATAGCGAAAATTACTCGTAACTTAGAAGAAAAAGTTCAAGCAGAAATCCGCTAATCAAATAAGTAGAAAAACGTTCTCCACCATACAAAGAAGTTGGGTGGGGAACGTTTTCTACTATTATAATAGATGCTCAGATGACACAAAAATGTTAGGAGTTGGGTTGGAGCTGTAAAGTATCTCACTATCAAAGGCAATCCAGCTTTTTTGAACTGTTCTTTTTTAGCGCTGTCAAGGTTGAGAAAATGATTCTCTAATCAGCATTTTCGAAGTTATTTTTAGGGCAATTTTCTAGGTTTTTTCGCAAGAAATCGCATCAAATCAAGTTGCCTAATGGATCGGTCTGTGGATGAAGTTTGCTCGTGAAACCTAACACAGAGTGTGCTCGTAGGTCTAGCATTAAATTGTATTCTCGATTTGTGAACAAAAAAATAAGCCGCTAAGGCTTATTTTTTTAAGCAAAGTAATTGATGCCCATTGCATTTTTGACTTCAGCTAACGTTTGGGCGGCAACTTGTTCTGCTTTTTCGCTACCAAGTTTTAATAAGTTCATCACTTCACCGGGATCTTTCGCAAAAGCTTCACGTCGTTCCCGAATCGGTGCAAATTCGGCTTCCAGAACATCGATCAAATAGCGTTTGATTTTGACATCTCCTAATCCGCCACGGGTGTAATGTTCTTTTAATTCAGTAATTTTTTCTTTTTCGGTACCAAATACATCAAGATACGTAAAGACCATATTGCCTTCGACTTGTCCGGGGTCTTCGACATGGATGTGATTTGGATCAGTGTACATGCTCATCACTTTCTTTTGTAACACATCAGCTGGATCTGCTAAATAGATACCGTTATTTAGTGACTTACTCATTTTTCCATTGCCGTCGATCCCAGCCAAACGTCCCATACCTTTTGGCGGTAAAACAGCTTTTGGTTCGACTAATACTTCACTATACGTAGAATTAAAACTATGCACGATTTCTTGTGTTTGTTCCAGCATTGGTTTTTGATCTTCACCAACGGGGACTAAGTTTGCTTTAAAAGCAGTGATATCCGCTGCTTGAGAGACTGGATAGATGAAGAAACCAGAAGGAACGCCTTCGCCAAATTTCTTTTGTTCAATTTCTGCTTTGACCGTCGGGTTGCGTCGCACGCGTGCTACACTGACTAAATTTAGGTAGTACATCGTCAATTCAGAGAGTTGAGGGATTTGCGATTGAATAAACATCGTTGTTTTTGATGGATCCAATCCAACGGCTAAATAATCCAAAGCGACTTCTAAAATATTCGCTGAGACCTTCTCAGGTGTTTTCGCATTATCTGTTAGTGCCTGCATATCAGCGACCATGATATAAAGCTGATTTTCAGGGTCAGCTTGCATTTCGACCCGTTTTTTTAAAGACCCCACATAATGGCCAAGATGCAGTTTGCCAGTTGGGCGGTCGCCAGTTAAAATCGTATTCACTTTTTTTCCACCTTTACCTTTGTTATATGGTTTATCTTACCTTTTTTTAGCAAAAGAAACAACAGGTTCTCCTTGTGATCTGTCGAGGTTAGAAAAATTTTCATGGACAAAAACCTCACATCAAAGTAAAATAGCACTTGTCTTTTCAGAAATAAGGGGGGAACATTGGAAAAGCACCTTTACAAATGAAAAAAGATTGGGCTATAATATGAATCAAATCTTTCCATTTACTCATTTAATTTTAAAAATAGCTAGGAGTGTGAATCAATGGCAATGATCGAATTTAAGAACGTAGAGAAATATTACGGAAAGTTCCATGCATTAAAAAACATCAACCTTGAATTTGAAAAAGGTGAGGTCGTTGTTGTAATCGGACCTTCAGGTTCTGGTAAAAGTACAATGCTCCGTACAATTAATGGACTAGAAACCATTTCAGGTGGTCAATTGTTAGTCAACGGCAAGAACTTATTTGATAAAGATGTCAAAATGACAGAAGTTAGAAAAAACATTGGTATGGTGTTTCAACATTTTAACTTGTATCCAAACAAAACCGTGTTAGAAAACATTACGTTAGCGCCGATTAAAGTATTAAAACAAAATGAGCAAGAAGCCATCAATTTGGCGGAAAAACTACTTGATCGAGTTGGGATGTTGGATAAAAAAGATTCTTATCCGTCTATGTTATCCGGTGGACAACAGCAGCGGGTCGCAATTGCCCGAGGCCTTGCGATGAAACCAGAGATGCTGCTTTTTGATGAGCCAACTTCAGCATTGGACCCAGAAATGATTGGCGATGTACTAGATGTCATGAAAAAAATCGCCAGTGAAGGAATGTCCATGATCGTCGTTACCCATGAAATGAGCTTTGCTCGTGAAGTAGCAGATCGAATCGTCTTTATGGCAGAAGGCCAAGTGCTAGAAGATCGACGGGATGTCGATGGATTCTTTGACGCACCAAGGGACGAGCGTGCAAAACAATTCTTGAGCAAAGTCACAAATCATTAAGCGACAGGAGGAACCTATATGAAAAAGAAAATTTTTTCTTTTCTAGTTTTAGCCTTTGCCCTTGTGACTTTCTCAGGTTGTAAAGGACAAAGTGCCGCAGATATTGATATTTTAGAAAACAGCAAAGAGACGAATCAGATCGTTTGGGGCGTAAAAAACGATACCCGTCTATTTGGGTTGATGGATATCGCGACTAGAGAAGTACGTGGCTTTGATATTGATATCGCTCGTGCGATCACTGAAAAAATCTTAGGGCGTGATGGCAATGCGATTTTTGTTGAAGTTACCTCAAAAACTCGGATTCCGCTTTTGAAAAACGGCAATATCGATGCGATCATCGCAACGATGACCATCACGGAAGAGCGTAAAAAGCAAGTTGACTTTTCGGATGTCTATTTTGATGCAGGACAATCTTTATTGGTCGCAAAAGATAGTCCGATCCAAGGGATTGAAGATTTGACCGCAGACACCACTGTATTGGTCGTGAAAGGCTCTACGTCAGCTGTAAACATTCGTGAGGCTGCACCAGAAGCGCAAATCCTAGAACTTGAAAATTATGCAGAAGCCTTTACTGCTTTGCAATCAGGACAAGGGGATGCTATGACTACGGATAACGCAATCCTATTAGGGATGGCGAGTGAAAATCCTAATTATCATTTAGTTGGCGAAACATTTACCGAAGAGCCTTATGGGATTGCCATCAACAAAGGTCAAAAACCATTTCTAGATGCTGTCAATCAAGCCTTGCGGGAAATGCGTGAAGATGGAACCTATGATGAGATTTACAACAAATGGTTCCCTGAAGACGAATCAGGAAAAGTAGATTAGGAGGAAACTGAATGGTTGAATTATTTCAAACCTATACCGGTCAGTTTATTGAAGGCTTTAAATATACAGTCATGGCGAGTTTGATCGCACTGTTTTTTAGCCTTTTGATCGGAACTTTAATGGCAATTTTTCAGTTGTCAGACAATCGCTTCATCAAAGGGATCGCCAAAGCATATGTCGAGTTTTTTAGGAATATTCCCTTATTGATCATCGTGATGTTCTTTTATGTTGTTGTGCCAATGTATTGGGTCTCTTTTGACGGATTTCAAGCGGGAACGATTGGTTTAACGATCTATACATCGGCATTTATCGCCGAGACGATCCGTTCAGGGATCCAAACGGTTCCTAAAGGACAGATGGAAGCTTCCTTGTCTTCTGGCTTTACTTATAGTCAAGCGATGCGCTACATTATTTTGCCTCAAGCATTTAAAATCGTTGTGCCGCCACTAGGCAATCAATTTATTAACCTCGTCAAAAACTCCTCAATTTTAGCGATGGTCGCAGGATTAGATATCATGTATCAAGGGGATTTGATCGCAAGCGAGACCTTCAATACATTTGATACCTATATCATTGTTGGTCTTTTCTATTTGATTATCACCCTGCCATTGTCTTATTTGATGGTTTACTTGGAACGGCGTTGGGCTGTCCGCTCATAGAAAGGAGCTAAAGAACTATGGATTTTTTTGAAGCTTTTTCGGCGATTAACATTCGCTTTTTGATCGATGGCTTACGTGTTACGGTTGAAGTGTCGATCCTCTCGATCTTATTTAGCTTTATTATTGGAGGAATCGCCGGTATTTTACGCTTCAGCTCGATTCCGGTCTTTTCTAAAGTACTAGGTGTCGTGATTGATGTTATTCGTAACTTGCCTTTGCTTTTGATCATTTTCTTCACTTACTTTGCCTTGCCACAGATTGGCATCCGCTTTAACATTTTTTGGTCAGCGGTGGTGGCGTTGACGATTTTTGAATCAGCGATGCTTTCTGAGATCTTTCGAGCGGGCTTGAATTCTGTGCCAAAAGGTCAGATGGAAGCTGGTTTATCAACGGGATTAAGTTATGTTGAAGTATTGCGCAGTATCGTCGTGCCACAAGCATTTAAAGCGATGTTGCCAGCGATCGTCAGTCAGTTGATCTCTTTGATCAAGGATACATCACTAGCCGTGATCATTTCTTTACCAGAGTTGACCCATCATGCCCGGATCATTTATGGTCAAAATACAAACTATGTTTTGCCAATGTTTTTGGCAATGACTGTTTTATACTTTTTGGTTTGTTATGCACTGTCATTGCTTTCAGGTTTTTTGGAAAAACGTCAGTACGATTACTAAAAATGAACAATCGACAAAAATCCCCGCGATCGGTCTTTCAACCATGCAAGTGCAACTTGCTGGTTGTGAGCCAATGGTTGGGGCTTTTTTTGTACCGATTGGTATTTTTTTGGGAAAGCTTTCTTTAGCAAACGAAAGGAATACTTGAAAAATAGACAAAAAAAGTCCAAAATGAATAAGAGAGAAAAATGCATCAAACTCTTTCTTTCATGTAAAGGATGGAAACTATGACAAACAACAGACCAATTGGCTTTATCGATTCTGGTGTTGGTGGGTTGACGGTCGTCAAAGAGGCAATCAAACAACTGCCCAACGAATCGATTCTTTATCTAGGCGATACTGCCAGATGCCCTTATGGCCCAAGACCTGCTGAGCAAGTCATCGAGTATACGTGGCAAATGACCCGTTTTTTATTGGAAAAAAACATTAAAATGTTGGTGATCGCCTGTAACACAGCAACAGCGGTCGCTCTTGAAGAAATCAAAGAACAACTGGATATTCCAGTGATCGGCGTGATACTGCCTGGCAGTCGAGCAGCGGTCAAAGCAAGCAAAAATCAACGAATCGGTGTTATCGGGACAAACGGAACGATTAAAAGCGACTCGTACAAGCGCGCCCTTCATGGGAAAGCCCCCCATGCGTCAGTCGTCAGTTTGGCTTGCCCAAAGTTTGTACCGATCGTAGAAAGCAAACAATACCATAGCTCGGTTGCCAAGAAAATTGTGGCAGAAACGTTACGCCCCTTGAAAAACAAGCGGTTAGATACGGTGATTCTGGGCTGTACCCATTATCCTTTATTGCGCCCTTTGATCCAAAATGAATTGGGGGCCCATATCCAGCTCATTGATTCAGGGGCAGAAACGGTGGGGGAAGTCAGTACCTTGTTGGACTATTTCGCCATTGCAGCAACGAGCCAGGACGATCCGCACCCGCAGCATGCATTTTTTACTACTGGTTCACCGAAAATATTTGATGAGATCGCCAATGATTGGCTTGATTTAGACACGATCTCATCGGTTCACACTGATTTAGGAGGCTTTTAAATGCGACATGATGGCAGAAAAGAAACAATGTTAAGACCAGTTGAAATTCAAACCAACGTCTACAAACACCCCGAAGGATCGGTTGTGATCTCTTTTGGTGACACAACCGTGATCTGTTCGGCAACGATTGAAGATCGGGTCCCTCCGTTTTTACGAGATACGGGAAAAGGCTGGGTCACAGCCGAATACAGTATGCTCCCACGAGCGACCAACACTCGTAACCGTCGAGAAAGTGCCAAAGGTAAGCTTTCTGGTCGTACAATGGAAATCCAACGGCTGATCGCTCGTTCCTTGCGAGCTGTGGTCGATTTAGAAAAGCTAGGGGAACGCAGTATTGTGGTCGATTGTGATGTCGTTCAAGCAGATGGTGGTACCCGAACAGCTAGTATTACCGGCGCATTTGTTGCGTTGCGTTTAGCTATCGATACATTGTTGCGTGACAAAGCATTGACGGAAGACCCGATCAAGGAGCATTTGGCAGCCATCAGCGTTGGAATCTTACCAGATGGCACCTGTGTGACTGATCTCGATTATCAAGAAGATTCTTCAGCTGCTGTCGACATGAATTTGGTGATGACAGAATCCGGTCGATTTGTCGAATTGCAAGGAACTGGGGAAGAAGCGACCTTTGATGGTCAGCAGTTGAATGAGATGCTGATCTACGGAAAAACAGCTATCGAAGAATTGATTGCCTATCAAAAAGAGGCACTGTTTTTACCAGATGAACCCCCTTATGAGATTCCCGAAAAAACGATCGTCATTGCCACAGGCAATCCAGGAAAAGCCAAGGAATTTAAAGCTGTATTTGGGGCAGCAGGGTACGATGTCCGCACCTTGAAAGATTATCCTTCCTTGCCGGATGTTGAAGAAACCGGCACCACCTTCGAAGAAAATGCCCGCCTTAAAGCAGAAACTATCGCCAGAATTTTGGGAAGACCGGTGTTGGCTGATGACTCAGGACTGAAAGTCGATGCATTAGGGGGACGCCCAGGCGTGTACTCTGCTCGATTTGCCGGTGAGCAAAAAAGTGATGCTGCCAATAATGCAAAATTGCTTTATGAATTGACGGATGTCGAAGATGACAAACGCAGTGCTCAATTTCACTGTACGTTAGTTTTCGCAGCACCAGGAAAAGATAGCTTGGTGGTTGAAGCCCAATGGCCTGGGAGAATCGGCCGTATCCCTCGTGGAGAAAATGGGTTCGGTTACGATCCATTGTTTATTCCTGATGGTTCAGAGCGAAGCGCAGCCCAAATGAGTCAAGAAGAAAAGAACCGAGTGAGCCACCGTGGTCAAGCAATCAAAAAACTCCAAGAACAGTGGCAGGAGTGGCTAGAAGGAGAAAATGTATGAAATATTTAGTTGTCAGTGACAATCATTCAGATCGTGAGATTCTTGTTGATCTTAAAAATGAATTCGAAAATCAAGTCGATTTATTCCTGCATTGTGGAGACTCTGAACTGCCTGATACAGATTCTTTATGGGAAACATTCCAAGTCGTTTGCGGCAATTGCGATTACGGTGGTGGTTTTCCCAATGAGCGTATCGTTAAAACGCCGCTGGATACCATCTATATGACCCATGGCCATTTGGCGGATGTTCGTTTTGGCGTAACCAAATTAGGATTAAAAGCGCAACAAGCAGATGCCTCGATCGCTTTGTTTGGTCACACGCATCAAATTGCTTGTGAGAAAGTCGGGAATCGACTTTTCTTGAATCCTGGCAGTATTTCCCAACCGCGAGGGCAAATTCAAATCAAAAGTTTTGCGATTATTGAAAGTACGCCAGAACAATGGGCAATCCAATACTATGATCGTTCCTTTCATAAAGTCCCAGAGCTAGCTTTCGTTTTTACACGTTAAGTAAGCGGAATCAAAAAGTAAAAATTTCATTATAATTTTGCAGGTTTCTACTTTCTATTCTCATTTTCAAGTAAAATAGAAGAGTAGCTGTGAAATGGAGGCAATTAGATTGATAGGACAGACCGTAGAAAAAATATTACTCGAGAATCAAGAAAATTTCTTGGTGCCGGCAGAGAATGTGGCATCGGTATTTTATAACCACCCTTTGAGTCACGCATTGCTTGTTTTATCAAAAGTGGGCTATTCAAAGATCCCAGTACTAGATAGTGAGGACCATTTAGTCGGCTTAATCAGCCTCTCAAACATCGTAGAACGAATGATGGATCTCACTGGCTTCAGTATGGAAAATATTGAAGGGCTGACTGTGGCAGATGTCATGGAAGTCAATGTGAATTGCATCAAAGAAAACGATGAGTTGGAAAGTATGCTGCATCTGTTAGTGGATCAAGCATTCTTGCCGATCGTTGATGATGACAATGTCTTTGTAGGGATCATCACCCGCAAAGAGATTTTAAAATCCGTCAATCATTTGGCACATGAAATTGAAAGACGCTATTTGCTGATTTCGAAAGAAGATGCCCCAAAGATGACAGATGAACTGCATGTGGTATAGAAAAAAGGTTATCCCAGTTTTGGGATAACCTTTTTTAAATACCGACGATGGGCGCATTAGGAATCGTATAGCCTTTGGCAGTTAATGCATCAATCGATGCGGCCAAAAATTCCTCTTTGATTTTCCATTGCGTACCGTTGGTCACATACATGGTGGTTCGAATCGCAAAGTTGTTGTTCCCTAGATCCACCAGACCGAAGACCGTAGGGGCCGTTTGAATCTCTTCTTCATGCTGCTGAGCGATCTGTTCATTGACTTCTTCAATGATGGCACGTATTTCATCTAGGCCTTCAGATGGTAAGATACGTACGTCGACAACGACTTGCATATTGGCTCTTGATGTATTACTGATGGTCGTGATGTTACGATTTGGGATATAATGAACGGTTCCATCAACGGATTTTAATTGGACCGTTCGAATCCCGACTGCTGTCACCGTACCTTCAAGCGTCAGATTGGTCAAGCGGACGTAATCACCAACATTGATTTGTTGCTCGGTAATAATGAAGAAGCCAGTAATCAAGTCATTCATAAAGCCTTGGGCACCTAAACCAAGTGCGACCCCGACGACTCCGGCACCGGCTAGTAACGAGCCTACAGGTACGCCGATGGTGGAAAGGAGTGCATAGACAAAAAAGAAGCCTAATGTGTAATGAACCGTATTGCGGATCAGGGTATGGATCGTGTTGATTCGACTCACATTGAAACTGGCTTTTTTTTCATAGGAACGATAGATTCGATCGATGATCATATTGCTTATTTTCAATAAAATACCAAATAGGATACATAAAAAAAGCAACATCAATGCTTTTTGGATCAGTAAGCCAATGATCGATTCCCAGTCGATGGACGCCCACCATTTTTGTAATGCATTGAGTTGAGCAGCTGCTGGTTCGGTAATGCTGGAACCACTTGAATCGGTCGTACTAGCTGCAAGTAGCAGTTGTTTCATAAAATCCCTCCAAGTCTTACTGCATCTATTTTAACCAAGATAAAATAGAAATGCAAAGGAGGTTTTCTGAAATACCTGTTTTTTTCAGAAAAAGCCTGCTCAGCCAACGGAGAGGCAAATAGCAGACTTTTCTATGACAATTATTGATTAAGATAAATGAACGCCTTTATCAACAAAAATCACTTCGCCGATAATGCCGCTTGATAATGGACTGATCAAGAAGGCACAAGTATTACCTACTTCTTCAATCGTCACACCAATATGATCAGGTGTTCGATCCTCTGACAATTGGATCAGTTTTTGATAGTCTTTTACACCAGTTACTGCCAGCGTCTTGATGGCACCAGCTGAAATCGCATTAACACGGATTTTTTGCGGTGAAAGTTCGGCAGCTAAATAGCGAACACTTGATTCCAAAGCAGCTTTCGCAATACCCATCATGTTGTAGTTTGGCACTGCCCGTTCGGCACCTAAGTAAGAAAGAGTGACGATACCAGCGTTTTCAGCTAAGATTGGTTTGGCATATTTGGTGACTGCAATCAATGAGTAACTGCTGATATCTTGCGCTAAAGCATAACCGTCACGAGAAATATTTAAAATATCGCCCGATAGATCTTCTTTATTAGCATAAGCAACGGCATGGACCACACCGTGGATCTCTCCAGCATATTCTTTGATCGTTTCAAAGGCGGCAGCAATGCTTTCGTCGTTGGCGACGTCACATTCCACTACAAATTCATCAGATTCCAATAAGCGTTCTAAAGGCTTTTTCATGCGGTCGTTTTGATACGTGTAGATCACTTCGGCTCCTTGGGATTTTAGTGCTTGTGCACAGCCCCAAGCAATACTGCGTTTGTTAGCAACGCCCATGACGACAACTTTTTTACCGGTTAAAAAACTCATAATTCCACTCCTTAATAAATTCAACAATAAAATACGTATAATGACAAATAGTAAATCAAACTATCTTGATTTCTAATTATTAAGCATAATTGTTTGATTGTCAAACTATTTTTTTCTTAATAAATATTTAGTTGCGAATTTCCTTGAACTATGATACTTTGATAATCAAACTATAATAAATTCTTAAGCAAGGAAGGGACACCATGAAAAAACTATTGACTGAAACGGAAGTCATGGATTTGATTCCAAATCGCTACCCAATTATTTATATTGATTATGTTGATGAAATCGAATCTGGTAAAAAAATTATCGCAACGAAGAATGTCACCATCAACGAAGATTTTTTTCAAGGACATTTTCCGGGAAATCCAGTGATGCCAGGTGCCTTGATTTTAGAAACATTGGCACAAGCAGGATCGATCTTAATATTGAAATCTGAGGAATTCCAAGGGAGAACGGCGTATATCGGCGGCATCAATAAAGCAAAATTCCGTCAAAAAGTTGTTCCGGGAGATACCATGAAACTTGTTTTTGAAATCACCAAAATCAAAGGCTCTGTAGGAACTGCAGATGCAGTAGCGACAGTGGATGGCAAAAAAGCTGCGGAGTGCGAATTTACCTTTATCGTAGGCGACCAAAAATAAAAGAAAACCGCTGGAGCATCCGATAATCGGGGCTTTCAGCGGTTTTTTATTTATTCTTTGGCTTCTTGTAAGACCTTGATCGTTTCGATCTTCACTGGCTCAACCGGTTGAGAATTCTCACCATTGCCAGAGTCTTGGGTTTCTGCTTGCGCAATTTTATCGACGACATCCATGCCTTCGATCACTTGACCAAAGACGGTATATTTACCGTCCAAAGCCGGCGTGCCACCATTTTTATAGGCTTCGATGATTTTTTCGGGATAGTGTTGGATCGCTAGACCGTCGGATACATCTTGATCATTTTGAACGATGTAGAATTGACTGCCTTGGCTATTTGGTGCACTTGATTTTGCCATTGCCAATGCGCCTCGCAAGTGGTAGAGCTGGTTTGAGTATTCTTCGCCGAATCCTTCACCCCAGATACTTTCTCCACCAGTGCCATCACCATTAGGGTCGCCCCCTTGGATCATAAACTCTTCTACGACACGATGAAAAGTCAAGCCGTCATAATAACCATCTTTGGCATGGGTCAAAAAGTTTTCGACGGCTTTGGGCGCAATCTCTGGGAAAAGTTTGATTTTGATCGAGCCTTCTTCCGTCACCATTTCAACTAAAGCTTCATTCTCTTGCACATCCGTTGATAATTGCGGCAATTCTAGGGCATTCAAGTCAACGGATTCTGAGGTCGACGTGCTTTCTGCCGAATTGCTTGATGAGGGATCGGTGGTACTTGAACCTGTACAAGCAGCTAATAATAAAAGGCTAGCAGCTGCTGTCAGTGTGAATAGGATTTTTTTCATTCTTTCATTCCTTCCAGTTTTCTTAATGCTAATCATAACAAAAAAGAGACATAGAAGAAAGCGCAGATTTTGTGGAATGAGAAAGAAACAGGTGGAAAGGTGTAGACCACTTTTTAGATGTTTGCTATAATGAAAGAGGATTCATTATAATAAACGGATAGAATGTACAGGAGGTTTTTTTGATGGGAAAATTAGGGATATCGATTTATCCAGAGCGCTCAACGTTTGAAAAGGACAAAGCGTATCTAGACTTGGCACACAAATACGGCTTTAAACGGGTATTTACCAGTTTGCTGCAAATCAACGATGACAAAGAAAAAGTCTTGGCAGACTTTAAACAAGTCGTGGATTATGCCAATCAGTTAGGAATGGAAGTCATGGTAGATATCAATCCTGGTTTATTCGAACAGCTAGGTATTTCTTATGATGATTTATCCTTCTTTGATGAGATGGGGGCTTACGGTGTTCGGTTAGATATTGGTTTTACTGGTTCAGAAGAAGCCAAAATGACCCGCAATCCTTACGGGATCAAAATTGAGATCAATATGAGCAGTGGTACGAGCTACGTGGATAACATCATGAGTTATTCGCCTAATACTGAAAATTTACTAGGCTCGCATAATTTCTATCCTCATCGCTATTCAGGGTTAGGCTACGACCATTTCGTTTTTTGTTCGGAAAAATTCCGCAAATACAATTTAAATACGATGGCTTTCGTGAATTCTCACGAAGCTGACTTCGGTCCATGGCCAACACAAGATGGTTTATGCTCTTTAGAAGATCATCGTGATCTGCCACTAGCTACGCAAGTCAAACATTTAGTGTTGACTGGCTTGATCGATGATATCTCTGTTGGCAATGCCTATGCTTCAGAAGCAGAATTGGCAGCAATGGCTGAAGCATTTCACGCGGATTATCCGACATTAAGAGTTGATGTGGTTGATGGAATCACTGAAGATGAACGCATCTGTTTGTTTGATAATCTGCATAGTTACCGAGGAGATCGTTCAGAATACATCTTGCGTTCAACGATGACCCGGATCTATTATAAAGACAAAGAATTTCCACCCCATGATACCCATGATATGGTAAGAGGAGATGTCTTGATCGATAATGCTGGCTATGGACAATACAAAGGGGAGACGCAAATCGCCTTGAAAGAAATGAAAAATGACGGCCGGGTCAATGTCGTTGGGAAAATCGCTGAAGAAGAGCTTTTCTTATTAGAATTTTTGAAACCTTGGTCAAGTTTTAAATTGGTCGAAAACAACTAGCCATTACGAGGAATCAACCATTGTCAACACCTATTGTTGGCAATGGTTTTTCTTTTTGGGCGCTTGCGATTGACAAACACGAGTAAAAAACGGTAATTTATGTAGTGGGTTCTTACCATGAGGAATGTTGAGACCATAATAATATTATGTAAACTATATACTTAAGAGGACGTGACAAGTGTGAAATTGCGCTGGAAAATTGCCATCGGAGTAGCTGTATTAGCGATTGCGGGATTAGGATATGCTGGAAACTATTTTTACGACTATGCGGTAGTTCCTTCAGAAAAAGATTTCTTGGAAGGAGATACCCCGGGTACTGATGAAAATCAGACGGGAAGCGAAGCGCAAAATTGGTTTACAGATGCAGCAAATCGTGAGATGTGGCAGCTGACTTCTGAAGATGATTTAAAATTATCCGCCATTTATCTACCGGCGGAGGAGAAGAATCAAGGAAAAACGGCGATCATCGCGCATGGCTACATGGGGAATGCAGAAACGATGGCGGACTACGCCAAGATGTATCATGATTTAGGTTATAATGTGTTGGTTCCAGACGCTCGAGGGCATGGTCAAAGCGAAGGGGATTATATTGGTTTTGGTTGGCACGAACGTAAAGACTACGTGCAATGGATCGATGAAATACTTGCAAAAAATGGTTCTGAAGAGACGATCACTTTGTATGGCATCAGTATGGGTGCGGCCACAGTGATGATGACTAGCGGAGAAGACTTACCAAAAAATGTCACTTCTATCATTGAAGATTGTGGGTATACCAACGTCAATGAAGAACTAGGCTATCAACTCGATCAATTGTTTGGGTTGCCCGCATTTCCATTGATGAATGTCACTAGCCTTGTCACAAAAATCCGAGCGGGGTATTTCTTTGGTGAAGCAGATGCAGTCAAACAACTGCAAAAAAATACGCGTCCAATCTTTTTTATTCATGGCGATGCGGATACATTTGTTCCTTATGCGATGCTGGATATTTTGTATAACGCGACCGATGCGCCTAAAGAAAAATGGGTCGTTTCAGGAGCCGAGCATGCGAAAAGCTACAAAACTGATCCAGCGCTTTACAAAGAAAAAATCGCGGCTTTCTTGGAAAAATACGATCATCCAGCAAGTGAATAAAAAAAGTGTCGGTTCTTTTTTCAGAACCGGCACTTTTTGCCTACTCATTGACTTACAAACGAGCAAATTCTTCGAGTAAACGAATCATCTGGCAAGTAAAGCCATATTCATTATCATACCAAGCGACGGTTTTCACCAATTGGAAATCGCCGGCAGTAGTCACTTCTGTTTGCGTCGGGTCAAAGATAGAACCTTGAGTGGTACCAATGACATCACCCGAGACGATCTCACGGTCATCGTAACCGAATGACGGATTATCGACGGTGTGTTTTCTGATGGCTTCATTGACTTCATCGGCGGTTACTTTGGTTTTCAAAATTGAGACTAATTCTGTTAAAGAACCATCGACGACCGGAACCCGTTGGGCGTGGCCTTGTAATTTGCCATTTAATTCTGGGATAACCAAACCGATTGCTTTGGCGGCACCCGTTGAGTGAGGGATCGTGTTGTCTGCAGCGGACCGAGCGGCTCTTAAGTTTCCGCCTTTTACAGGACCATCCAATAGCATTTGAGTAGAAGTATACGCATGAACTGTCGTCATCGTACCAACTTCGATCCCAAATTCTTCATTCAAAAAGTAGGCCATCGGAGCTAGACAGTTGGTCGTACAAGAGCCTGCGGATATGATAGTATCATCTGGTGTTAACGTGTCGGAGTTAACATTGTATACGATCGTTTTCATATTGCCGGCGGGAGCGGAAATGACCACTCGTTTGACACCTGCATCAAGATGGGCCTGGGCTTTTTCTGCGGAAGTGTAAAAACCCGTACATTCTAAAACGATATCGACGTCATTTTCTTTTGCCCAAGGAATTTTACTTGCGTCTGGTTCGGCATACACTCTGGTTTCTTTGCCATCGACAACGATAGCATTATCCGTTGCAGTTACAGTGCCAGGGTAAGTGCCATGGGTCGAGTCAAATTGCAACAAGTGTGCTAACATGACGGGGCTTGTTAAATCATTGATTGCCACAACTTCAATATCGGCAGAAACTTCTTTGATCCTACGAAAAGCCAAACGTCCAATTCGTCCAAAACCATTGATTCCAACTTTTACTGTCATTTCTTGTTTCCTCCTTTAATTGTGTCTAGTACACTTAAAAGTTTGCTACGATTTGATGTGACTGTCAAAGAATAACCCTTAAGAATTCACGATTTCTTATGGAAACCCATGAGAAAAGATAGACAAAAGGCGTTTCGGTCGTTACAATAAAATAGACTTTCTTATTAGAGAAATAGTAACCACTTAAGGTGAGATAACTGATAATCAAAAAGTATAGAAGGTAGTAAAAAAAGAATGGAGGACAAATAATGTCCATGTTTTTAGATCAAGTGACAATCGATGTCAAAGCAGGAAAAGGCGGCGACGGAATGGTTGCTTTTCGCCGAGAGAAGTATGTCCCAGACGGCGGACCCGCAGGTGGTGACGGCGGACGTGGTGGTGACGTCATTTTAGTCGTAGACGAAGGTTTGCGTACATTAATGGATTTCCGCTTTAATCGTCATTTTAAAGCACAACCCGGGGAAAACGGCATGAGTAAAGGAATGCACGGCCGTGGCTCAGATGATACTTACATCAAAGTGCCCCAAGGCACCACCGTTCGTGATGCTGAAACAGGAGCCTTATTAGGGGATTTGATTGAGCAAGGTCAAACATTAGTGATCGCAAAAGGCGGGCGGGGCGGCCGCGGGAACATTCGGTTTGCCTCTCCGAAAAACCCAGCACCAGAGTTAGCTGAGAACGGAGAACCCGGTCAAGAAAGAAAAATCGAGCTCGAATTAAAAGTCTTAGCAGATGTTGGTTTAGTTGGTTTCCCTTCGGTTGGGAAGTCCACATTACTCTCTGTGATTTCCTCTGCTCGGCCAAAAATCGGCGCGTATCATTTTACAACACTGGTGCCAAATTTAGGCATGGTAACGACCACTGATGGTCGTAGTTTTGCAGTAGCCGATCTGCCAGGCTTGATCGAAGGTGCTTCGCAAGGTGTTGGTTTAGGGACTCAGTTTTTACGTCATATCGAACGGACGCGGGTCATCTTACATGTGATCGATATGAGTGGCATGGAAGGGCGCGATCCATACGAGGACTATTTGTCCATTAACAATGAATTGTCGACCCACAACTTGCGCTTACTAGAGCGCCCACAGATCATCGTTGCCAATAAGATGGATATGCCGGATGCTGAAGAAAACTTAGCCCTTTTCAAAGAGCAGTTGGCAAAAGAAAAAACGGATGAGTTCGCGGATGAACCAATGATTTTCCCAATCTCTGGTGTCACTCGTAAGGGAATCGATGCCTTGCTGAATGCGACAGCGGATTTATTGGAAGTCACTCCTGAGTTCCTCTTGTACGATGAAGAAATAGAAGAAGATGTGGTTCATTACGGCTTCCAATCGGATGAGCCGGAGTTTTCAATCGATCGCGATCCTGATGCAACTTGGATCTTGAGCGGTGAGAAAATCGAAAAACTATTCCAAATGACGAACTTTGATCACGATGAGACCGTGATGCGCTTTGCACGTCAATTGCGTGGATTGGGTGTTGATGAAGCATTGCGTGCGCGAGGTGC
The DNA here is from genome assembly GCF_016516865.1 of Enterococcus sp. S53. NCBI lineage: Bacteria > Bacillati > Bacillota > Bacilli > Lactobacillales > Enterococcaceae > Enterococcus > Enterococcus sp. S53. The sequence goes on from NZ_JACVUH010000001.1 coordinate 73,942, forward strand.
CAAAGACGGCGACATCGTGCGTATCGGTAATTTTGAATTCGAGTTTGTCGAATAAGCGTTTAAAAGAACATCATTTGTAAAAAAAAATCCTTCATAGTTGAAGTGGTTATGGCTGTTGATCATTGATTTTCTCTAAGAAATCAATGATCAGCAGTCTTTTTGGTTTCTTTTTTCATTTAAATGATTTACTGTTAAAATAAAGAAAAGAACAAATAAACCAAAGGGAGCGATTTTTATGTCAAAACGAGTCATTGTAATGAACTTTGATGCTAGTGCCAAAGCGTATCAAGCCTTTTCTGAAGTGAAACGGATGCATATGGAACGAAAGATTAAAGGAGAACAAATGGCGGTCCTTACCCACACCAATGAAGGTGTGCATCAATTTAAAGTCGAGGACTTTCTTGATTTTACTGGGAACAATAAGACATCAACGGGTGGTTTGATCGGGATGCTCGTTGGTGTGTTAGGCGGACCTTTAGGAATCATGCTGGGCTGGTTTGGCGGCAGTATGATCGGTGCTACTCGTGATGCAAAAGAGATCCAAAATGCGCAAATGCTTTTTGAACACGTCGGAAATCAAATTGGTGTAGGTGATACCGGGTTATTATTGATCGCCGATGAAGAAGACAATCGTCCTTTGAATCAATTGATCATGAATGAATTGGGCGGCGATATCACGCGCTTTGACTACGATGAAGTGGAAGCAGAGATTGAAACAGCTAAGAAAGTCGAAGAATCCACCAAAGCACGGGTTCAAGAGGACTGGAAAAACTCTCATAATGACGCAGAAGATCGCCAATCTGAGAAATAAAAACCGCAAGCTTCAATTGCAACTTGATTTCTTTTCCGCTAAAATTGGGAAGAGATGAAAGGAAAGAAGCTTATGGAATTAGAATTTTTAGGAACAGGTGCGGGAGTGCCTGCAAAACATCGAAACGTGACCAGCATTGCGTTACGACTCTTAGATGAACGGAATGCCGTTTGGCTTTTTGATTGTGGCGAAGGAACCCAAATGCAGATTTTGCATTCTACAATTCGACCACGAAAGATTGAAAAAATCTTTATCACTCATCTTCATGGTGACCATATCTATGGGTTGCCGGGATTGATCAGCAGCCGCTCCTTTCAAGGGGGCGACACGCCTCTAGAGATTTATGGACCAAAGGGAATCAAAGCATACATTCAAACCGTTTTGCGGATTTCCCAGACGAAAGTCAGCTATCCATTGCATTTTTTCGAGATTGAAGAAGAAGGGATTCTTTTTAAAGATCAGCAATTTGAGGTATCTTGTCTGCCCCTTGATCACGGCATTGATAGTTTTGGCTATCGTATTGTTGAAGCAAGCCATCAAGGGGAATTGCAAGTGCAAGCATTGCTTGAACTTGGTCTGAAACCTGGTCCCGTCTTCGGACGTTTAAAAAAAGGTGAAGTAGTTACCCTCGACGATGGACGTCAAATCAATGGGGCTGATTTCTTAGGTCAAGCGAAAAAGGGTCGGATTTTGGCAATATTAGGTGATACGCGTAAATGTCAAAACGCCGTGCTTTTAGCGAAAGATGCGGATGTATTAGTGCATGAAAGTACCTTCAACAAAGAAGAAGCCAAGCTGGCTCGCGCTTATTTTCATTCGACGACACGCCAAGCTGCTGAAGTGGCCCAAGAAGCTCACGCCAAGCGTTTGCTATTGACCCATATCAGCGCGCGCTATGTTGGCAAAGATATTACAAATTTAGTAAATGAAGCAAAAGAAGTATTTCCGAATACGTTGATCGTCAAAGATTTTGATGTTGTCGAGATCCCTTTTGCCGGAGAGGAAGAATCAGATGAACTTGGAGAATAAAGTTGTCGTTGTAACAGGTGGTTCTGCCGGACTTGGCGAACAAATCTGTTATGAAGCCGCAAAACGCGGTGCGATCGTTGTGACTTGTGCTCGCAGAACAAATTTGATTGGGAAAGTCAAAGAACAATGCATGGAATTAAGCGGCAAAGAAGCGTATGCGTTTCAATTGGACGTAGCAAACCCTGAAAGCGTGGCGCGCTTATTAGAAAAAATCAGTGAGAAAGTCGGAAAGATCGATGTCTTTGTCAATAATGCCGGCTACGGGATCTTTCAAGAATTTACCGAGATGGATCCTGCGGTCATCCGTAATATGTTTGAAGTCAATGTGCTTGGGATGATGGTTTTGACTCAGCAAGTTGCGATTCAAATGGCTGAACAAAAGCATGGTCATATCATAAATGTTGCTTCAATCGCGGGTAAGATCGCTACGCCGAAGACGGCAGTCTACTCTGCCACGAAGTTTGCTGTACTTGGTTTTTCTAACGCATTACGTTTAGAACTAAAACCACTGGGAATCAACGTAACAACAGTCAATCCAGGGCCGATCGAAACGGCATTCTTTGACCAAGCAGATCCTAGCGGTAGTTACTTATCATCGGTGGGTAGCCTTGTCCTTGAACCAAACAAATTGGCACAAACGATCGTCAAAGCCATGATTCATTCAAAACGAGAAATCAATCGCCCACATATTTTAGGGGCGGCTGCAAAACTTTATACACTGTTCCCTGCAATTGGGGATTATATGGCAGGAACGATGTTCAACAAAAAATAGGAGTTGAATCCCATGAAAAATCAATGGCGTGTTATTGTTGGTATTTTACTGATTTTAGTGATCGTTTTATTTGCGGTTGCAAACAATATGACTGTTCCGATCAATTTTGGCTTCACAACGATTCAATCGCCACTGATCTTAGTCATTATTGGTTCTGCTTTGTTAGGCGCATTGATTTTGTTGCTGGTTTCCACAAGCGCAATGTTCCGTCAAAAAAAAGAACTAAAACAATTGAGAAAAGAGCTCTCGGATTATCGCTCGAATAACGAGAAAGTTCTGCAAGAACAACGAGAAGCCTTGGAACGAGAATATACCAACAAGCAGGCGGAGTTAGCAGCTAGGCAGCAGCAACTCGACGATCAAGAAGCGCAACTTTCATCCCGTGCAGCAGGTGCCTCAACGCCGCCAACGATCGATGAAGAAATGAAGTCTTTTGAATCACAAGCCTAGAATACATGAGCGTAGTGAAGAAAAGAGTTTGCAGGTGCATCATTCGCTGCAAGCTCTTTTTTGTGATATGAAAAAATAAATTGTTTCTTTCGTTGTTTTTCCTTTTTGCATAAACTTTGCTATAATATCCTAGTTAGGAGTGATTTGGTGAAACGTGCAAATTTTCATTGGGTGCGTCCGCAAGATAGCGAAGCTACCCCTGAATTTAAAGAATTGATCCAAGCAAGAAAGATTCCTGAGCGGATCGGCGCATTGCTATGGCAAAGAAATATTCGAACAGCAGAAGCGCTAGACGCTTTTTTATCCACTGATTTGCAATACCTTCATGATCCGTTTCTCTTTCATGATATGGATAAAGCCGTGGAACGAATCCATGAAGCCATTTTAAATGGTGAGCAGATCTTGATTTATGGCGACTATGATGCAGATGGGATTACGAGCACCACCGTATTAAAAGAAACGCTGGAGCTGCTGGGGGCTGAGGCTGAGTATTATCTGCCCAACCGTTTTACAGATGGCTATGGTCCCAATATAACTGTCTATCAAGAAAAAATTGCCGCAGGGACACAATTGATCATCACTGTTGACAACGGAGTGTCTGGACATGAGGCGATTGCTTATGCTCAAGGACAAGGCGTCGATGTGATCGTGACGGATCACCACGAACTTCCTGCAGAACTCCCAGAAGCCTTTGCTATCGTTCATCCTCGTCATCCTGAAGGAAATTATCCGTTTGGTGATTTGGCAGGAGTCGGTGTCGCATTTAAAGTGGCGTGCGCCTTATTAGAAGAAGTGCCCGTCGAACTGCTTGATCTTGTTGCAATTGGGACGATTGCTGATATGGTTTCTTTGACAGATGAGAATCGACTACTAGTCAGCAATGGCCTGAAAATGATCCAACAAACTGATCGGCTTGGTTTAAATGAGTTGCTGACGGTCAGTGGATTGAAAAAACGAACAGTCAATGAAACCGACATTGGTTTTGCTATTGGCCCGCGCCTTAATGCGATCGGCCGCTTGGAAGACCCAAATCCTGCTGTTCGTTTGTTAACCACATTTGACGAAGAAGAAGCAGTAACCTTAGCCAAGACATTAGATACGATCAATCAGCAGCGAAAAACTTTCGTTGAAGAAATCATGAAAGAAGCGCAAGAAAAAATCGACCCTGCCAATCATGTTCATCTAGTCGTAGGTGATGACTGGCACGAAGGGGTTTTAGGAATCGTAGCCGGACGAATCATGCAAAGTACCGGACAACCTGTGATCGTTTTGACCAAAAAAGAAAATGGCTTAGCAAAAGGATCAGGAAGAAGTATTGCTGCGTTGAATCTGTTTGAAATGTTGACCACGATGAAAGACATGTTTACTAGTTTTGGCGGCCATCATGCAGCAGTTGGCTTAAGTATCCCCATCGATCATTTAGATATGCTACAAGCCCAAATGAATCGCTATGTGGAAGAAAATGGAATTGATCTTAGCCAAGGGATCCCCTTGACAATTGATGAAGAACTGCCATTGACAGAAGTATCGATCAATTTTATTGAATCTTTAAACGTTTTAGCGCCTTTTGGCACGGATAATCCGTTACCGAAATTTCTGTTTTCCAATCTATCGACTCAAAATGCTCGCCAGATTGGTACTGAAAACCAACACTTGAAGTTAGTGATGACAGATGAGTCCAATACACAGCTAGATGTGATTGGGTTTGGTTTTGGAAAAGACTTAGTAGAGTTTGAAAATGATCGACTGTCGATCGTCGGTCAGCTTTCAATCAATGAATGGAATGGCAACAAAAAACCGCAGTTGATGTTGGATGATTTTGCTGTGGAAGGTCTGCAGTTGTTTGATTATCGTTCGAAAAGGAGTCGGCAAGGTGTCTCTCTGGGAAATCAAACAGTAGGGGTCGTTTTCAATAAGAAAATTCCTCGAGAGCTGCAAGGGTTCTGTGGACAAACGATCTTATTCGACTCAGTGGCTAACTTGAGAGACACGTTTCATGAAGCTCAATTTCAAGAAATCGCCTTTTTAGATTGTCCTACTGACCCTGCAGTGATCAAAGAAATCATCCAAACGCTTCATGCTTCAAGAATTGCGTTTGTGTTTTACTCGACCGAAGATGCCTATTTAGATGGGGTAGGCACCAGAGAGCAATATGGTCGGCTTTTTCAATTGATCAAGCAACAACCTCGTTTGGATATTCGCTACAAATTAAGGATGGTTGCTGACTATCTAAAAATTCCAGAAAAATTACTTATTTTCATGATTCAGGTGTTTTCTGAGCTGGAATTTGTTACAATACAAGATGGTGTTTTGAATAAAACGGCTGATCCTGTTTCTCGTCCGCTGACAGAGAGTCATTTGTATCAGCAACGACAAAAAATGATCAAAACAGAAGAATTTTTATTAATGAGTGATTTATCAACCCTACGTCAGTGGTTGACAGTCTAGGAGGAAAAAAAATGGATTTAAAAGAGTATATTGCTAGTATTCCGGATTATCCCCAAGAGGGAATTATTTTTCGGGACATCTCGCCGTTAATGGCTGATGGAGAAGCGTATCGTTATGCGACACAGCAGATCGTTGAGTATGCACAAGAAAAAGGCATCGATATGGTGGTAGGACCAGAAGCCCGCGGATTTATCGTTGGTTGTCCAGTTGCGTACCAGTTAGGTGTCGGCTTTGCTCCAGTACGTAAAAAAGGCAAATTGCCACGGGAAACCATTGAAGCAGAGTATGAAAAAGAGTATGGTGTGGATGTTTTGACGTTGCATGCCGATGCTATCAAACCAGGACAACGTGTCTTGATCTGTGACGATCTACTAGCAACTGGCGGAACGATCAAAGCAACAATTGAACTCGTAGAAAAATTAGGCGGTATCGTTGTTGGCTGCGCCTTTTTGATCGAACTAATGGATTTACATGGAAGAGATAAAATCCAAGGTGTCGAAATCAAAACCTTGATGGAATATTAAAGCAGAAAAAAAGGACTCTTGCGAGTCCTTTTTTTTCTGCTTTGAGGCTTATGTAGAGAAAGGATCATGGTTCATACCGATAAAAATCATGATCATGATAATAATGACGATTACGTTTGCGCTCTGCTTGCCGGAATTTCTTTTCATCCCATAGCATGAACCAAAGCATCATTAGAGGACAAAAAATCAGAACAGCACTTAGAACGCCAAAATAGCCAATAACGATACCCATCAATAATACCCACAACATAAAACCAAATCGACGAACTGCTTTCATCTCATTCACTCCTTAAATAATACGAACTTATGTTTGTATACCTATTATACGAATGTTTGTTCGGTTTGTAAAGAGGAAAGAAAAAAAATCTTCGCAGGTACGAAGATTTCCTAGGTAGGACGATTAGAATCAAAGCAGATGGCGATACAAACCAACAACTAATCCTAAAATCGTTACGTCAGGCAAAATGATGGGCTCTAAATAATCATTTTCTGGCTGTAATCGAATGTAATTCTTTTCTTTATAGAATCGTTTGCAAGTAGCTTCATCTTCATCTGTCATAGCGATCACGATATCACCATTTTGCGCACTTTGTTGTTTGCGAACGATCACTTGATCGCCGTCAAGGATGCCAGCATTAATCATACTTTCTCCTCGGATCGTCAACATAAACAAACTGCCGGTACTATTTGCTAAATCTGGCGGAATCGGAAAGAAATCGGATGCATCTTCCACTGCTAAAATCGGTTCTCCCGCAGTTACGACACCAAGCATCGGAATGGATGCTGGTTGAACATCGATTTTTTCAAGACCGGAAGCAGTTAATTCAATGGCTCTGGGTTTTGTAGGATCTCGTAAGATCAACCCTTTTTTTTCAAGTCGGGACAAATGGCCATGAACAGTTGAGGTAGAAGATAACTGAACGGCTTCGCCAATTTCGCGAACAGTCGGCGGATAGCCTTTTTCAGTGACACGGGTATGAATGAACTTAAGAATTTCGATTTGTCGATTTTCTGTTCGTTTTGCCAAAACTGACACCTTCTTTCATTTGATAACATTAGTGTACCATAGGTATATCGAATATTCAAACAAATGTTCGCTTTTTGCGCTATTGTTTTTATTCGCTAGTTTGTAGTAAAATCAAGAGGGAAAAGGAGGAACGAATATGCTATCTCAAGAAAAATTAGCTCGAATCAATGAACTTGCCAACAAGAAAAAAACAGAAGGATTGACCGAGGCAGAAACGAACGAACAAAAAGTTCTACGTGAAGAGTATTTAACCGCCTTTCGTGGAGGAATGCGTCACCATATTGAAGGAATGAAAATCGTTGATCCTGAAGGTTCTGATGTGACACCAGAAAAATTGAAAGAGATTCAGAAGAAAAAAGGTCTCCACGGCAGATAATTGTGAATTCCTTTTCATTGCTATTGAAATAAGCATCTGAATCACGTATAATAAGAGATGTAATAAAGGTAAAAAAAACCTAAATTAGGAGGAACTACCATTGTTTGATAAAATCGATCAATTAGGAGTGAACACCCTTCGTACATTAAGTATCGAAGCCGTACAAAAAGCCAATTCAGGACATCCAGGATTACCGATGGGGGCAGCACCCATGGCCTATGCCTTGTGGACGAAACACTTGAAAGTCAATCCAACGACTTCTCGCAACTGGGTGGATCGTGACCGCTTTGTTTTGTCTGCTGGACACGGTTCGGCGTTATTGTACAGCTTGTTGCACGTGTCTGGTTACGATGTGACCATTGAGGATCTAAAAAACTTCCGTCAATGGGATAGCCGCACGCCAGGGCATCCAGAAGTCGATCACACAGACGGCGTGGAAGCAACCACTGGACCTTTAGGACAAGGGATCGCTATGGCAGTCGGTATGGCGATGGCCGAAGCCCACTTGGCGGCAACCTACAATCGCGACAAGTATCAAGTCATTGATCACTATACCTACGCCTTATGTGGCGATGGGGACTTGATGGAAGGCGTTTCGCAAGAAGCTGCATCCATGGCGGGTCACATGAAATTAGATAAACTGATCGTCTTGTACGATTCAAATGACATCTCCCTGGATGGTCCGACCTCAAAAGCCTTTACAGAAAATGTCGGTGCGCGTTTTGAAGCGTATGGCTGGCAACATATTCTCGTTGAAGACGGCAATGATTTAGAAGCGATCTCAAAAGCAATCGACGAAGCAAAAGCTGAAAGCGACAAACCAACCTTGATCGAAATCAAGACTGTGATCGGATACGGTGCGCCAAATCAAGGCACCTCTGCCGTCCATGGTGCGCCGATCGGTGCCGAAGGCATTTCTGCAGCAAAAGCGATTTATGGCTGGGAATACCCAGAATTTACTGTACCTGACGAAGTTGCTGCGCGCTTCAAAGAAACCATGATCGATGAAGGGCAAAAAGCTGAAGCAGCTTGGAACGAAACTTTCCATGCCTATGAAGCAGCCTATCCAGAACTTGCGGCGCAATTCAAACAAGCCTTTGCAGGTGAATTGCCAGCAGATTGGGATGCAGCATTACCAAGCTACGAAGTTGGCAGCTCACAAGCTAGCCGGGTATCCAGCAAAGAGATGATCCAAGCGTTGTCCAAAGCCGTACCTAGCTTATGGGGCGGATCGGCTGACCTTTCTGGTTCCAACAACACGATGGTGGCAGCAGAAAAAGACTTTGAGCCTGGCCAATACGAAGGCCGCAACATTTGGTTTGGTGTCCGAGAATTTGCGATGGCGGCAGCGATGAACGGGATCCAATTGCATGGCGGTACGCGAATCTATGGTGGAACCTTCTTCGTCTTCGTTGATTACTTGCGTCCAGCGGTGCGCTTGTCTGCGATCCAGCATGCGCCTGTGATCTATGTCTTGACGCATGACTCCGTGGCGGTTGGAGAAGATGGACCGACCCACGAGCCGATCGAGCAATTAGCTAGCGTCCGTTGCATGCCAAATGTCCAAGTGATTCGTCCAGCAGACGGCAATGAAACCCGTGCTGCTTGGAAACTGGCCATGACGACAACCGATAAGCCAACGGTCTTAGTCTTAAGTCGACAAAACCTACCAGTGATCGAAGGCACGCAAACCGGTGCGGATGAAAATGTCGCAAAAGGTGGCTATGTGATTTCAAAACAAGCCGGTGAAACACCAGCGGGTATTTTGATCGCCACAGGTTCTGAAGTGAATCTTGCGGTCCAAGCACAAGCTAAATTGGCAGAAGAAGGCATCGATGTATCGGTGGTCTCCTTACCAAGCTTTGATCTGTTTGAAGCCCAAAGCTCAGAATACAAAGAAAGTGTCTTGCCAAAAGCAGTGAAGAAACGGGTAGCGATCGAAGCGGCTTCCCCATTTGGTTGGGAACGTTACACTGGCTGCCATGGAAAAGTGATCGCGATCGATCATTTCGGTGCATCCGCACCTGGTGACAAGGTATTAGCAGAATTCGGCTTCAGTGTTGAAAATGTGGTGAATACCTTCAAATCAATCAACTAATTGGTCGATACAAAGAAAAAGCTGCACGTTCGAGAATCTTTTCGATTTTCGAACGTGTTTTTTTTCGAGTTATTATCACTCTGAAAGTGCCAGAGTGATGGATGTAGATTAGCAGTGGCTAAGATTTTGAAAAAAAGGTTTCATAGCAAGATACAAAGTTTTTGAATACGAAGAGGAAAGCAACAGGATGAAAGCAAATAGTTTTTTAAAAAACTCGGCGATGGATCGGAAAATGAGGAGGGGGACTGAAAAGTTTTTTTAAAGTTTTTTTAGCGATCGAAAAGGAGACATTGTTTGCATAGCTGAAAGTTTTTCCGTATAATAGTTTTATTGATTTATTTAAAAAAACGTACACTTAGTGGAGGGTAAAATGAAAAGCTATCAAACTAGAAGCGAAAGACATCATCAACCAAAGAAGTCGAGTAAAAAACCTAGCAAGAAGGCGGTCGTTTCACTAATGAGCGCCGGAATGATGTTAGCTCCAACGGCGATCTCTTTCGTTCCTCAACAAGTACAAGCTGCTGAGAACCAATATGCGACGCAAGACATCTCAGGTTTCATCGAGCAAATTGGCTGGTCAGCACAAGATGTTGCTGCCAACAATGATCTGTATGCTTCTGTGATGATCGCTCAAGCAATTTTAGAAAGCGGCTATGGTTCTTCCGCATTATCCAATGCACCTTATTACAATTTGTTTGGGGTCAAAGGCAGCTACAACGGTCAAAGTGTGTATATGCCTACCCAAGAGTATTTGAATGGTCAGTGGGTAGAAATGAATGAACCGTTTCGTCAATATAACTCTTATTGGGAATCGTTTCAGGATCATGCGAACGTCTTGCGAAGTACAAGTTTTGCGACAGGGACTGCCCATTACAGTGGTGTCTGGAAAAGCCAAACCACCTCATTTTATGATGCGACAAATTATTTGACGGGGCGCTATGCTACCGATCCAGGTTACGCACAAAAACTGAACTGGTTGATCGAAACCTATCAGCTTACACGGTTCGATACAGGAACGACACAAAGTACAGCATGGTCAAACACAACGAGCACAACGACCAGCGAAACAACGACGACCACGTATTCAGGTAGTACATCTTCAGCTCAGAGCTATCAAGTTGCTTCTGGGGATACGCTTTGGGATATCGCCAATCGATTTGGCACAACCGTTGATGCGTTGATGGCATCGAATGGATTATCCAGTGAGACAATCGTCATCGGACAAGAGTTGATCGTATAAGTATATTAAAAACCTTAGGATGGGTTGCTACAACTGCAGCTAATCTTAAGGTTTTTTTGTCGTGACAATCAAACTCTAGTCAGTGGAAAAAGACCAAAGTAGAAAACTATAAGAAAAAAAATTTGAAATTGCTTACTTTTTATTCGCAACTCCGAGGTATTTTAGGTAGAATGGAAGAATAAGAACGGGAGGGATTTTCAATGACAAAAATCTATCAATCGGTCAATGAATTAGTTGGTCATACGCCAATCGTCAAATTAAATCATATCGTAGAAGAAGGTTCTGCTGATGTGTATGTGAAATTAGAGTTTTTCAATCCTGGGGGTAGCGTAAAGGACAGAATTGCTTTAGCCATGATTGAAAAAGCTGAAAAAAGTGGCTTATTGAAAGCTGGCGATACGATTATCGAGCCAACCTCAGGAAATACAGGGATTGGTTTAGCCATGATCGGTACGGCAAAAGGCTATCGCGTTGTGTTGGTTATGCCAGAAACGATGAGTATCGAAAGACGCAAAATCGTACAAGCTTATGGCGCAGAGTTGATTTTGACCCCTGGATCTGAAGGGATCACAGGATCCATCAATAAAGCAAAAGAATTAGCAGAGCAAGACGGCTACTATATGCCATTACAATTTGAAAATCCGGCTAACCCAGAAATTCATGAAAAAACGACAGGTAAAGAAATTGAGGATGCGTTTGAATCAAAAGGTTTAGATGCTTTTGTCGCTGGGATCGGCACTGGTGGAACGATCACTGGAGCGGGTAAAGAACTGAAGCGCGTCTATCCCAATTTGAAAATAGTTGGTGTTGAGCCTGCCGAATCTGCGATTTTAGAAGGTGGCAAGCCAGGACCGCATAAGATTCAAGGGATCGGTACTGGATTTGTCCCTAAAGTATTAGACACCGAAATCTATGACCAAGTCATTGCAATTGCTAGTGAAGATGCGATGAAAACTGCACGCGAAGTTGGAATGAAAGAAGGAATCTTAGTAGGTATCTCTTCAGGAGCTGCGATCCAAGCTGCTTTACAAGTGGCAAAAGAACTAGGTTCCGGGAAAAAAGTCTTAGCAATCGTGCCCGACAATGGCGAACGCTATCTGTCCACAGCGCTCTATCAGTTTGAAGACTAACAAGAAGGAGAAAGCAGACATTGGATTGTCTGCTTTTCTTTCTCAAAAGGGGCATAAAGACGGGCTGAAAAAAGCGCTATACCTTAGAAAAAAACAAGGAAAGCTGTTTGAATTTTTGGGTTTTACATAGTATGATAGGAAAGATAAGAGAAATGGAGGAACTCCTGTGAGTACGATCTACGATGAAGCGATCAAACGATTAAAACATGAGAATATTCGTATTACACCGCAGCGAGTAGCGATATTAGAATTTTTGGCCAGTCACGATGCTCATCCAACTGCTGAAGAGATTTATCGGGCGATTGAAGTTCATTTTCCTGGTATTAGTGTCGCAACGGTCTACAATAATTTACGTTTATTCACAGAAATTGGCTTTGTAAAAGAAATGAATTATGGAGATGCCTCCAGTCGATTTGATTTTACAACTGAGCCTCATTATCATGCTATCTGCCAACAGTGTGGAAAGATCGCTGATTTTTACTATCCAGGGCTTGAAGATGTCGAAATGGCTGCTTCAAAACTAACTGGGTATCAAATAAATAACCATCGATTAGAAGTTTATGGTCTATGTCCAGAGTGCCAAGCGAAAGAGGAGGAAACAAAATGAAAATAATCGCTACTGATCAAGCGCCACAAGCAATCGGTCCTTACGTTCAAGCAAAAATCGCAAACGGCTTCTTGTTTGCTTCTGGTCAAGTGCCGTTAGATCCTGTTTCAGGGGAAGTTGTCGGCACGACGATTGAGGTTCAAACACAGCAAGTACTAAAAAATATTGAAGCGATTCTTGAAGCGGCAGAACTGACACCAAATGATATTGTAAAGACTACCTGTTTCTTAAAAAATATGAATGACTTCGTTCCTTTTAACAATACGTATAGTACGTTATTCAATGAAGAGTTACCGGCACGTTCTGCTGTAGAAGTTGCTCGCTTGCCAAAAGATGTTTTGGTTGAAGTTGAAATCATCGCGGCAGTGAAAGAAAAAGCGTAACCAACAAGGAATCGTGGGACGTCCGCATTTGCGTCGTCCCCTTTTTATTGGATTGATCCTGAACGAAAGGATCATAGGGTTTCAGGTGAATCAAGGAGAAGAGGATGCAGTATGGTTTCGTTAAAGGAATATTTAGCAAAAGGGCAAACAACAATTTCAAATTTGCTTTTAGAGAATTACCATCATCTGGGATTGACGAATGATGAATTTTTGTTATGGCTGCAGTTGTATCGGAGTCATGAGCAAGGAAATGATTTTCCCGATTTACGTGAGATTGCCTCTGTGATGGGCAGTGATCAAAAAGAAATTTATCATTGGTTAAATCAATTGCTAAAAAAAGATGTAGTGCGGATGGAGTCAAAAAAAGATACTGCTGGGAAAATGGTTGATTATTATGATTTTACAGGTATTTATGAGCGTCTAGAATTTCTCTTAAAACAGCAATCAAAAAATGAAAAAGCAGAATCAAATGAAGAAAAAATTCGTGGGTTATATCGTTTGTTTGAAGGAGAGTTCGGTCGGCCGTTGTCAGCGATCGAATACCAGCGGATCGGGCAGTGGTTGGATGAGGACCACTACGATCCGGAACTGATTCAGTTTGCTTTGCGAGAAGCGGTTTTGAATCAGGCTTATAGCTTGAATTACATCGATCGTATCTTACTTTCGTGGGAACGTAAGAATATTACGTCGAAAGCGCAAGTTGAGGAAGAACAAAAAAGAAGAAAAAAACAATTTCTTCAAAATGAGAATGCTTCACAGGAAGAAGGACCAATGCCCAAAATCCCTATGCATAATTGGTTAGAAGGAGAGTAACAGACAAGGAGTTCAAATAGTCCTATGATCAGTAAAGAAAAAACAATGTCCGCTATCGAAACAATGTATGAGATGTTTCCCGAAGCGCATGGCGAATTGGTATCTAAAAATGCGTTTGAATTATTGATAGCAGTCATCTTAAGTGCGCAAGCAACAGATGTCTCGGTAAATAAAGTCACCCCTTCGCTTTTTGAGGCCTATCCCACACCGCAAGCATTGAGCGAAGCACCTTTAGAAGACGTGATTGCAAAAATCAAGTCGATCGGTTTATATCGAAACAAGGCAAAAAATATCAAGGCTTGTGCTTCAGAATTGCTATTGCGTTTTGGTGGGGAAGTGCCAAAAACGAGAGAGGATTTGGTTTCGTTACCAGGTGTCGGTAGAAAAACTGCAAACGTGGTTTTAGGTGATGCCTATGGCATACCGGCAATTGCTGTTGATACTCACGTCGAACGGGTATCAAAAAGATTACGTATCTGTAAATTAGACGCCAATGTATTAGAAGTTGAACAAACGCTGATGAAAAAGATTCCCGAACCATTGTGGGTCAAAACCCACCATACAATGATTTTTTTCGGCCGCTATCATTGCACTGCAAGGGCACCAAAGTGTGAGATTTGCCCGTTGCTGGCGATGTGTCAAGAAGGGAAGCTCCGGATGAAGGGGAAAAAAACTATCTAAAAAGTACGCAAAATAAACTAGTTATGATTAAAAACGTTAGGCAATTTTGCTTAGCGTTTTTACTTGCTAAAAAAGAACAAATGAACAGAGTGCAGCGGAGTCTTAGTCTTTGCTAGAAGAAAAGCAAACCGAGTGATTCAAGAGGCAAAGATCAGACCAGAACAGATGATTCTTAAGACCAAAATGCGAATCGAGGGGATTCATGATCATTCCAAAGAGAGTTTATTAAGTCAACAAGGCGAAAGAAAATGTGATTGGTTTGTTTGATGAAATGCACAAGCAGGTCTATCAGTTATCTGATAAGAGATTATTTTTTAAGAGCTTGAAAAGTAAGCTTCTTTTTTCATGGTAGTGATTCAAAAAAAAACAGTAGATCAAACGTTGATCTACTGTTTTTCGCTATTCACAGTTATTCGGAATTGCCATCGTTTGGCTCTGGCGGATCCGGCGGTGAGGAAGGATTTTCTTCACTGCTGGAAGGTGTTGTTGAGCCAGGGTCCTGACTAGAAGCAGGAGGTGTAACGACCGATGATGAATCATCCTCATCCGGTGTCGATACTGGTGGTGTCACTTCACTTGAGGACTCGGTTGAACTAGATTCGGTTGACTCACTGCTTTCTGTAGAAGATGTCGAAGGTTCAACATAGGAACTACTGCTAGAAGAACTTGGTGCCGAATAGGTCGGCTGGGTATAAGTTCCTTCAAGATAAAGTTCATTTCCGATCCGTGTCAGACCATCTGGCATTGTCCAGTCTTTGTTTTCTACAGAAGCAGAAACATATTGCATCAATTCTCGATAAACATCAGAAGCCACATGGGTACTACTATCAGTGATAGGTGTCATTTTGTCGTTGTATCCGGTCCAAACCGCCAATGAGTAGGAGGGAGTATAGCCGGCAAAAGTAATATCAGGGTAGGCACCATTCGATGTATCAAGTTGTGCTAGCTGGTCATCGGTGTAATTGGAAGTTCCCGTTTTCCCTGCTTGGTACAAACCATCGATTTGCGCGTTGGTTCCAGTACCGACGGAGATAACATCTTTCAAGATATCTGTCACCATATAAGCAGTGGTATCATCCATTGCTTCTTGACCATCAACTTTAAAGGATTCTTCATCTTCTGTGCCATCTTGCATGACGATTTTATTGACATACTGAGGTTCATAATAGGTGCCACCATTTGAAAACGCAGCATAAGCAGCGGCCATTTTCAGGCTGGAGATTCCATATTTTGTGCCATCTAATTTATCCGTATTGCTGGAAATCGCATTAGATTGAGTGATCGTGTGGTATTCGATACCTAGACCGCTAAGAAAGTCTGCGATATTATCCGCACCAACTTCATCAAACAATTTCACTGCTGGTACATTTCTAGATTCTGCTAAAGCAGTTCGCAGCGTGATGTTGCCCATATATTGGCGATCCCAGTTGTACACAGGGATATCGGTTCCTTTGTAAGTATAAGGTTCATCTAAAATCATTCTACCGGTAGAGTCTTGTAAAAATTGGAAGGCAGGGCCGTAGTCTGTGATCGGTTTAACGGTCGATCCAAAGTCCCGAGCGACGTTGACAGCCAGATTGTTTGCGAGAACGTCATCAACGTTGCGGGCACCGATTTGAGCCGTGACTTTGCCCGTATTGACATCAACTAAGGTAGCGGCAACTTGCATCTTGTCGTCTGGATAATTAACATAGTCATCGCTGTTGACGATATCATATAACCGTTTTTGTGCATCGATATCGACATTGGTGTAAATATCTAAACCATCTGTATAAACATCTTTGCCGGTTTTTTCTTTAACTTCTGCGATCACTTCGTTGAAGTAATTATCAAAGTATTTCCACTCTTGATTTTCTCGTGGGTTTTTCTGCAAGCCTTCTTGAATATCCTCGGCAACGGCGGCATCATATTCTGCTTGCGTGATTTTCTCGTTTTCAAGCATTGCGCCTAAAACCACATCTCGACGACTTTTCGCATTATCAGGATGAGCGAAAGGGTCAAAAGCAGAAGGGGCATTTGGTAAACCAGCTATTAAGGCAGTTTGGGCAAGATCTAGTTCAGCCAAAGGTTTGCCGTAAAACTTCATGGCGGCTGTTTGCATTCCATAAACCCCGTTGGACATATACACCTTATTAATATAGTAAGTCAAAATTTCCTGCTTTGATTTCATTTGTTCAAGCCGAACCGCCATCCAAGCTTCTTGTGCTTTCCTTCGTAATGTTTGATCTTCGGCGCTGGTAGAAAAGAAGGACAGCTTGATCAATTGCTGGGTCAAGGTACTTCCGCCTTGCATACCGCCGGTTGTGGCATTGGATAATGCAGAACCAACGATCCGGATCGGATCAACCCCGATATGCTGATAGAACCGACGATCTTCGACAGAGACGATCGCGTCTTCTAGCAGTTGGGGGATCTCACTTGCCGTGATTTTTTCTCTCGTTTCACTTCCGAATTCAGTGATCAATTCACCGTTGGAGGCATAAAAACGTGAAGAAACAGTCGAATCCAAACGTGTTTCATCAAGTGCTGGCGCATCTTTGGCATACCACCAAAACAGCCCCATTCCTGATAAAATCCCGATACAGCCTAAGAAAAATAGGCCCATAAACACTTTTAAAATAATACTCCCAATACTTCGTTTGCCTTTGGCTTTAGGGGGCTTTGATGCTTTTTTAGCAGTACCTTTCTTAGAATCATGCCGAGAGGTCCTCGATTGTGATTCATTTGCCATACTCATCATTCTCCTTCATCGTTAAAAATTGATCAACTGCTTTTAAATAAGGAATACGCGGCGCAATGGTAGGGATGATTTCGATCCCATTGGTTTCGATATAGGTCAACGTCATTGATTTTTTTCCGGTTTCCTTTTGCAGGTGCCACTGAGAAACTAAGCACTTGCTATCTAAGAAAAAGCAGCGTTGTAGACTAGAAAACCATAAAAGAACAAAACATAATCCTGCTTGTTCCAAACAGTCTTCCATATGCTTGATTTGGTGTGGATGAAAATTTTTAAAGGGAAATGACGTTTTGTTTTGAGTCTCTTTCGCTTCAAAGTCGATATATTGCCCTTGATAAACACCGTTGTAATCGGTGGTAGAGGCCTCTCGAAAGTAGGCTTCCTTAATTACTGCGGCGCTTCTTCTCGGATAATCTACCTTGACGATTTGAACTGGTGTCGGTTTCTTATGAATGACCGCAAGTTTACGATTTAAATAATAAAGGTTGCTTTCATTGATCGCTTCTTCAAAACGCATCCCACGATTGGCATACGTTTTTGGCTTTATTAGTTTTTCTTGCATTTTTTGTTTTTTGCCGTCATCATAGGTAGTAGATTGTCCATTCGGGTAACGAATAACCATGTTGTTCACACTCCTAGGCAACATTATACCAAAAAGTCGTTTGGAAAGAAAAGAGATGACCAGAGAAACAATGAAAACCTTATACTTTACTGGCTATCGTAATTATGAATTAGGTGTCTTTCAAGCAAAAGATCCCAAGATTGCAGTTATTAAGAAAGTAATAATGTCGGCCTTGACTAATTATTTGGAAGAAGGCTTGGAGTGGGTCTTGATCAGCGGAAATCTTGGGGCAGAGCTATGGTGCGCAGAAGTCACAGAACAATTGAAACAAACATACCCCGAACTGAAACTAGGAATCATTTTTCCCTTTGAAGGATTTGGTGAAAATTGGAACGAAACAAATCAGCAGGCACTGCAAACAGCGAAGTCATTTGCCGATTATGTCAATGCCACCAGCCATAAGCCTTACCAAGATCCTAGTCAATTAAGAAATCACACCGCGTTTTTGCTTGAACATACCGAAGGTGCGCTCGTGTTATATGATGATGAATTTCCAGGAAAACCTAATTATTTCTTAAGAGATGCCAAAGCCTATAGTGAGCAAAATCCCTACTTTATTCATCAAATAACAATGGATGATTTACAAAACGCAACATTTGATAGTAATTTACTTTGATTTTCGTGTATTTTTTGTTAGAATGGTCTAGAAAGTGAAAACCATTTGGAATAAACAATGAGGTGTAAATAATGGCAAATTTAATTTATAGTCCAAAAGATATTCTGCAACAAGAATTCAAAACAAAAATGCGTGGATACGATCCAGTGGAAGTGGACGAGTTTTTAGATAATATCATTAAAGACTACGAAAGCTACAATAAAGAGATCTTAGCCCTGCAAGAAGAAAATGATCGTCTGACAGCGAAAATCGATCAATTGTCGAAAAACCAAGCAATCGCTTCTCGTGTTCAACAAGAAGCACCGAAAAGCCAAACAGTCACAAACTTTGATATTTTAAAACGTTTGTCGAATCTTGAAAAAGAAGTTTTTGGCAAAAAGCTTGATCGTGAATCAGAACCTGTCACTCGTTCTTCTTCATACAACAGCAATTATACAAATGCTGATTTTGAAGATGATAACGAAAAAACCCGTCAATTCTAATTTAGCAAAGATAGTTGTGGTTTTCGGGTAATTGCGGCATAACTCGATTATGCTGAGGAAAGTCCATGCTCGCACAAGCTGAGACGCTTGTAGTGTTCGTGCCTAGCGAAACCATAAGCTAGGGTACTTGAGAAAGTAACGGCAGGAAAAATGGCTAAGGTGCAAGCTATGCCAAAGTATCCTTGAAAGTGCCACAGTGACGAAGCAAGCCGGGAAACCGTCTTGGTGGAACGCGGTAAACCCCTCGAGCGAGCAACCCAAACAATGGTAGGGGCACTTTTTGCACGGAAATGAACGGAGCAAGAAGGCAAGTAATTGCAGATAGATAATTACCCAGTGTTTTCTTCTCCCTGAGGAAAATACGGACAAAACATGGCTTATAGAAAATCACAACCTATCAGGGAATCCTTCCAGCAACGGAAGGTTTTTTTATATCAAGAAGGAGAGCGTTATGACTGAAAAAACATTTAATTGTATTGCCACCGCTGCGAGCGGTTTAGAAGCACTTGTGGGCAAAGAATTACGGGATTTAGGGATCGAGTGTGAGGTTGAAAACGGCCGAGCGCGCTTTAAAGGGACAATGGAGACCATTGCTACCGCGAATTTGTGGCTCCGTACAGCAGATCGGATCAAAATCGTCGTCGGAGAATTTGACGTATTGACTTTCGATCAGTTGTTTGAAGAAGTTAAAGCGTTACCGTGGGAAGACTTTTTACCTTTAGATGCTGAATTCCCAGTAGCCGGAAAGTCAATCAAATCAAAACTGTTTAGTGTGCCTGATTGTCAAGCGATTACCAAAAAAGCAATCGTCAATCGCTTAAGAGAAGTATACCATCGTCCGGCAAGTGTGCCTCTGACTGAAACGGGCGCTTTTTTCCAATTAGAAGTCGCTTTATTGAAAGACCATGCGATGATCACATTGGATACGACTGGCCCTAGTTTGTTTAAACGCGGCTATCGTTTAGAAAAAGGGGGCGCACCTCTGAAAGAAAACATGGCTGCGGCTTTAGTGATGCTGACAAATTGGTACAAAGACAAGCCTTTTGTCGATCCTGTTTGCGGATCAGGGACCTTATGTATTGAAGCAGCTTTGATCGGCCATAATATCGCCCCTGGATTTAATCGGGAATTCGTATGTGAAACGTGGGATTGGTTCCCAGCAGAAGTCTTTGAAAAAGTAAGAAAAGAAGCAGATGAAGCGGCAGACTATGATGTCGAATTGGATATTACTGGCTCAGATATCAATGGTCGAATGATTGAGAGCGCCCGCCGAAATGCAGAAGAAATCGGTCTAGGAGACTCGATCACCTTCAAACAACAAGCCGTTAAGGACTTTAAAACAGAAAAAGAATATGGTGTCGTTGTGGCTAACCCTCCTTATGGTGAACGCTTAGGGGAAGAAGAATCTGTTCAACGATTGTATCAAGAAATGGGCCAAGTGTTTCGGCCCCTTAAAACCTGGAGCAAGTACTTTTTAACTAGTGATTTGACCTTCGAGACGCATTATGGTGAGAAAGCAACGAAAAAACGCAAATTATACAACGGTGCGATTCGTACCGATCTCTTCCAATACTGGGGACAACGTCCGCCACGCAAAAAGGAGTCTGCTGAATGAAAGAACAAGAATTTCTGAAAGAATTAAAAGAAATCGATCTATTACAACAAGCAATGGGGATCCTAGGCTGGGATAACCAAACGGGGATGCCAGAAAAAGCCAGTGATTACCGGGCGGAAGTTGACAGCTATTTATATGGTCTCTATTTTGACAAAAAAGTTGGGGAACCAATCCAAGAAGCGATCAGCTATTTTGGAAAGCACCCAGAAGAATTATCTGAAGTAGGGAAAGCGGCGTATCAATTAGTCAAAGAAGAGTATGAATTGCAAAAAGATGTGCCCAATGAGTTAGCGATGGCCGCTTCAGCAGCTACGTCAAAAGCACATACTGCTTGGTTGAAAGCCCGCAAAGAAAAAGATTTTTCTTTATTTAAAGACGCACTTTCTGAAAACATTCGCTTGACGAAAGAATTGATTCCTTATTGGAAAAAAAATGAGCGAACGAATTACGATGTGCTGTTAAACCAATACGAGCCGAATATGACGGTTGAGATCTTGGATAATGTTTTCTCGCAAGTGAGAGACGGCATCATGGATATTCGTCGTCAATTGGCTGAAAAAGGAACAGCGCCAGATACTTCGATCCTCTCACGTAAGATGACCGAAGCGCAACAACGCAAATTTATCTCAAAAGTGATTGCCGACTTAGGCTATGACTTTTCTCGTGGTCGTTTGGATAATACGGTCCACCCATTTGCCACTGGGATCAACCACAACGATGTGCGCTTGACCACCCGTTGGAGTGAAAACGACTTTTCAATGGGACTGTTCGGTGTGATTCATGAAGCCGGTCATGGAATGTATGAGCAAAACATTGACGAAAAATACGAAGGAACACCGGTCCATGAAGGGGCGTCAATGGGGATCCACGAATCCCAATCGCTGTTTAATGAGATCATTATCGGCAGCAACCGCAATTTTTGGGCAAAGCAATACCCGTTTTTCCAAGAATGTGCGGAAGGCACGTTTGATGATGTGTCTTTTGACACTTTCTATGACTCTTTAAAACACTCAAAAGCTAGCTTGATCCGTATTGAAGCTGACAGTTTGACCTACGTGATCCATATCATTATTCGTTACGAGATCGAAAAAATGATCTTTAACGAAACCGTATCGATCGATGAACTACCGAAAATCTGGAATGACAAATACGAGGAATATTTAGGGATTCGACCAGAAAATGACCTTGAAGGGATCCTACAAGACGTTCATTGGTCAGGTTCAAGCTTCGGGTATTTCCCATCCTATGCTCTAGGGTATATGTATGCAGCACAATTACTTCATGCGATGGAAAAAGAAATCAATGTCGATGAAGTCTTGGCTTCAGATGATTATTCACCGATTCGTAAATGGTTGACTGAAAATATTCATCAATATGGCGCATCAAAGAAACCAAATGAATTGATTTTAGATGCAACGGATGAATTATTGAATCCTCAATACCTATTAGACTATTTACGTAAGATCTATTTTAGTGTCTATAAAATCAGCGAGACGCAAGATTTCGCTTAAAAGTAACAAGTGGAAAGAAGCTTCGCAAGGCGTTGCCTCCTCAACTGTTTAGTGGGAGCTCGTTTTGTTGAACTTCTTTTCGTTTTCGCGCTATCATCAATTGAAAAAAGGCAGGTTAGCTGCTTTCGTATCGAAAGAAGGAGAAAGATGAACAAGGAAAACAATGCGGCAGATCTTAGCAAAGTAATTGCTTATGCCAAGAGTATACTGGGGAACGATCACACAGGACATGGGTATGATCATGTCAAACGAGTGGCGGGATTAAGTCAAGCCATCATCGATGCCGACAAATTAACGGTTGATACCTTTGTCGTTCAGGCAGCAGCCTACTTACACGATACAGTGGATGATAAAGTTGTAGCGGATGTCACAGCGGCGTATACCGAGGTGCGAGCTTGTTTGACCGCAGCGAGAGCCAGTGAAGCACAAACGAAAGAAATTTTTTCTATTATTGAGAATCTATCTTTTTCAAAAGAACTTTTACAAGGGGCACAGGTAGCTTCAGTAGAAGGACGTGTGGTCCGTGATGCAGATCGTCTCGATGCTTTAGGTGCGATCGGTATTTTACGAACGAGCTATTTTGGTGGCAGTCATCAACACCCGATCCATGACAGTAACTTAGCACCAAAGACGTTTCAAGATCATCAGGATTACCGTA
Organism: Enterococcus sp. S53; assembly: GCF_016516865.1. Taxonomy (NCBI): domain Bacteria; kingdom Bacillati; phylum Bacillota; class Bacilli; order Lactobacillales; family Enterococcaceae; genus Enterococcus; species Enterococcus sp. S53. Next base: position 96,572 of record NZ_JACVUH010000001.1, read on the forward strand.
AAGGAACCACGGTGATCAATCATTTTTATGAAAAACTATTTTTGCTTCCCGAAAAGATGACCACGGCGTATGGCAAAAAAGAAGCCCAGCGACGTGTGGCTTTTATGAAAGATTTCTTGCAAGAATTTTATACAGAATGGGATGTATAGCTTTGTTTAGAGTTTTTTAAACGAAAATTCGATTATTTCCTTTTTCTTCCGTTGTTCTTTATAATAGTAAGTACAAAGGAGGGATGGAAATGTACTACCAACAGGCATTACAACCGAATGAACTATTGCCAGCAATTTCCAATTCAGGGGAATGTTTTTTTGTCATTCAGGCTGAGCTACCCATCCGGCAATATCAAATCGCAGTCTATCTTTACGACGATCAATTCTTTTTGTTACAAGATGATCGCTTATTTGATCAAATCGACCAAATCTCTAGTGAGACATTAGGGGACGAGGAAGAGATTTTACCATTTATCGAAGAAGCGTTGGAAGAAAACCATTATTTATTAGTGGAAAAAGCGTTTATTCGTTTAGATTTATCTACTTTGCAAAAGATGACCGATCTTACTAGTTTCGATATCTTGTTTTATGAATTTTTTGATTCATGGGGGGAAGAAGAATGAAACGGACTGAATACGTAACGCTACAAGACCAAACATTGATTGACCTATTCCAGCAGTTAGGAGAGGATGTTTCGAATCTGGAGCTGATCGATGAAGAAAAAAATATCGATGTTGTGGTTGTATCAAATAGTGACTGGCAGTATTTGTTGGAACAAGTCAATGATGATGTAAAAGAATCTTTTGCTGATACGTCAGAGACAGACCCGGATGAAGGACTAGCCGACGAATAAACGCTTTTTGTGGTTGATAAACTGTTTTACTACGGGAGTGGCGGTTGGATCTTTAGAAGGGGTTTAACAATCTAGGCAGCTTACCAAAAAAATACGAAGCAATTTCATTCCTCAAGCAAGGGGAGCAGATTGCTTCGTATCACAAGGTAGGCTGCTTTTATTTTGACTGCAGGCGCACTTTTTTGACTTTTAGATAGCCGCGAACCAAGTTAACTATAAGTAAAAGAATCCCCACAATCAATGGAATCGCTAATAAGTAAGGTGAGTAAAGATGGGTATCTTGTACGTGCTGAAAAGATGTTTTAGCCACTTCATTGATGGCTTGTTGAATGACTTGTAAACTAAATCCAGTCAGAAAACCAGCAATGATGAATAGAACAAATCCTAAGTAGGGTATATCGGAAGACCGGCGAAAAAGAGCAAAAGCTACATATAAAACCAAAAGGAATGCCGGTACGCCAAAGGCAAAATAGGGATTTAACATGGTTTTTTAACCTCCTTTTCTTTTATGATACTCCAAAATTTACGTTTTGGGAAATAGCGTGTAAGATAAAAAGAAAACGTGAAGGAGTTCTTTATGTCCGCTTATATTACCCCAATAAAAGTTGCCCTGCTGGTTTTTCCTTTCCTAGCATTGGCGATATCAATGATTTTTTTTGTTATCCAATACCGAAAATACGGTCGTTTTATCTTGTCACGCGCACTGGTTCTGTATTCGTTTGTCTTCTATTTATTGTGCGCCTATTTCTTAGTTATCCTGCCATTGCCCTCGATCGAAGAGGTAGCGCAGATGACTGGCCCTAAGATGGAATTGCAGTTAGGGGCATCGTGGCAACATTTTGTCCAACAGACCGTCTTAAACATTCACGATCCACAAACCTATCTTCCCGCTATGAAACAAGGGGTCTTTTTAGAACCTCTCTTTAATTTATTGTTGACCTTGCCATTCGGGGTTTACTTACGTTATTACTTCAAGTGTTCTTTTTTTAAAACACTGGCGATGACCTTTTGTCTGACGTTGTTTTTTGAATTAACGCAGTTGACGGGACTGTATTTTATCTATCCTCGTCCGTATCGTTTATTCGATGTCAATGATCTCTTTGTCAATACAGTCGGAGGGCTTGTGGGCTGGACGATCGCCCCACTTTTTACGTTCTTATTGCCATCAAGAGAAGAAATGGACGCCGACTCTTACGCCAAGGGTACTCGGGTAACCGTGACACGAAGGGTGGTTGCTTGGTTGATCGACTGGGGAATACTGAATGTGATCAGTTTCCTTGTGGTGATCGCTGTTCGTTTGCTCACTCAACAGACGGTACGAGACTTTAGTGGGGACTATTGGTACTTTGCTCTTGAAGTGTTGCTGTACTTTGTGTTGTTGGCTTATCTTGCTAAAGGACAAACGATTGGAAAAAAACTCGTACGGATCAAAATCATGCAAGAAGGTCGTGAGCGTGTTAGCTTGGGGGCTTTATTGAAACGCTATGGCTTGTTTTATCTGATTTATGCCAGCATCAGTCGGGTCAATATCTTTTTCGCACCGTTTCTTGAGTCGGATAATATGCTGCTTTTAGTCGTTAGTTTGTTGATGGTAGTTATTTTTGGGTTGATCCAGTTTGGCTTTTACTTGAATCTCTTGTGGGCAGCAATAAAAAAAGAAAGCCGCTTTTTCTATGAACGCCGCAGTGCAACGTATACTATCAGTACGATCGATCCTCAATCGATTACAAAAGAAAGTTAGGAAAACAAGGCAACATATGCTATAATCCAAAGGATGCTAAAAGAAAGAAGGTGTTTGAATGTCTTTTGAGTCATTTAAATTTCAACCATTTATTTATGAAGCACTTGCTGATAAAAAGTTCTCTAAACCAACAGAAGTGCAAGAAAAACTGATACCTGTTATCCAAAAAGGCCGCAGTGTTGTAGGGCAATCACAGACCGGAAGTGGTAAGACCCACACATTTTTACTGCCATTGATGGATAAAATCGATGCCGAAAAAGATGAAGTGCAAGTAGTGATCACTGCACCGAGTCGTGAATTAGCCACGCAAATCTATCACGCCGCAAAACAAATCGGCGGATTTCATGATCCTGAAATTCGAGTGTCAAATTTCGTCGGAGGAACGGATAAGCAACGTCAATTAAGCCGTCTGCAAAACCAACAGCCCCATGTCGTGATTGGGACACCTGGTCGTATCTTGGATATGATCAACGAACAAGCGTTAGGGGTTCACACTGCCAATGTATTTGTCGTGGATGAAGCAGACATGACCTTGGATATGGGCTTTTTAGAAGAAGTCGATCAAATTGCGGGGCGTTTGCCTGAGAAACTACAAATGCTGGTTTTCTCCGCAACGATTCCAGAGAAATTGCGCCCATTCTTGAAAAAATACATGGCCAATCCATTGATCGAAGAAATCAAATCGAAAGCAGTCATCTCTGATACGATCGAGAATTGGTTGATTTCTACCAAAGGGAAAAATACCAATAAATTGATCTACCAATTATTGACTACAGGCCATCCCTATCTTGCCATCGTTTTTGCCAACACGAAGAGCCGTGTGGATGAAATTACGGATTACTTAAAGGAGCAAGGTTTAAAAGTGGCGAAGATCCACGGCGACATCAGCCCTCGTGAAAGAAAACGGATCATGCGCCAAGTGCAAAATTTGGACTACCAATATGTGGTCGCAACAGATTTAGCGGCGCGAGGGATTGATATTGAAGGGGTGTCTCATGTCATCAATGCTGAGATTCCAGCTGATTTGGATTTCTTTATCCATCGTGTTGGTCGGACAGGTCGAAACCAAATGGATGGGACCGCGATTACGTTATATGATCCAAGTGATGAAGGGGCAATCCAAGCCATCGAAGATCTAGGGGTTGTTTTCCAACCGAAGGAAATCAAAAATGGCGAGATCGTTGCGACTTACGATCGGAATCGTCGACAAAAGCGGGAAAAATCTCGTGATGAATTAGACCCAACCTTGATTGGCCTAGTCAAGAAGAAGAAGAAAAAAATCAAGCCTGGCTACAAGAAAAAAATTCAATGGGCTGTTGATAAGAAGAACAAAGAAAAACGGAAGATCGAACGCCGTCAAACGACTCGGACGGCCCGCAAAAACAAGAAAAATTCGAATAGTTAATGGTTACCAAAACAGCAGTCATGTAAGGGGTGTTCTCTTACTTGACTGCTGTTTTTAATTGTTTGGTCATTTCTACACACAATACACCATCTTCAGTATAGGGCTCGGACGTTTTTTGATACCCACAGGATTCATAAAACGCACAAGCGTCGATCTCTGCGGATAACACTGATTGGAGGGCACCCTCTTGGATACCACGCATTTCGAGATAATGCAATAATTTGGTGCCGTATCCTTGGTGCCGATAGGCCTTGGCTACGCAAAAGCGATCAGGTTGCAGAGTGTTCGGTGAAGAGAATTGATAGCGAATGGTCGCGATCGGGATGCGTCCATCTAGCCAAAGAAAGTATGGGCAGGTTTGGTCTTTTTCATCAAATTCCCATTCTATAGGGATGTGCTGTTCTTCCACAAAAACGGCTTGCCGCAGGGCAAAAACCGCTTGTAGCATCCACGGACTGCGTCCAAAATAAAGCATCAGTCGTTTTCCTCCTTTTTCGTGGTATACTCGTTATATAGTAATTGTAGCAGATGAGAGGAGAAATGACGTGGATTTTTTTGAGGCGTTACAATGGTCAAATTGGAAGACACTGTCCTTTGAAATCAAAGAACAGCTGATCCAGCAAATTTTAATGTATTTTGTCAGTCCTTTAAAGGAGATCACCGATGTCCATTTTAGTCAATTGACGTATGCAGGGTTGAAATGTGCTACCTTTGAATTAACGATCGATGGCGAAGACTTTGTCTTTATACCAGGGAACTCTGAGGCGATCTTAGGTTGGGATCTCGGTGTGCAAGGGTTACCGGCTACTTGCTGGAGTAAAAATTGGCAGTCAGCACCCAACGAGATCATTCACCAGCTGGAAACCATCTATGAATTAGAAACCAGCCAAGATTGGGGGATTTTTGTCAATGAGTCTACGAGCCCTTTGCGCAAAGCTGTGATTGATCCCATGCTAGTCCAAAAAAGTGCGCTGCCTGCTGGCGCAAGGTATATCGGGCAGCTGAATACGATCACTGGGGAGTTTCACGGGTTAGTCGATCAATTCAGTGTTTTCGAAAAAGAGCTAAAGGCACAATTCACAGCACCAGCGTCCTTTGAGGAAAGCTTGCGTTGGGAATTACCCGCTTTTTATCACGAAGAGAATCGCTATTTTGCTGCACTCGAGCCGTTAACGGAAACCTATCAGTTATTTACCCACGAATCCGTCAGTCAAACAGAATTGAAACAGCAGTTAGATAAACAAGGCTTTCAGTTGCTATCAGAGGATCAATGGGAATACGTTTGCGGTGCTGCGACTCGGCGACTTTTTCGCTGGGGCAATGAAAAGCCCTGCGATGATGGCGTCTCTTTGTCAACCGCTGAATTGCTTGAACCGAATTTATTTGGCTGCACCTATGGGCTTGCGGATGCGTGGGAGCTGACAGATGGCTTGTCTTTAAAAATGGAGAATTGGCAAATTTGTGGTCATCCCTTATTCGATGCATTGCCGTATGCCAGTTATTACCGTTCACGGAAAATGTTGCAGCCCGATCAAAAGCTTTCTCCCCAGAACTATCGTTACCGCAAAGGGATCCTAATCAATAAAGACCGGATTTGAGGATTGACTTTTTCAAAACATTTCCTTATACTTTGAATGACGAAGGATATGGTCGGTTTGATGATTCATTACAGAAAGTTTTTCATTGCTGAGAGAAAAACATGAATTCGGACGGATTGCTCCCTTTGGTGCTCAACTGTAGCAGAAATGTTGCCGTCCACTCCGCGTTAACGAGTCTAAGAGGTAATGAGTCACATCATTGCAAGCAAGGTGGTACCGCGTATCGACGTCCTTGCTCTGCAATGGTGTTTTTTTATCGTCAAAATGTCTCGACAGGCATAAGAGCGCCTTACCAGCAATTTTGTCAGCCCCTGTATCTTAAGCGAACACAGAAGAAAGTAGGAGAATAACGTGAAACAATTATCCAGTGCAGAAGTACGCCAAATGTTTTTGGACTTCTTTCAATCAAAAAGTCATTCAATTGAACCAAGTGCGTCCCTTGTCCCAGTCAACGATCCAACCCTATTATGGATCAATTCAGGGGTGGCAACGCTAAAAAAATATTTTGATGGCAGTGTTGTTCCTGAAAACCCAAGAATTACCAATGCGCAAAAATCGATTCGGACCAACGACATCGAAAACGTTGGGAAAACAGCAAGACATCATACGATGTTTGAAATGTTAGGCAACTTTTCGATCGGCGATTACTTTAAGAATGAAGCGATTCATTGGGCCTGGGAGTTTTTGACCTCCCCAGAATGGATGGCTTTTGATCCAGAGAAATTATATGTCACGGTTTATCCAAAAGACACGGAAGCAAAACGGATCTGGGCAGAAGAAGTCGGCTTAACACCAGAGCATATCGTTGAGATTGAAGACAACTTTTGGGACATCGGTGCAGGCCCCTGTGGACCGGATTCAGAGATTTTCTATGACCGTGGTCCTGAGTTTAATGACGTAGCGGAAGATGATCCCGAAAACTATCCTGGTGGCGAAAATGAACGCTATTTGGAAATCTGGAATCTGGTCTTTTCAGAATTCAATCATCAACCAGATGGCTCCTATGAACCACTACCACATAAAAACATTGATACAGGGATGGGGCTGGAACGAATGGTTTCCATCGTTCAAAATGCACCAACCAATTTTGAAACAGACTTGTTTCTGCCGATCATCAATGCAGTGGCAGATTTAAGCGGTCGTGTGAACTACGGCGACAGCAAAACGACAGATATCTCCTTTAAAGTGATTGCAGACCATATCCGCGCGCTTTCTTTTGCGATCGGTGATGGGGCACTGCCTTCAAATGAAGGCCGTGGCTATGTTTTACGTCGTTTATTACGTCGTGCAGTCATGCATGGGAAAAAATTAGGGATCGATGCTGCCTTCTTATACAAATTAGTACCGATCGTTGGCGAGATCATGGAAAGCTACTATCCTGAAGTATTAGAGCAGCAAGAATTTATTGAAAAAGTGATCCGCAACGAGGAAGAACGTTTCCATGAAACCATCAATGAAGGGTTAGATATTTTAAATCAAGTGATCACCCAAGTAAAAGCAGACGGTCAAGATACGTTAGCTGGTCAAGATATTTTCAAATTGTATGATACTTACGGCTTCCCAGTTGAATTGACAGAAGAAGTGGCGGAAGACGAAGGGTTGAAAGTGGACCACCAAGGGTTTGAACAAGAAATGGATGCACAACGTGCCCGTGCTCGTGCGGCTCGACAAACGGAGCTTTCAATGGGCGTACAATCCGCTTTATTGACAGATATCAAAGTAGACAGCCGTTTCGTTGGCTATGATTCACTTGAAGCAAACAGCGAATTATTAGTGATCATCCAAGACGAAGCGTTACATGATTCTGTTTCGACAGGTGAAGCAAAACTGATTTTTGCCGAAACACCATTTTACGCAGAAATGGGTGGACAAGTTGCGGATACAGGCACGATCGTAGCAGAAGATGGTACGATTGTAGCGGAAGTGACGGATGTCAAAAAAGCACCGAACGGTCAGTTCTTGCATACTGCTACAATCAAAGCGCCACTAAAAGAAGGCGTGAACTATTTCTTACAAGTGGATCAGCATCGTCGCAATAAGATCATCAAAAATCATACGGCGACTCACTTATTGCATAAAGCGTTAAAAGAAGTATTAGGTAGCCATGCGAACCAAGCAGGTTCATTAGTTGCTCCAGGACATTTGCGCTTTGACTTTAGTCATTTCGGGCAAGTGACCAGCGAAGAGCTGAGCCAAATGGAACAAATCGTTAACCAAAAAATTTGGGAAGCCCTCCCTGTTGTGACGATCGAAACGGATATCGATACCGCAAAAGGCATGGGAGCGATGGCACTCTTTGGTGAAAAATATGGGCATGACGTTCGCGTCGTCAATGTTGCCGATTGGTCGATCGAATTATGTGGGGGAACCCATGTAGCAAATACGGAGGATATCGGTATTTTCAAAATCGTTTCTGAATCAGGGATCGGTGCTGGTGTTCGTCGGATCGAAGCAGTGACTAGTCAAGAGGCCTATACGCTATTGCATGAAGAAGAGACGCAATTGAAAGCAATCGCAGGGATCGTTAAATCCGCTCAATTAAAAGAAGTCGTTGCCAAAACAGAACAACTGCAAGCGCAGCTGCGTGAACTGCAAAAAGAAAACGAAGCTCTTGCCAGCAAGTTAGCAAACCAGCAAGCAGGGGATGTTTTCAAAGATGTCAAAGAAGTAAATGGTCTGCGTCTGATCACAGCAAAAGTGACTGTAAAGGACATGAACCAATTACGTCAACTAGCTGACCAATGGAAACAAAAAGACCATTCTGATATTTTAGTGTTAGCTACCGCGAATGATGGCAAAGTGAATCTTTTAGCTGCCATGAACAAAGCAGCCAATGAAAAAGGATTGAAAGCGGGCGATTTGATCAAAGAGATTGCACCTAAAGTTGGTGGCGGCGGTGGCGGTCGTCCTGATATGGCGCAAGCCGGCGGGAAGAATCCTGAAGGAATCGCAGCAGCACTTGAGTCAGCAGCAACGTGGTTAGCTGCCAAGTAATCACACTCACTGGTTGAATCTGTGCAGCAAGTTTCTTTCGTTTGAGAAGATAGATGAAAGAGGAGCGCAGGTCTTTAACACATTCCTTTTTTGAACGAAGATGACGGAGGGGGAGACCCTTCCGTTATCTTTTTCCTTTTTTCCTACGTGTTATCTGAAAATGCGTTTGATAATTGAAGGGAATTCGCTTTTTTTTCGAAAAAACGATACGAATAGTTGTTTAATTGAATTCCTTCGGGGTAAAATAAGAAAGATGGTTTTTTGAGAGGGTGATGATTTGCTAAACTTTTTTTTAGATCGTAGCAAAAAAAATGGTGTCTACGAACGTACAGCCATCGGGAAGTTAGCGGGTAGCCTCGGGTTGCTTTCCAACCTCCTATTATTCGCAGGGAAATTTATCATTGGCTTATCTGCACAATCTGTTTCGATTATGGCCGATGCCATCAACAGTCTTTCAGATACCGCCTCGTCTATTTTAACATTGATCGGTTTTCGGATCTCGGCGAAACCAGCCGACAGTGAACATCCATATGGTCATGAGCGTTTTGAAGCCATCAGTGGGTTTGTGGTATCTTTGATCATCACATTTGTTGGTGGCCAATTTCTCATCAGTTCTGTGCAACGCGTCATGGAACCGACGAGTATCCGTCTTTCCCCACTATTGTTTATCGTTTTGGTTTTATCGATTTTGATCAAAGTCTGGCAGGGAGCAATGTACCGCAGATTGGCTAAGTTGATCGGCTCTCAAACACTAAGTGCCAGTGGTCAAGACAGTCTCAACGATGTGTATACAACAGGGGCGGTTTTGTTTTCAGCGACGATCGAGTGGCTGACTGGCCTACGTATCGATGGCTTTGTCGGCTGTCTGATTGCCTTGTATATTTTGATTAGCGGAATCAAAATGATTCGTTCCTTTATCAACGAATTATTAGGGGCACGCCCAACCCAAGAAGAAGTAGCAGCCATGGAGCAACGCTTGGATCACTATCCGACGATTCTCGGTTACCATGATTTACTGGTTCATAATTATGGACCGAAAAATCGCTTTGCCAGTGTGCATATCGAAGTGGATGAAACGTGGTCTTTACGAGAAGCGCATGAGGTGATTGATGCGATTGAACAAGATTTTCGCCAATCTTTAAAGGTCGACCTGGTCTGTCATCTTGATCCAGTACCAATTCAAGATCAGCAGTATCGGCATTTAAAAAAAGAAGTGTCAAAGATCATTCGCTTCGTTGACCCACAGTTACGGATGCATGATTTTCAGGTCAAAGGAGATCTGTTGGCTTTTGATTTAGTGATTCCCGCAAAATCGGCGTATAATGATCAAGAAATCGAAGAAATGCTGAAACAAAAAATCAAAGAAACACTAGGGGACTATGAATTGAAGCTTGCTTTCGATCACAGTTACCTATTATAGGGTTACAGGATATAGGAGGAAACTATGATAAAAATGGATATGAGCATGATTTCCACGGTCTTATTGGCACTTTTGTTTATTAATACGATTGCTGCTTTTATTACTGTTTTTCGGAAACCACGCTCGATTGCAAGTGTCTTTGCTTGGATGATGACGTTGGTATTCATCCCCGGCATTGGGTTCTTGTTGTACTTGTTTTGCGGACGGGGAATCGATGGAGAAATTATTTATAAATTCAGTGAGCATCATCAGAGTAGGATCAATGAGTTGAATCGAATCATCAAAGTGCACAATTATTCTTTTCCAGAACATCCTTACTCAGATGATAATCATTTATTGGAGCGCTATTTTAAGAACCTAGATGAATCGCCCTTGACTAAAGGAAACAAGGTGAAATTTTACACAGATGGCAAAGAAAAGTTTGCAGCATTATTCGAAGATATGAAGCAAGCTGAAGACAACCTGCATGTGGAGTATTATTCATTTTTTAATGATGAGATCGGTGGCCAATTCTTGTCTATCTTGATCGATAAAGCCCGTGAAGGCGTGGAAGTCCGTTTGGTCTATGATCCATGGGGTTCACCGAAAGCCAATCGCAAGTTCTTCCAACCGCTGATCGATGCTGGAGGAAAAGTCGTGCCATTTATCACCTCGAAAAATCTGATTCGTAACACACGGCTAAATTACCACCTTCATCGGAAAATCGTTGTGATCGATGGACAAATTGGCTGGACTGGCGGGTTTAATGTTGGTGATCAATATCTTGGCAAAAAGGCCAAGTTCGGCTATTGGCGAGATACCCACGCAAGAATCGTCGGAACCGCTAGCTTTACGCTACAAGAGATTTTTATTCGTGATTGGAATGCATCGGTGCAAAAGGAAGAGGATCAGCTAGAATACGAAGATCGTTATTTTATTTTGCCACCGAAAGAGCTTGCTGGAAATGTTGATCTGCAAATTGTCGCCGACGGTCCAGAAACAGAGACCCAAATCCTTAAAGGCGGTTTTGTGAAAATGATTTTGGCTGCGAAAGAATCGATTTGGATCCAAACGCCTTATTTGATTCCTGATGACAGTATGATGAATGCATTGGAAATTGCCATCCACTCAGGTGTAGACGTCCGAATCATGATTCCATGTATGCCGGATCATCCATTCATTTATCGGGCAACACAGCATTATGCCAATTACTTGCATCGCCGTGGTGCAAAAATCTACATCTATAACAACGGTTTCCTCCATGCGAAGACGGTCATGATGGATGATACCATTAGTTCCTTTGGGACGACGAATCAAGACATTCGGAGTTATGCCTTGAATTTTGAAGTCAATGCCTTCGCCTACGATCACGATGTCACGCAAACGTTGAAAGGCTTCTTTGAAGAGGATATGGCACAATCAACATTACTGACGGATGAAATTTTGGCTAAGCAATCTTACTGGTTGCGCTTCAAACAAAACTTCTCTCGGTTATTGTCTCCGATCCTTTAATTTCATCGCTTTTGCTAATCCTTGGCGGGCCAAATGGTCGGCACCTTTGTTTTGACTCTCAGGGACCCATTGGATGATCGCTAAAGAGAACTGTTTCAACAAGTATTGAATTTCTGTTAAATAATCAGAAAAAGCAGGGTTTTTGGTATAATTCTTGTCGATGGTCTGCGCAACGACTTTGCTGTCGGTATAAAGCATAATTGTCTGTTCCTGTAACCCTTTGTTAATCAACAGCTGCAGCGCGTTGACCATCACAGCGAACTCTGCTTGGTGGTTGGTGGAATCAGGTAGCGGAAACGCAATTTGTTCATGCAGATCAGTACCGACAATGACGATTCCACCGCCACTAGGGCCGGGGTTGCCTTTCGTGGAAGCATCAAGATAAACTTTTAACATTGTCTCACCCTTTTTTGATATGATAAAGATAGTATACTAGAAATTTTATGTTGTGAGGAACTTTTATGAAGCGTAAATTGTATTGGCAACCGGAAGCTGCTACAGCGATCATTTATTGGTCGTTCACTATGATGATATTATTTATCAGTTTGATTCTTTCGTTAGAAAATACCAGACCTTATTGGAAAAGCAACCTCGTTTTAGCCGTCTTCTTCTTTTTTGTATGGCTGGGGCTCCACCGGAGTCTGCTCATTAGAAATGATGTGTTACTGATTCGCTACGCACGTATATGGAAGAAAAGGATCGTCTCTCTGTCTGAGATAGAAAAATGGCAAATTGAAAACCGTTTAATAAGCATTACCGATCATCAAAGAACGTATACCTTCACGTTACGTAAAAAAGATGTGGTATGGTTAGAAACTTTTTTTCAAGAAAAAATCCCTGAAAAAAGGGTGCAGGTCGAAACCCACGACTAATTCATAGGAATCTAGAAAACAGCGATCACTCCTTTTGGCGGTACAGCCTTAGGAGAGACGCTGTTTTTGTTTACATAAAGGATCCGTGAAACTTCTTGTAAAAGTGTGAAAAATCTCTCTTTCTTTCTGAATAAAATCAAGTATAATAAGACCATAGCAAACAAAACCTTTTTTAAAGTGCTAAATAGTTCGTGAATTGAGGGTAAAAATGAAATCAGATATCGAAATTGCACAAGAATCAAAGCCTAAACCGATTATTGAAATTGCTGAACCACTTGGTTTAACAGGGGATGACCTGGAACTTTATGGCAAATATAAAGCAAAAATCGAATGGTCGGCAATCAACGAAAAAGCAAACAATCCACTGGGTAAGCTGATTTTAGTCACAGCGATCAGTCCGACACCAGCAGGAGAAGGCAAGTCAACCGTGACCATTGGACTTGCAGATGCGTTAAATCAAATCGGCAAGCAAACCGTCATCGCCTTACGTGAGCCATCTTTAGGACCAGTAATGGGCATCAAAGGCGGCGCCACTGGCGGTGGCAAAGCACAAGTACTACCGATGGAAGACATCAACTTACATTTCACAGGTGATATGCATGCGATCACGGCTGCTAATAACGCCTTGTCTGCGTTGATCGACAATCATATCCAACAAGGCAACGAATTAGGGATCGACGGACGTCGGGTTACATGGAAACGCGTTGTCGATTTGAATGATCGTGCGTTACGCCAAGTGATCGTTGGCTTAGGCGGTCCATTACAAGGTGTTCCTCGTGAAGATGGTTTTGATATTACTGTCGCAAGTGAAATCATGGCGATTTTGTGTTTGGCAACGAGCATTGATAACTTAAAAGAACGATTAGGAAAGATCTTAATTGGCTATTCTTATGAAAAACAACCGATTTACGCAAAAGATTTGGCGGTTCAAGGAGCCTTAGCTTTACTACTGAAGGACGCTCTGAAACCGAATCTGGTCCAAACAATCGAAGGAACTCCTGCGCTGATCCATGGCGGGCCTTTTGCGAATATCGCCCATGGGTGTAATAGTGTGATCGCAACCGAGACAGCTTTGCACTTAGGCGAATACACGGTGACCGAAGCTGGTTTTGGTGCCGATTTAGGTGCAGAGAAATTTTTAGATATCAAAACACCAAATCTATCAAAAGCACCGGATGCGATCGTGGTTGTGGCAACGATCAGAGCATTGAAGATGCATGGCGGTGTCGCTGTCGCTGATCTAGGGACTGAGAATACAGAAGCATTAGAGCGGGGCTTCAGTAATTTGAAACGGCATGTTGAAAATATGCGCAAATATCAGATTCCAGTGGTAGTCGCCCTCAATGAATTTTCACAAGACACCGAAGCGGAGCGTGAATTAGTTGAAGCCTTGTGCCAGCGAATCGATGTCACCGTCGCTCGGACAGCTGTTTGGTCAGATGGTGGAGCGGGTGGAACGGATCTCGCAAAAGCGGTAGTCCAAGTGATCGAGGAAAAACCGGCTAACTACCAACGCTTGTATACGAACGATTTGCCTTTAGCGGATAAAGCTTCTTTGATCGTGCGGGAAATCTATGGCGGGGCTGAGGTTGAGTTTGCACCAAAAGCCAAGGCGCAGTTGCAAAACTTTAAAGAGCAAGGCTGGGATCATTTGCCGATCTGTATGGCAAAAACCCAGTATTCCTTTAGTGATGATCCAAAGCAACTGGGTGCACCAGAAGGCTTTTCTGTGACCATTCGTGAGTTCGTACCAAAGCTAGGTGCTGGCTTCATTGTAGCCTTGACTGGTGCCGTGATGACGATGCCGGGATTACCGAAGAAACCTGCCGCCATCAATATGGACGTGACTTCTGATGGCCAAGCGATCGGTCTTTTCTAAAAGAGCGGTCACAAACAAAGAAGGCATTCGCGGCATTTGAAACGAAAGAACGTAAAGAGATGATTTGATAGGACGGATGCACGCTGCATTCGTCTTTTTCTTGTTCATTTGACGTGATGGAAGATAAAAGTAGGGATTCTTGTTATAATAATCAAGGAAGCAAGCAAAAGTCTATTTTCTTTCTTTTGATAATCAAGTATACTTAACCAATTGAGGTGATCTTTGTCAATGGAGCTACAACTAACTAGGAGGACTGGTTTTTATGGAATGGGCAGTCCCTTAGAGATCATGCAAGGGAAAAAAAGAATCGCTGCCATCAATCATCAGCAAACGATTTTTTTGGCGCTGGCTGAGCAGACGCCGATTCGTGTGCGCATGTTTTTTTTAGAAAGTCAGCCCTTTCAGCTACCACAAGGCCAATCAGCGCTCAAGCTGGAGGTCGTGATGAATCCTGCGCTTAAAAGAATATATATCGGCTTTTATATAAGCCTTTTTCTCATGATAGGGGGTTTGGGCTTATTATCCATCTCCCTCTACTCGTTGCTTTTTGTTGGTGTGTATTTGGTGGCTTATTTTGTCTTTGTTTTGATTTATTTAAAAAAAGCATATCTTATCAAGGAGGTTCCTCATGGCTAGTGGTGCAGATCAATTTTTGAGCAGTTTTAATCGAATCGAAAAGCGTCTTCGTGACGAATTGGATAATCCGCGGAATATGGGGTTTTCTGAAATGGTTCGTCGCTTATCAAAAAGTAAAAATATCAATGTTAGAAGAGCAGAAGATGATCTATTACAGATGGCTCAGCTGCGCAATGCCATCGTTCATGAAAAAATTGGTGAGAACTTTGTCATTGCAGAGCCAAATGAATGGGTCGTCAATCGCATTCAAGAAATTGAACGATCTCTACTGGCGCCTGAAAAAGTCATGCCGCGTTTTGCGAAACGAGTGACTGGTTTTGAAAAGCACCTGCCATTACCAGAGTTATTGAAAATCGTTGCCCAAAAGCGCTACTCACAATTTCCAATCTATGATAATGGTCGATTTTTGGGCTTGATCACTTTGCGAATGCTGGGGTACTGGTTAGCGAAAGAAAGCCTCCATGGTGAAATCAAGTTAGCAGGCAGAACGGCCGATGAATTATTAGCAGGAGATGGGAAACGGTCGAATTTTTGTTTCGTGTCGGCTGAAACGACCATCGTAGAAGTGGAAGAATTGTTTCAAAAAAATGCCCTGCTTGAGGCGGTATTGATCACCAAAGATAAAAATCCGAATGGAAATCTCTTGGGCATCATCCGTCCACGAGATATTTTTAAAGAAGAAAGAGTGGAAAATTTATGATCGCGTTGTTTTTTTTGTTAAGTGCTGTTGTCATTGGCTTGGATCAATGGCTAAAAATTTGGATCGTTGCCAATTATCAACTAGGTGAAACACATTCTCTGATCGACAATGTGTTGTCACTGACCTATCTTCAGAATACGGGTGCAGCTTGGAGTATTCTAGAAGGAAAAATCACCTTTTTTGCGATCATCACCGTTATCGCGGTTGCCGTCGTTGTTTATCTATTGTTTCGCTACCAAAACAGCAGCCTATGGTTTCGTTTCGGACTGGCGTTTGTTCTAGGTGGCGCTATCGGGAACTTCATCGATCGCTTGCAGCATGGCTTTGTAGTGGACATGTTCCAGCTTGATTTTATCAATTTCCCAATTTTCAATATCGCTGATATGTCATTAGTGTTTGGGGTAATCTTGATTTTTATTTATGCACTAGTAGATGATGTAGCAAAAGGGAAACAAGGAGAATCAAATGGAAAAGCAAATTGAAGTAATCATTAAAGAAGAAAAAGGGCGGGTCGACAAAGTGTTGGCCGAACGCTTGCCTGACCATAGCCGTTCACAAGTCCAACAATGGCTGAAAGAAGATGCCGTTACTTTGGCAGGTGAGACGGTCCGGGCTAATTATAAAGTAAAAGCAGGCGATCACTTGGTCATCCAAGTGCCAGAGCCGGAAGTAGTAGATTTAGAGCCAGAAAATATTCCTTTAACGATCGTCTATCAAGATGCTGATGTGGCAGTCATCAACAAGCCGCAAGGGATGGTGGTTCATCCATCCGCTGGTCATCCGAGTGGCACCTTAGTCAACGCATTGTTGTACCATATGGAGGATCTATCGACGATCAACGATGTTGTTCGGCCGGGTATCGTTCATCGAATCGACAAAGATACGTCGGGTCTGTTAATGATTGCCAAAAATGATCAGGCGCATGAGTCGTTAGCGAAACAATTGAAAGACAAAACCTCGTTACGCAAGTATGTGGCTTTGGTCCATGGCAATATCAGCCACGAAAAAGGCACCATCAATGCACCGATCGGCCGCTCGAAAGTCAATCGTAAAATGCAGGCGGTGATTGAGAACGGCAAACCCGCAGTGACTCATTTCACCGTGTTGGAACGCTTTGATCAATTTACCTTGGTGGAATTGCAATTGGAAACTGGAAGAACCCACCAAATTAGAGTGCATATGCAATATATCGGGTTTCCGTTAGCTGGTGACCCAATCTACGGGCCAAAGCGTACCTTAAAAGGCAACGGCCAGTTTTTACATGCCAAGCTTTTAGGCTTCACACATCCCACAACGGGTGAGTCAATGGTCTTTGAAGCCCCATTACCAGAACTATTTGAGGACACCCTAAAAAAATTACGAAAAAATGATTGATTTTTTTGTGGTGGAACTGTATATTAATTGTAACAACTAAATAGCTCCTTTAAATGTAGTCCCGTGAGGCTAAGAAGGAATGAGTAAGTAGACGACTCCCGCGTTGGAGATTCGAACCCTTACTGGATGATAACGTGTACCCAAAATCCACAGATTGGGATTTTAGGCAACGATCGGAAAACATGACTCCTACCTCAAGCAGGTAGGAGTTTTTTTATGTTCAAAATTAGGAGGGAACAACATATGGCAGCGAAAGAAGTAGTAGATGCAGTAACAATGAAACGAGCGTTAACACGGATCACCTACGAAATTATTGAAAGAAATCGCGGCATTGATAATTTGGTGCTAGTAGGAATCAAGACCAGAGGCATCTATATCGCCCAACGGATTGCGGAACGTTTAAAACAATTGGAAGGCGTAGAAGTACCTGTCGGTGAATTGGACATCACCTTGTACCGAGATGATAAAAAGAGCGAAGATGATCCAGAGATCCATTCATCAGACATTCCGACGGCCATTGACGGCAAAGAAGTGATCTTGATCGATGATGTCTTGTTTACCGGACGGACGATTCGGGCAGCTTTGGATGCCATCATGGATATTGGTCGACCAAAACGAATCTCACTAGCCGTTCTAGTTGATCGCGGCCATCGGGAACTGCCGATTCGGGCAGATTTTGTCGGGAAGAATATTCCAACTGCTTTAAGTGAAGAAATTATCGTTGAGATGGAAGAATCAGACGGTTCTGACCGGATCATGATCAATAAAGAAAACGACTAGGAAGAAGAGTGACAGCAACATGCAGAAGCAAGAATTTCGTAATCCAGACGCAGTTTTAGACATCAAAGATCGGCCCAAAGCATTGCCTTGGTTAGGTCTTAGTTTACAACATCTTTTCACGATGTTCGGTGCGACAGTTTTAGTACCGATCTTGGTAGGGATCAACCCCAGTATCGCTTTGGTAAGTTCCGGTATTGGGACATTGGTTTACTTGGTCACAACGAAAGGGAAAATCCCAGCGTATCTAGGCAGCAGCTTTGCGTTTATCGCGGCGATGCAAATGCTGATGGAATCAGACGGCTACCCAGCCATCGCCCAAGGCGCCATCACGACTGGGTTGGTCTACGTGATCGTTTCGCTGATCATCAAACGTGCTGGCGCTGCTTGGTTGGATAAGATCTTACCACCGATCATTGTCGGTCCTGTGATTATGGTGATTGGTCTAGGATTAGCCGCCAACGCCGCCCAAAATGCGATGTACAATGACTCAGTTTACGATTTCAAGTACATTCTAGTAGCTTTGGCTACCTTGGGATTAACGATTTTCTTCAACATGTTTTTGCGAGGGTTCTTAGGGCTGATCCCGATCCTGCTAGGGATCGTTGGCGGATACTTGATCGCCTTAGCGGCAGGGATCGTCGACGTACAACCAATCATTGACGCCAACTGGTTTGGGCTGCCAAGTTTCGAAATTCCTTTCATTAATTATGAACCCAAACTGTATCTAAATGCGATCACTACGATGGCACCGATCGCTTTCGTCACCATGACAGAACATATCGGACATCTGATGGTCTTAAACAAATTAACGAAGCGGAACTTCTTTGAAGAGCCGGGCTTGAACCGAACACTCTTAGGCGATGGTTTTGCTCAAATCGCAGCCGGTCTCGTTGGGGGACCGCCAGTGACAAGTTACGGAGAAAACATCGGGGTTTTAGCAATTACACGGGTCCATAGCGTGTTCGTCATCGGTGGTGCAGCAGTTCTAGCCATCGTACTAGGCTTCGTTGGAAAACTAAGCGCATTGATTTTAAGTATTCCTGGTCCAGTCATCTCAGGGATCAGCTTCCTGCTCTTTGGCGTCATCGCTGCCAGCGGGTTGAAAATTTTGATCGACAACAAAATCGATTTTGATCGTAAGAAGAATTTGATCATTGCGTCAGTGATCCTTGTGGTAGGAATCGGCGGTCTTGTATTCACGGTCGGTACCTTCACCTTATCTGCAATGGCGTTAGCAACTGTCCTAGGAATCTTCTTGAATCTTATTTTACCTGACAGCTCTCGCAGCGAAGAAAAATAACTTGTGCCAACTCATCGTTTAAACAGAAACAAAGGAGGAATTCATTCATGATTATTCAATCCGAAAGAATCAGCTTAAAGCATCTTTTGACGGTCGAAGCATTGACGGACCGTGAAGTGATGGGACTCATCCGCAGAGGACAAGAATTCAAAAGAGGGGCGAAATGGATGCCCCAAAAGGAACAGTATTTCGCAACAAATCTCTTTTTTGAAAACAGTACTAGAACCCACAAAAGCTTTGATGTTGCTGAGAAAAAACTAGGGATCGAAGTCATTGAATTTGAAGCCTCCACCAGTTCTGTTCAAAAAGGCGAGACCTTGTATGACACGGTCTTGACGATGTCAGCTCTGGGCGTAGACGTGGCAGTCATTCGCCACGGCGATGAAAACTACTACGACGCTTTGATCCAAAGCAAAACGATCCAGTGCAGTATCATCAATGGCGGGGACGGCAGCGGCCAACACCCAACACAATGTTTGTTGGATCTAATGACGATCTATGAAGAGTTTGGGCACTTTGACGACTTGAAAGTCGCCATCGTAGGTGACATCACCCACTCACGGGTCGCAAAATCAAACATGCAAATGCTCAAGCGACTTGGCGCAAAAGTTTTCTTTTCAGGACCGAAAGAATGGTACGACGAAGAGTTTGAAGTGTACGGTCATTGGCTGCCATTAGATGAATTAGTGGAAGAAGTTGATGTCATGATGATGCTTCGTGTCCAGCACGAGCGCCATGATGGAACGGAAAGCTTTTCCAAAGAAGAATACTTAAAAAATCACGGGTTGACCGTCGAACGGGCAGCCAGAATGAAGGAACATGCGATCATAATGCACCCAGCGCCGGTCAATCGCGATGTGGAATTGGCTGATGCGCTAGTTGAAAGCTTACGCTCACGAATCATTACACAGATGTCGAATGGCGTCTTCGTTCGAATGGCGATTCTTGAAGCAGTATTAAATGGTAAAGCCTAACAGTCAAAAGGAATAAGAGGAGGAAGTTTACATGAAAACACTCATTAAAAACGGTAAAATCATCAAAAAAGACAATCACTGTGTTCCTGCAGCAATTTGGATCGAAGAAGGAATCATTCGCGGGATCGGTACAGCATTTCCCGAAACAGATTTTGACGAAGTCATCGATGCCAAAGAGCAATTGATCACACCAGGGTTAGTGGATGTTCATGTACACTTCAGAGAACCAGGCTTTGAATACAAAGAAACAATTGAAACGGGTAGTAGGGCAGCAGCTCGTGGTGGGTTCACAACAGTTTGCGCAATGCCTAACCTTGACCCAGTTCCTGATACACCAGAAAAATTAACAGCTGTATACGAAAAAATCAACGCAGATGCGTCAATCAATGTCTTACAATACGCGCCGATTACAGAAAACTTGCGCAGTGAAACATTGACGGATGCAGCTGGAATGAAAGCTGCTGGCGCTTTCGCCTTGACGAACGATGGCGTGGGTGTTCAGACTGCAGGCACAATGTATCTGGCAATGAAGCAAGCAGCCGAAAATGACTTGGCTTTGGTTGCCCATACAGAAGATGATTCCTTACTCTTTGGCGGCGTGATGCATGCTGGTAAAAAAGCGGAAGAACTTGGATTGCCAGGGATCTTGAGTGTAACGGAAGCATCTCAAATCGCTCGGGATGTGCTTTTGGCGGAAGCAACAGGAGCCCATTACCATGTCTGCCATGTCTCTACGAAAGAAAGTGTTCGAGTGATCCGAGATGCCAAAAAAGCTGGCATTCATGTGACAGCCGAAGTTTCTCCCCACCATTTACTTCTGATCGATGAAGATATTCCTGCCGATGAAGGCTTTTGGAAAATGAACCCACCATTACGTGGGCAAGAAGACCGTGAAGCGTTGATCGAAGGTCTACTGGATGGCACGATCGACTGTATCGCGACGGATCATGCACCGCATGGTTATGAAGAAAAAATGCAAAGCTTTTTAAAAGCTCCCTTTGGCATCGTCGGATCAGAATATGCCTTCCAATTGTTGTACACTCATTTTGTAAAAACAGGACGCTTTACCTTACAGCAATTAGTGGATTGGATGACCGTGAAACCAGCATCAATTTTTGGTCTAAGCGCCGGAACGATGATGGTCGGAGACAAAGCCGATCTCGCAATTTTTGACTTAGAATCAGCTTATAACGTGGATCCTAAGCAATTCCTATCAAAAGGAGTCAATACGCCTTTCGGTGGATGGACGTTATATGGGGATACAAGTTATACATTTGTAAATGGAAAATTAGTATGGCAAAAAGGTGGGCAATAATATGAAACGTTGGCTTATTTTAGAAGATGGAACATACTTTGAAGGCGAAGGCTTTGGTGCCAGTATCAATGTTTTTGGTGAGATTGTTTTTACCACCAGCATGACGGGCTATCAAGAAGCCATTACGGATCAAAGCTTTAACGGACAAATCATTACGTTTACGTATCCGATGGTAGGAAATTACGGCGTCAACCGAGACGACTACGAATCAATTTCACCGACTTGTAAAGGGGTCGTTGTGAAAGAACACGCGCGTCTAGCGAGTAATTGGCGGAAGCAGCTGACGTTAGATGAATTTTTAAAACGCAAAAATATTCCAGGGATCGCAGGAATCGATACACGCGCGCTGACAAGAAAGATCCGTCAACACGGAACCATGAAAGCGAGCATCGTTGATGCGGGAGATGTCTTTGACCATGCCTTTGATCAATTAAAAGCAGCGGTTTTACCAACCAATCAAGTGGCACAAGTCTCCACCTCAAAACCTTATCCAAGCCCTGGAACGGGTCGCAATATCGTGGTCATCGACTTCGGCTTGAAGCATAGTATTTTACGAGAGCTGTCACGTCGCAACTGCAATCTAACGATTTTGCCATACAATACGACAGCGCAAGAAATTTTAGACCTCGCACCAGATGGCGTGATGCTGACGAATGGACCGGGCGATCCTAAAAGCTTGCCAGAAGCAATTAAAATGATACAAGGGATTCAAGGCAAGGTACCGATCTTCGGGATTTGTTTAGGCCATCAGCTCTTCTCATTAGCGAATGGGGCAGATACCTATAAAATGAAGTTCGGTCACCGCGGATTGAACCATCCAGTAAGAGAAATCGCCACTGGTCGGATCGATTTTACCTCACAAAACCATGGCTTTGCTGTGGATGAAACATCCATCGATCCTGAAAAACTAATGGTGACCCACGTCGAAGTGAACGATGGCACGATCGAAGGGGTTCGTCATCGCCGCTACCCAGCATTCAGTGTCCAATACCACCCAGATGCGGCACCGGGCCCGCATGATGCAGTCCACTTATTTGACGAATTTTTAGAGATGATCGATGCATGGAAGGAGCAGAACTAATATGCCAAAACGTACAGATATCAAGAAAATCATGGTTATCGGTTCTGGACCGATTATTATAGGACAAGCGGCAGAGTTTGATTATGCCGGCACACAAGCTTGTTTAGCTTTACGAGAAGAAGGCTACGAAGTGGTGTTAGTCAATTCGAATCCCGCAACGATCATGACGGACAAAGAAATTGCTGACAAAGTCTACATTGAACCAATCACATTTGAGTTTGTCTCACGGATTTTACGTAAAGAACAGCCTGATGCAATTTTACCGACGTTAGGCGGACAAACGGGCTTGAATATGGCGATGGAATTAGCCAACTCGGGTATTTTGGATGAATTAGGAATTGAGTTGCTAGGAACCAAATTAGCAGCAATCGACCAAGCAGAAGACAGAGATCTATTCAAACAATTAATGGAAGAATTGGATCAACCGATCCCAGAATCTGAAATCGTGTCAACGGTGGAAGCAGCAGTTGAATTTGCAAAAAAAATCGGCTTTCCAATCATTGTTCGTCCAGCATTTACGCTAGGGGGAACAGGCGGCGGCATGTGTAACAATGAAGAAGAGCTGCGCCAAATCGCTGAAAACGGCTTGAAGCTCTCGCCAGTGACCCAATGCTTGATTGAACGGAGTATTGCTGGGTTTAAAGAGATCGAATATGAAGTGATGCGAGATTCTGCTGACAACGCGATCGTCGTTTGTAATATGGAAAACTTCGATCCAGTCGGCATCCACACCGGCGATTCCATCGTCTTTGCCCCTAGTCAAACACTGTCAGATCATGAATACCAAATGTTGCGAGATGCGTCATTAAAAATTATTCGCGCATTAAAAATCGAAGGTGGCTGTAACGTTCAATTGGCGCTTGATCCTCATAGCTTCAACTACTATGTCATTGAAGTAAACCCAAGGGTTTCTCGTTCGTCTGCACTAGCAAGTAAAGCAACAGGTTATCCAATTGCCAAATTGGCAGCAAAAATTGCCGTCGGTTTAACATTGGATGAAATGAAAAATCCAGTCACAGAAACCACCTATGCAGAATTTGAACCGGCACTAGACTATGTTGTGGCAAAAATTCCTCGCTGGCCGTTTGACAAGTTTGAAACGGGGGAACGTCGATTAGGAACACAAATGAAAGCAACTGGAGAAGTGATGGCGATTGGTCGTAATATTGAAGAGTCATTACTGAAAGCTGTTCGTTCATTAGAAATCGGCACATATCATATCGAAATGAAAGAACTAGAAGCTCTTTCTGACAATGATCTGATGGAAAAAGTCATCAAGGCGCAAGATGATCGCCTATTCTACGTCATGGAAGCCATCCGAAGAGGGTATACCATCGAAGATTTGAATGAAATGACGAAAATCGATTTATTCTTCTTAGATAAAATGCTTCACATCTTTGAGATCGAACAAGCATTAGCAAACGACCCACAATCCCTTGATGTGTTGAAAAAAGCCAAGCAAAACGGCTTTGCGGATAAAAAGATCGCTGAGCTGTGGGAAACCACAGAAGCTGAGATCCGCACGCTACGCCATGAACAAAAGATTTTGCCAGTCTACAAAATGGTGGATACATGTGCCGCAGAATTTGAATCAGCAACGCCTTATTTTTACAGCACCTATGAGTTTGAGAATGAAAGCAAACGTAGCGCAAAAGAATCTGTTCTTGTCTTAGGTTCTGGACCGATCCGAATTGGTCAAGGCGTGGAGTTCGATTATGCGACTGTACATTCGGTGAAAGCGATCCAAGCTGCTGGCTATGAAGCAATCATCATGAACAGCAATCCCGAAACGGTTTCGACTGATTTTTCTATCTCCGACAAGCTGTACTTTGAACCATTGACCTTAGAAGATGTCTTACACGTGATCGATTTGGAACAACCCATTGGGGTCATCGTCCAATTTGGCGGGCAAACGGCGATCAATTTAGCCGAACCTTTGGTGAAAGCCGGAGTCAAAATCCTAGGCACCAGCATTGAAGATCTTGATCGTGCCGAAAACCGTGATCTCTTTGAGCAAGCATTACAAGCGCTAGATATTCCGCAACCACCAGGGGATACAGCGACGAACGAACAAGAAGCAATCGCCATCGCTCAAGAAATCGGCTATCCTGTTTTAGTTCGCCCAAGTTATGTCTTAGGGGGACGTGCGATGGAAATCGTGGAAAACCAAGCCGATTTAGAAGATTATATGCGTCATGCAGTGAAAGCATCACCAGAACATCCTGTCTTGGTCGATCGTTACTTGGTCGGTAAAGAATGTGAAGTCGATGCTATCTGTGACGGCAAAACTGTTTTGATTCCTGGAATCATGGAACATATCGAGCGTGCAGGGGTCCATTCAGGAGATTCAATGGCGGTCTATCCACCGCAAAATCTTTCGGATGAACTAATTGCTACGATCGAAGAATATACCAAACGCTTGGCATTAGGTTTAAATTGTATCGGTATGATGAATATCCAATTTGTCATCCATGAAAACAAAGTGTATGTCATTGAAGTAAATCCTCGTGCTAGCCGAACCGTGCCATTTTTAAGCAAGGTAACAGAGATCCCAATGGCCCAAATTGCCACGAAGGCGATTCTCGGAGAAGAAATCACAGCGTTAGGTTATCAAGACGGACTTGCGCCAACACCAAATGAAGTACACATCAAAGCACCGGTCTTCTCCTTTACAAAACTTTTAAAAGTCGATACTTACTTAGGCCCTGAAATGAAATCAACAGGTGAAGTAATGGGATCAGACAAAGATTTGGCAAAAGCACTTTATAAAGCTTTTGAGGCATCAGGCCTGCATATTCCTGAATTTGGAAAAGCACTTTTCACCGTTGCAGACGAAAGCAAAGAAGAGGCAGCAGCGCTGGCGGCGCGTTTCGTAGAGGTAGGCTTCACCTTATTGGCTACCAATGGAACCGCTGATTACTTTGAAGAAAAAGGCCTGCAAGTGACACGAGTTGCTAAAATCTCTGATCAACAAGCAGAAGAAACGGTTGTTGATTTGATCCGTAAAGGAACGACCCAAGTAGTAGTCAATACCATGGATAAAGATCGCCAAAATGCAACGGAAGACGGATTTATCATTCGTCGAGAAGCAGTGGAACATGGTGTACCGACCTTTACTTCTCTTGATACAGCGGATGCAATTCTAAAAGTGATGGAATCCCGCAGTTTTTCAACAAAAGCAATTTAACGCAGATAAAGGAGTTTTTTGATGAAGCAAGAAATCATGATCATCAGCAAACAGCGTCAACTGGCACCGCGGATTTTTGAAATGACATTGACGGGTGAGTTAGTCAATGAGATGAGGACCCCTGGGCAGTTTCTGCACCTACGGGTTCCTCAAAATGCCTTTCTTCTTCGCCGACCGATCAGTATCAATCATATCGATACTGAGAAAAAAGAATGCCGTATCATTTATCGGGTCGAAGGAGAGGGGACACGAATTTTTTCAGAAATGACCGTTGGTGATCCAATCGATGTGATGGGGCCGTTAGGAAATGGGTTTCGCTATCATCATTTAAATCAAGGGGACACTGCATTTATCGTAGGTGGCGGTATCGGTGTACCGCCGCTCTATGAATTATCGAAACGTTTGACTCAACAAGGCGTCCACGTCATTCACTTTTTGGGTTTTGCCAGCAAAGACGTCATGTATTATGAAGAGGAATTTCGCGCACTAGGAGACACGAGGATTGCTACCGATGATGGCAGCGCTGGTTTACAAGGTAATGTTGGCAACCTGTTATTAGCTGCAGAGCAAACACCTGCGGCGGTCTTTGCCTGCGGGAATAACGGTCTTTTAAAAACCACCGCCCAGCTTTTCGAAGACCTCCCAGATGTTCAATTATCCATGGAAGCACGAATGGCTTGTGGGATGGGTGCCTGTTATGCCTGTGTTTGCCATACGAAAGATGATGAACAAGGCACAAAAAGTGTCAAAGTTTGTGACGAAGGGCCTGTATTTCAGGCGAGAAAGGTGGTCATTTAATGTCGATCAACGTCGAGCTACCCGGATTGAGTCTGAAAAATCCGATCATGCCTGCCAGCGGCTGTTTTGGGTTTGGTGCAGAATATGATAAATATTATGACATCAGTCAATTAGGTGCGGTGATGATCAAAGCGACCACACCTGAACCACGTTTCGGCAATCCAACCCCAAGGGTAGCAGAAACGCCTAGCGGTATGTTAAATGCCATCGGGTTGCAAAATCCTGGGTTAGAAACGGTCATGAATCAAATATTGCCGGACTTAGCTCAAAAACACCCCGATTTGCCAATCATCGCGAATGTTGCCGGTTCGACTGTCGAAGATTATGTTCTTGTGTGTCAGGAAATCAGTCGAGCAGAAAATGTCAAAGCGATCGAACTGAATATTTCTTGCCCTAATGTCAAGCATGGCGGTATCATGTTCGGCACCGATCCTGCGGTTGCTGGTGCATTGACTGAAGCGGTCAAAAAAGTCTCGCAAGTGCCAATTTATGTCAAACTATCGCCGAATGTGACGGATATCGTCCCAATTGCGCAAGCGATCGAAGCAGGCGGCGCCGACGGGTTTACGATGATCAATACACTTTTAGGCATGCGGATCGATCTAAAAACACGGAAACCAATTTTAGCCAACCAAACCGGAGGCTTATCTGGACCAGCTATCAAACCGGTGGCGATCCGTCTAATCAAACAAGTGGCGCAAGTTTCTCAATTACCAATTATTGGCATGGGGGGCGTGATGTCAGTGGATGATGTACTGGAAATGTATCTGGCAGGTGCTAGTGCTGTTGCAGTCGGAACCGCAAACTTTACCGATCCTTACATTTGCCCGAAATTGATTGAAGAATTGCCTATCCGAATGGCAGAATTAGGGATCCCTTCTTTGGAACAGCTGATAAAAGAAGTGAGAGAGGAGCATATGTGATGAGTGAACGGCCAATTATTGCCCTAGATTTCCCCAACAAACAGGCTATTGAAACATTTTTAGCGCAATTTCCTGCGGAAGAAAAATTATTTGTAAAAGTGGGAATGGAGATTTTCTACCAAGAAGGGCCAGCAATCGTTACTTGGTTAAAAAACAGTGGCCATGATATCTTTTTAGATTTAAAACTACATGATATTCCCAATACAGTAGGACGAGCAATGGAGCGCTTAGCTTCTTTAGGTGTTTCTTTGACGAATGTTCATGCAGCCGGCGGGATCGAAATGATGACTGCTGCTAAAAACGGCCTACAAAAAGGAACCCCGACAGGACAAAAAGTCCCTGACTTGATTGCAGTCACCCAATTGACCTCCACTAGCGAGGCACAAATGCATCATGATCAGCAGATCATGACGTCACTACAAGAAAGTGTCATCCATTACGCCACTTGTGCCCAAAAAGCTGGATTAGACGGTGTTGTTTGTTCCGCTCACGAGGCAAACCAGATCAAGCAAAGGACAACCGATGCCTTCATACGCTTGACGCCTGGTATCCGACCAGCTGGCAGTGAAGTTGGCGATCAAAAACGGATCATGACACCTGCACAAGCTCGTAAAGCAGGGGCTACCATGATCGTTGTAGGACGTCCGATCACCCAGTCTAAGACACCCTATGAAAGTTATTTGCAAATTAAACAAGAATGGAAGGAAGCTAGCCAATGAAGGAACAATCCAATCAAATCGCCAAAGATCTTTTAGACATCGAGGCGATTTTCTTACGACCCAATGAACCATTTACGTGGGCCAGCGGTATCAAAAGCCCTATTTATTGCGACAATCGAATCACCATGAGTTATCCAACTGTGCGTCGTGCCATTGCGAAAGGCTTAGCTGCAGTCATCAAAACCACTTACCCAGAAGTAGAAGTGATTGCAGGGACCGCAACAGCCGGGATTCCCCATGCTGCATGGGTCGCTGAATTGTTAGATTTACCAATGGTTTATATTCGCAGCAAAGCAAAGGAACACGGCAAAGGCAATCAAATTGAAGGACGTATTCAGCCAAATCAAAAAATGGTCGTCATTGAAGATTTATTGTCAACAGGTGGCAGTGTCTTAGAAGCTTGTGAAGCAGCCAAAAGAGAAGGAGCCGACGTATTAGGCGTTGCTGCGATCTTTACTTACGAACTGCCACAAGTTCAAGAGAATTTTGAGCAAGCAGATCTACCATACGTGACTTTGACAAACTATACGGCTCTGATCGAGTCGGCTTTAGAAACGGGTGCTATTCAAGAGTCTGATGTTGCCCTGTTACAAGAGTGGCGTAAAGATCCTGCTGCTTGGTTGAGTGAATAAGGAATTGAAAAAGAAACGGATATGTGAGGGAATGACCAAGCATATTCGTTTTATTTTTACCTATTTTCTGATAGCATTGGGAGAAAGTTTTTTGATAGGAAGGGCTGTTCCTTGCTGTCAACTTGAATTAGGAGGCTGTTTTTTTTGAAAAGAAATATGGACGTTCCCTGGAGTTATTCCGGAGACAATGGACCTGAACATTGGCACACTTTGTGCGACTGGTATGCACAAGGTGCCGAATTTCCGTACCAATCCCCAATCGCTTTAGTCCACGATGAGACCGAAGAACCCATCGATCAGGACTTGGCTTTTCACTATAAACGAGAGCGGTTCACGGAAAAAGAATTCAAAAATACGATTCACTTCGTTCCTTATAATAAAGAAAGCTATGTCACGTTTAAAGGGATCAACTACTATTTGACGGATATTCATTTTCACATGCCGTCTGAACACATTATCGATGACGAGCAGCAAGAATTAGAGTTTCATCTCGTTCATATGAATGATGACGGAGAAAACTTGGTCGTGGGTATCTTATTCAAATTGACGGATAAACTCAACTGGATCTGCAATCAGCAAGACGACAGCATCTGGGACTTTGAGAACCATACCCAATGGTTTGATCCGAGCATGTTCTTGCCAGAGCGCACTCATCATTTTCATTATGTGGGTTCCCTGACGACCCCGCCAACGAAAGGTCCAATCAACTGGTTTGTCTTTGACTGGATTGGTGAGATGAGTCGTCGCTTTATTTTAGAATTCCGCGAAGAAGTATTAGAAAATAATAATCGTCCATTACAAGACCGCAAAGATCGGCCTATTTATTTCTATTGATTTATAAAAATAGTTCCTTTTACGTAGTTTTTCTTGGAATTCTCTAATGATTATCCTATAAAACACGACGTAATGAGAACTTTCAAGGAATACAATAGTTTAAAAATGAACTGACAAAAAAAGACGAAAACGCTCGTCTTTTTTTATTTTTATATCCATCGAGTTCAAAGACTATGCTAAACTAATCAATAAGCAGTTTCTAAGCATAAGTTCTATTGTGAAATAAAATACAATTAAATCAATTGAAAAAGAGCAGACACGGTAAAGCTTTTTTGGCTGAATATTTTATAGTGAAAGAAAGGAAATCCATATGCATGCATGGGAAGCAATCCAAAAATCAATCGATTATATTGAAGACAATCTTGCCGAGCCATTAGAGATCGAAACGTTAGCACAAGTCGCATCCCTTTCTGTATTTTATTATCAACGCTTATTCACCCGTTTAGTTAAAATTTCTGTTAGGGAATATATAAAACTGCGTCGTCTGGCCAGAGCCGCTAATTTATTAAAAGACAGAAAAAGTCGAGTCATTGAAGTCGCTTTTGAGGTTGGTTTTAGCAGCCATGCAGTATTTTCAAGAACCTTTAAAACCGTTTATGGACTTTCGCCTTCTCTTTACCAAAAAGCGCCGATCGGCTTACAAAATTTTGATAAGCCAGATCTATCTTTAGGGTATATTGTCACAGAAGAAGGTAATCCATTGATCAGTGAAGGGGTCGTTTTGGAGATTCAGAAAAAAAGAAACAAGCAACCAATGATTTTTTATGGCGTTATTGGTTATTATCCATTTAAATATGGAAAAATGCTGGGTCAACGAACAGGAATCGACCCTATTGATGAAATTTGGCGTGATTTTTATCAAAAGATTGCAAATCAGCCTCGCACTGATCATTGCCTGATCGGTGTTTCATTTCCGGGAGATGCGCCAGAAGGGTACTCAAGTTACTTTGTTGGCCAATTAAGTGACGGTACGCAATTATCGACCCTCATTGAATGGACGCTACCAGCACGTGATTACATTGTTTGCAGCTTTGATACGATCTCAGAGCAACTGATCATCAATATGGGAAAGGCGATGCGTTATACCCGTTTTTGGCTCAAGAAAAATGGTTGGATTGCTGAGGATTTTTTTCCAGAGCTATATCGAAAAGGAAACAATCGGGTTACACATGTCGAATTATGGATTCCTTTTAAAAAAAGAAGAGAGATGTAAGGAGGAACAGAATAATGACTCACCAGTATGAAGAAGGAATAAAGCTGCTTGAAGAAAAATTTGGGCATTTCAAAGACAATGTGATTGCCCTTGCGACGACAGCTTGTGACAAAACTGCAGAGGGACACATACAACCAGTCGTTCGAGAAGTTGATGCTTTTTATGAAGAGGGCATTTTTTACGTGTCGACGCACGAACAATCCAATAAAATCAAGCAAATCAAAAAGAAGCCAGCAGTTTCTATTGCTGTCAGTGGTGAATGGTTTACCGCGATCGGTCAAGGGGAGAATTTAGGTTGGGTGCTAGACCCTAAAAATGCAGAATTAAGAAGCAAAATTCGCAAAGCCTTTGTTTGGTACGACGAAGTCAACAACGAGAATGATAAGGGCTGTTGCTTTCTGGCGATCCGTTTGACTAAAGGAACCTTGAATATCAATCACTGGGAAAAGCTGTATCATTTTGATTTTGAGAAGAAAGTCACTATGGAGGATGGCGGGATTTATTAGCCAGCAGAAACTATTAGCTGCAGGTGATGTTCAATTGCCATTCTAGCGGATCTAGCAGATATGTCGATGGCTGAATTCTGAGAAGGTTTGCCTTTTGTGATTCAAGCTAAGCAAAATTGTTGTTGAAAGAGCAGTAGATAGAACGAAAAAGCATAAAAACCGATCACAAGCGCGTGCCTCTTCGCACCGCTTGTGATCGGTTTTTTGATTGATTACTTTATGATTTTTTGATCCGAATAAATTTAGGAACAGCTAGGACTGTTTTAATCTTAAAATACCCTCATCAGGTGTTACGTATAAGGTTTTTTGATTCTCATAAATGACGAATCCAGGCTTGGCACCATTCGGTTTCCGAATATGTTTGACTTGCACATAGTCCACCGGTACTTGGGCAGATTGACGATATTTTGAGAAATATGCGGCAAGCTCTGCAGCTTCCATTAAGGTTGTCTCGCTAGGATCGTCCGAACGAATGATGACATGCGAACCAGGAATGTTTTTAGTGTGTAGCCAGATATCACTCTTACGAGCTGTTTTTAAAGTCAGTTGGTCATTTTGTAAATTGTTTTTTCCGACGAGAATTTCTGTTCCGTCTGAAGAAACAAATCGTTCCGGTTGCGAAGGGGCGACTTTTTTACGTTGCTTCGTCCGATTTTTGACATAGCCTTGTGCGATCAGTTCTTCCCGAATAACCGCTAGATCCATTGGAGAGGCAATTTCTAATTGGGCTAACACGGATTCGAGGTACGCGATTTCTTCTTTCGTTTCGGCAATCTGCTGATGGATCAATTTAACTGCGTTTTTCAATTTCTGGTATCGCTGAAAATACTTCTGAGCATTTTGATTAGGAGAAAGAGCGGGATCTAATTTGATCGTCAAAAGCCGATTCTCCTCATAATAATTTTCCAAATTAACGGATGTAGCACCACGAGGCACTTGGCTCATAAAGGTCGTCAAGAGTTCACCCTTTTGGCGAAACTCCTCGGCGTTTTCTGAATCCCTCAAGGTTTGCTGGCGTTTCTTTAACTTCAGCTGGTTACGCTTCAGTTCATTTTCAACCTTTTTCAGTAGTTCGCCACCTTGTTGTTTGACCCGATCTCTTTCCGCCTTATCATGGTAAAATGCATCTAAAAGCTCGCTCAGAGTCTGATAATGGGTGACAGTGGTGGTCGCATCAATCAATGATGCATAGGGAATAGGCGTAAAATATTCCTTTTTCTCTGACCGGAGAAAGCTTGGTGTTAAATCTTCCGTAAGCTCTGAAAAGAAAGTTTCCCACTGACGCAGTTTTTCATTAGGATTGGCACTGATTCGGGCAATCAATTCTTCTGCGGTATCACGGCCTAAGCCTTGGAATCGTTGTTGCAGTTCTTTTGCCGTCAAGGGATCGAGAGTAGATAATTCTTCAAAAATCTTGGTGCGAGAGGCTGTGAAAGGATTAAGCGTCGATTGCTTTGGTGGTGCAACATAGACAGCACCTGGCAATAAGGTGCGATACGTATTTTGTGAATGACCAATGTGTTTAATTGTATCGACAATTTTTCCGCTTGTCTTATTCATTAATAAAATCGTACTGTGACGGCCCATTAATTCGACGATCAAGACAAGGGCTTGCAAATCACCTAATTCATCTCGTCGGGTAAAATGAAAATGGATCACACGGTCATTGTCGATTTGTTCGATTGATTCTAGGATCGCCCCTTCTAAATATTTCCGCAGCATCATCAAGAAATTCGGTGGGGTCTCTGGGTTGCTATAGGCGATCGTTGTGCATTGCACACGGGCATAGGTAGGGTGAGCGGATAGCAAGAGTTTGTGATTTTTCCCTTGGGCACGGATCACAAATACGACCTCGTTTTCATAAGGCTGATGAATTTTGTTCACGCGTCCACTAGTTAATTGACTCTGTAATTCTTTGACCATTAAATGGGTAAAAACACCATCAAAAGACATATTGTTCCCTCTTTTCTTTTAAGGATAGTTTGACTGAGGGATTGATCCTTCTAATGTCAAATATTCCTATCTATTATACCGAAGAATCGGTAGAAAAGCCATGACAGCTAGCTTTCCTTTTTCTTGGCAGGCTGATGATCGGTGGTTTGCAAAGCCCGTTCGATCTCTTTGTTCAAGAAATAAGAGATGACTGTTCGAATAATAACGACTGCAGCTAGACGTACGATGTCTTCGAAGGTGGGGTGGATGATTGTCTCAATTATATCTGCGGCAATCAAAATCTCCAGACCTAACAAGACGTAACTTCCTAAATAATTGCGAATAAAATTGTTTTCTCTGGCTGCTACCAAACGATCCTTTTCTGTTAATTCGTAACGCACAAAATCAATGCCTGCAATCAATACACCCCAAACGATGACGAAAATGGAGAGAAAGTTCAAACAGACAACGATGAAATCGAAGATTGGATTGGCTCCAGTCATCAATGAATCAGCTAGATTATGCATAATGACTCCTTTACCGTTTTCTTTTATCTTACCGAATTATTGAGGAAATGTGAAGTTTCTTGACGTTCTAGAAGGGAATTGATAGTATGAAATAATAGTAGTATTTTTAAAAAGGTGGGCAAATTATGGAACAAGTGAAAAGCTTTGTTCATTACACGAAAGAAAAAGCAGTAGAAAGCTGGCAAGCTTTTTTAGATGATCTCTACCGAGATCAGAAAAAAACGATTTTCACGCTGATCGGGGGGATTCTTTTCGCTTTGATTTTCGCCGGTTTGATCGTCTTTTCTCAAAATCGTATCAACGCTTCTCTAGTGGATCGGATCGCTTTTGATAAGCTACCTTCAGAAAAAGTACAACCATTGCCTTATCTGACAGCTGACAAGACGATTCGCGAAACAAGAGCGATTTCTGTGATGTATAGTAAACCGAGTGGTGCTCAGTTGGATCAAGTGTTTGATCTGATCCAAGCACAAGAAGATGAAATGAATCGGACATTTTTTTATTATCCAATCGTCTATGATGCGGCTTTTTTCTCCAATGAATATGATATTGATCCTGATAAAGTAACCTTTGTCTTTTATGAAGAAGGAGTCGAAAAAAATCGCTTTACCTTTGATTCATTTGACCAGCCAACGACGGAATTTATCCCAGAATTGAATCGTTTACCGATGTGGACGATTCGTACTTCTGCCAATGATTGATAAAAAAATCTGACAATTTGACAGAAAATTGTTGACGTTTTTTTATCAATAAGCTAAACTGAATTCAATCAAGAAAGAAAACAAGTTGAGAAGGAGGAACAATCATGAAACTATTTATTCCATTGCAAGTGAAATCATGGCAAAACTGGCATAGATAGTTGTATTGATGGAACCTCATTCCATAGATACAACTTTTTAGAGAACCTTCTAAAGTGCTGTATCTATGCTGGTAGTTGAATTTATCGCCGCATAGGACAAGCTTCTATGCGGCTTTTGCTTACTTGCAATTGCCGTCACATAGGCAGTTGCTTTTTTTGTTCTCAAAAACCATAAAAAGAAAAACTCGAAAAATGTAAGCAGAAAAAGGAGAATAAAAAATGAAAAACAAGGGATTAATTGCATCAGTTGCCGTTATTTTATTATTTTTAGGAGCGACCTTCGTCTATCAGTTAGGAATGAGAAGTGGGACCAATCAAGCCAGTGAGGCTTCAGAACCAGTAGAGAAAGCTGAAAAAACAGTTGGGATCCTACAATTTGTCAGCCATGAAGCATTGGATGCGATCACCGAGGGGATCAAAGAAGGCCTTAAAGAATCAGGCTATACCGAAGGGGACAACTTGACAATCGAATTCCAAAACGGCCAAGCGGATCAAAGCAAATTGGCAACGATGAGCCAGCAGCTGCTAAATAAAGATGCCGACGTTTTAGTTGGGGTCGCAACACCCGCAGCACAAGCATTGGCGAATGTCACTCAGGATGTACCAATCGTTTTAGGGGCGGTCACTGATCCAGTTGGGGCGAATCTGGTGGCAGATATGGACCAACCCGGCGGCAATATCACTGGCGTTTCAGATAAAGCACCAGTAGCTGCGCAAATCAAACTAGCAAAAGATTTGCTGCCAGAGGCAAAAACAGTCGGTATTTTGTATTCTTCGACTGAGGACAATTCGAAATACCAAGTGGCAGAAGCAGAAGCTGCTGCTGAAGAGAATGGCTTGACCAGTAAATCCTATGCCGTTCCTTCGAGTAACGAAATTGCGCAAATGGTGCAAGTGATGGCACGAGAAGTCGACTTTATCTATATTCCTTTAGACAATACGATCGCAAATGCTATGCAGACGGTAGTCCAAGAAGCCAATAAATCAAAAACGCCAATCATCACATCTGTTGATACGATGGTGGAACAAGGCGGCTTAGCAACGGTCGGGCAAGATCAATTTACGATTGGGGTCGAAACTGGGAAGATGGTGGCAGCAATTCTTGATGGGACAGCAGAACCTGCGACAACGCCGATCTATACATTCAGCGATGGCGAAACGATCATTAATGAAACACAAGCGCAGTTATTGGGCATCACTATCCCAGAAAATCTCAAAGACGAGGCAAAATTGATTACAACGACACCAGAAACCGAAGCAAGTGATGAGTGATCAAGAATCTTAAGACCATCTAGGATCACGACGAGGGTTTGAAAGAGAAAACATGTAAGAAAATGGAGGAAAAATGATGATTGTTTCAGCAATTGGGCAAGGACTACTTTGGGGGATCCTTGGTTTAGGGATATTTATGACCTATCGAATTTTGAATTTCCCGGATATGACGACGGAAGGGTCCTTTCCACTAGGCGGTGCTGTCTGTGTGACAGCAATCACCCATGGGGTTTCCCCCGTCTTAGCGACTTGTTTAGGAGTATTGGCTGGGATGTGTGCCGGATGTGTGACCGGACTTCTTTATACAAAAGGCAAAATTCCCGTGATTTTGGCTGGTATCCTGGTGATGTCTTCATTGAACTCGGTGATGCTGTTTGTCATGCGGTCTCCTAATCTGTCGCTGTTAAACCAGCCCAAGATCCAGGATTTCTTTACTAAAATGAACTTACCGAATTATTATGATACCGTCATTATCGGGCTGATCATGGTCTTATTGATCGGTGGCGTACTGGTTTACTTTTTTCATACCAACTTGGGTCAAGCTTATATTGCTACAGGGGATAATGAACATATGGCGAAGTCGATGGGGATTAATACGGATCGAATGAAAATCATCGGTCTGATCGTCTCTAATGGCGTGATCGCACTTTCAGGCGCATTGATCGCTCAAAACGACGGCTATGCCGATATCAGTAAGGGAATCGGTGTGATCGTGATTGGATTGGCATCCATCATCATTGGAGAAGTGTTATATGGCGAATTGACCTTGCTAGAACGTTTGATCGCTATCGTGATCGGCAGCATCATCTATCAATTATTGATCCTATTTGTGATCAAAGCTGGTTTTGATACGACTTACTTGAAAATATTCTCGGCCATCGTCTTGACGATCTGCTTGTTGATCCCTCAATTTAAACAAGCCCTGCATCTACGCACTGGTTTTGAAACGGAGGATGAATAATGTTAGCCTTAAAAAAAGCCTTTAAAGTTGTCGGCAATGGACCGAATGAGAAAAAAGTACTCTTGAACAAATTCGATCTTTCTTTAAAACCCGGTGAATTCGTTACGGTTGTGGGAGGAAATGGGGCCGGCAAAAGCACGTTATTCAACTGCATCTCTGGTACCATGCCTCTAACGAGTGGCCAAGTGACGATCGATGATCAAAATGTGACCACGCTTTCGGAAGAAAAACGCGCGCGCTTTTTGGCACGGGTTTTCCAAGATCCGAAAATGGGGACAGCTCCCCGTATGACAGTGGCAGAAAATCTGCTGTTAGCACAAAAAAGAGGGCAAAAACGGTCACTAGGTCTTCGTCAACTGCAAGGACAAAGAGAATCGTTCTATGCCCTTTGTAAAGAAATCGGCAATGGGTTGGAAAATCATTTAGATACGCCAACGGGTAGTTTATCCGGTGGTCAGCGACAAGCACTAAGTTTATTGATGGCAACGATCCAAACCCCTAAACTATTGTTGTTGGATGAACATACGGCTGCCTTAGACCCGAAAACTTCCAAGCAGCTGATGCAGATCACTGCAAAAAGGGTAGAAGAACAAAATCTAACTTGTCTCATGATCACCCATCGGATGGAAGATGCATTAAAATACGGAGATCGCCTGATCCTGCTTAGAAAAGGGGAAATCGTCAAGGATCTTTCAGCAGATGAAAAAGCACGCTTAAGTTTACCAGAACTATTACTGTTCTTTGAAGACGACTTATAAAACCCTTGATAGAACGGTGTTTTCAAAAAAATTAATCAAATAAATGAAAAAAATAAGAAAAAATCATTGACATCTTTCAAAGTTAAACCTATACTTAGGTCAATCTTACATCAGTTTGGAGCGAAGGACTATGCAAAAATTATTGCTAACGAACCCCACACAACTGAATAAATATTACTTTAGCTATTTTAGATAGGTTTGTATTCATGAAAGCATGGGTACAAACGCTAAGTTTGTATCTATGATGGCTAGAGCATTTCGTAATGAATTCGCAGCCACGTAGATCGTAAAATCTATAGTGGCTATTTTTTATATTCACATATCTGGCTTTGTCGATATGTAATGTTTGAAGGTGTTCACTGTAGATTCTTAAATTTACGGTGGACATCTTTTTTTGTTGAAAGGAATGAACCAGATGAAACAAATGATAACCGGTCACACACGGTTGGCGGCACTGTTTGCCAAACCAGCCAAACACAGCATCTCTCCAGCAATGCACAATCTTTCTTTTGAAGAACAAGGGATCGATGCCGTGTATCTGGCCTTTGATGTTGAGCCGGATGATTTGGCAGCCAGTATTCAAAGCATCCGTCAGCTGGATCTCTTAGGTGTCAATCTATCAATGCCCCATAAAATGGCGGCAGTACCGTTGATGGATGAATGCTCACCCGCAGCAGAGCTGATCGGCGCAATCAATACAATCGTCAATCAAGAGGGACGATTGATTGGGCACAATACAGATGGCATCGGCTTTATGCGCGCACTTGAAGACATTCAAGTGTCGATCATTGGCGACACCATGACTGTGATCGGTGCGGGTGGTGCAGCGACAGCGATCATTAGTCAAGCCGCACTAGACGGTGTCAAAACGATCCATGTCTTCAACCGCAAGGATGAGTTTTATCCAATCATCCAGGATAAATTGACACAGATCGCAGAAAAGACCGCCTGTGAAATCACATTAGCGGATTTAGAAGATCAGACGGCTTTAAAATCAGCCATCGATCAAAGCAGCCTTTTAGTTAATGCTACTGGCGTGGGGATGAAGCCGAATGATACGGTGAGTCCTCTGAAAAACAAAACCCTCTTGCGGGAATCATTAGCTGTCTATGATGTCATCTATAATCCAAGAGAAACGCAGCTTTTGAAAGATGCGAAAGCAGTCGGGGCCAAAACTGCAAACGGCTTAAGTATGTTGCTGTATCAAGGTGCAGCTGCATTTAAACTTTGGACCGGCCAAGAGATGCCCGTTGAAAAAGTAAAAGCACTCATTGAATCCATGTAAAAAAATAAAAAGACGAAAGTAGGAAGAAAAAATGATCGTAATTATGAAACCAGGTGCTACCCCAGAACAAGTTGAAGTCGTTGTAAAAAGAATCAAAAAAGAAGGGTTGGATGTTCAAGTCAACCAAGGAAAAGAACAGGTTGTTATCGGCTTAAAAGGAGATACACGCCGCATCCAAGATGTCGCTTTTCGCAGCTACGAAGGTGTCGAAGATGCCATTCGGATCTCAAATACCTACAAGTTGACCTCTCGTGAATTCCATCCACAAGATACGGTTGTTGATGTAGATGGCGTAAAAATCGGCGATGGCAACTTTGTCACAATGGCTGGTCCGTGTTCGATTGAAGGCTTAGACCAAATTCGTGAATGTGCCCGAATCGCCAAAGCTGGTGGTGCACAAATCTTACGTGGGGGTGCTTTCAAACCACGGACTTCACCATACGCCTTCCAAGGGCTTGAAGAAGAAGGGTTAAAATACATTCGTCAAGCAGCCGATGAAACAGGTATGAAAGTCATCACAGAAGTCATGGACGAAGGACATATCGATATGGTTGCGGAATACAGTGATATTTTGCAGATTGGTGCTCGGAACATGCAAAACTTCAAATTGCTAGCTGCAGTTGGAAAAACTGGTAAACCAATTGGCCTTAAACGAGGCATCTCTGGGACGATCGACGAATGGTTGAATGCAGCGGAATACATCGCCGTCCAAGATAAAAGTGAAGTGATTTTCATTGAGCGCGGAATCAGAACTTACGAAACAGCGACCCGTAATACTTTTGATCTAAGTGCGGTACCAATCATCAAAAAACTGAGCCACTTCCCGATCATCGTTGACCCTAGTCATGGAACAGGCATTTGGGATCTCGTACCACCAATGGCAAGAGCAGGCGTTGCTGCCGGCGCCGATGGCATGATCGTTGAGATCCACCCAGATCCAGCCAATGCATGGTCTGATGGTCCGCAATCGTTAAACGAAAAAACATACATGAATATGATGAAAGAAGTCCATATCATGGAAAAAGCGATGAAAGAAATCAAAGCGTTGCAAGACTAAGCGCTAAGACAACCAATAAAAGAGGTGCAAAAATCAATGCTACACATCCATTTAGAAGAACAATCCTATGACATCCTCATCAAACGTGGGGCGTTTCAAGAAGTCGGAACCTGGGTCCAGCAATTATGGAACAAACAGCGCATTGCCGTCATTACTGACAGCAATGTCGCCCCCCTGTATGGCGAACACATCATCGAAGCATTATCTGCCGCAGGCTTTGAAGCAACACTGTTAGCCGTGCCGGCTGGCGAAAACAGTAAATCCCTTGAACAAGCTGCTTTTTTATATGACCGTCTTGCTCAATCAGGGATGACTAGAAGCGATGGAATCATCGCTCTTGGTGGCGGTGTAATTGGAGATCTTGCAGGCTTTGTTGCTTCTACTTATATGCGAGGCATTGATTTCTTGCAGATTCCGACGACGTTATTGGCACAGGTCGATTCAAGTATCGGCGGAAAAACAGCTGTAAATACTAGCAGTGCCAAGAATCTCGTTGGCACATTCGCCCAACCAGTCGGTGTGATGATCGATCCGGATTTGCTTAAAAGTTTGCCCCTTAAACGCGTGCAAGAAGGCATCGCTGAAATCATTAAGTCGGCCGCTATTGCGGACCCTGAACTTTGGCAAACGTTAGCAGGTTTGAAAGATGAAGTCGATCTTTTGGCCCATGCTGAAAAAGTGATCACAGCTTCTTTAAAAGTAAAGCAAAAAGTAGTGGAAGAAGATCCCTTTGATCATGGCAGTCGTCTGACACTGAACTTCGGTCATACGATCGGGCATGGCTTAGAAAGAACAGCTGCGTTTGACACCAGTCATGGCGAAGGGGTTGCAATGGGGATGATTATGATCACCCGTCATGCTGAAGCCATTGGACTAACACCAAAAGGGACCACCGCGCAGTTAACGAAAATGATTGAGAAATTTCATTTGCCGACCAAACCAAGAGAAATTGAGAAAGAGCAATTATACCAAGCAATCACTCATGATAAAAAAGCCCGTGGGCAACAATTAAAGATCATTCTTTTAGAAAGGATCGGTCAGGCAAAAATCGTGACGATTCCCACGGAAGAAATCAAAGACTACCTATTATAAGAAAGGAAGGTAACGGATCATGCGTTATATTACAGCAGGCGAATCACATGGACCAGAGTTGACCGCCATTATCGAAGGGTTACCGGCAGGATTGCCATTAAAGGCAGAAGACATTAATTTTGAATTAGCGAGACGACAAACCGGCTATGGCCGTGGGGGACGGATGCTGATTGAAAAAGACCAAGTCCGTATCACTTCCGGTATCCGTCATGGAAAAACATTAGGCTCTCCTGTGACTTTAGTGGTCGAGAACAAAGATTGGAAAAATTGGACTAAGGTCATGGCGATCGAAGAAGTACCAGAAAAGGACCGCAAGTTACGACGAGTGGCACGACCAAGACCTGGTCATGCTGACTTAGTCGGCGGGATGAAATACCATCATCAAGATCTACGAAACGTTTTGGAACGTTCATCGGCCCGGGAAACGACCATGAGGGTAGCCATCGGCGCAATCGCGAAGAAAATTTTGAAGGAACTCGGCATCGATGTGGCAGGTCATGTAACGATGTTAGGCGGCATCAAAGCAGAAATTCCTGAAGGGTTGACCGTCAAAGAAATTGCACAGCGCTCGGAAGCCTCGGAAGTAAGGGTCTTAGATCCATCTGTCGAGGAAGAAATCAAACAGTTGATCGATCAAACAAAGAAAAATGGTGATACGATCGGCGGCGTAGTGGAAGTGCTTGTTGGCGGGGTTCCTGCTGGTCTTGGTAGTTACGTGCAATGGGACAAAAAACTTGATGCGAAGATCGCCCAAGCCGTGGTCAGTATCAATGCCTTTAAAGGGGCTGAGTTCGGTGTTGGTTTTGAGGCCGGTGTTTTACCAGGTTCAAAAGTCATGGATGAGATTTTATGGGACGAACAACGGGGCTACACCCGTCGTAGCAACAACCTAGGTGGGTTTGAAGGTGGCATGACGAACGGGGAACCAATTGTGGTTCGCGGGGTTATGAAGCCGATCCCGACCTTGTACAAGCCGTTGCAAAGTGTGGATATCGACAGCAAAGAACCGTATAAAGCTAGTGTGGAACGCTCGGATAGCACTGCCGTTCCGGCAGCCAGTGTTGTTTGTGAGAGTGTGGTGGCAACAGTGGTGGCCAATGAACTATTAGAAAAGTTTCCAAGTGATTCTTTCGAAGAATTGACCGCATCTGTTCAGGCGTATCGGGAATACTTGTTAACCTACTGATTAAAGAGACAGCAAAAATTCCAGTAGAAATGAGGATTCTTTTCATGAACCAAAATATCTTCGTCGCCGGTTTAGGATTGATCGGCGCTTCCTTAGCAAAATGTATTAAAAAGTCACATCCCCAAACCCATCTAATGGGGTGGGATCACTGTCGTAAAACCAATGAGATCGCATTAGCAACAAGTTTAGTAGACGAAGTACCTCCTTCATTTTCTGAGGGTGCTGTTCGTGCCGACGTGATCTTGTTGGCATTGCCGGTAGAGATCACCAAAACGTATCTTGCTCAACTTGGGACCCTTTCACTAAAGCCTTCAGTCCTAGTGACAGATACCGGCAGTACCAAAGCAGAAATTACGCAATTTGCCGAGTCCTTTTCCTTTGATTTTATTGGGGGCCATCCGATGGCTGGTTCTCATAAATCCGGGATCACAGCAGCCGATGAGAACCTCTTTGAGAATGCTTACTATATCTTTACGCCGACGAAAAGTCAGCGGGTGGAAGAATTACAGGTGCTTTTTCGAGGGACGAGGGCCAAGTATGTGGCACTTGCTCCGCAAGAACATGATCAAATCACGGGGATGTTGAGCCATTTGCCCCATATTATTGCTTCAGGATTAGTCAATCAGGCAGATGCCTTCAACCATGAACACCCTAGAGCACAGCAACTCGCAGCAGGCGGTTTTCGCGATATCACTCGCATCGCTTCTTCAGATCCTCGCATGTGGACCGATATCTTATTGAGTAATCGACAGGAACTGCTGCAGCTGATCGATGAGTGGCAAAAACAAATGACGACCATGGCTCACTGGTTGCAGGAAAAAGACGAACGGGCGATCTTTCGGTTCTTTGAATCCGCGAAGGAAACACGGGATCAATTGCCGGTTCATCAAAATGGCGCGATCCCGGCATTCTATGATCTCTTCATCGATGTACCGGATCATCCCGGTGTTGTCGCTGAAGTGACGGGGCTATTGAGCGAACATCAGCTCTCTTTGATCAACTTAAAAATTCTTGAAACTCGAGAAGACATCATTGGTGTTTTACAGATTTCATTCAAAACGCAAAATGATTTGCTGCAAGCAGAGCAGCTGATCCAAAACAAGACGACCTATTCGTGTCGAAAAAAATAGGAGGCTGGGATGAAACTAAAAAAAGCAACACATTTAAGAGGGACGATAGCTGTTCCCGCCGATAAATCGATCTCGCATCGCAGTATCATGTTCGGGGCATTAGCCGAAGGAACAACGACTGTCCGTAATTTCTTGCGGGGAGAAGACTGCTATAGCACTCTTCATGCATTTCAATCATTAGGAGTTCCAATCCATGATGACGGTCAGACGATCACGATTGAAGGACAGGGCTTTAATGGCCTTAAGCCTGCCCAAGACCCAATTGATATCGGCAATTCTGGTACAACAATTCGCTTAATGATGGGAATTTTGGCTGGGCAGCCGTTCACAACCACCTTATTCGGTGATGACTCATTGAATAGACGACCAATGAATCGCGTGATGCTGCCATTAAGAGAAATGGGGGCAAATGTTACAGGGCATGAACAGACGGAATTCCCACCAATCACCGTTAATGGTACTGCTTCTTTACAGCCCATCAATTATCAGATGCCCGTTGCAAGTGCCCAAGTAAAATCGGCGCTGATTTTTGCGGCATTGCAAGCACAAGGTACCTCGACGATCATTGAAAAAGAGGCGAGCCGTAACCATACTGAAGAAATGATCCGTCAATTCGGTGGTGTGATCACCACCCAAGGCAAAACGATTACCGTAACCGGCCCACAAACACTGCACGGCCAAGAAGTAGTCGTTCCGGGAGATATTTCTTCCGCTGCCTTCTTCCTAACCGCAGGTACGGTTATGCCCGATAGTGAGATCATTTTAGAAAATGTCGGAATCAACCCGACACGTACAGGGATCCTTGATGTGTTAGAAGAAATGGGGGCATCGATTGCTTTTTCTAATCAAGATGATCAAAATCAATCGGCTGACCTCACTGTTCAAAGTTCTACCTTGCAGGCAGTAACCATCGCCGGCGACATTATTCCGCGTCTGATTGATGAATTACCGATCATTGCCTTATTGGCTACACAAGCTCATGGTAAAACGGTCATCAAAGATGCAGAGGAGTTAAAAGTAAAAGAAACCAATAGAATTGATGCAACTGCCGAAGAGCTGAGAAAATTAGGGGCGGATATCACTCCTACCGAGGACGGCTTGATCATCAACGGACCTACTCCTTTGCATGGCGGAAAGGTCTCAAGTCGGGGAGATCATCGTATCGGTATGATGTTGCAGATTGCCGCCTTATTGACAGATGAAGAGGTAGAATTAGAAAAAGCCGAAGCCGTAGCAGTTTCTTATCCTGATTTTTTTGAGGATGTCGCGCGTTTGGCCAAAGGAGGAGACAGCGAGTGAAAAAAGTGATATTAATTGGCTTTATG
Organism: Enterococcus sp. S53; assembly: GCF_016516865.1. Taxonomy (NCBI): domain Bacteria; kingdom Bacillati; phylum Bacillota; class Bacilli; order Lactobacillales; family Enterococcaceae; genus Enterococcus; species Enterococcus sp. S53. Next base: position 141,171 of record NZ_JACVUH010000001.1, read on the forward strand.
GGTGCCGGAAAGACCACGATTGGTCGTCTTTTGGCTGAAGAAACGAAACAGTCCCATGTGGATTTTGATGACTTGATCGTTGCTGAGATCGGCATGACCATTCAAGAATTTTTTGACCAACACGGTGAGGAAGCCTTTCGCAAAATCGAAACGGATATTTTAGCTAAAACTTTGGCAAAGGAACAAATTATTTCCACAGGTGGGGGCATTGTATTAAAAGAAGAAAATCGTCAACTTTTAAAAGAGATGCCCTTAGTCGTGTATTTAAAAACAGATCCCGAGGAACTGATCCACCGTTTAAAGGCGGATACTGGTAGTATTCGTCCCTTGGTTGTCTCGAAAACACCCGAAGAAATATTGGCTGTTTACCGACCTCGGATCCCTCTTTATGAAGAAACTGCTTCATTGATCGTTGAAACGACAAACAAAGCACCACAAGAAATCGTTCAGGAAATTTTAACTAAAGCGGGTGCCTAAAATGAAGATTGGTTATTTAGGACCTGAAAGCTCTTTTACGTATTTAGCTGCGCAAGAAGCGTATCCAGAAAATACATTTATGCCCTATGGATCGATTCCACTTTGTATTCAAGCACTAGCTAACGGCGTAATCGATCGAGCGGTCGTTCCCAATGAGAATGCATTAGAAGGCTCTGTTCATGCCACGATTGATACGCTATTTCGTCAAAATCAGTTGAGCATTGAACAGGAAATTATTTTACCGATCAATCATCAATTGTTAGTTTCTCAGCAAACAGCAAAAGACAACCGTCCCATCACTAAGATAATTTCTCATCCGCAAGCATTGGCGCAATGTGCCGACTTTATCGAAGCCCGATTTGCTGGCGCTACTGTTGAGGCGGTTGCTTCCACAACGACTGCAGCAGCCTACGTAGCAAAACATCCAGAAGAAGCAGTTGCGGCGATTGCTTCCAAAGAAGCAGCTTTTGCCTATCAAGTAACGATCAAAGAAACCAATATCCAAGATGTTGCCTTTAATCAAACCCGCTTTTGGGTTTTGACAAAGAAAACAGCCAACACCGAAGTACCAGAACAAACAGCCGAAAAAGCAACCATTTTTGTGACATTGCCAGCAAATCGTCCGGGGATCTTGCACAAAATCTTAGCAACTTTTGGCTGGCGGGAAATTGATTTAAGCAAAATTGAATCGCGTCCGTCGAAAACTACCTTAGGGGAATACTTTTTTGTCATTGATCTGGTGATGGACAAACCGTGGCAACTGATTGTAAATGCCTTTGAAGAGATTCAGTTGTTGGGTGGTCAAGTCCATCTTCTCGGCGTGTATGCGGTAAATGTTGTTGAGGAAGTGACAAAAAATGACTCAAGTCAAAATAAAAATTAGCCAAGATGAAAAGCTTTTAGCAACGTTTCATAAAGGGATCCAAGCACAGCACCATCAATGGTACCCAACGATTTTTAAGTCCTTTGATCAGTCAAGATTTGAACAAGCAATCACACAACAGCTACAAGAGCCAAGCCACCACTTTTTTATCGCTTGGTTGGCGGAACAGCCTTGTGGCTTTGTGCATCTTCAAGAGGTCTGTTTGCCACAAAATGCGATGATGCATGAACGAAAGTGGCTGGAAATTGCGGCGATTGCCGTTGACACTCGGTACCAAGGGATGCATATTGGAAAACAATTGTTGGCATTTGCTGAAAACGTTGCGTTGGAAAAAGGCTTCGATGATCTTTCACTAAATTTTTGGTCGGCAAATCCAGTGAAATCATTTTATGAGCAAGCAGGATTTGTGAGCACACGACAAGGTGCATCAAAGCATCTAAGGTAATAAAATGAAGAAATTTCCTAGAAAAAGGTTAAAATTTCAGAAAATAGCTTTCTTTCTATAAGGTCTAGGGTATCCTTATAGACAGAGAGCTATTTTTTAGTTGGAGGATCAGAAGCAATGAGCAGGATGGAAAAAAATAAAAAACTGCATGAGCGGCTAGAAAAGGAATCCAGTCAGGCAGCCAAAGAAAGTATCTTTGCCCGCAGAGAAGCCAAAAGAAGAAACCAGCGCGTCAGACCGAGCGATTCTACTCCGTCTGCTGATGAGGAAGTAGGAGATATTTCTTATCAAAACACCCAGCAGTCTAGGGCAAGCGACCCTCGTGTGGCCCAAAGTTTCCGAGAACAGACACAAGTAGGATCAAAAAAAACTGAGGGACGAAAAAGCGCAATTCCCCCGCTATCTGCTCAGGGGCCTGCGATACATCAAAGTCAGGAACAAAGCAAAAAAAAAGCGCAAAAGCTTAAGAAGAGCAAGCCACCCAAACAAAAGAAAAAGCGGAAGCACCCAGTTCTGCGTATTGTGATCCGGGTACTATTGGTGCTTTTTGCCTATTCATTGATTGCATTTCTTGTCGGTCAGCAAGTCGCAAGAAGTGACGCTGCTTTTGCTACAACTGATGAGGAGACTTTTAATGGTACGGCCGCTGCAAATGGTGCTCGTAATATATTGCTCATTGGTAGTGATAGTCGTGAAGGAGAAGCTGGACGAGCAGACACCATTATGGTTTTGCAATTAGATGGTCCCAGTAAGCAACCGAAGCTGCTTTCCTTTATGCGGGATACTTTAGTTACGATTCCCGGTTATGGCGAAAACAAGATCAATGCGGCATATGCCTTTGGTGGTGCTGATTTAGTCAGACAAACATTAGCGGAGAATTTCGGGCTAGAAACCAACTATTATGCAAAAGTTGACTTTCGTTCCTTTGAAAAAGTGATCGATACACTGTTTCCCTCAGGCGTTGCTATCAACGCGGAAAAAGATATGAGTAAAAATCTTGAAGTTGCCATCAAACAAGGGCAACAACAAATGAATGGGCTTGAGCTGTTGCAATACGCACGTTTTCGGATGGACGAAGAAGGTGACTTCGGTCGCGTAAGACGACAGCAGCAAGTAATGGATGCGATCTTTAGCGAAATGAAAAATCCTTTAGCTGTTTTAAAATTGCCTTATGCAGCAGGAAAAGTTTTAGGCTATGCTTCCACCAACCTGCCAATGTCTTTCCTATTAAAAAATACCTTATCGATTGCTCGTGGGGCAGGGGGGATCGACAGCCTGACGGTACCAGTCGCTGACTCTTGGCAATACGGTTCAAGTGCGAGTGCCGGAAGTGTGTTAGTCGTTAACCTTGAAACCAATCAACAAGCAATCAGGAATTTTCTTAATGAGTAAGCAGAATGAAAAGTTCTGAAAACCATTTGAAAGTAAGTAAATTTATGCTATATTATTAATGACGTTTGAAATTTGTTGAAACGAGGAAAAAGAATGAAATTAGCCGTTGTTACTGACAGTACAGCTTATCTGCCGGAACGGATCAAAAACCATGAAGATTTGTTTATCATACCGATCCCTGTTATTTTAGATGGAAAAGTCTATAATGAGGGCATCGACATTGAAGCTGATGAGTATTACGCTTTGCTGAAAAACAGCAAAGAATTCCCAACCACTTCTCAACCGGTACTAGGTGAAGTGTTAGCCTTATATGAGTCATTGAAAGATCGCGGTTACGACACGATCATTAGTATCCACTTATCAAGCGGTATTTCTGGATTTATCGGAACGCTTTATGGAATCACCGATGAAATCGAAGGCGTTCAAATCATTCCTTACGATTCGAAAATCACAAGTATGCCGATGGGCCACATGGTAGAAACCGCTCTTGATCTGTCAAGTCAAGGCAAAACCGTAGAAGAGATCATTTCCCATCTGGACACTATCAGAGATAATACCTATGCCTATCTGATCGTGGACGACTTGAATAACTTGGTTCGTGGCGGTCGCTTAACCAATGGAGCAGCCTTAATTGGCGGATTATTAAAAATCAAACCGATTTTGACTTTTGATCAAGGAAAAATTGTGCTTTACGAGCGCATTCGTTCCAGTAAAAAAGCATTCAATCGCGCGGAAGATATCATTGGTCAACGGGAGCAAGAAATCGCATTGCCTGTTAAATTTTATGTAATCCATGCCAATAATTTAGAAGTAGCCAAAGAAGAAAAAGCAAAGCTACAAGCGAAATACCCAAATGCAGAAATTGAGATTGGTCACTTCGGACCAGTTATCGGCACGCATTTAGGAGAAAAAGCCATTGGGATCGCTATTTCAGCGCAATAATTTTTATTTTTTCTATGTTTATCACGCCATTATCTTTTCAAGACGATGTATGTAAGAACCAGTTAGACGTTTGTCTAGCTGGTTCTTTTTTCTGCTTTTTTGAGATTCGCTTGTAAAAAATCACACAAACTCGTACAATAGGATCAAAATGAAGGACTGACAAAGGAGGAATTGCTATGAAGTGTTCCTTAAGAAGGTGGCAAATGAGCGATGCGCAAGATTTAGCCCATGCGTTAAATAATCAAACCATCCACGATTATTTACGAGATGGGTTGCCATTCCCCTATACGGTCGCAGATGCACAAGCCTATATTCGATCTGTGGAGGAAGCAGAATTTGCCTTTGCTATCACTGTGGATGATCGAGCTGTGGGGAGTATTAGCGCCCTTCGCAAAGAAAACATCCATTTTAGAACAGCTGAGATAGGCTATTACATCGCAGAAGAATATTGGGGAAAAGGCCTGATGACCAGAGCTGTTCAGCAACTATGTGACTATATATTTACTACGTCAAATATTGTTCGTATTTTTGCTGAGCCTTTTGCTAAGAATCATTCCTCTTGTCGCGTGTTGGAAAAAGCAGGCTTTGAGTTGGAAGGAATTCTACGAAAAAATGCGCAAAAAAATCACCAGCTGTTAGATATGAAGCTCTATTCGTTGATTCGTCAAGAGGAAGATGCGCAGGATGACAACAATCAAAAAGGAGATAGCCTATGAGTGAACTGCAAAAGTTACCAAATGTTGGACAGGTTTTAGCGGATCATTTTGTTAGGATCGGTATCAATACCCCGGAGCAATTACACGCCAAAAAAGCCGAAGCGGTTTTTCTAACGATCCGCCAACAATGCGATGCGGGGGCTTGCCTGCATATGCTTTATGGCATTGAGGGGGCGATCCAAGGCATTCCCAAAGCCCAGCTCACAAGTCAGAGAAAGCAAGAATTGCGCCTTTTTTTCAATCAATTGAGTGAATAAATCAAGGCGACATAGCAAAGCACTTTTTTTAGAGGCTTCTTTTTTAGAAGCTCCTTATCAAGGTGCTTTTTCTATAGACTTCTGTTTATGTTGTCTATGTATAGTAGAAAAGACCTTTTGCTTGTTCCAGAACCGCTTCCTTATTATACTTACTCTATCTAGTAAATTACTAATTTACTAAACAAGGAGTGAAAATAATGAAAATACCAGAAAACTTGAAGCATAAACCTGTCATTAAAGTAGAAGACTATGATACTGTTGACGGAAAAAATGCGTTACATACAGATGCAAAAGGCCTTTCCCTCGGATTGGCGCAATGGAATGATCGCGGGAAAGTCGATATCTCCGGCAAAGTCTGGCGCCATACTGGTGAAAAATGGTCTCGACAATCCGAAGAATTGCCGCTTACGAGAATTTTGGATCTAGCGATCTTAGTGGCTCAATCCAGTTTGTATTTTCAAGAGGCCTATCGCCATGAAAAGTTTTACGATCCTGAAAATCCTTTGATTGAAATCATTGGCCTACAAGGAAATCGCATGACCGTCGAAGTAGACACCGAAAATCCTAAAATCGATGAAGACATTCTGCTTTTCTATGATTCCTTGCAAAAAGATGGTGAGCTATACGGCGAACGCTTCAAAATCCTGAAACGGCTTTTAGATGAGCTAGGTTATTAAGAAAAGGAGCAGATTGCCATGACACAACATCAACCATCTTTTGTCGTAACGGAAGGACGCGCTTTTAGTAAATTAGAACAAACAATGATTTGGAAAAAACCACAAAGTCATCAGACCAGTGATGAAGAACTACGAATTGCATCAGAGATCGCGTTGAATTGGACGGATCCAGAAATGAAAATTTTCAATGTGTTGCTGGAAGGCGATGCTGGGTCTGGTAAAACTCAGTTGGCAAAGGCACTTTCTGCCGACCTGCAACTGCCCTACACCAAAATCACCTGCTTTGCGGATATGGATAAGTCAGATGTGTTTGGTGCTTTATTACCAGTGATCAACACCGACCAAGAAGAAGATAAGGACTTGCTGGATGCGATTTATCAAAGTGATTGTTTTGAAGATGTCTTGGCGTTGATCCAGCGGCATTTTTCCCTGACTCGTGAGCGGGCACGGGCGAAATTTGCGGAACTGATCGAGCGGATCGAAACCAGCGATCAGCAACCAACGATTCAATACAAGTTTTATCCCTCGGAAATCGTACGGGCGCTGGAAAAAGGTTATTTGCTTGAGATTCAAGAGCCAACGGTCATTCGTGATGCTTCGGTACTAGTGGCCTTAAACTCTGCTCTTGAACAAAATGGAATGCTGAATATTCCCACTGGCTTTGTTCGTCGGCACCCTGATTGTGTCGTAGTCATCACCACGAATCGGAATTACCAAGGCAACCGCCCCTTGAACGAATCCTTGCGAGATCGGATGCAGCATGCTGAAAAAATGGATTTACCTGAGCTGGCAGTCATGGTGCAGCGAGGCATTGCCAAAACCAATTATCCAGATAAAGCAACAGCCGAGAAAATGGCTGAGATCATTCGCTTATTGGATGTGACCGCTAAAGCCAATGCCATCAAAGGGGTGGCGGGCATGCGTTCCTATTTTTATTGGCTAAATGCAGTCAAACAAGGACAAGATCCCTTTACAGCAATTGATAGCAAAGTGCTCTACAAAATCACGACCGATCCAAATGAGCTTGCTCTTTTACAACAGGCGCTAGAAGCTTCAGGGTTATTGGCGCAATTGCGGCTTTTGTTTTCTGGACAACCGTTAAATGCCTTTAAAGAACAAATCAAAGGACGCCGAATCAGCAGCGAAGAGGCGGACCAGCGCAATGTAGTGGAAGAAGGCACGACCGTCCTAAAAAATGAACAAGTCCTTGAGACCCCCAATCAAGAAACTGAGGCGGAAACGATGGAAACCAGTGATTCTGACAAACAAGAAGCGAAAAACGCAGCAACTGAGGCGATGTTTTCAGAAGAACTAGAACGCAATAGTCATGATGGCCAAGCAAAAGCTGGGAGTGAGACACAAGAGGCAGGTCCTACTGCTCATTCTTTGTCGATCGAAGCGTATGAAACCCAGGAAAAAGAAAAGAAAACCACGGCATCAAAGGTAGCACGACAAGCATTAAAAGAATCGATCCATGCCAAAGAAGGGCTGATCGTTCATCGACCACCCGTCGATTTAGAAAAAGCGGCTGAAGCCCAGCAGCGTTTGCAGCCGTTGTTGCCGATCGTAGAGTCATTGATCAAGCAAACCCAAGAAGTTTTGGAAAACGAACAAGCTTCGGCATACAGTAAAGGTAAGTACAGTGGCACACGCTTTGATGCCAGTAAGGTCGCGTATCAAGATTTTCGGACCTTTGACAAGAAGAATCCACCTCACGAACAGCCTTCCTTAGCTCTCGCTTTGCGCATTGATGAATCAGGTTCGATGATTAGAGATGATCGGATACAGTATGCGCAACAGGCGGTCTTAGCGGTGAATGCGTTCGCGGAGCGTTTATCTTTGCCATTGATGATTTATGGCGATACAGCAGATGTGACCGCTCGTGAAAAGACCTCGCTTTTTGCTTACAAAGAATTTAACGAAGGTTTTGAATTTGTGCCAGAGAAACTCATGACAATGAAGCCTCGGCAAAATAACCGTGATGGGGCAGTCTTGCGCGTACTAGCTGAAAAGCTCGCTCATCAGCCGGCAACTACTAAATTACTCTTGAATATCAGTGATGGCCAGCCAAAGGCTCTTCCTGATTATACAGGGGTAAAAGCCAAAGAAGATATTCAGCAGGTGATCGCTGACTACGAACGACAAGGGGTGCTGTTTCTGGCAGCTGCCATTGGCCAAGACAAAGAAGTGATCAAAGCGATTTATGGGGAAGAACGCTTCATTGATCTTTCCAATCTAACAGAATTTCCGCAGCGTTTGTTGCAGCTACTGACTAGGTATTTGTAATAGACAAAAAAGAGTGTAGGCCGAGTGCTGCATTCTTTTTTGTCTATAATTATATTATGTAAACAAGATGGTGTTTGTCTAAATTCGGAAAATTCTGTAAAATAGATGCCAAAAGGAGGAGTACTATGGACAAATGGCGTTATTTCTATCCTTACCAGTTTGGCTGGCACGCAGCTCTTCGCAGGCGCAGTTTACTAATGAGTGGTTTATTGGCTGTTTTCTTGCTGATTCTTACCATCTTTGCAGAAAATTGGCTGTTGTTTTTTCATGACTGGTTGCAGTATGAATCAAATAACAGCGAAATCCAGACGGATCTCACCTATGCCAGTTGGATTTTCTTCTTGCAATTGTTGCGCGTTGCGTTAGGAATGTTAACATTGGGATTGATCAGTGCTTTTTTGTGGCAGTGTAACCACATGTATCATTATCACTTAATCGGTGAGGAAGATCAATCCCTGCATATACGTTTATTATTAGGACAAACACCTTTACTGGTCACGTTGGAAGAACTTGTCTTTATCACCATACAAAGCACCGTCATTTATGTAATAGGATTTGTCAGTGGTTTGTGGCTTTGTAAAAAAGCACTGCATGATTTTTTCGGGTTCTTTCATCTTCCCGCAGGCTTTACATTTGATCTTCCTTTTAAGCGTCTATTCCTAGTTCAACTTAGTGTGCTCTTGTTGCTTGTCGTGTTACGTTTCCGCGGTACAAAGAGGACGGTTGAAGAGATTCTCGTTAACGGATGCCCTAATGGGTGAGGGAATAGGCTGCCTTTATTTCCCTCTTTCAAAATGCGAACGTATGTTTTATAATAAGTGAAACAAGACAAAGGTCGTGAAATTGTGAAGACATCCTTAACTTTAGAAATGGAAGAGGCACTTTATTATTATTGTCGTGAAAACAGTGATATTGTGGTAGAAGAGGTAGTCATGCCCGACGATCATGGCATCGTGGATACCTTAAGTTGTCGCTTGACGGCAGAAAACACCTTTGAATGGCGTTGCTATGAACTAAAAGTCAGTTTGGCAGATTTTCGCTCAAAAGCAAAACTATCCTTTATTGGGAATTATAATTATTTTGTCTTACCCAAGGCATTGTACGAAAAAGTCAAAGATCAGATTGCTCCTACAATTGGTGTCTTGGTCTATCATGCGTTTCTTGAAAAAGAAACGGGCAGCAAAGGGTATTTCAGTGTCGAAAAGAAACCCCAACGGCAAGAGCTGCAGGTTCCAGAAAATGCCTTATTGTTTCGGCTGATTTCGGCACAAGCAAGAGAAGTCGGCAAAGCAAAACAGACTGCTCGAGGATTGCGGGTATTTTCAACAGAACGTTTGTACCAAGAACTGAAGAAACGTCAGCCTGAGTATGACTTGTTCGGTGGTGGGGTCAATTACTATGATCGATTTATTGAAGATACTCAGCTACAAGCGATCGAAGCGTTGAAGGAAGAATTGGCCGCTACGAGAGCAGCCTATGAAGCGCTGGAAAAACGTTTTTTATCAGGCGAGTAAGAAGGAGAGAAGCAGATGTACTTCCCATATATTCGTGGCAAACAATTTGATTTGTTGGCATTAAAAGCTTTATTGGAACAAAATCGCTTATCAGAAGCGATCCAACCGATCATTGAACCGGTCAAGCAATCAAAAACGTTCTGGACAACCATCGATTTATTTCAAAAGAAACAACATCCTTTTTATTTGATTCGCAATCCCCAGGCAGGGGCTTTTCTGACGGCAGAAGGGTTATCAGAGTTGCGAAATGTTGCTGGGCCTAAAGCAATGATCGTGGATCGTCCCATTGAAACAGTGGAAGAAAAGCCTGACCTTTGGATTGTTCATCAATCGGATCAAGCACTCGCTAGTGATTGGCGGGAAAATACGCTGCCGGTGTTGGTAGGCAAAGAGTTTCGTTTGTTAAATAAAATCAACGGTCCCAAGCTACTGATGGAAGATCCTTTCACACGTTTACCCAAAAATAGTTTCTATACAGAATGTCTTGACGAAGGATTTTCAAATGCCCATCACAGTTATCAAAAATTGGGCTATGCGGGTTTTAGTGATTTTTCTGTCGATAGCAAAATTTATTATGAGCACAGTTATCCCTCAAAGCGGTTGGTTTTGCATTGGATTTATCCAACAACTGAGCAAGCATTGCGTATCGCTCACTTATTTTCTGAGGAAGAATTACCAAACCAGAAAGAAAAGTTTTTCCAAGTCATGGAGGCTTTATTGCAGCACGAAGAGCAACATCCTACCCAAACCGCTGGTCTGCAACTGTTAGTTGCTGCTTATCAGCAAGGCTCATTTCCAGGCATGGGGGTTATCCGAAAAGCTGCCGTTATGAATCACTTGGAGCTCGTCAGTCGACTTATTTAGTTTCTATAAGATACGATTGTAGGTTCTCAGTCAGATCCTGCCACTTTAGTTAATCGTACAAATTGCCTTGATTGCACCATATGATTTCAGGATAGCGATAAAATCAGGGAAAAGGAGTTGGCACTTATGGGAACAAAAGATAGAGAATATTATCGAAACGAAGTAAAAAAATCTGAAAAAAACAAGAAAAACCTGCTTATTCAACGTTTAAATCAACTAGCATTTGTTTTGGTCGTTTCGATCATTGTTCTTTTGGCGATCCTGTATTACATAGTTTGAAACCTTTCGTAGCTGTCATTACATTATCGGCAGCAATAGGAAGAAATTGTACTTAAATGACTGTGATCCCTTGATTAGGACTCGCTATGGGAATCTGATCCGTTAGGTGAAAACTAAAAGCAATGAAACGTTTCTTGTTTATCGTTGCTGGTTTATCTGTGATCAAGATTCCCATAGGCTATATAGTTAGAACAAATTTGCTGGGTTATGTACGAATCATTACGAGTCATTTCTGATAAGATCGTTAACAACGATTCATTGAGTGATTCATTGAGATTGGCCAGCAGCTGCAAACAAAGTTTGAATTCAAAGATTCAAGGATCAACAAGATTAAATATAAACGTTGCATTTCGTTTCACTCGTAGAAGAAACAAAAATCAAAAAACTATCGCTCAAATGAGCATTTATTTTTATTATGCTGCCAATTAGCTGAATTTGAAGGAAATAATCATGAATAAGAGGGAGGAGAGCCGTAAAATTACCAGTTAAATACGGTGTTCGAAAAATTTTCTATTTTAGTTTACATAATATATAGTGTACCGTATACATAAAAATGCAATTCTGAATGGCAAAAAGGTTACTTGTTCATTCAAAATTGCATATTTTTCTGTTCAACAACCTAATTAATGAATAAAAATTCATTTTTGTTAACAAAGTTGTCGAAAATTTCAGTTGTGTGTAAATATATTGTAGCATTTTTTAGGTTTGTTGTCAGGATTGGACTAAATACCTGAACCAATATTCAAAAAAAGGTAGAATCGTTTTGTCAGAGTAGGCAAGGCGTTGATGATACTAAAGTGTATTTGATCTTGTATCTATCGGTTTTTTAGCATTCAACGTAACTACCTAGCATTTCTTGAAAATGCCGAAATGGGAGAGTGCCGAGATAAAAATTCAAGATCACAGTTTTGATAGAGAAAGGGAAGGTGAGTATATAATCATTCAATTGGCATGCTATTGTATTGCTAATGGCATGAAAAGAGTATATAATCTAATTGAGGTGATTTATATGAAAAATATGGTTCAAGCAAGAATAGAAAAAGAATTAGCAGAAGAAGCAGAACAAATTTTGTCAGATTTAGGTCTAAATAGAACAACTGCAATCAAAGTCTTTTACCAACAAATCGTTTTAAATCAAGGATTACCTTTTGAGATCAAAAAACCTTATCAACCGAATGAGGAGACAGTTGCTGCAATCAATGAAGATTTAAGCAACCAAAAGAGATATACTGATTTAAACGAAATGTGGAACGATTTAGAGGATTAGCTCTATGTATAAAGTTGTCTTTACGAATCGTTTCAAAAAAGATTATAAATTATGTATGAAAAGACGATTGCCTGTTGATCAACTCCATGATATTGTAAATCAATTGCAAAAGGGTGATGAATTAGAAGCAAAGCACAGAAATCACATTTTAAGTGGGAACTATGCAAAATGTATGGAATGTCATATACAGCCTGATTGGTTATTGGTTTATGAAATAGTGGGAAATGAATTATATCTATTGAGGACTGGCACACACGCTGATTTATTTAAATAACTTTGATTAAGGTATGGGAGATAAATTCTTTCATACCTTTTTTATTGGAGGTGAGGGAGTGAACTATGCAACGATTGAAGCCCTAGAAGCTGAAAAAGACGATTTATTAAAATCAGTTATTCGAGAATTGGACAGTAATTATGAAGGTATGAAAGAATCAGTGAGACAAGATATATTAGATAATGTGATGTTATATCTTCAAATGCTTTTTGATCGAGTGTCAGGTGATGATTACACAGACGTTCATTTTGCTAATTCAATAGATTATCAATTAATTAGTCAGTTTTCTAGTCAATTCAATGATTGGTACGAAGAACATTATAATGCGAATAAAATTAATGAACTTAATAAATAATGAATGGAGAGAATACTATGCCAGTAAAATTTTTAGTTCCAGAAAATGAAATGTTTGGTCGTTTAGAATTTGGTAGTTACAACGAAGACAAGAATGTTATAGAATTTCGAGGGAGACAACGGGAAGTAACGCACCGTTGTTTTTCTGTTTTTTCAGACAAGTTGGGTGGTATTGATGTATTTGTTGACGCAACTGTAGGGAACAAAGTATTTGATTATGAAGCACCTGTTGAGTTAATCAATCCACGCCTATTCATTGGTGGTGGGGTCATTCAAGGAAACAATCAAGGTAGGAATCAACAAACTTATTCAGAGTGGACGGTTTATGCTGAAGACATTAAGAAAGTGGGGGCTTAATTTATGAGAATCAAAGATGAAGATATTAAAATCAATATTCCATCAACTTTTGGTACTTTAAAATTTATGGGATTAGCTAGAATCAGTGAAGAGTACGTTTATGACGAAGAAGAAGATCGTCGAGTGTCTACTGGTGAATTATTAGATCGTCGTTATGAAGTGAGAAGTTCAGTACAACGTGATTATTTTCAAGTAATTGTTCCACCAAATGTAGAACTCGATTTACCTATGAATTCTGAAGTCGAATTAATCAATCCAGCATTCAATGGTTACACTTTAGCACGTGGGAATCGTGGTGAAGGGGGTATTCGTGTACTTGCTGAAAACATTGTTCCAAAACGTGGGGGCTTACCTAAGAAGGAAGAACCTAAAAAAGAAAATGACAAGCAAGGTTGATAAAATTTAGAAAAAATAGTCCTATAAAAAAACATATGGGTCTCTATTAATCCAAAAATAATCACAAAGTTTTGAAATTTTAAGTCTTGATAAATCAAGAAAAAAATATTGAAATCACCTATACCAATTTTATTTCACAATCTTATCTCTTGAATCCCTTGGTAATAGGGCTACTTGATTTAAACAACCTTATGTAAACTAGCTTTTAAAATAACAAAGAATGGAGTGGTGCAATGATTCAGCATAGAGAAACCTTACGATCGGCTCAACAAGTTTTTTGTCATACAGCGATTTATTGTTGCAATGACGTGATTAATTTATTAACTAGAGTTCAACGAATTGATGGACGTGATCCAAAAGGATGTTCCACAATTGCTAATCATTTAGTTGAAATTGAAGATCAGCTAAATGTTGCTAAAGCACAAATTCATTATATTCGTAACTTATATGAAAGATAGGTGATTGAATGGAAACTACTATTTCTGTATATATTTCAGATTTAAGTCGCTTTGAATATGATGGCTTGATTGTCGGAAAATGGTTCACACTTCCTGTTTCTGAATCAGATGTGTTTAATCAACTAGAAATGAATGCTGATGATAGTTATGAGATAGAAGATTGGGAATCACCGTTTCGTTTTTATGGTAGGGAGTCGCTAGATGAATTGAATCAATTAGCTATTTTGATAGAAAATGCTGGAAACAATCAAGCGTTGTTCTATTTAGATGAATTAGTTGAAAAAGGAATGATTTCAACCATTCCTGAAGGTTTAGAAAAATTAACTGAAGGTAAAATCCAACATTTTTCTGAAACACCTTTGAATAATTTTTTAGGGATTGTTTATCAGATGGCTGATGGCTCGTTTATTGGTATTAAGAGATAAGGGGGAACGTATGAGTGTAAATGCAGATTTAATGACAAGAGACAAAACTTTTCGGTATCAATTACTAGATAGAATGCGAATTGATATAGATTATTGTAAACGACAAATAACTGGATTTAAGGAAGATCAAACGTTTGAAAATAAGAACGAATGGTCTTCCTTTTTGAATAATCATTTATGGGGTGGTACAGAAACACATTTTTCCACTATGAAAGGTTTATTAGAAAGTTTTTCTGAAGATGAATTACCTGAATGGTATTCTATTCAACAGCTACAATCAGATAAACGTGAACTAGAAGAAATATGTGGTATGGAATTAAGTTAGGAGAGGAGAGAATGACGGATTTATCAATAAAAATTTTCGTTGTTGAAGATACGCAATATAGAGAAGGTCAAGCAATGGGGGCATGGTTTGAATTGCCTGTTTCAAGAGCTGTCATAGCTGAAAAGATAAATTTACAAGGGCAATATGATGGCTTTGAAATTCTTGACTATGAAGCACCTTTTTTGATTGATCCTTTTACACCAATTGAATTTCTAAATCATGTTGCTACTTTGTTTGAAGAATATAAAGGGCATGAATCGTTAACTTATGTAAGTGAACTAATGAATTATGATATTTTTAAAGACTTTGACGAAGCAATGCAACGACTTAATGATATTGAAATACATTCGGAGATCACTTCTTTTGTGGAATTTGCACAATATTTCATTGAGGACAATGGTTACTTATCAGGACTACCAGAGCTAATAAGAAACCATATAGATTATGAAGGCATTGCTGGGGTATTGCGGAATGAAAAACATTTATATCGAATGTCTGATGGTGTAATTGTGGAAGTCCATTGATTAACATATGATCCCGTAGAAATGGTGTGAAATATCGAAGGAACAAGTGACTGATATTTTATAGCATTTAGAGGGCAAACGTGAGCGATAGCGAATGTACAGAAAGGGCGTGAGACTTATTGTTTAAAGGTTATAGGATTAGAAAATATCACAGCAAGATATTACTTATACTTCTTTCAGTCGTTCATTTGATTGTTGGAATAGTGTTAGGTCTGCTGTATTACTTTTTATTTTATGAAAAATTGGAATTAGTTTTGTCGTTGGTAATTTTAGTAGGTGGTTTATTCCTATTTGAAATTGCCTTTTTTGTTTTGTGGCGTCGATCCAAAATGAATGGATCGTTTTTAACAAGCCTGAAGCATATGGATTACTTAGGTAAGATGGTTATGAATAATCGTATGTATGTTTCAAAAAAAGTAACTGCTACAAATGGTAGAGCAAAAGAGAAGATCGTTTATTTTCCTAAAATTTATTATCGTAGAAAAAATGGATATATTACCGTTCGTTTTCCTACTGATTTACAAGCAAATCAAGAACGATTTCTTAAAATTGGAGCTAATTTAGAGCATGCTTTTTTTGGTGATATGGTAGCAATTGTCAATGAACAAGATTACATTCGCTATAAATTGCTATATTCACCAAAACATGCAAGATTAAATGTTGAAAAAATTAGTCTATCAGAAGGGCAAGTTCCGCTAATGAAAGAATACAACTGGAACTATATTAAATTCCCTCATGCGTTGATTTCTGGAGTCACTGGTGGTGGAAAGTCCTTCTTTATGATGTATCTTTTAAAAGTCTTTGTGGCATTAGGTTTCAAGTGTGAAATTTGTGATTTTAAAATGGCGGATATGTCATACTTTCAAACAATTCCTTCTTTTAACGGTCATGTCTTTGATACTAAAAATGGCATTGATATGTGTATTCGTAAGTTTAGAGAAGATATGGAAGAGCGTAAAGTTGAATTGAAAGAATTGAGTGGCGGTCAGTCTGGACTTGATTATCGAGATTTTAAAATGACACCACGAGTCTTGTTTTTTGATGAATATGTTGCTTACTTATCTTCTCTTGATTTTAAAGAACAAAATAAAATTATGGAAAATTTGAAACAGATTATTTTACTAGGTCGTCAACTCGGCTTTTATTTGGTTATGGGTATGCAACGTCCTGACGCAAAATTTTTACCTGATGGTATGCGTGATCAATTTGGTTTGCGTGTCACTTTGGGGAAAATGCAACCACAGGGCTATGCTATGGTTTTCGGTGATTCGGACAAAGCATATAAAGATCAAGGGGAAGAAGTGAAAGCGTGGGGATATGCTTATAGTGGTGGTTCATATGTGCGTCAGTTATTCGCTCCTCTTGTTCCAAAAGGCTATGATTTTGTTCAAGAAGTCGCTACGTTGCTAGGTGAATCCACGTCTGCGTCCGAGACGGAGTCTCAGGCGGTAGACGTAGCAGACGTGGATTCACCAGCGATCAATACTGAAGCGAACGATTGACAAAATAATTGACCCCCCCTTTTCTAACAGGGGGGTAACTAGCCGAAGGAAACTGACCATTAAACCGTAATGAATCTTGATATAAAAGCATTTTATAAAAACTAACGTGACACTTTTTACCTTTGAACGTGGGTTTTGCGGTGTCACGCTTCAGTGAGGTGAAACATGAGTATAGTTGCGGTATTAGGTGAAGCAGTAAAAGAAACAAGGAGTAAGCTAGGTTATTCTCAAAAAGAATTCGCTAATACCGTTGGTATTTCAAAAAGTACGCTAGTTCGTTTGGAAAAAGGTTTGACTGAAACAAGTGAGAAAAACCAAAAGAAAATTTTGGATAAATTAGCAGAATTGGATCGAAAAAAATCGTTAGAGATTTGTTTTGACTATGTACGAATTCAATTTCCTACTAGAGATTCAAATTTAATCTTTGGAAAAATACTGCGAATGAAACAAGAATATTTTAACAATGAAACGACTGCACAATTCGGTTATATCGAGTGTTTTCGTATTGATATGATTAAAGTTTTGCGTTGTGCAGAAAAGGACAATCGAGGTATGTTAATTGAATTAAGTGGTCGTGGTTGTCGGCAATTTGAAAGTATCTTGAAAGCTCAAAATCGTACTTGGATTGAGTTTTTCCAATTATGCCGAGAACATAATTGTCATTTTACAAGAATTGACGTAGCAATCAATGACTATGAGGAGAAAGTAAGCATACCAATGCTTCTCAATAAAATATTTAATCAGGAATGCGTTCCTAGATTTCAAGAGTATAGTTATCAATCATCTGGTTCATTTGCAAATAGTGAGAATCAGGGAACAACAATCTATTTGGGTTCGCAAAGTTCAGATGTTTATTTTTGTTTTTATCAAAAGAATTATGAAGTCGCTAAAAAACAAAAAATTCCGGTGGAAGAGGTGGATATAAAAAATCGCTATGAAATTCGAGTAATGGACGATCGAGCAGAAGAATTAATTCGCAAGATTTGTGAACTAGGCAATGTTGCTGAAATCGTTATGGGATTTGTCAATTATCAAATACGCTTTATTGATAAAGTTGACGGTGTGAGAAGGAAAGATTGTCCTATGAATCCTGAATGGAAAAATTTAATCGGCACTGCTAAACGTATTCCTTTGACGGTTGCTCCTAGAGAAGATTTCTATGAGAAAAAATTGAACTGGCTACGGACTAAGACTTCTGCAAGTATGAAAATTGTACGTGAAGTTGATATTTTGGAAGGCACAACGGAATTAGAGGACATGATTGAAAATGCAAATCTGACCGATAAGGACTACCATATCATTGAAATTCGAACTGGTAGACCGCTAGATTGGGTTATTTAAGGAAGTGGGGCAATGAATGCTAAATTAAAGTTGATTAAGAAGGAAACATTGAACGAATTTTTACTTCGTCAAGGCTTCTCTAAAACAAAAGGAGAGCCTACTCAACAAGATTATGAAGATTATTTTCGAGTAGTAGAATTGTTACAACGTGATGATTTACCTTTTACACCAAGTTTACCAGTCATTTATGAAAAAAGATTAAGTGACGTTACTACGTTGTATGTTGAGAAAAAAATTGTTCGAATGTCAACTTCTCGATCACTATATGATTTTTATAAAATAAGAAGGATTAAGTCATTTAATAGTCAAGAAATAAAGGTTTATGCAAGTGATCTTTATTATACAGATATGCTTCAAAAAGTAAGACAATATTTTAATTTTCTTGAAAAGGGGAAAAGGGGGTTCAAATGAAGCTCAAATTTAAGCGTAAAGAAAAAAATCAAAAATTAAAAGTACCGATGGCCAAAAAGCGAGTGAATAGTAAATTTCTTGCTTTTTTTGTTTGGTCGCTTTTAGGTCTTTGGTTCGTATTCAATATTTTGTCGTTTGTCCGCATGAATGGTGTAGTTGCAATCAACCGAGATTTGCATAAAGAAATTAGTCAGTTAAAAAAATCAAACTTGAATGAAAATTTATTGAATCAAGATAGTGCTTTAGATACTTTTTTGAGACGTTTTTCTACAAATTACTTCAACTTAACAAATGACGAACAAGCAATGGAAAATCGTGTAAATGTCTTAAATAATATGTCTGCCAATGGATTAACTTTTGAAGAATTACGACTTCCTGAAAATCAGCGTCAATGGTTAGTAAATATTTCAACATGGAAATATCAGAACTTTAATTCCTATGGTATTGCTACTTATAACGTGACGTACAGATTTTCTGAAGATGATCGAGAAACTTCTTACTCTGTTGCTTTTAATATTCCAGTTATGCAAGATAATGACCAATTTGTCGTTGTATCTGAACCATATATTAGTAACTTTGATATAAATTCTCTAAATGGCAATGGTGAAAATCTAGTAACAGATTCACTAAGGGCAGAACAAATTACTGATCGAGCAGATGTTGAACAAATTACAGGATTTGTCGAACAATTTTTAACTATCTATCAATCAGGTGACTTAGAACAACTGAAATATTTAATGAATGAACCACAAGGTCTGAACGGTGAGTTTGAGATTCTACTTGAAGATTTGAAAGCGTTCGGCTTAAAAGATGAACCTGTTGTTGATTTATCTGTTCGTTTGAAGCAAAAAGACTCAAATATATCTTATAAACAAAAAATGAAATTGAAATTAGGATTACGAGATCAAAAGTATTTTGTTGAGAAGTTTCAACAAACACTAGATCAATTTAATGAATAAGAAAGAAGGAAAAATTATGAATTTACCATCATTAAAAGGAATTTACGAATACTTTCAAGGTGAAGTTGGGTATGCAGTGATTATCGGATTGATTATTTTTTGTGGAATCAGTGCTTTTAAACGTGATACTTCAAGAGCTATCGTTTCTTTAATTGCGTGTGGCATGTTCTATGTATTTGTTCAAAATCCTGAAGGAACAATTATTGCTTGGATGGAAGGTTTAACCAATTTATTAAGTGGGAGATAGTTTATGAAGAATAATCGAACGATTAATTACACTGGTGTTATGTATGCACCAACTACGTTTAAAATTTCTTTTTGGAAAATAAATTTGCCTTGGACATTTCGTTTAGATACCACAATGATTTTTATTTTTACTTATCTTGTATTTAATTTTTTATTCAAGATACCTGTTGAATTTTCTGGAAAATTATTTCCTAAATTAGATTTAGCTGTCTCATTGGGAATTCCATATTTAATTACTATGTTCTTGATAGGCTTGCCTTGTGATGGTAAGCCTATTTGGTTATATGTGTGGGATCTGACTGTCTATTTTATTCTAGAAAAAATGCCGAGAAAAATATACAATCACGAACAGTCTATTGAATTATTGGAAGAAGAGGTTGTATTTACTTCACTAGAAGTGCTGGACGAACAAAGGGGGGCAACGAATGAAGTTAACATTACCGCAAAAAACAATTCACAAAAATTTATTGCTAACAAGTAAGGGTGATATTTGGGCGTATTACAAGGTTAGACCTAAATATATTGCCAATCAAAATACAGAACAAAAAGAACAATCAAAAGAATTATGGGCGTATCTAATTAACTCTTTGAAGGATTATAAAGATTTTCATTTAGAACTTTATCCACCTGAACGAGATTTAACAGCTCAATTTCATGATTTGGAAGATGATCTTGCTACGGATAATAAAAAAATAGGTCAATATTATGCAAAAGAAACTGTTCGGTTACTTGAAAATGAAATGGGCATGATTACACATTCTTCTTTTGTTTTAGGTGTCAAACTGAAAGAGAATCAGTATGCTGATGATTTAAAAGAAGTATTCAAAGATACCTATGAGCAAGTCACTAAGCGTTTGTTTTTAGCTTTAGGTTATGACATGGAAACTGATTCAACTTTTTTTGATCGTTATGAACCAGCAGAGGAGAATTTATTTTCTTTGCTTCGAGTCGGAAAAGTCATTCGGTTGGAAGAAGATGAAATGATCTATTTGAATCGATACAATTTTATTCGTGATATTCAGCATTCTATGGAAAAAGAAAGTCGTCATGAAACGATTTTTGAATTGTCGGATTCAATTCTTGATCCAACAGAGCGTGCTGGTTTCATTAAATTACGAAATTTTGATGGTGATAGCTACGTCAGTTTTCTTCCAATTGCAGAATTTCCAGTGAATTTTGCAAATAATCACTTATTCTCGCTGGCACAAGAAATGAAATTCCCTTGCGAATTACACGTCAAAGCTCATTTCGAACAAGCAAATGGAATCAGTGGTTTAAAAAGTAAGGCAAGTGGAAAAAATAGAAAGTTTAAAGTGAATACAAAAGAAGCAGTTCAAGATGGTGATAATGTCAGAAAATCGCTAGTTCAGAATCGAGCAGTTTTACAAATCATGCAAGATGATTTAGAAGTTGGTACACCTATTTTACGATGGTTTGCTTGTTTTGTTGTGTACGGAAAAACACTGGAAGAATGCAAACGTCATGGTGATACATTGAAACAATTATTAGGTGTAAGGAATATAAAAGTTTTTCGTCCTTTAAGCGATCAATTGGAACTTTTCTATAAATTATTACAAGGAGAGAGCGTCAATAATTACAAAAAGTGGATTCAATACAGTAATAGCTATGGATTAAGTGAAATGTTATTTGGTGTCACCAATATGATTGGAAATAATAGTGGTTGGTATATCGGACGTGTAGACGATACGAAATCTAGTAAAGATCGTTCAGTGTCATTATACGGATCACGAAAAATTGTGTTACTCAATCCGCTGGCAACCAATCAAAACATTAAAAATTCAGTAACCGCTAGTCCACATATCACGATTACTGGGCAAACTGGTAAAGGAAAGTCTTACTTAATTAAACTACTGTTTTATTATTTGTCTTTCCTGAAATTGAAAATTTTATATATTGATCCTAAGAAAGAATTGCGTCGTTGGTTTGAACGTGTGATCCACGATCCAATCATGCAAAAAAAATATCCAATGTTTATAGAGCATTTAAAATCTTTTCATTATGTCACTCTGGACGCTAGCAAGAAAGAAAATTGGGGAACATTAGACCCTATTGTATTTTTGAAAGGTATGGAAGCGAAGGAAACAGCAGAAAGCATGATTTTCCAGTTATATGATACTCGTGACAAAGATCATATCAAGTTAGCAATCATTCGAGCGATTCGAGAAGTTATTTTACAACGTGAGCGTGGTGAGAAGGTCGGTTTATTAAATGTCATTCAGCTTTTAATAGAATCTAAACAACCTGACATTGCAGCTGCTGGCGAATTGCTCTCTGAATTGATTGAGGACAGTATTCTTCGCTTAGGCTTTAGTTGGGGCAAAAATGATGGTGTTTCTTTAGAAAGACGTGTCACAATCCTTGAAATTAGTGGATTGGAATTACCAAAAGAAACAGATGATCCAGAATATTATTCAGATGTTGAACGAAAATCTATTTGTTTAATGCTTCCATTAGGGAAGTTCTGTGAAATGTTTGGGGCGTCTAATCCTGAAGAATTTACTGTAGAAATTTTTGACGAAGCATGGATTTTCAGCGTTGCTAAAGGTGGAAAACGAGTTTTGAAAAGCATTAAACGTGTGGGGCGTTCCATGAGTAATATGTGCGTGCTTGTCACACAATCTATTTTTGATGTATCTGACGAGGAGAACAAAGGACAAGATGGGGTTATTTTTGCATTTGACGAAGCCAGTGAGCGAAAAGAAATCTTGGAACATATGCAAATTGAAGATACTGAAGGCAATCGAAAATGGCTAGAAAGTATGTTACAAGGTCAATGTTTGTTTAAAGATATTTACGGAAGAGTTGGCAAAATTAC
This sequence comes from Enterococcus sp. S53, assembly GCF_016516865.1. Classification (NCBI taxonomy): domain Bacteria; kingdom Bacillati; phylum Bacillota; class Bacilli; order Lactobacillales; family Enterococcaceae; genus Enterococcus; species Enterococcus sp. S53. The sequence continues at coordinate 163,578 of NZ_JACVUH010000001.1, forward strand.
TGTTCACTGTCTATTTGAAGAAATGGACAAGGCTTCAGAAACCATTAAGAAAAGTACGTCTGGAAGTATCGAAGAAAAATATGCAGTCATATAGAAGGGGAGTGAACCTTTGAAACAATCAAGAAGATATTTATTGTTTGCCTTGCCTATTGGAATGTTGCTAATGATTTTCTTCTTTACTCAAACAGTATTTGCTGATGTTGTTCTTGAAAAAGTTTCTTCTCTTTTATCTGAACAATATGATCTCGATAGCTATAGTAGTTACTTAGATTCCTCTACTGGCTTTACTGGTTTCATGTTTGGTGATACGCAACCGAACATGATTAATGGGATAGCTAATCTTTTATTTTCCTTGCAAAAGGTCGCATGGTCTGTTGTAGATGTTGCTTTAAAACTTATGTTTGAAGCTGACGCTTTGGGTAAGCTATCAGGAATAGTTACTTCACTGTCCGAAGCTCTGTGGAATGAATTTAAAGCAAATTTTCTACCAATTCTTTTAGTAATTGCTTTAGGTATGATTGCCTTTAGCTTTTTTATCAAAAGCAGTATACAAGCCTATAAAGAATTTGCAAAACTACTATTTGTTTTATTCGTTAGTATGCTTTGGTTTCAATCTGGTGAATCTATATTGAATACGTTCAATAATATTTCTAGTGATATTCAAGTTAGTGTAATGTCTGTTGCGAATCAAACAGATTTTGCAAATGAGGTTGCAAGCACTGATGGGGATATGACTGATAGTGTCACCGTTATTCGAAATATGTATTTTGATACTTCTGTTCAAAAGCCTTATTTTTTAATGAATTATGGTACTGCCAATGAGAATGAAATCAATGAAAACTATGGTGATTCAAGAGAATATTTAACAGAAGACGCTAGCAATGAAGACAATATCAAAGAAATCGAAACAAAAATTAAGCAAAATGATTCAGATAATCCTTTTATTACAACAAATAAAGTGGGATATAAATTGACTGTTTCATTCTTTTCAATGTTCTCAACTGTTTTGTATGGTGTACCTTTATTTGTCATTGCTTTTTGCAACTTGCTTTTACAATTAGCTGCTTTAGTTCTATATTATGCGTTACCTGTGCTAGTTTTATTAAGCATTATTCCTCGATACAGTAACGCAATATTGAATGGGATTGTGAAAGTGATTAGTCTGTTACTTATGAAAGGTTTGTTAGGTTTGGCAATTCTGATCGTTTCTTTCATTTCAATTGGGGTCGATCTATTGTTTGAACCGACAAATGTAGGCGTGTTTATCGTCAATATTATTGTAAAAGGTTTGATTTTAATTTTTGGCTGGAAATATCGAGACAAGATTATTCAGACTTTGACAAATAATCTTGTACAAACCACGACTCCTAAAGCAATACATGAAGGCTTTAACAACACAAAAGAACGAATTCAAGAACGTGTGAAAGAAATTAAGTATAAGACAGGTTCTTCTGAAGACTCCAGTAGTATTACTACGGAATATCCAGATGTTGCTACAGTTGAAACAGGATCATATTTCAATCAATTTGAGAATATGTCTCGAAGTCAACAAGCGGTTCAAACAGAAATAGAAACTGAAGCCGTAAAGACAAATCAAAAGAATCGTGACATAAAACAGGAAGTGGTTACTTCTGAAGGCGAATCACAAAAAGTAAATGAAACGAAAACAGAGGTTTCTAACGAAAAGGAATCTGTTTCTAGTCATTTTGTTTCAAATTCTAATGATCAAAAAAATGAAGATATTCATTCAACGCCGATTCGAGAAGAACAGGAAATCGAACTCACACCGATTATCAATCATTCGCAAATAGATGAAAGTATGGTTTCAGCAGAACTTCCAGTCATAGAACGTGAACAAGAAATACATGAAACGGAACATATTGTTTCAGATTCTACACAAAGCGATTCTTCAGCGATTCCTGAATCTACGGTTAAAGAACAAGAGATTAGAGTTGAACAATCTGTTCAGACGGAAAGTGTTGAGGTATCAAATGAGTTAGATCATTCCTATGATCTATCGGAAGTAGAAAGACAAGTTGATTTTGATGAAAGATTAAAACAATTACGGTCTGATAAAAAGTGGGTGGTCGAATGAAAAAGACATTAATAATTATTTGTTTATATGTTGGGATTTTTCTAGTTTTTGTTTTAACTTTAGGCTTTTCTGGTGAAGAAAGTTTATCAACTGGTTCTCAAAATGTTGAATATACAGGAGAATTTACAACCGAACTACCAATTTTCAAAGAAATCAAAGGTAAAGGTAATGTAACAGATGAAGTGGCACAATTAGCGGTGGGAGTAGGTGTGAAATATCGCCTTCTCCCTTCTGTTGTCTTAGGACAATGGGCTTATGAAAGTATGTGGGGAAGATCATTTTCTGCTAAAAACGATAACAATTTTTTTGGTATTACATGGTTTCAGGGTGCGCCCTATGGAAAAGGTTCTGCTCGTGGAATCAATGGCAGTGAAGGTGGAAATTATGTGAAATTCCCAAATATTCAAGCGTCTTTCTCTTATTATGGTCATATGATTGCTAGTCAAAATAATTTTAATCAGGCAGTTGGTGTTACCAATCCACGAGAAGCGTTAGTTACTATTGGAAATGGTGGCTATGCAGCTTCTGGAATTGGAGAAGAAAGTCCTTACTTAAAAACTGTGCTGAATTTTATTGATAATGAAGATTGGTCTGAATATGATAAGTTCGCACAGCAACGCTGGGGCAGTGGGGATCAAAATTCTCGTGAGTCAGAACAAATGGTTAGTGGTGGTGGAACAATTCAAATTTTAGAAAATACACTTGGACAAACACTTAACAATGGTGAATGTTATGGACTAACTGCTTTTTATGTTGAAAAATTGGGCGGTCCAATTATGATGGGATCTGGTTTCTTATTTGCTGAACGTATTGGCGAAGACTATGATTGGGATTCGTTGGGTTGGTCGGTCATTATGAATCCAAAAGCAAGTGATTTAAAAGCTGGTGATATTGTCAATTGGCAACATGGAGGAACATTAAGCCCAGGGATTTATGGACATACTGGTGTGATTTATCGAGTAAATTCAGATGGTTCTTTTGATACTTATGAACAAAATGCTGGTCAAGGTCGAATAAATGCTAAGTACACAAGAACGTTCGATATGACGAAAATTAGAAGTCTAGTAAGGAAAAATTAAGGGAGTAGGTGAGTACCATTCGAATAAGAAGACGTAATAAAATTATTGTAAACTTGTTCATTTTTTTAGCGGTGATCTTATCATTATTTCTAATTCAACGATACTTAGTTGAAAAGGGAAACAATGAAAAACAAGAACTACAATCTCAATTATTAATTGCTGAAGAAAAAATCCAGTCTTTGGAGAATCGATTACAACAGCAACAAATTATAGAAATACAGCAGAACAAAACCGCTGAAAAGCCTGATAATTCAACAATAAAACTTTTAAAAGATTTTGGCTACAAATGGACTAACTATCATTCAATCTATGATAGAAACCAATCTGTCAAAAGTTTTTTAACTAATCGAGCTATTGAAGAGTACACGATAGACGTTGATCCAAAAGTTGAATATAAAGCAGAAGGGAAGATATACAGCGTATTTAAAGACACAGAAACCAACGATCGATTCTTGATTTTTGGTGAAGAAAAAGTAAACGGTGAATGGAATAAAATTTTGTTAGAAGTTATTGTTGCAGACAATCAAAAAATAGATGATTTGTCGATTAATTATATGCGTCAAGTTCAGTAGAAAGGAGAAATAAATGAAAAAGAAAAATTTAGTTCATCTGATTTTTTTAGTAATTGCTAGTGTATTCTTTGTTGCTTGTGGTGACAAATCGAATGAATATGACGAGATTATTGATCTAGCTTATGCTGATTTAGCTAAAATTTCAAATGAAGATACTCAATATGGTACTCGTGAAGAAAGTAATACCTATGTTTCAATTGCTGAAGAATACAAACATGAAGGTGTGATTCTTCGTCTGAATGTTCCTGTAACAAATAAGAAAATACAAGAAGTAAAGGTGATTGAATACTGGTATTTGTATGAGTTCGGTTCGGAAAAATTGGAATATATTTCTACAATCAATAGTAATATGGATCTTAAAAAGTTAAAATCATTAGAACTAATATACAAAGAAACAAATTTAAATCCTAAATCCTGAAAAGGATTTAGGATTTATCAAAAAATTGCTTCTAACTTTAATTTACACAATAAAAAGTGTAACTAATTTATAAATAGTTACACTTTTTTAATTCCATAAGGAAAGTATGGATTCCTTGAATTCTGAAAATCTTTTTGAGTAAATAACTTGTTCTAAATTGTTTGTTTCTGACAAAGTATCTACTAAATTTTCATACATCTTACGAAAGACAGTATTATCTTTTTTACTAACAGAGATAAGTAGAACTAATTTTACTCGTTGATTTCCCCAATCGATACCATACGGATTTATACAAATAGATACCATTGTTTTAGGTGCATTCATTACAATACTATGTGGTATTGCTATTTCTCTAAAAGCAGTAGATGACATTTTTTCTCTAGTGATAACTTCTTCATTAAAAGTATCTGTAACATAACGAAATTCTCTCATTTTTTTTGACATTGCATAAATAATATCATACTTATCTTTATAATCTATATTTAAGAAAAAAAGTTCTTCGTTAAGAAATCTTTCTAGATTAATCTTCATAAATCTTCTTTCAGTATTCTTTCTTATTCTTATAATTGTCTCTCTAATTTGATTTTGATCTTTTTCAGAATAGAAAGGAGATATAATAATGTTTCGTATATTATCAAAGGCTTTTATATCAATTTTTGATATTGAAATAATTAATTGAATGTTATCAAACATATTTAATTTTGAAGAGTCTTGAACTACCGCAATAATGTTCAAATCACTTGCAAAATCTTCTTTTAATGATTCAAAAATATTTTCAGAATAATTAAGATAGTCTGGTAAAATTAAGACTACATTAACTTTTTCCATATTAATTTTGTCTTTATTAATAGCATTACCTAGATGAAGAGCTATATAGCCAATTTCATCTTCAGGTATTTTAGTGCTTAATTTCTTATTTATAATATCAGCTATGAATAAAGCTATATCATATAAAATAGGAGAAGATATTTTTATATCTTTTAGTAATGGATTCTTATTAAATTTTTTGATTTCAATCCTTTTATATAAACCTTTTAAATGGATTGAAAAAGGTATTACAAAAGATTTGTAATTAATAGGAAAATAGTAATAGTTTTTTAGTTGATTTAAAATATCCTCAATTTCATTAAGTATACCGTTATCAATTAATTTATTTGCATTTAGTTCATTTGAGTTTGTTTGAATCAAAATTGAAATTTGATGTAGTTCTGACGTTGCTAAATCTATGTCAAATTTTTCTAAGAAGAATTCGTAAATGAATTTTTCCAATTTAATAACTGTAATAACAGGATCATCTAAACCAAATTCAACAATCTCACTATCTGATAGATATTCACCTTCTTTATTTCTGCTGGCAATTATAGCCAAATGTAGTAAAACATTTCTCAAAGAGAAGTCATTCATCTGTAAACCAAATTTTTCATTAATTTGTTCAAAAAAAGCTAAAATAGTTTGTATTGTATTTCTCCCAAAGAAATTTTCCAAATATTTTATAGAAAGAATATTTTCAGTCGAATTATTATATAAATAGTACCTCATTAAAGCTCTTTTATTTTGTTCTGTACCAATTAAAATTAATTCACTTTCTTTAGAAGATAGGTAAAGATTGAATTCTTCCAAAAAATAATTTGTATTTTTGATAGTTTTTTTCAGAGTAGCATAGCTTATTGCTAATTCTTCTGATAAATCAAATAAATTGATTTCTAAAATAGACTTCAAAAATTTTGAAAGAATAAAATCGATTCGTTCATCTTCTGTTTGAGGAAGCATTCGCTCATTTTTTTCTATAGTTTGATTTAATAAATATCGAGCTTTGTCTTTGTCAGCTATAATGTATCCATTTTTTGTACTGTCGATTATTTTTGAACTGTAAAAGGAATTTATTTCTTGGATATAATTCCTAATAGTTCTTGTCGATACGTTTAAATATGAAGAAAGTACTTTTGAATTAGTTACTTCTTCAGCTTTGATTAAGTATAATATTAAATTAGTCAAATTTTCTTTCAAAAATATCCCTACTAACTCTTTGAATTTTACTTTAATCTTATGGAATAAAAATAAAAGTGTCAATTATAGTTTTTCCTAGTCAGTGGAAAACAGCTTTTCCTAATTGGCGGAAAATTAATAGATGATTTATATGGAAAATATTTGGCATAATATATATATCAAAAGAAAGAGGTGTTAAACATGGAAGAAGTTAAAATTTTATTATGTTGTGGAGCAGGAATGTCTAGTGGATTTTTAGCAAGTAAAGCCAGAAAATATGCTAAAAAGAAAAAAATAGCAGCAACAATAGAAGCTCGAAGTACTTCGGAAGTAACGGAACTATTTAACAATATCGATATTTTAATGTTAGGTCCACATTACGCTCCAGAATTAACTGATTATCAAAAATCTGCAGAACCTTATGGGTTTCCTGTAGTAGTGATTCCTCAAGATATGTATGCTCAACTTGATGGACAACGTCTAGTTGATTTAGCTATTAAAACTATCGAAGAAAACAAATAAAAGCTAGGATTGCACTCCTAGCTAAAAAAGAAATATCATCGGAAAAATGAAACTCTTTGTATCTAAGAATACACTGATACAGGGAAATAAACAATAAGGAGAACACTGAAAATGAAAAAGTTTATGAACTGGCTATCAAATTCTTTTGCACCAACAATGAATAGTTTATTTTCAAGACCGTGGTTGTCTGCGATATCCACGTCAATGCAAAAAATCATTCCATTTATTTTAACAGGGTCAGTAATTTATTTATATAATGTTATTGTCTCATTTGTACCTGTACTTCCGGATCTCTCGCCAATTTTGAATTATAGTTTCGGCCTTATTACAATGGTAATCGCATTCACTGTAGCTAATCAAGCAATGGAAAAATTAAAGCATGGAGCATATAGTACGGTTGCTGGTATAGTCGCAATTTGTGTATTACTTATGGTAGTAATGCCAAATTCTGATGACACTGAGGCTTTGTCAACTCTATTAACCAATTTAGGTCCGACTGGTATTGCTGTAGGAATAATAGTTGGTTTGTATGTAGCAGTAATTTTTAATTTATGGGCAAAACTAAAGTTTTTAAAAGATAGCTCAATTCCTGATTTTGTTACGGGTTGGATTAACAACATTATTCCTATTTTTCTTTCTCTTGGAATAGCAATGGTATTAGTCACATATTTTAACTTAAATTTATTTAGTTTAATTTTAGGTTTATTTCAACCTTTAGCTGCCATTGGTCAATCATTTCCAGGATTCGTTTTGATGTGCGCTATCCCTGTATTTTTCTACACACTAGGTGTTTCCACTTGGTTATGGAGCGCTGTTACATTACCTATATATTTATCAGGAATTCAGGCTAATATTGACGCTGTAGCTGCTGGAAATCCAGCAATGTATATTGCCACAAACGAGACAGTTTTTACATTAGGTTTTATTACTATGGGTGGGACTGCTGCTACCTTGGGATTAAATGTTTTAATGTGTTTCTCAAAATCAAGACAACTTAAGATTTTAGGAAGAGTTTTTATTATCCCTTCTATTTTCAATATTAATGAGCCAGTAGCGTTCGGAGCTCCAATTGTATTTAATCCATTATTGATGGTACCAGCTTGGATTAATGGAATTGTCGGACCGACATATGTGTGGATTCTAATGAAATCTGGATTGTTGAATATTCCTTCTCAACTATTATTCGTTGGTCAAATACCAGCACCATTTAGCAGTTGGCTAGTTACTGACGATCTTAGAGCATTTTTATGGTGGGCAGTACTATTTGCATTATATTTATTAATTTGGTACCCATTCTTTAAAGTTTATGAAAAACAAAAAATTCAAGAAGAATTAGTTCAAGACACTGCTGTGGAGGGATAAAAATGGAAGAAATTGAAGAAAAAAAAGAACAACTAATTACAGCTGCAATGCAAATTATTTTATATGCTGGGAATGCTAGAACTTTTTGTAGTCAAGCTGTTGATCAAGCAAATGATGATAATTTTGATGAAGCCGATAAATTGATGAAACAAGCAAAAGAAGAAATTACGAAGGCGCATGTATCTCAAACAAATATTATTCAGGATGAAGCACGTGGTATTGAATATCCACATTCATTGCTTTTTACTCATGCTCAAGATACATTGATGACAATTAAATCTGAACTAAATATAAGCGAAAAAATCATAATGGCTTTACGTAAGATTTCTTTCTTTATTAACGACAATAAATAAAAGGGAAGGGGATATATAATGAATGAATTAAAATTTCCAGAAGAATTTTTGTTTGGTGGTGCTATTGCAGCATGTCAAGCTGAAGGGGCTTATGATGTAGATGGCAGAGGTTTATCATCTTCCGATTTACACAAATATATTTCAGAAACTGATACAAGCGATATTAAATACGAAGGTGGCGGAACTAAAGCTACTATTGAAGCTCGTTTGAATGATAAAGTCGGATATTATCCAAAACGCTATGGGATTGATTTTTATCATACTTATAGAGATGACTTAGACTTATTAGCAGAATTAGGACTAAAGGCATTTAGAACGAGTATTTCTTGGTCAAGGATCTTTCCTAGAGGTGACGAGGAAATGCCTAATGAAAAAGGACTAGAATTTTATGATAATTTAATTGATACAATTATTGCAAAAGGTATGGTTCCGATTATGACAATGGAACATTATGACTTTCCTCTTACTCTAATCACAGAATATGGTGGCTTTGCAAATGAAAAAGTAATTGATTTCTTTGTAAAATACGCCAAAGTTTTATTAGAGAGGTATGGGGATAAAGTACCATATTGGATTATTTTTAATCAAATTAATCTGGTACCAACAGTTAATTTTGGATCATTGGGATTAATGGATGATCAAGCTGAAAATATGGAAGAACTTATGTATCAAGCAGTCCATAATCAGTTTGTTGCTCAAGCTAGGGTTAAGGAATTAGCAACTAAAATGGGATTAAAAACTCAGGTTGGTACAATGGTATCAGACAATACACGTTATCCTGCTAGTTGTAAACCAGAAGATGTAGTTTGGACAATGAAGAAGAATCGCATGCAATATTTCTTTACAGATGTTCAATTTGAGGGTAAATATCCACAATATGCTTTACAATACTTTAAAGAAAATAATATAAACTTAAATATTACTGAAAAAGATAAAGAGTTATTGAAAGAAAATACAATGGATTTTCTTGGTATTAGTTATTATGCAACCTATATTATTGATTACGAAAAAAATACAATGGCGATTAATGATTATGAGCAAAATCCACATTTGAAACCAACACCTTGGAATTGGCGAGTTGATCCTTTAGGTTTTTACAACTCATTATCTCAATATTGGGATAGATACAAAATTCCAATGATTATTGCAGAAAATGGCTATGGCGCAATAGATACAGTAGAAGACGGAACTGTGCACGATGACTATAGAATGGATTACTATAGAACTCATTTAAAAATTGTAAAGCAGTGTATAGATGAAGGCGTAGATATTTTATCATTTTTAGCTTGGGCTCCAATAGATATTGTTAGTTCCTCTAGTGCAGAAATGAGTAAAAGGTATGGTTTTATCTATGTAGACATGGATAATCTTGGCAATGGTACAAAAAAACGATTTAAGAAAGATAGTTTTGAATGGTTCCAGAATGTGATTGAAACACACGGTGAATCATTGTATGAAGTAAGCGATAATTTGTTACCTGTATTGGATAAATAATTTAAAAAAAGAGAACTGAGAGTTGACTTTCTTGGTTTTCTTTTTTTAATACAAAAACAAAAATAGGAGGAGAGTCAATGAGTAATAGGTTAATTATCAACCAATATTGTGATTTTTTGAACAATAAAGGTTTAGCAAAATCCACTATTGAAGAAGTCAGATATATATTAATTAATTTTATTTCATACTTATCTTCAGATAAATACATGATTGTTACAAAACAAGAACAATATAACTATATGGAAGATATTTTAAAAATAAATAGCAAAGTAACTGTTTATTCTAAAGTCCATTTCATATCTAATTTTTTAGATTATTGTGTGGATCAAGGTATTGTTACAGAAAATATTTTTGCCTACACAACTATTAATTATCATTATCAGCCTTCGAAAGATATTTTGTATGAAAATGAATTGTTTCGGTTCATAGAGTCAATTGAATCTGATCAACAGTTGTTCTTCAGGGAACGTTTTATCATAGAAATGTTTCTTGCTACACTTGCAAAGAATAGAGAGCTATTAAATCTAAAGATAGATCAAGTTTCCTTTGAAGATGAATCCATTTATTTTTATACTACTGAAGCCAATCGTTTTCTGATCGGAAATGACTATCTATATAAATCATGGTATGATTATTATGACTTCCGACTATCCAGAATGGAAGAATTTAATCACTCGCATAAACAGCTCCTCATAAGTCGTAAGGGTGGGGTATTAACACAAAGTCAGATTACTGGTTTATTTAAAAAAATTAGTGATCGATACAATCTCTATGTCACACCGCTAAAACTAAGGCGAAGTATCATTGCGTATTTGATTAATGAGGGAGTCAATCTACGATATATTCAAGTATTGGCTGGACATAAAAATATTCGCTCAACCAACTACTACACACAACTAGAATTTAAGACGTTGCAACGGACTATTTATGATTATTTACCGAGAGGAAGGATAAAGAAAGAGGATGATGAAAGAGACTGATGGCTATAGCAAAAAACGTCATGAAATTAAACAACTTTTTGATCAAAAACAGTTATTGACCACAAAAGAAGTTGCTGAATACCTTCATGTTCGACCAAATGCAGTATTGATTCATATTCAAAAAAGGCATTTAACACCAGTTTATACCAAAAAATTAAGTGAAAATCGAACGTTTCGTTTGTTTTCTCGTAAAGATATTGAACTGTTTGCCGATTATGTACAAACAAAAACACATTTTCAAGGGTATGCTGATTATCATACGTTGATTAAGGAGAAAAATAAAGATCGTAACTATATCAGAGATTTATTAGATACTTACGTTTGGTCGCAACATGAATGTATTGAATATACAGGATTAAGTCAGATTGTGTTCAATCGACACGTCAAAAAGAATCGTTTACCATATTTGGTTCGTTTTAATGAGTTCAATAGTTTGCGTTTATTTTTTTCACTAGATGTAAAAAAATTCAGGATTGAATATGGGCAATTTAGAAGTTTTTTAGATAAAAAATAGGTTATCACTTGTAAAACACGAAAAAATATGCTAGTTTAGTATTGTAATCAATAAGTCATTCAGGAAAAGCGGGCGAGACCACTGGTATCATGCGCTTTAACATTTTTATTTATACTGGTTTACATAATATATATTATACAAAGATGTATTTGAAAAAGAGTTCGTGCCATTCTAGACAGTTCATATCAATTCTGCATCATTTTACCTCCCTCCGAATGACTTTTATCAGTAAATTGTCATTAATTCACCTAATATTCAACTAAAACTAAGCTTTCTTTTTTTACAAGTTTTTTCAGATTTTTTTATGATTTGCTGATCAACAGATTGTTAACTGTCTTGTAGCAAGTTACTTGCGGATTCGTCTTTTTTATCTCAGCAAATACAGATTCAAGCTATCAGCCTTGATTCACGAACCGATCGGTTTGATTGTATGCTATAATCATTTTGAAAATCTTTAAGTTTTTTTCTATAACTTTATTCATATATAGCCAATCCGTTTCAAAGTTCTTATACAGGTGCTTAGACGTTGCAACTGCTAACACATATCTATTACATGATTCGATAAAAAAGAACCCTAGAGTCATGTAGGTAAATCGGGTAATTTTGTTATTTAATATAATTGTAATGTTCATAGGTCATCATAAACGTCCATATTTTGCTAAAAAAGTCTGAATAAAGCGCCGTTGATCATTCTTTGGAAAAATAGAATCATTTGCCAATAAGATCAAACCTGCTACTGTCCACTAGCTTTTCGACGGCTAGTGAATGGATTTTGCTTTAAAGTGCCGCTAGTTAGGATAAAATACATAAGGTTCGGATTGATCCAAAAGCAATTATTCTAACGATTCAACGCCCCTTCTCCTTTCTAAACCTCTTTATCAGCTGATACAAATTCAAAATTAAAAACAGAAAACCAATTGTTGCTGCCCATTAGCTGCAACAAGTACGGAACAGAATGTATCCTATTACGTATTGAATTTGCATAGAAGAATTGGAAATTTAAAAATCTGTTCGCTTTACAAAAGGGAACGTATGTTTGTATTATATAGATAAGAGGTGATTGCTATGGGTATGCTGCAACCATATGAAGATCGAAAAAAGCTAAAGTGGCAAGGATTCTTTTTATCTGAGCATACAACTGAAATTGAAGAAGAGCCGACACGTAAATTTGATTATCCACCTAAGCCGTCACTCACAACGGAAGAAATCAATCAGTGTTTATTTGAAGCCATGAAAAAGAACCTAACTGTGGCGATCCAACGAGAAGAAGTCAATGAAGAAGGCGGCTATCCTCCAGATATTATCGGGAAAATCAGTGGTTATGATCCATTAGGTATTTACTTGACGGGAGAAACAACAGAAAAAATCCATTATGATGAGATTCGTCATGTTGCTTTTTATGAAGAGAAAAAATGGTTTGATCTCAACGAATGATGCTGCTTTTTACTACTTACTAAAGGAGGAACACCTGATGCAAACACAAAAAGGCACTGTCTCAAAAATAAGGATCGTTTCCTTTGCCCCCTCCCCTTTGGTCCGCTTTACACTAGGTACCACCAACTGTTTGATTGCGAAACACAGTTTGAACTTTTTAGGGGATGTTGATGACGGCATGTTTCTAACTGTAGGTGGCTATTGGAATAAGCGCCACCAATTCGTGGTGCAAAAGTATACGGTGTACGGCAAAACAAAAATCATGTTGGATATCGATGCCTATCGACAAAAAACAGTAAAGGCGGGTTCATTATGAGAGCAAGAGACCTCTTAACAGCACTGACAACGTCATCGAGTGCAGCGGATTACCAAGAAATTTATTTAACGTACAAAGAAAACCTGATTCCTTTTACGACGATCGCTCAAGATAGCCATAACCAATTGATTTTATTTTTCGAACCAAAAAAGCCTGCTCTGACGCTGAAAGAATTATATACACAGCTAATGCTGCATAAGAATTTGGACTTGCTCTATTGGGATGGCGAGTCACGTCAAAAAGTACTAGGGTTTCGTGAACAAGAAGAAAAGATCATTCTTTAGTCCCCTCGCCTATTTTGGGCACACAACAAGTGTCGAAAATCTCGGCAAAACGAAGAAAATAACGTATACTTTGTGTAAAGACTAAAGGAGCATATCATGAAAAATCAAAAGATCACCCAAATGAGTTTCGCGAAAGTCTATCCCCTATATATTGCCAAAGCAGAGCGGAAAAATCGAACAAAAGAAGAAGTGGATCAGATTATTACGTGGCTAACTGGTTATGACCAAGAAACGCTGCAACAGATGAATGAGGAGCTTTCTTTTGAAACCTTTTTTAGTCAAGCCCCACAGCTCAATCCAGCGCGAAAACAGATCACTGGTGTCATTTGTGGGATTCGGGTAGAAGAGATCGAAGAGCCAATGGTTCAAGAAATTCGTTATCTAGATAAACTAATTGATGAACTGGCGAAAGGAAAAGCCATGACGAAAATTTTGCGCTCTGTCGAATGACCCCCTCTTTTTTCAAGTTGTCATTTGCAGATCAACCCTTTATACTGGAAAGTACCTTGGCAGGGGCAAATCATTGCTCAAAACACAGTGGGAAATCACCCCACTGTGTTTTTTATGCTGCGCTTCTTGACGACAGCTTGTAACCAGCTAGGCAACCTTAGCTTAGTTCAACCACTTAGCATGTAGTGCCCTTTGGAATTGGCCGCCTTTTTCGTGAAAACATAAGGACATTGTCTATAGCTCTCCTCTTCTCCACTTAACCAGACTCTTTGGAAACGCACAAAAAAGCACTCCTAAATGAAAGGAGTGCTCATTGTTACTTTTTCAATTCTTTGATCTGTTCTTTTCGCTTCAAATACGCCAGTTCTTTTTCCATTTTACGATAGCGGGCGAAGGCGTCTTCTGAAAGCTCACCGGCAGCAATGGCTGCTTTGACCGCGCACTTCGGTTCTGTTTCATGACGACAGTCTCGGAAGAAACAACCTTCAGCATACTGGCTGATCGCTTCAAAGGATTGGTCGATCGAAGCTGAGCGGACGGTACTGATGCCAACTTCCCGCATACCAGGAGTATCGATGATCATTGCGCCAGAGGGCAGAGTGAATAACTGACGACTCGTCGTCGTGTGTCGTCCTCGACTATCTTCTCGTATGTCATTGGTTTTTTGAACGTCTTGCGCCATAAGCTGATTTAATAAGCTGGACTTTCCGACCCCAGATGAACCGATAAATGCGCTGATCTGTCCGTCAGAAAAATACGTTTCCATCAGCAATTCGTTTGGTTCAAAAATGGACGTAGCAAATGTTTTCACACCAAATGCATCGTTTAATGCTTGCAGTAGCTCTGCTTTTTCATCAGCTGTGACTTGATCGGCTTTGGTCAAGAGAATCACCGGATTAGCCCCGCTGTCCCAAGCGATCGTGACAAAGCGCTCTAACCGAGCGAAATTGAATTCTTCATTGGCGCTAGTTGCAATAAAAACCGTGTCGATATTCGCCGCGATCCCTTGTTCATCCGTCCGATTTCCGGCTACTTTTCGTTGTAAAAAACTCTTTCGTGGGAGCAAAGCATCAATCAAGAAATGATCTTGATCATACACCTGCCCTTGTACAAAATCACCAACAATAGGATAATCCTTGGGTGCTAGTGCCTGCTGGCGAAATTTTCCTGTAACTGTTGCTAAACATTCTTCTCCTGTAGTCAAGCGGACTTTTGCGATATCTTTGGCCTGAAAGACCACAATTCCTTGTTTTTCCATGATTTCCCTCCAGTTAATTAGGAGGCCGCACTTAAAAAGAGAAACCTCCGAGTTGATGTTGCTTCATTTGATTTGTCATAAGACATTTCCCCTTTCTATTTTGTGCTCATCATGTGATGTCGCTTTATTATACCATCGGAACGGACGGATGGCTAAAGTAAATGTCCCAAGAGAGCATTTACAGAAATAAAGTAGATAAACAAGCCGGCAATATCTTTGATTGAGGTAATAATGGGTGCCGAACCGGCTGCTTGGTCGATGTTCAGTTTAATAAGTACAAACGGAACTAAGAAACCAAGTGCTGCGGCTAAGGTCATGGCAAAAACTAACGAAACACCAACAGCCACACCTAACATGGGGATCCCTTGCCATAGTGAAGCGGCGGTGCCGGAGATGATTCCTACGATCAAACCTAAACTCAAGCCAATCCAAACCTCTTTAAAGAAATGGCGGGTGAAGGTCGAAAGATCAATATGCCCTAATGACATCCCGCGAACAAAAACAGTTGAGGACTGTGTTCCAACGTTCCCCCCCATATCCATGATCAAAGGAATAAAGATTGCAACAGCTGCCACCGATTCCAATGTTTGTTCAAATTCATCAATGACTACCCCAGCTAAAAGACCAGCAACCAAAGTGATCACTAAAAACGGCAATCGGACTTTCCAAATTTGCCAAAGGCTGCCGTTGATCAGAACATTACTACGGTCTGCTTCATTAGAAGCAACATCGACTAAACCTGCGGCATTAAACATGTCTTCCGTCGTTTCTTGCTCGATGACATCGATGGCGTCATCGACAGTGATGATCCCAACGATTCGTGATTCCTTGTCTACGACTGGTAGCGCAATGATATCTAGTTCATTTAGCAAACGTGCCGCTTCTTCTTGGTCCGTGTCAGTAGTCACATAGATTACTTTTCGTGACATGATTTCACTGATGAGTTGCTCCCCTTGTGCCATCAAGAGATCTTTCAATGACAAGACCCCTTCTAAGGTTTTCGTTTGGTCGGTCACATAGAGCGTATAAATCGTTTCTTTTTCTTTGGCTTGCATCCGCACTTTTTCTAACGCTTGATTGACTGTCATGTCTTTTTTCAGTGTGATGAATTCCGGTGTCATTAAACGGCCAGCAGTCTCAGCTTCATATCCTAATAAGAGGTTTGTCGCGGCTCGTTCATCGGGGGCCAACGATTGTAAAAGTTTTTGCGTGACGGTGGCTGGCAGCTCATCCAAGAGCCTTACACGGACATCGGGGGCCATTTCGTTTACAAATTCGGTTGCCCGCTCATCGGTGAAAGAGCGTAACAAGTGTTGTTGTGTGGCTGGTGTCAAATCTTCAAATAGGATAAGGGCTTTATCTTTCGGTAATAGTCGGAAAACGATCACTTTTTCATCCGCGGATAAATTACTGAATAATTGTAACAGCGGCAGCTCTTCCATTTCTGATACGAGTTTTTTTAATTTTTCAGAGTCTTTCTTATTTAAATAATGTAAGATAGTTTCTTGCTGGTTCATGGGATACACTCCTTCTCCTATAATTTTGCCCAAAGAAAGAAAGGAAATCGTTCAGAAAATTGTCCGGATTTCTTTCGTTTGAAGGTTGTCTGCTAGACAGCTGAAATTTCGTTCCGCAGCTGGAGATACCTGTTATTAAAACAAGCACCAAAGGGATAGAGCAGCAACTTTACTCATTATATCACATAGTTTTTTTAAAACATGAAAAATATGGCTTGCAGACGAAAAATTTTATTCTAATATATTCCCTTTGTAAGGAGCGTTGATTGGAAACAATCAAGAGTAAAAACAAAAGCAGCAGGAAAGCTCTGTCAAACGCTCCATGCAAATGGTATGATGAATGGGTTGCAGTTTTTTTACTCCCCGTTTATGCTAACTATACATCAATGAAAAGAGAGGCAAAAAAGATGGCAAAGAAAAAAACATTTATCGGATCGGTCATTGCGCTTCTCACACTCGCAGCAGTTGGCTTTGGATTCCTACAAAATAATGAGCTATTCCCAAACCATAACACACCATCATCAGAGGTGACTGCCACTTCTGCTAAGGATATTCGTGCAGATGAACTGGCACAGTTAACGTACCAAGGCACCCAAACGATTGAAGTCAATCAGAACATTCCTGAGTTTTCAGAAGATGATCTTTCACTTGAAAATGGTGCCTGGGAAGTATACGGCGACCTTGACCACCTCAATCGTGCGACCTCTGCTGAAGCAATGTTGAATCAATCCTTGATGCCAACGGAAAAGCGTGGCGATATCTCTAGTGTGAAACCAACGGGCTGGCGTAATAAGCAACTCCCCAATGGAAAATATTTATATAATCGGACCCATTTGATTGGGTTTGCTTTAGCTGGCGAAAATGCAAACTGGAAGAATCTGATCACGGGGACTAGTCAGTTGAACAATCCCGAGATGTTGCGCTTAGAAATGGATATCAACTATTATCTCAAGCAAGATAAAAAGCATTATGTCCGATATTCCGTCACTCCGATCTATCGCGAAGACGAACTGGTTGCTCGTGGTGTCCAGATGCAAGCAAAATCCATTGGTGATGACACGATCCAATTTAACTGCTATATCTTTAACATCCAAGATGGCGTCACGATCAACTATGCGGATGGTACCAGCGAGATTTCAAGCGAAGAAATGCCACAATCGGAGAAGGATGCTTCAAGTAGTGAAAAAACCACAGCTTCGACTTCTGCCGGCAATAAAAGCAATGAAGCAGATGAGAAACAGAAACAATATGTCGATGAACAAGGCAACGGTTTAATTAAAGGGTCAAAAAGTGGCATCTATCATTTGCCAGGATCTAAATACTACGAGGATACTACCAACCCGAAAGAATGGTTCAAACGGTAAGCTCGGTAAATCAGGCCTCTTTTTTCAAGACGCAATAAATGACGATAAACCAAAGAAGTTGTTTTTATCTCTTCATTGGCACAGATTTCCCGTATGGTAGGTGCACAACCCTGTTCTTGCATATAGTCGTCAATAAAAAGTAAAATTCGGTCTTTTCTCGGCATAATTCCTCCTTTCCACGAAGCAGTCCTCGCTGCTGCAAATTTGTAAAAACTGATAAACTACTGCTTCGTCTGCTTTTTGTCCGATCAATACTCTGAAAATATATTGATGCTGTCTCTTTTCCCATTCTTTCAACGAGTAAAAGTTCTTATTATACGCTGAAATTTTCCCCTTATCGAGAAAAACATCGGCAAGCAACACTCTTTGCTATTGATTTTATCAAATTTAACAGCAAATAATAGCAGATTTATCGATTATTTTTATTTTTATTGACACAAAAGCAAATAGAGCTATTATTTTTTCTTAGAATTTGTTATTCTAAATTTAATTAAAGGAGGATTTTATGTTAGGGATTGGCTTATTTTTCGTAGGAATCACCTTGATAATCAATGGTTGGGGCAGCTTACTTCACATTGACTATCGCTCACTTGCTTTAATCAATCTTTTTACAGGTTCGTTATCTTTTATTATCAACCTAGTCTATATGCTTCAAGGCGCTTATTATGAAGCAGGCACTGGCTTTCTCTTTGCATTCACGTATTTGTTGGTAGGGATCATTTACCTCTTTGATTTAGATCTACGTATTTATGGGATTTTTGCGCTATTCGTAGCCATCAATACCTTGCCTTTTGCCTGGGTTTCTTGGCGATGGGAGCAAGATCCCCTTTTTGCACTGATTTGGTTAACATGGGGAGCATTATGGTTTTGCGGCTTTTTAGACACAATAGTAAAGGTAAACTTTGGACGTAAGATTCATTATTTTGCGATCGCTTGTGGTATCTTCACTACGTGGGTCCCGGGTTTGCTGATGCTATTAGATCTCTATTAAAAAAAGAGTGATTATCTCAATGATAATCGCTCTTTTTTTTAGTAGGAAAACTGTTTTTTTCTAAAAAGTGTTCAATCTTCTGCATCGCTTTCTGAGGACCATTTGGCAGGTGCAAAAAGAATCATTGGCATGAAATCCTCCTCATGTATCGAGTCCATCCACTGGTTTCTTTCAAGTATACTAAAAGTAGGCACATGTAGGAGAAGTTTTTTTGCAGACTTTCTCGTTCATCTTTTTACATTATTTAACTAAAAATTTGCTATAATAAAGAAAACCTTTCAAGGAGTAAACCAATGCGAAAAAAAATATCTTCCTTGCGGCTTAGTACATTCTCAAGCGGGCTGATTCTCTTTGCTTTCTTTTTCTTGATTCAACAATTGAGGGAAATGGTTGTTTCTGGCTTTGCACTTCTGCCTTCGCTGGCATTCATCCAAATTCTCTTGATGATCCTTTCAACCTTTCTCATTAGCAAGTTTGTTAAAAAACGCTTGTGGCGGCAAGTGCTTTTTGGCAGCTACTTATTGATCATCGGTTCGCTGTTTTCTTTCTGGCTAGCAAATAATCCAATGGAGCTGCAAGCAGTCACTCTTTATATGATTGGTGCTTTTTTTGGCGGCATTCTTTGGGAGTATTTAGCACAGCGCTTGGCAACAGATCTTCTGGCCAAAGAACATAAACCTCGTTAACAGAGGTTTTTTTCTTTTTCTGATAGAAAAGGCAAAAATTCTTCGTATATAGTGTGAAGGGGTGAAAAAGGTGCAGGATGAAGAAATCATTGAACGAATCAAAAAGAAAGACTATGCCGGCTTAGAAGAACTGTTAGCGGTTTATGGTGATAGCATGCTGAGGACGATTCATAGTGTCCTCTCGCAACCGCATGAAGTGAGCGAGCGACAAGATGTAGCGAACGAAGTTTTTTACGAGGTTTGGCAAAAGATTGCTGCGTACCAACCAGAAAGAAGTCGTTTGATTACGTGGCTGCTTTTGATTAGTCGCAGTCGTGCGATTGACCACAAGCGGAAGCTGAACAAACGCTCGCTGGAAGAAAAGCCGGTTGATGAGCAGGAACTAGCGATCGAAGATTCACCTTTGACAAAGGAAAACTTTTTGGGCTTTATTGAAGACCTTGAAGCCCTCGATCAAAGGATCTTTCTGCTCTACTATTTTTATCAGGAATCACCCGAAACCATCGCAGAGCAGACGGACTTAAATATCTCAGCAATTTACAATCGTCTTTCCCGTGGCCGCAAACGCTTAAAAGAAAGGATGACTATCGATGGATTTTAAACAGTTAGTTTTAAATGAAAATAAACCACTGACAAAAGTATCTGAACAAGAAAAAGCAACAACCTTCGAGCTGACCAAACAATATGTTTTCTTGCAAGATCTATTAGAGGAGCTTCGGACGCTTTTAGCAAAAGACGAAACGATTCTTGGCTATCTGCCCTTGACGCCAGATGGAAACCTCGCCTTCGCCAATCAAGGGCTTGGCGCCTATGCCTATGCAACAACCGAAAAAGCAAAAGCATACCGTGACATCTTTCATGACACCCGTGGCAATCGTTTGTTGGTTTTCACAGAGACCCGAATGCTTTTTTTGGTCATCATCGACTATCTAGAAAGCAACACCTATTTCAGTTACCCCTACGAGACCATCAAAGCCTTCACCATCAAGCCAAGAAAGCTGATGAAGCATGAATCGCCAGATGATAAAGAGCAATTCCATTGGGGCTATTTCGACTTTCAAGCGGGGACGAACATATTCTCAGAAGTGCTGACAAAAAAAGACTACGAGTTATTTACGTCCTATCATGAATCCATTCCTGCACTCAAGAAAATTCCGATTCAAAACAAAATTTACCGAGCAGCGAAATATCAGTATTTCTTGAGTAATTGGCATTTCAGTTTTCGCTTAATGACCATTTTCAACCTGCTCTTCCTGCTGCTGTTTGTATTAATGATTCTCGGATTTTTCTTACACTTTGGGCCACTGAAAGGATTTTATTATAAGGATTTATTGGACATAGGTATGGTCATTTCCCTTTTGTATAGTAAGAACATCTTGCCATAAAAAAAGACTGCCGTTCCTTCCTAATCATTTCTTTGATACCAATTGAATAAAGCACCAGATTTTCTACGAAAGAGCACCTCTTGCAGGATTCAAGTGAAAACGAATGCTGCAAGAGGTGCTTTTTTCTCGGCCTATTGGGACATTCCTAATCGCTCGATTTTCATTTCCTTTTGAAATTCTCAGATTTCTTGTGAACTTTTCAGAAGACTCCACTCATAATTTCATACGTGCCTAATGGGATTATTTTTTCATTCACGCTTGCTTTTTAGGAAGAAACGTTATGATGATTTTACTTGCTAGGAGGTGTGAAAAATCGAACTTATCGGACATCTGATCTTCTGGGTCCCATTTTGTCTTTTTCTAGTGATTGGATCGTTTTTCATACAATGGCGGAAACGTTTCGTTTCAACCCTTATTGCAGCGATCCCGTTTCTCTTTTTTATGATAAAAATATTCAATTATCGGCATTATGAGCCGGATTTTATTTTCATCATCTATTTGATCGGACTCTTCTTGTCATCGATCGTACTAATCATTGCGGTACGCCGGCTTTCAAAGAGAGCCTGAAAATTTACTTTTACTAGGAAACAAACCCGTTTCTTAAATAATCCTCAGACCAACTTTAAGGTTCATTTAAGGTTGGCAGACTATAGTCAATTCGGACATAATAATTTAGAGCCTGTGCTAGCGGAAACTAGCGCAGGCTTGTTTGGTTATCTATAGAAAATAAGGCAAATCGCTGGCAGGTGTTGGATACGCGAAAATCATCTTGGCAATCGCTTCTTTCGATAGCTGATTTTCTAATACAAAAACAAAGTAGTTGATCAACTCATCGGCCAATGTAGAAAAAATCGTGACAGCAACGATGGTATCAGATGTGTCATAAACCAATTTGATTTTTGCCTCTTGATCATTGATTCGTCGATAGGTGTACCAAGAAGATAGATCCATCACCTCGCTATGATATTCTGAGGCATTATCGGCAATTTCTTGCTCACTGATCCCAATTCTTGCCAGTTTTTCCGCACCAAAAACTAGTGTAGGGATCAGCGGATAACGGATAGGCATTTTCTGGTCATCTATATGCTCGACAAGATAGGCGGCTTCAAAGCTGGCAACAGGGGTCAGTTTGGGCTGCTTTTTCGCGAGCACATCCCCGATGGAATAGATGTGTCTTTGACTAGTCTGCAAAAACTCATTTACTACGATCCCTTGTTTTGACGTTTCTACCCCTGCCTTTTCCAGTTGCAGCTGATCGCTATTGGGTCTGCGTCCCGTGGCACCAATCACTGCTTCTACGTTGAGAGACAATGCTTGTGTCTGGATCGTATAGCGGTTTTGTTCTTTCGTGATTCGCTGCGTATTCTGATTAAAGTGAAACGAAACGCCTTGGTCCTGCATTGAGCGAACCATTTCTGTGGTTAATTCTGCATCAAATCCTTTTAGTGGCTGGTCATTATGATGGATCACATGAACTTCAGCACCTGCTGCTTGAGCGATCATCGCCAATTCGAAGGTAATATACCCAGCACCTATGAAAGCAATCGTTGCTGGCATCTTTTCAAAGGAAAGAAAATCAGTACTGCTTTGTAAATGCTCCTTGCCGACGATTGGCAGTACGGCTGGACGCTGTCCTGTCGCAATAATTATTTTTTCTGCTTGAATCTCTTCTGCGTCCACGACGACCGTATGGGCATCACGAAAAGCGGCTTGTCCGTAGTAAGTAGTGATTCCTTCTGCTAGTAACCCTTGTTTGGTTGACTCCGGCACACGATCAGTATACGAGCGCTTAAACGCCATCAGTGCCGGCCAATCAATGGATACCTCCTCTTGAACGCCATTGCCATGCATACGTTTCGCCTCTGTTTTGACTTCTACGCCTCGCATCAGTAGTTTTTTCGGATCACACCCGCGATTGGGACAAGTGCCACCCCATAAATCGGCTTCAACGATCGCCACGGTCCTTCCTTTGGCTTTTAACCCGTAGGCAGCAGCCGTTCCAGCTGGACCCGCTCCGATAATCAGTACATCCACCTTTTTCATCTGTCTCCTCCTTCTCCTAAAAAAATTCCTACGCTTTCTCTTCCCTTCAAGTATAGCGAATCACGGTCAGCCCACAAAACAATTCGCCTTTTGCGGCTCCTACGAATGTTCACAATCATCCCTTGAAGTTGCGTTTGATATGGTATACTTTTCTAGTCAGTTTAACAACAAAGGAGAATGAATGACTGTGAGTTTTAAACGCTTTTTTCAGCTCTTTCTTTTTTATTTTCTCTCGATTCTGGTGGCCTATGGTCTGATTGCGTTTCTAGCAGTAGATAACTTTTGGCTGGTCGTCTGTTTGATGACGATTGTCGGCTATCTCACCCTGGGTATCCCACTAACCTTATTGAGTTTAAAGAAGAAAAAATAAGAAAACAAACAAAGACACCAGCAACTTTTCTAAGAAACTGGTGTCTTTCCTCATTGATGCGATTATCCTAATATAATCTGGGCATCTGCCAATGCTTTTTCAACTACTTCCATCACCAGCTTGCTATGGGCAAGGCGTTCCTTGACAAAGGCCTGATCATTTTCGTGAATGGCTTGTGCAAAACGGACAAATTCTTCAAACATACGATGTCCGTGAACACTTTGATCCTGATGGCTTTTTGCCCCGTTGATCGGTTCAACGTCATAGCTGGCAAGCATATTCGTTGGCCCATTGACGATGATCGATCCTTTCGTCCCTTGGATCGTTGAGCGAATCGTCGCTGTCGAATCTTTGGCGCCAATACAAACGACTTTTGTTTGTTCATAATCTAAAAACAGCATGCCAGAAGTATCGATCCCCTGTTCGACATTAGCAAAATAGCGGACACTTTTGGGTTTTCCTAAAAGCCCGACGACAAAATGAATATTATAGATATTGATATCCATCAATGCCCCACCACCCATTTTCGGGTTAAATGCAGGTAAAACGGTTCCCTCTTTGAATAAATCATAACGAGAAGAATATTGCGAATAGTTGCATTCAATCACTTTCAGCTCTCCCAATGTTTCAAGCTGCGCTTTTATTCCTTGGTAGTTGGCTAAGTACTGATTCGTGATTGCTTCCATCAAAAGCACCTCATGGGCAGCAGCCAATTCTGTTAATTCTTCTAATTCTCGTGTCTGCAACGTAAATGGCTTTTCACAAATGACGTGTTTGCCAGCGAGGATCGCTTCTTTGGCAAAGGAATAATGCAAATGATTGGGTAATGCGACATACACGGTGTCAACGGATGGATCCGCCAAACATGCCCCTAACTCTGTGTAGACGGTTTGAATCCCGTATTGCTGTTTTAAGTGATTCATTTTCTCTAAATCACTTTCTGTCCCAAAAATAGCGGACAGTTCAAGCTGCGGGACATCCCCCGCCACCGTCAAAAAATCATGGACGATCATGCCTGCGCCTAAAATCGCTAAGTTCATCTTGCTTCCCCTTTTCTATCTTCTTAGATCATTTGTTTCAATACCTCGGTGATCACTTTATGATCCTCGAAATGGGCCAAACCTGACACACAGATAGCACCAGTGACTTTTCTGTCTTCGATAATTGGAAAACCACCGCCACAAACCGCATAGTGTTCGTCTTGTGCCCATTTAGCAAAACGTGTATCTCTATCTTTTTGCGCATAGACGTATAGTGAACTATGCCCGCTTTCAAGTACCGTTCGTTCTTTTCTTTCAAGCCAAGGACTTTCTTTTCGCCCTACCATTAAAAATCGAATGATCGGCAAGCCATGATGAACAACTTTGATCCCTACCGGCTTCGGATAGTTCCTTTTAACGTACTGATCAATGGCAATTACCAACCGCAATGCGAGGTCATTGTCAAAATGAGCAAACTGCAGCTGCTGTTCTTCTTGCAGGATTTCTGAAGGTTCGATTCGTATCTCCTCCTTTACGTTGAGTCAGTTGATGCCTTCAGGCGCTTAGTTTGTCAAAAGCCCCGTAATCACTCTGCCTTATGATTCAGTGATCACTTGATTGATACCTGTTTCTAGCATTTCGATTTGCAAAATCGTTTCTTCGTCTTTTACGATTTTCTCTTTGCCATTGATGATCGTTTCATAGACGCCCTCATACACGCGGCTATAATCACCAATTTCAGAGATGACTTTTCCTTCATGGTAGTCACCGTTAGCATCCATATAAGTTAGTGTGCCATAGTGCTCTGGCAAATCGATCCCAAAATCTGCATGATCCGGGAGATAAAACTGTTTTAGATGCTCTTCTTGTCGATCCTTCGTTTGTTTTACAAAAACGCCGTTTTCGCCATAAACGACAAAACTAGGCCGCTCTTTTAATCGGAAGTAACTAGATTTGACTGAGACTTTCATTCGACCATAAAACAGATCCAAATCGAAGTAATCGTTCATACGATTTTTTCCAAGCAATTGCCGAACCTCATAATGGACATCGTCAGGTTGCCCAAAATAGGAGATCACTTGGTCCAGTGTATGACAAGCGTGTCCGTACAAATAGCTAGTATTCAATGAAAATTCGGTCACTGACCGTGGAACCTCTGGACGAAAATAATCATAATGCATCTCTACCTCTAAGAGATCTCCGAGCACGCCGCTTTCGATCACTTTTTGCGTGGTCAAAAAATCAGAATCAAAGCGGCGATTTTGATAGCATTGCACAAACAAGCCTTTCTCCTGCGCCAGTGCGAACAATTCCTTTGCTTGTGCCGAAGTTTCCGTAAAAGGTTTTTCGATCAAGACATTTTTCCCATGAAGCAAGACATCCTTGCCTAATTCATAATGCAAATGACTGGGGGTCGTGACCACAACTAATTGAATTTCAGGATCACGGTAAATATCCTCTAAGTCAGAGGTGTAATGAACGCCTTCCAGTGTTGGCCAGGTCAGCTTGCCGCTTGGTGAATAGATCGTCTTCACTTTGATCTTATCCTGCAGCTTGGTTGAAAAAGGCAGATGGTATCGATTGTTGCTTTTTCCATTTCCGAGATATGCGATAGTTAACATTGTGACGCCTCCTATGAATTGATAGCTTGATTATTGATGAAATCCTTCGAAATAGGAAGTCTTTTGCCAAAAACAGGTGCTTTTGACCAGACTTTTTCGCAAACTGCTGAGTGCTTCTGAACATTTTTACCAAATTGCCAAAAAGGCACAGTTTTTGCTTTTGGTTTTCTTTGTCCTAGGCTATGATTAGAAAGAGGTGGTTTGATGTTATTAGGAGATAAATTACGGCTTCAAGAAGGATTGACCAATACGGAGAAACGGATTGCCGATTATATTTTGCAAAATATCAATGATGTGCCTTCGTTGACGATTGAAGTCATCGCCAAGCATACGTACACATCCCACTCTTCCGTCATTCGTCTAGCCAAAAAGATGGGTTATGAAGGATTTAAAAGTTTTCGCTTAGGTCTGGCTGAAATTGCCCATAATCAGATGTTCAATCCAACCTTTGTTGACGCGAATTTCCCCTTTTCGCCCAAGGATCAAACGCCTGACATTTTGAAAAAAATGGCCGATCTAACGATCAACTCGATCCACAAAACCCATGCTCAGGTCGCCCCAGAAACGATGGAAGCAGTGGTACAATCGTTGGAAGCTGCCCAGCGGATTTTCTTATTTGCTCGTGGTGATTCTCAGATCCGGGCAAGAAGTTTTCAAAATAAGTTGGTCAAGATCAATAAGTATCTGATCGTTGCTGATGAGTATGGAGATGATGCGTGGAATGCGTCGAACGTCACGAAAAAAGATTGTGCCGTGTTTATTACCTATCGTGGGAAAAATACGCAATACGAAAAAATCATGCAGCACTTTCGTGATGTCGGGGTACTAGTGATCGTGATCTCTGGCAACGCCCATGCAAAAATCATCCCATTAGCGACCCATGCGATCATCGCTTCTCATGATGAACGTGATTTCCTCAAAGTCGGTACCTTTTCTTCGCAGGTCGCCTTTGAGTATATTTTAGATTCACTGTTCGCATTGATGTATGCCAAAGAATACCAAAAAAATATTGCTGAACTAAGAAAAAAACAAACTGTTTTGGAATCAGGGATTCTCTCAGAATACCCGTCAACTGAAGAAAAGAGGGAAATGAAATGATCAATTGGGGAATTATTGGTGCCGGAAATATCGCCAATCGCTTTGCTGCAAGCTTAGAAAATTTTCAAGATGCCCAGCTTTATGGGGTTGCTTGTCGTACGATGGAAAAAGCGCAAGCGTTTCAAGCAAAATTTCCGTGTGATGCTGTCTTTGATGACTACCAAAACCTATTAGATGATCCAGCTATCGATGTCGTTTATATTGCTTTGCCGCATTTGTATCACTATGAATGGATCATCAAAGCCTTTCAAGCGAAAAAAGCTGTTTTATGTGAAAAACCAGCAACCTTGACTGCACAAGAGATGCGCAACGTGCAAAAACAAGCCCAAGCACACGAAGTCTTCTTTATGGAAGCTATGAAACCGCGCTTCACTCCGGCATATCGCAAACTAAAAGAACTTGTGGATGGTGGTTATATCGGTGAGCTAACAAGTGTCACGACTACTTTCCGCCGCCATTTACCAGTCGAAGGCAGTACTTATCATTATCTGCCAAAGCAAGGAGGTGCTTTATTGGATATGGGGATCTATAACTTAGCCTTTATCCAAGATTTTTCACCAGAAAACTTAACTGCCGAATTGATCGATTACAGCCTTTATGAAACTGGGGTCGATACCTACGTTGAAGCACGCTTTGTCAGTGAAGACTTTGTTGCAGTTATTGAGACCGGATTTGACCAAACAAAAGAGACGGTGGCGGAATTACAAGGAACAAAAGGGAAAATCACGGTCCCAAACTTCCATCGCCCCGCTTCTTTTACCGTAACGATTGACCAAGAAGACACGATCTATGATATTGGGTACGAGATCGATGATTTCCATTCAGAGATTCAAGCAGTTCATACCGCACTTGCACAAGGACAACTCGAAAATCCCTTGATGTCCTTAACAGATAGTATTGCCTGTATCGCTTTAGCTGATGAACTAAGAAGCTTACTAGATGCAGAAAAAAAAGACATTTAAGATCATACCCCATCGTTTTTGAATAGAACTGACCAGTGGCTACCATTGGGTCAGTTTTTATGTGTCAAAAATTGAGCGCTTTCTTTGACGGTTTCGAAATGGTTATATTATATTTATTGAGTATATTTTTATACAAATAGAAAAAGAAAGGAAAACGCCCATGACACCAGAAATTATTACGTATCTTATTTGTTTATTGACCTTCGCTTATCTAGCTGTGACGATTTTTACTTTTGTAAAAAATCGCCGGACAGGTGACGGTTATCGCCTCCGAATATTTTACGTGCTGGCAGCAGCCCTCGTCTTTTTGTTTTCTGTTTATGCAATCGCTACCGGTCAAACCTATGACGACTTGGTTACATCGATAAATGATCTTTTTCAATAAAACACCGTTGGCACGAAGCCCTGCGGATCTCTTCGTTTTTGAACCTCTGGTTGAGGGAAGGATCAAAACGGAAACGAGCCAATGAAAGACTGCTATTCGATGGCTTTTTCATCAGGACCTTCTATACCGAATCAATGTCTTTCAACAAATGATGTCTGACTTTTTATGGAGGTGTGCATGCTCATTCAGCTTAAAGAAGCGAAGCTTTCCGATGTACTTTCTATCTACTTGATACAAAAAGCTGCCTTCAAACCACTCTTTCTCCGTTATCAAGACAAAGAAACTTCTCCCTACTTACAAAGTTTCGAGAAGCTAAACGCAAAATTTTCTGCGTCGAGTACAACTTATTATTTAATCATGACCGCTCAGAAAATCGTGGGCTTCCTAAAACTGACGGTTGAGCAGGAACATACGACGAAGCTATCCTCCAT
Source organism: Enterococcus sp. S53 (assembly GCF_016516865.1). Taxonomy (NCBI): domain Bacteria; kingdom Bacillati; phylum Bacillota; class Bacilli; order Lactobacillales; family Enterococcaceae; genus Enterococcus; species Enterococcus sp. S53. The sequence continues at coordinate 192,529 of NZ_JACVUH010000001.1, forward strand.
CGCCCTTCTTCCCTCCTACGAGAACCGCGGGATCGGTAGACAAGCAATGACCTTGATTGAAAGGAACGTACAAACAGATACGATTCGTTTACATACGATCCTGCAAGAACCCAAGCTGGTTCACTTTTATCACTCGTTAGGGTATTCAGCAACAGGGAGGTTTCAAAGCCCCTCTTCAGCAATCTGCTTTGTCTCCTTTACGAAAAAAATTGCGGCGAAATAAAAAAACCATCTCGCCTTTCATCGGCAGAGATGGTTTTTTCTATCAATTGGCATCCTTTACAGCAATCATTTTTATTGGTCCTGCAAGGTGTCATCGGATTTTTTACGCAATCGCGGAATCTCTTTCACATTCATTAAATCTAAAAAGAAAGTGAACAATGGGATCCCGATGATCAAGCCCCACAAGCCAAAGAGATGTTCGCTAAGATACAGGAGAATAAACGTGTAAAACATCGGGATCTCTGTTTTATTGGCCATCAAGCGGGGATTTAAGATATAGGATTCCAACGCATGAACAAACACAATGATCAGTAAAATGTAGATCACATCATTAAATCCGCCGATAGAATAGGCAATAAACGTTAATGGAATACACGAGATGATCACACCAGCAACAGGAATCAAGCTGAGAAAGAAAATCATCAACGCCAAACTCAATAGTTGCGGAAAGCCCATCACCGCTAAGGCGAAGACAGTGATTGCTGTATTAACTAAGGCGATCACCAACTGCGTCTCAATCACATTTCCGAAAGCCCGCGTAAACTTAGCTCCTAAATAGTAAACATCTTCAAAGAACCACCCCCCTCGCCCTTGCAAAAACAGCTGAGAAAACGCAACGGTTTTTTTGTTATCGATCATAAAGAAGAAACTAAGCAGAAATGAGATCAGCACCGTCAATGCCAGTTCACCGAAATTATACAGATAATTGATCACGACTAAAACGCCGCTTTGTAATTTCTGAATATATTCACTGGTTTGCAATAAATTTAAGACATATTCGATCAATTCATTATTGGAGTCTGTCCGTTGGTAGAAATCAGCAACGGAATTGACTAATTGGACGGATTGTTTGATGATGATGGGAACATAATTTGTTGCTACTAAATAAAGAATAAAAACAATCAAGCTGTAGGTCAGGATGCTCGTAAGCTTGATGGGCAGTCGGCTTTTTCGATGGAGCAAAAGAACCAGCCGATAAATCAAATACGTAAAGATAAAGGTCAGCAAAAGAATGGTCATCATACTGCGAAACAAAAAAAGAATGCCCGCAAGCATAAACAAGACCGTCCAGCGCCGCAACACAAGATTTTGAAGAAAAGCATTATAGTATTTCATCTGTAACTCCTTTTTTTCGTTGCAATGAAGCAACGAAGCATTTCAGTAGTGCCTAAGAATTATCTAATCATTAAACTATGCAAATAGCAAGAGATTTTATTTTTCTTAAACGAGTAAAAAATGAAACAAAAAATCCTTAGAAGAATCGTTGCCTTTCTTCTAAGGAAAAGAATTATTGATAAACGGTCCTTCCTTCAATTACGAGTAAAATCGAATTGATGGACAATAAAAAGAAGCTGGCAGCCAACAGATCCGTACTGCCTCCGGGAGATACATTTTCTGACTGGCAGAAGGCTGCTAGTGCCTGAAATGCTGGATTCGGCAACGCTTGTTGATTGGCTTTTTGTGCGAGTTGCTGAACCAGTGCCAATACCTCTTGATTGCTGCGGTATAAAATGCACGTATCGTCCAGCGTAGCGATGATCGCCAACAGCATGTGGAGTCTTTTTTCAGTCTCATTGGTACAATCCCGAGAAAAATAATCCGCTAGAGCGAAAGAACTAGCAATCACGTTCTTTCCTAAAATTACTTGGGGTTATGAAGATGAGGCACCTTTTGTTCTGCATTCACTAACGGACATTCCCTTATCGCGGACGATTTATTTAGCTTCAAGCTTTACTAAAGGTCATTCCATGACGAAACTAATTGCAAAAACGTTGATTGAATTTTATCTTGGCTAAATAAAAATAAGCTCCCACTCGCGTATTGGTTATGCAAGCGGAAGCTTATTTTCTCCTACGTATTTACCAAGGTTGGGAGGTTGCCCCGACGGTAAATTCATTCACATTGACATCTTCTGGCTGGTTGATTGCAAAAGCCACGATATTGGCTACTCGATCGGGTGATATTCCATGTTCTTTGTATAATGCGTTCATACCTTTGGCTGCTGTTTCATCTGTGATCGTGTCTAATAATTCAGTATTGATCGCTGCTGGATAGATGGTGGCAGTTCGAATGTTTGTTCCTTCTTGTGCCGACTCCATCCGCAGAACTTCCATTAGATTACGCACAGCCCATTTTGTAGCCCCATAAACTGCTGCGTTCGGATATGCTTTTAATCCGGCTACGGAAGAGGTTGCGATCACCTGTCCAGATTTTTGGGAAATAAAATCTGGCAGAACAGCAGCTAGACCATGCAATACCCCTTTGATATTGATATCGATCATTTGATCCCACTCCTCTGTTTTTAAAGCAGACAAAGGAGAACTAGGCATAATGCCCGCATTTAAGAAAATCACATCGATTTTCCTATAGATCTCTTTTGCATAGTCGATCAGCGCTTGATTATCCGCTGGTTTGGTCACATCGGTTTCCTTATAGACAGCCTCTCCATTTTTCTCACGTATTGTTGTAACAATCTCCGCTAGTTTCTCTTTCCGCCGAGCAGCTAAAACCAATTTGGCACCTTTTTCTGCTAAAAGTAACGCTGTTGCTTCACCAATTCCGCTTGATGCACCCGTAATGATCACGACTTTTCCTTTGATTCGATTCATCCCTTTTTCCTCCTTTATGCGTCAGGCAACTGATCATATTCTTCATCACTGACTGCTTCTAACCATTCTGAAGCACCAGCAGTAATCGCTACATGAGCAAACCAACTATTTTTCGCTGCACCATGCCAATGTTTGACCCCTTCCTTGATGACTACAACATCACCAACAGTAAGTTTTTGCGGTTTCTTCCCTGCTTCTTGGTACCAGCCTTCTCCTGAAGTCACCAACAACAATTGATACCCACCATCGATATGCCGATGCCAATTGTTGCGGCAACCTGGTTCAAAGGTCACATTGCCAACGTTGACTGGAATCGCTGGATCAGCTACTAAAGGATTCAAGTAACTCTGACCGCTAAAATATTGTGCATAGGCGTCATTTGTGTTGCCCAGTGAAAAGATTCCAGATTCTTTTGCTGCATCGAGTTCTGACATTTATTTTTCCTCCAATTCAGCTAGCTCTTCTTGATAAACCGTTTTGGCGATGTTAAAAGCAGACCAAGCTTTAGGTCAGCCAACATAGAAAGCCAGATGAGTGATTACTTCTGCAATTTCCTCTACAGTGATCCCGTTTTCCTTGCCAATCGTTAAATGGGCAGTCAACTGTTCGAAATTGCCACCGGAAATCAAGGCAGATATCGTCAATAAACTTCTCGTATGAGGAGCCAATTCTGCCTCACGTGACCAAACTTCACCAAATAATACATCATCATTCAGTTGCGCAAATTTCGGCGCAAATTTGCCTAAGTTATCTCTTCCTGCTGTTTGTTTCTTTACCATATCGATCGACTCCTTCATCTATTTTAATAAAATGCTGATTTAACCAATTTCGAATAGCTATATCCGCTTTAGCTACTCTTGAACCACGAACAGCTAATCCAGGATAAACAGTTGCTTCAGGACAAGTCTTTTTAAAGTCTTCTAGGCTGTTGCCAAATCCTGAGCCTTCATGAGTACAAAACGGAAAAATACTCTTCCCTTCCAACCGATGATCTTTTAAAAAACTCGCTAGGATCATCGGGTATGTGCCCCACCAATTTGGAAAACCGATAAACAAAACCCGTTCTTTAAAAAACGCTGCCGATACCTCTTGATAGAGGGGGAAATCATTAGCCGCTTTTTCTTTTTTTGCTAGCTCGACCATTGCTTGGTAGCTTTGAGGGTAAGGATAAGCCGGTTCAAGAGAATAAAGCGGACATTGTAATTTATCTGCTATTTTCTCTGCTAGAACCCGGGTATTTCCCACTATCAGCTTTTTTCGCTGCCCTTCAATAAGATTCTCTCCTGCTCGTGAATACACAAGTATTGCCGGCATTTTGTCACCTCCTTGGTTTCTCTTCTTGGTATATTTAATAGTAAGGCAAAGCGGAGCCTTTGAATAATGCTTTCTATAAAAAGTCCCTATGCTTATAAAGCATAGGGAGAGGTGGAAGAAAAAAGAAGCGAATTACTCCACTTCTTTTGGCTTTTAGGATGCAATTATTCAAAAGCGTCACGAAAGCGGGAAATGAACGCCGTCACAACAGGCGACATCACACGATTTCTTTTCTACACCAGGACACAGCTGGTTTCGATTTGTGGGACTAAAGGCAAAAATTTGATCGTTTCATCCCTCCGTTCTCCGACTGCTCCGCTGATGGTCAACGCCGAACCAACATGGTTTTCTACTAAGGAAAAGACATTGAAAATCAAGTTATATGTTCCAACGATCGGTAATTCTTCTATTGGTATTTTTGACCATTGACTGAACATTTGCTGCACTTCCGGACGCCTTGACACTAGCAATGGCACCCCTTTGATATCTTCTGGTGTAATCTCTTCTTTATGGGCGAGAAAAGAATCAGCCGATGTCAGCATGCCCCAAGTTTCTTTTCTTGGTAGAACAACTTTTTTGTATTTCTCGATTTCGATGGGTTCGATCAAAATCGCCAAATCCAATAAGCCTTTCTCCAAACGCTCGTTGATATCATCTCCTGTGCCACTGTGGATATGAAAGCGGACATCTGGAAAGTCACTGATAAATTCTTCCAACATCAAGGAAAGCGTGTCGGAATTATCTGCTTCGACACAGCCAATTGTGAAATGACCACTAAACAACTGTTTCTTACGATCTTCAAACTCTTGCATGGTTTGATCCGTTAGACTCAATATCTCCTCGGCACGGCTTTTTAAAAAACGACCGGCTTCCGTTAAGAGCATTGTACGATTATCACGAATGAAAAGAGCCGTTCCTAATTCATCTTCTAATTCTTTTAATTGGCGGCTCAATGTCGGTTGGGTGATGTGGAGCACTTCTGCGGCTTGTGAGATCGTTCCCTCCTCTGCAATCGTGAAGAAATATTTTAATAAACGAAATTCCACTAAATCGCCTCCTCTTTTTTGCAACATTTTAACTCTTAGCAATGAAAAGAATCATCCTTCTTTTTGGTCTATTCATTTCTAATAATAACAAAGAATCGCTATTCCAGCGAATCATACTAATAAAAAAGAATAAAACTGCAGAATTTTAAGAGGATCGTTTTATGGAATGACATCAAAAATGTTCGCACAAACGAACAGGTTTATCAGCTATATACTTTTGCGACACTTGGTATAGGTTATATGAGTATCTTGGTATGATTCTTCTTACAATGACTTGAAGGAATACTATTTTCTCGTTCTCATAGGATTCATGAGTCAAACACACTTGTTTACCATAATAACATTATGTTTCTTTTAGTTTTAAAACATAATGGACTATTAGCCGGTCAAGAAATATCTATTAAACCGTAATGTTCCTAGTACCCAAGTTCATCGAGCCAATTCAACAGATTGGGTTCAGCGTCTTCAACACTTCCCGCTCTTGCTGCAAAGCCTTCAAGAAAGTCATACGCTGGATACAACGTTTGAAGTTCATTTTGACTATTGGTCAGTCCACTTCCCCCATGGGTTGCAAAAGGAATAATTTGTTTATCCGTAAGATCATAGGCTTCAAGAAATGTTAACACGGCTCTTGGGGCACGGTTCCACCAAACGGGAAAGCCGATAAAGAGAACATCCACTTCAGTCATTTGGGCAACGTCAGTCATCAATGTTGGTCGGGCATCTTCTTCCACCTCTCTAGTGGCAAAAGCTGTATGTTCATCGTAAACGTTAGGGTAACCTACTTCTGTTTGAATCGAAAATAACTCACCTCCTGTTTGTTCAGCGATCATCTCTGCTATGACTTGGATATCTCCTACTAAAGTGTTATCGATCACATTAAAACTACTTCCAGAAACTGCTTCGACTGCTGGTTCATGCTCTAAATTTTCTGGTCTTGTGAAGTAGGCGATCAAAATATCGGCCTCCCCATCAATCCCTGCTTCTCTCATTTGTTGCGTAACGGTGTCACTAGTACTTGTTTCCGTTGTACCAATGTCTAGTTCTTCATTCGTTAGATCACTGCTGCATCCTGCAAGAAAAATCATAGCCAGATAAAGACCTTTTGTCCATTTTCTCATCGTACTGCTCCTTTCATCTTCCATAAGTAATGGTAGTTTCAGTATATTTCTTGAAGTGGACTTTAAGGCAAGGCATTCAGATATATCTTGTCTTAATTTTTACACTTTTCTCACAACTCCCTCACAAAAAGTCATTCCTGCAAAAGCACTTATAAAGCCGTAAACAGTATTTTGTCTAACAACTTTTCCATTTATCTTTCGGGTTTTCTCAAATATGCGACGAAAAAGTCAACGCATTTATGGTAAAAAACGTTAGACAAGCAAAAATAAAATAGAAGCGCGTAAGACGGATTTTAAAAGGATCATTATATGATAAACTAATCCTAAATAGGATAGGAGTGATTGAATGAACGTTTTCTTTAGACCACCAAAAGAAGATGATATTGATCAAATCATGCAGATCGAAAATGCAGGATTTACAGCGGATGAAGCAGCATCTAGATATGAGAGATTTCAAGAACCCCATACATTAATCCTAACGGTGTTTCAGCGCACACTTTTACTTTATCTGGCGATACGAAAAGTATATGAAAAGCATCCGTTTTATTTTTTTCATCAAGTAAAACCAATTCAATTTCATTTGTTTTCCTCGTGTCTGTCACAACGGTTAAAATATCACGCTGTAATATCTCGCAAGCATGTCCAATCACTTCATTTTTCAACTGTTTTGACGTGACAGAAGTATTTTTAGAAATGAAAAATGTTGTTTCCATGTAATCACCCGTTTCATCTATATAGTTTATTATTTTATCTTCAATAAAGAACTTTCTACTATGTTGTAATAGACAATCGAATTGCTTATCAGCCATAAACCTCTCGTCACTATTTTCTGCAAAGATGTTTTTCAGATGGTCTAAACGTTTTGTTAACTGTTTACTATGATACCGCTCATAAATTTAGAATAAGCGAAAAGCTTGTCTAAAAAAATAGAGAAAGTCGATGAAAAAAACGAAAAAACAGACTTTCTTTGTTTTTGGATTTTCCTCGTCCCCCTTTAACTAATGTTTTATCTTGTCGTTGTAGAACATGATTTTTCATGCCTATTCACCTTGGCGTGGTTAATCATATGTACAGCAAACAAGCCCACACTCATAAGAGCATGGGCTTAGTGAGATTATTGTCAAATCTAAATCTTCAATTGAAATCAAACTTTTATCATTTCAGATTTCAATTACTGAATAATGGTGACAATTTCTTATTTTTGTTCAATTACATATACTTCTCAACTTCATCAATTTCTTTTTGTAGTGCTTGTTCATCGTACTTTTCATACTTACCGGCTTCGTGTGCGATCTTTTTGATTTCATGAATCGCTTTTTTCTCAACGATCCATTTCTTCATACTATGTTTTTTTGCGTCTGCATCTAGTGTGTCTAATTCAGCTAAATTCTCATCTAACTTATCAAGAACCTCTGCAATCTTTACCAATGCTTTTGCTTCCTTTTCTTCATAGTTTGTCATAGATATCACTCCTTAAGTATTTGATATATTTATCTTACTGCTGTAATTAAATATTTTCAAATTAAATGTACTGTGTATCACAAAGTTTTATCTTATTCTCACTGAAGAGATAGAAGCTATTAGATTCTTGCAATATTCTATTCATTTTACATTTATTTTTATCCTTAAAGATGTATCATAAGAGAAATATCGATAATATAAAAAAATGCCTTAGTGAAACATCAAACATTTGGTGTATAGTTTGCAATAAAAACATCTAGTTTTTTACCTTCTTATGGTTGCAGCAGAATTTTACCGATACTTTTTCCAGATTCTAAATAATCATGGGCAGCTTTTCCGTCAGCTAATGAAAAAATGGTTGGTTGACTGATCTTCATTTGATCCTTGCTAAAGTAGTCAAACAATCGGGTGCTTCTTCTCTCCCGCTCTTGAAAACTTGTCAAGTAATCCCAGAGATCTCCTGTCAAAATACTTTTTGATTTAGATAACAAGGGAATAAAGTCGATCGCTGGCGGATTTCCGCCGGCCATACCAAAAAAGATAACCTTGCCTCTATTTTTGAGCAAGTCGACACTTTCGGCTAATGTATGCCCAATTCCATCATAAACGGTATCAAAGAAAGAAGTGTAGGTATCTTGCCATTCTGTATTTCTTAAAAAGACTTGTTTTGCTCCTTGGTCTAAAGCCAGTTGTCGCTTTTCTTCCGTAGAAGTGACGCCATACACTTCTAGACCATCAGCCGTCAATAGTTGCGATAAAATTTGTCCGACGCCACCACTTATCCCATGGACGAAGACCTTACTATGATTCACATTATTGCCAAGATCATGAGCTAAAAAATCAGCTGTCAACCCTTGCAGACCGATACTGGCGGCTAATTTAGGTGGTATACCTGATGGAATACGGATGGCATTTTCCTCAGGGACAGCCACCAATTCTGCATTGGCAAAAGGAACATCTACAAAAAGAATCGTTTCCCCTAGCTGAAACTTGGAGACAGATGTTCCTTTTTGAATAATCCTCCCTACCCCTTCATAGCCATTAATAAGAGGGTCTCGGGATTCAATATGATAGTTACCCTTTCTCCGATAAATATCAGCATAATTCAACCCAATATACACCATTTCTACCAATAGCTCATTTTCATGAATGATGGGATCAGGCAAATCCCCATATGTTAAAACAGTTGAATCACCAAATCCATTAAAATACAACACCTTCATGCGCAAATCATCTCCGATCTTCAATCTATCAAAAGCCACGCATCAATCGATTGAAACTATCTACTAAACAACCAGTGTATGTCCCTTCGGTCATTTTATATTTTTCCTTTTATTAAAAAAATCACCTTCTCTCGAAGGTACTTTCATTCTATTCCTCTTACTGACATCCGTCAAAACAGATTGTTTCTTCGGTTCGTCCTCATCCATCTTCGATTCCGACAACTGGCCTTAAAAGCCCCATATATCAATACCCTATATTCAAAATTTGACTAAAAACGGCTCGTGACAGTAATTTGACAGCAGTAATCTGTAAAAAAAATTAAACTTCAAATTTGGTGAATTCATTTGCCAAAGTTTGATTTGTTTCTGGATAAAGATGACCGTATTTATCTAAAGTAGTCTTAACAGTGGAATGGCCCAATCGCTTCGATACTGCATAGATATTGTTATTATGCTCAATTAAAAATGCAACATGAGAATGTCGAAGTCCATGTAAATGAATAGGTTTGACTCCTGCCACTTCAGCCAATTTTTTTACTCGCCCTAAAAATGTCTTTGGAGACGGTGGCAACCCATCAAATGTAAAAACAAAGTCAAGGTCATCTCCGATTGTTTTTTGCATTTCTTTCCATTCTTTCAAATCCTCAACGGTTTGTTTGTCTAATGTGATGGTTCGGATACTCGAAGCATTTTTGTATCCGAGAAATCATAATCTGTTCTTGTTCGAATATAGAGTGATTTACTCACGCTGCAAGTTCCTTTACGGAAATCGATATCCGACCATTGAAGTGCAAAAAGCTCTTCGCTTCTTAGACCGGTTACGAATAAAAAGCGCATCATTTTTTGTAAAACGCTTCTTGGAAATCGCAATGATAAGAGTAATTGTACACTTTCTTGAACTCTTCAACTGTCCAGAATGCAACCACTGATCGCTCTGTTCGAATTTTCCCTATAGTATCTACTGGATTCTCATCAATGATTTCCAAAACTACCGCTCGATTAAAAATAATCCGTATCTTATTGAATATCTGTTTAATATAATTGTTCGATAAAGATCTCATTACCCCTTCTTTACTTGTAACAGAACATTCTTGAACCAGATATTGTTGAAACTCTTGAATATGAATGGGTCTAATTTTTTCTATTTGCATTTTCCCAAAATAAGCTAACGCGCGTTTTAAAGTTGTATCAGTTTTTACATAAGTTTTCTCAATCGTCCCAAGCCTATACCAAGGAAAAAAATACTTCTTATAAAATTCTCGGAAAGTGATTCCTTGTAAATAAATCTCTTGAGAGTCAGAGTAATTCTTTTTTAATTCCTCCATCGCATCTTTTGCTTCTTTTTGCGTTTTAAACCCTCTTCTAGTAGGTTGTATTCTCTTTCCGAAACGATCATAGCCCAGAGTTAAAGAAAAATACCAAGTCCCCCTTTTTTCATCCTTATACACATTTGCAACTCTTCTCATTAGTATTCATCCTTCCAAGAAATGTTTAAGACCTTTTCTATGACACTGACCGGTATCCTTTTAATCTTGTTGTTTCGATAAAAAGAATATTTATTAGCAATCAAAAGAGCTTTGTATTCCTTGAAGATTTTGTCAGCGTAATACTGCGAAAACCCCATCTTAATTAAATCTTGCCGAGTGGCTGTCTTCATTCTATCGCCTTCTCTTTCTTATGTCAGCGCCTCCCTAAAAATCATAAGTTATTGATTGATAAAATCTCTACTAATCTATCAGCTGCTCCTGTCAAAAAGCACATAGGATTCTCACCTCTCCCCAGTAATGGCGAGCCAGTTTAGTTACGGAAGTATCATTATTACATTTGCAGATCATGGCTCAAATTTGACAATTCTTACCTTAATTATTTTTCGCTCCGATAATTCATCATGACGTAATTAAGAAATGCTCCCTGCAAATGGAAAGTACTGATAGATTTTGTATTTAGTTTTCAAAGGTCATTTTCTTTACACTAATAAAGACAATTGAGAGCACAAAAAAGCAACTCTCTTTAAAAGAAAGATACTTTTTAAGGAAATTTTATTATTATGGTATTTGTAAATTATAGGAGTATTGAAAGAAAAGTTCCTTTTGGTGATGAGTAATCGTATGGTAGTTGATACCGATCGTATAGTACATTTAAAGCATATCTCAGACCTGTAGGATCTATAGATAGATCCCAATCCGTTTTTAATAAATAAGGATTGTCTGCACCATCGATAGAACTTCCCACCAGATTCATTTTTACTTCTATGCTTGCAGAGGAACACATTGTCATATAATAAGAAAAAGCAATGTAATCAACCTTTCCTTGAAGTAAAATCTTTTCATCCTCATCTGCAATATCTATCTGAATTCCGTTGTTCTTCCAAAACATCTTTGCTTTATTGTCATAATAACCTCTGCACATTGTATTTGGAAAATATAAATACCTGTCCATGTCTTTTTCATAAGCCATTACATCTTCTGGTTTGCATGTATGAGGATATGAGAATATTCCTCCATACATCATACCAACCTTGATACCAGGATAAGGCATGTTGCCGGCTCGTCTCTAAATGTGCTTGGGCCACTGCACCTAGCGAATAGATATAGAATGTACGTGTTGAGCGTGACATTGTAGCAGGGATTTTTTCTTTCACTGAATGAACGGTAATAGCATGTTGATCAAATAGATTGAGTACATAGTTTAAGTCAGTTATTTCTCTGATCAGTCGATCGTAACTAGGAACGAACAAATGACCATGATCCAGTACATCTGAGCGAATCCAGTCTAGTAATACCTTCATTTGTGGACGATTCAATTTTCGTGCAGATTGTCCTTTTTACAATAAGAAATTCTCCTTTGGAATGATCAAGTTGGACTTTTTTGCTTCTGTTTCGCACAGGTCTTTCTGAGACTGTAAAGACACTTTTTCTTCTTTCCAAACAGAGTTTCTGCAGTAGGCCACGTTCATCTTGGGTCCTCCCTAATGAAAAAAGAGGACGATCTGTCCCCCTTTTCACGTGTGTTCTATGGTTGTAAATAGTACATCAGACCCTTGGCTAATTCCTTTGCCAAAGGTTCAAACTGTTGAGTATACTCCTCATCTAGTGGAAGATGATGGCTATTTTCTGTTTTGCGTTCACCCTAGTTGATTAGCAATCCTTTTTTCTTTAGGCTATTTAGTGCTGCACCTATGCTTGCTGGGTTATCACCGATAACATCTGCTGAATTGTAAATCTGCTCTGTAGTGAAGGGATCGTCCCCGTATACCCTATACACATACTCGTAAACTTTTTGATCATTTGTTTTTTTCATTTAATTACCACCTTTACAGTTATTTTGATTACTTGATACTGGAAAACCTGTTAAATGCATTGTCTGTCTTCACTAAACCATGACTCTGATTGCATGGTGATTACTTCTTTCTTAATCATATGATTCTCTCCTTTAATTAAATTATTTGCGCATTAATCAATGTCACAATCACTGCTGTTGCAATCTTCGCAATCAATCTGAACCACTTCATCGTTGTCACCGATCCTTTCATTTTTCTCTAACGCCAATAGGATGTCCTGTAGGCATTCAGCTATCGTTTTCCATATTTCAGGGCTAATCATAAGACTCACCATTTGAATACCAATGAAGCTTTCCTTCTATTAATAACCCACGAGTAATTTCGCGCTCACTGTTTATATCCGTCAAGAAGTACACCACATAATCCTTGCCAGATTCTTGATCTACGTATACGTACAAATGAGGCATTACTAATGCTAGTAACTTCGTTTTGTTCATCTGAATAATTGCTGGATCCAATTCTTCACGTTCAGCAGTAACCGATTAAAAGCCCCAGGCCTTTTCAGTTGTTTCAATCCCCGTTTTTTCTTTGAGTATGTTGATTGCTTGATGTAACATTTCGATCCGTCCTCTCTCTGCAAAAAGAAAACCCCAATGACCAATATCAGTCATTAGGGTTATTCGTCCTCTTTAATATGTCCTTCAGCTCTCATCGATAAGTACTCTCCACCTGAACCAATGATGATATGATCTTGTAATTTGATCTGTAGTAACTTAGCAGCTTTTTCTAAACGAGCGGTAAGTTGAATGTCAGATAATGAGGCAGTTACGTCTCCTGAAGGGTGATTATGTGCGATGCAAATTGACACGCTATTAGATAACAATGCAGCTTTCAAGATATCTCTTGGGTAAGCTAACGATTGATTGATCGTGCTAATGTGAATCGTCTGAATAATGGTTGGTTCTAACTTTTGAGAAAGCCCCGCCATCACTAAAAATTCTCTATCTTTATGCTCTATAAAGGGAGAAAATAACTGGTACAACGCTTGTGGGCTATTGCATTTTCTTCCTGCATACAATACTGATGACTCCTTTACTAACTGCAAAGAAACGACATTCACACGTTTTTTGGGTTCAGATTTCACTTGTTGGTTTGTCATTGTCAATACCTTCTTTCGATTAATTTTGGAAATTTCTTACTTGTGCGCTTACTATCTGCGATCAATACACTTCTGGTAACAACATCGTCTGATGGGTCTGATCATCAATCACCCAAATCTTCTTTCGTCAAAAGTTCTTCGCTAAGTCGTTTGATATTCGGCATTCATAATAATCAATGAAGAATGGCTCTTCTTATCGATGAGTAATTGTGATCGTTCTCCGTTGATCATCACGATTGAACTCGAATATCTGTAGTTAATCTAACTGAACATCCTCTTGTTTCACCTTCTCATCAATCAACTGAAAACAACGTAGCTGTATTTCCTTTGGTACTTGTTCGCTCACTACCTTCGTGATGTAGCGATTTTCTTGTGTATCGAACATTGTATAATCCTCCTTTACCACAAAAATAGCCCAATCATCAATTAAGATGATTGAGCTTCATAGTAATAATATATATTTATTTTTCAAGTTATATAATTTAAATAGATATACCGCTCTCCAAGAATTTGGGTTTTAACATAAATACCAACACTTTCAAAAACGATAATTATTATTTAATGTAATTTATCAAAACATTACCTGAACTCCGATTGAATCAACATCAACCTTATGATAACATAATTCTATTAGTTGGAAGTTATCACTTGTTGAATCACAACTACTCCTCTTCAGACAACTAGCATTTAAGCAAGCATTAAAGTAACGACAGTTATCAAAAAGGAAGGTTTGTTTAATAAATGATCCATAAAATAATAACTTTAAGCAATTACGCTAATTTTAGTCCTTCTCTTTATGACAGGCATGATTGGGATGGCTGCTTAAAAAAAAACAATCTAATATTTGCTCCTAATGGGAGTGGAAAAACTAGTTTTTCCATCTTATTGGAATCCTTAAACAATAAAGAATACCTTATAAAAAAGAAAAAAAAATATGGAGCTAAAGAAAACCCAAAAATTATTTTTATCGATGATATAAATAAAGAGATAAGTTATAAAAATGGCACATGGAACAAACAACTTGATGTTGAAGTTTTTAACAGTCTATATTTAGAGAATAATGTTTATTCTATAGATGTTACAGATGCAGGTGACATTAGTTTTTTAGAAGCTATAGTTTTTGATGATTTGAAGGACAATATAAGACGTATTGCTAATTTAAATAAACAAATTACTAAACTAAGACAAAAACGACATAACTATAGAAACAGAAGAAACAAACGGATAAAAGCAAAAGATTCTGCAAAAAATATCTCAGAACTACAAACGTCCATGGATTCTCTGCAATTAGAAATAAATAACAAAATAGACGAAATTAATGTACACATGGAAAAAAGAAAAAAAAGAACAGAAATAGCTATTCAAAAGTATATGAGTCAAATTAACAAATTACTCACTTCCTTTGCCCCGTATCTTAGTATAAGTAATATTAAACCAGTATATAAATCAAAATATGGACTGCTTAAAAAACTTGTTTATGAAATTATTGTAAATAATCATCCTATTTCAATTAATGATCGATCTGAAACTTCATTAAAATACTCCTTAAGTGAAGGGGATAAGAACTCTTTAGCCCTTTCATTTTTCATAGCAAAACTCAATTTGCTACCGAATTTAGATAATAGAATAGTTGTAATTGATGATCCTTTCACTAGTTTCGATGCACATAGAAAACAGATCACTATCAATGAAATAGCAAATTTATCTGAAAAGGTAAAACAATTATTTGTTTTATCACATGATATACAATTTCAAAACGATTTATATAAAAAAATCAATAGTGAATGTGTTTGCTTAAAATTAAAGAAAACAACTCAAGGAACTCGAATATCTTCCATTGTTCTTGAAAAGGAAAGCATGACGGGGTTAATTAAAGACATTACCTTCCTACATGATTTTTTAGTTCATGGTGAAGATAACGAAACGGAATTACTTTTTGTTTGTAGGACAATTCGACCTAGCCTAGAAGGTATATTTAGAATCAAATATTTTAATTTGGTATCCTCAAACCAGTGGCTAGGTAATATCATTGAAATGATCAGGGACTCACAGAAGGGAGAACCCTTTTATCGTTTAAAAAAAAGTTTACCTGAAATAGAGTCTATTAATGACTTTTCAAAAAAGTTTCACCATTCAAATCCTGGATATCTAGAATATCCTTTAAATTTCAATGAAGTTGTAAATTATGTAGAAAGAACGATTAAATTAATCACAGAAATCTAATAGCTCTTACCTTCAATGACCCTGCAGTACATTTACTTATTCATATTGCAGGGGTATTTAAGTTAATATTTATCATTCTTTTCAATTTAATGTTTATTATTAATTCTTGTAGAAAATGACTAAAAAATCTTTTCTAAATTTTAATAATTATTTACTTAGTTTAAATATCCCTATTTATGATACGGCTCGTCTCACCTAATCCGAAATAGCTTTTTGATTTATCTAAAAAGACTTCTTTTGAATCATATCCGAAAGTACCTATTTTCAAAAGTAATCCAAGAAAACTTATAGTTTTTGTCAAAAAAAGTATTGCCATTCCATATAGATAGCAGTAGTAATGAGTATTGTTAACAAAGTCTTATCGTGTCACCACAATGATAGTGAAACAAATCTAAGTAATATTTATTTAGCCACATATATCTACGTCAAAGCTATTCCCTTCCAGAAGTTATATCATCATATTTTCCAGTAGCTAAACAACTCATTATAATTACTCCTAATAAGCCACCTAAAAATACCCCTAATAAAAATAGTAACATAATAAGACCTCTTCCCTTTCAAATCTCTTCAGTTGAACTATAGTCATAAAACGTAATTTACATAAAATGATCATTACTTTCATCAAAGAAAGATAGGTCAACTTAAATAGACCTACCTTTCATAAAAACTAATTACACACAATATGAACTGATGTTTCAAAAATAAATTATTTTCGGATCTCAAAATTTTTCAATGCTAAAAATAGTGGTTCTACAATATTTAGTGTTGGTGGAAAATCTACGGATTTTCTACTGACACTTTTTTTGTAAAAAAAGATAGCAAAAGAGATAGCCTAACTGGTAGAATTTAGTCGTCTAGAACAAAACCACACCAAGAAAGGATATCTCCATGGATCATTGTACTAGAAAATTATTAGGTTTAACAGATGAAAATTTATTCTTCGAAGAAGAATGGTTAGATACTAAAGAAGAAGAGGGGTTCCGCACCAATCTTATCCATGCCAAACTTAGCTATATACCAAGTCATTGTCGTAAATGTGGCATCAAAAATGAAGGACAAATCATCAAGAATGGCTCACACAAAACAAAAGTCCAACTTTTGCCTTATCGAGCAACAAAAACAGAATTACGCTTGGTACGTACGCGCTTTTACTGTAAGGAATGTCAGTCGACATTCAACGCTCAGACAAATTTGGTGGATTCTTTCAAAGGAATTAAAGGTTCAAATTGCCTTGGAGCTGGCGAAGAATACAACAAGAAAAGAAATTGCCGATCGCTATTTTGTCTCTGACGTAACCGTTCTGCGTGTCCTGAAAACCTGTTTAAAAACGTATCATCCTCGTTTTGATACGTTACCTTCGGTCCTTTGTTTTGATGAGTTCAAATCGATGAAGTCCTGCAGTGGAAAAATGAGTTTTGTTTTTATGAATGGGCAGACCCAGCAATTAATCGGTGTATTGGAGAATCGTCGCCTGGCTTTCTTAAAACCCTATTTCCTTAAATTCACTCGAAAAGCACGAGCGAACGTGAAATACGTCGTGATGGATATGAATGCCCCTTATTTTGAACTTGTAAAGGCGGTCTTCCCAAACGCAAAAATCGTGACTGATCGCTTTCACATTGCCCAACAAATCACTCGTGCGTTAAACCAGTTGCGAATTAAAACAATGAACAGCTTAAAAAAAACGGAACCGACAAAGTATCGACGTTTGAAGCGATTCTGGAAATTACTCCTTAAGCATGCCTATGATCTGGATAGTTCCAATTATCAATATGATCGATCCTTTCGTAGACCAATGACGCAAAAAGCGATCGTCGATGAACTTTTGAGCTATGACGAGCAATTAACAAGGGCTTACGAGACTTGTCAGCTCCTCCTCTATCACTTTAAACAACAAGGACAGCCAAAGCTTTTTCGATACGATCAACAGCTTAGATCAATGCCTCCCACAATGGTTTTGTAAGAAACTGACGTTTTTAAATAAATACAAATTAGGGATTCAATATGCTTTAAAAACCAGGTATAGTAATGGTGCATTAGAAGGAACAAACAACAAGATAAAAGTGATAAAACGAGTAGCCTACGGCTATCGAAATTTCCACAACTTTCGAGCAGGAATTTATCTCATTCAAGGCTTGATCTTCCAAGTAAAACAAAAACCAGTTAAGCAATCTGCCTAACTGGTTATAACTAAATTTTCAGTTGTATCTTTCTCTACCAACACTAAATGTCGAAGAGCCTATAAAATTTTATTCACGCTTAATTCATCATAAAAAATATACTCTTCATCCGAAATATCATTATTATTCAAGGAATTACAGAATCTGATCTATAATTTCGTACAATTAAAGTCAAGTTATCTAACATGGGTTTAAAATTTTCAAAATCAATTCTCTCATATTCATTAACAATAAAATTTGAAAAAATTTCTTTCCCATAATATTTTTCTGGATCCACTTTTTTATCTCTGCAGAACGTTTTTCCATTAATTTCCTTTTTTAGGACATCTTCGCTAAATAGATCTTCTATTTCACATTCTTCTGCTCCATTAGAAAGTGGATTAGTTAACAAAAATAAATTATCATGTAATAGTGTTTGTTGACTGCTTTTCAGACATTCTTTTTTATATTCTGTCAATTTTACACCATTTATAAATTTACAAATCGGCTTGTCTTTATTAGCTATTTCATTATCAAAAATCCAGATGACTGGATTTTTTGGCTTATTTTCACTCATTTTCTTAAAATGCATCAAATAGTTAATTGCCCCCTTTTCAGGATAAGAGTTAGACATAAAGCGTTTGTAAAAATCAGTCAACGTATCTGCACCATCTAAAGAAAGATCAAAAAAGTAACGCAATCTTTTGCTTCTTCTTAAAAAGCTTATCTTAAAATCATAATTATTTTTTTCATCTTTTGTAACTAATTCCGGATACTCATTATAATATTTCTTGAGTGCTGATTTAAGGTACTTAATATCAGTTTTCCCTTCAGTTATAATTAAAGGTTTGTTATTGGCAAAAAAATATTTATAAAACAATAAAGCTTGATATTGCTTTTCCTTCGTATTCAGAGATCTAAAGTTATGCTTTTCATTATCAATCCTATTGTTATACCACTGTATTTGATTGATAAACGCAAATCTACCCTCTAATTGTTTGATATCCGCTTCTTCATTATCAATTGTAAAGCTGCCAGTTTGATAAAGCCTATGAGCCATGGCTCTAGTTTCTTTATAGAAATTTCGGTCCACATTAATCATCTTATTGACTACTAATCCAGTAACCATTTGTCGAGAATCTTTATACTGAAAATTGCTTTTTTTCTCATTTAATTTAAAACCAGCTTTTTTAATTTCTCCATTTAATTCATAATAAAAAGCACTTTTCAAATCTAAAAAGTGTCTGTCATTTGTAGAAAAAGTCAAATCATCCGCATATCTCGTATAATCCAATCTATATTTTTTTGCAAGCTTTAGTAATCTTAAATCTAAAATGTTACATATAAGATTGGTTATTATTGGTGAAGTAGGTGCGCCTTGAGGTAAGACCCCTTGGTAACAACATAACTGAGCTAATATAACCGCAACTTCCGTAGGTAGCTGGAAGTTTTTATTCTTTTCAAAATAGCCTTTCACTCGACCAAAATGAAAACTTTCAAAAAAATTTTCTAAATCAACATTAAAAACAAAACGTTTATTTCGATGAATTTTAGCATTTGTTATAATGCTCTTATTTTTTTCAAATCCATGAGAAATATTTAACTTGATTCTGTTTTCCTCTTGAAATACATTTTTTTGTGTAGCTAATAGTCTTGCAATTTTCTTTTGTATATCGAGTAAATCTTCGTGTGGTGAATAAATTCTTCTATACCCACCGCTTTTCTTTGGGATCGAAAAGGAAGAGTACAGATTTTCTACCTTTTTCTTATAGAGAATAAAGGTAAGCTTCTGAATTGGTACATTGATTAAGTTTGCAAAATCACTTCGATTGTTTATTTCGTTTAATTTTCCCATCATTTACTCTCCAAATCAAACATGTGGCTACTCATTACGCGAAATAGCATAAACTCCTTAATACAATTACACAAAGAGTCTAACCGGTAAGTTGATAAGCCAGCAAATCTGCCCACCATTTTAGTCAAGACTTGCGAATCACAAGCCAAAAAATCTAGCCACATGTCATTATACGAGTATTATATCGGAAAAATCATACTTTATGAACATAAAATTTTCATCATTTTAAATTTCTCATGTTGACCTCTTCTGTTAGCTTTCTAATTTTTTCCAAAAAATCATACCCCTTCGGAACTAAAGGCGTGTAAAACTCACTAATCACACTACTTCCTGTATCTACATATCCTCTTCCTTTGATTTTCTTCATGAAGAAGTTTTTATCGACCTCCCCAAACATCATGGAGTAACCAAGTTCACTCATTCGACCTAATGCTACTCGAAAATTAAACTGGTCCCGAATGCCATCTCCAAGATATTTTGCATCTGGTCTTTGACAAGCTAGAATCAAGAAAAAGCCCGCTTACCTGCCTAACATCACGATTTGTTTAAATTTATTGATAATTCCTGCACTTTCCTTACTCGTCAACATTTCCATAAAAGCTACATACTCATCAAAAATTAAAAAATTGGGTGCTAATCCTAAATATGCATAGTTTTCTCCTATTTTGTAATGGGGCTGCTCTTTCATTTCTTGACTTCGTGTCATCATGCGTTCATAGAAATTTTCCACACAAGCTGAAATGTCTTCTTTCTGCGAATAAACATGAGGCATCACGGTTGAAAGATCTGCCAAATCTGCATTTTTAGGATCTAGAATATAAAGTTCCGCTTTTGATTTTCATAGAGCTTCAATAATCGTTAACAAAAAATACGTTTTGCCCCCACCAGTCCCACCAGCAACCAACATATGGGGTAAGGTATCATATGCCCATACCAAATTTTTCATTAAGCGTAATTCGCCTTTTTCTGCCACGACTTCATCAATACCTATTCGGTTTTCAATCAT
This sequence comes from Enterococcus sp. S53, assembly GCF_016516865.1. Lineage (NCBI taxonomy): Bacteria > Bacillati > Bacillota > Bacilli > Lactobacillales > Enterococcaceae > Enterococcus > Enterococcus sp. S53. Next base: position 213,207 of record NZ_JACVUH010000001.1, read on the forward strand.
ATTATAAAGAAGTGTGTATTCTACATAAGATTCCTTTAGTTCTTTCTCTACTAATTCACAGTACAAGCCACTTTCTAATTTTTTTTCGAGTTTGAGTAACTGTTCTTGATAGTTTCCTAAAGAAATTTCAACACGAATCGACAATAATCCTCTTTTCATCTGATAGTATATTTTAGGAAAATAAGTGATTCGTTCCTTTTTTTGACTACTTTTTAAGTCTTTAAAAAATCCTTCGGTCTGTGTTTGTGTCACTTCATACCAATGATTTTCTAGAATCATCCGTGCTATTTTTTGACGATGCCACAAACTTCGCCAGTGATCAGGTGCATAACGAGAATAAAGCCAAGCAACCGTACCTGTTAAAAACGCACTACTTAAAACAGTAAATGATTCTCTTGTTGACCATTTAACCGGAAACTGAGACAATGCAAAATTGGATTGTCTCAGTTCCCACAATGGTTTTAATTAAAAAGGAGCGGGCACGTTAAGAAAAAGAATAACAACCATCGAAGTGCAAAATGATACACTAAGTGTTGATCCTTCGTTCGAATTCGATATCCCTTATAGTGAAATAACCGCATCAACAATTAAAATCGAGCCAAGCTTTTCAATGGAATAAAAAGTTGGACTGGAACCATAATCGTATCAGTATCTTTTGCATATACAGGTAATTTCTTTTGTCGAACAATCTCAGTTAAAAAATACTGAATAGCTGTTGTCATCTCGATTTCGAGCGCTTCTAAAACTGCCTCCGCTTCATGACAAATTGTCTCATCCATCTCAATTAACATAAAAAATGCATCTGATTTTTCTACATCAGCTAACCATTGAAGTACTTTTTCTTCTGATTTTGCTTCAAGTGCTTCTTGTAAAAGACATACAAACTTATCCTCATCTAACATTGGTGTCCATATCTGTTCCTGCCTTTTTCCAAAGAATGGAAACTAGCTTAGCTTTTTCAGACATTGAAGGTAATGGATTTTTTTCATAACCTGAAGTAACTTCTGTTGGAATACTAATACCTGGTTCAATACAAAATACTGTTTGTTTTGAACCATTATATTCTGCATATAATGACGTAGTACGTTCTGAGAGTGTTCTACCATCACTAAAGGTTCCATCAACTTCATAAAGTTTACTTACGTCATAATGAATTGTTACCTCTTGAGGTTGAATAATCTCATCAGCAAGAACAATCGCAGGGCCTATTAATCCACTAACTGTTTGACCTAACAAAGCTAAAGCCGCGAACAATCGTAAATTTATAAATCTCGGCTTTTTCATAAAATGATTCTCCTTTCAAAATTGGATATAAAAAAAGAGACATCCATTTATGAATGCCTCAAATGTTAAAACTATTCTTTTCAAAAATTATCAGATACCGTATACCAAAAACTCCAAAGAGACTTTTCCTATATAGGCATACTGAATAATACGATCCGTATTTGGGATATCTTTTCCATTCTCGTATCTGTCCATCGACCATTTTGTAATAGGAGGTGAAAAAAACTTTCCAAAGTCTTCTCTTTCTAAATGATAATCCCTTCGAATCTTCCTGAATCTTAGTCCCATTCGGAAAGGATCCAACTTTTCAAATTGATTAATCTTATATCCACTTTTCAACATCTTACTAAAAGTATCTCCATCTAAAATATAAGGGACCGTCACTTTACCCAAGTTAGCTAAATTCATCAATCTTTCAATATCAGGAATGTTCGTACCCTTTTCCCATCTATTCACAACATTCTTACCAACTGGTCGAGTAAAGTACTTACCAAATTTCTCCAGTGTCTCACCTCGATTTTTCCGAATCTCTTGGATTCGTTTACCCATCGCTATTTTATCGACGATGGGTAATTTAAATAAACCATCATCTTGTTTTATATTCATCAAAATTTCTTTCCCATCGTTAGATAGCAACACTGCAATTTTTTGCTGTACATCCTTCGATGGCTTTCGACTATCGCTCAATATACGACTCATCAAAGGTGCATCAATTTCAATACTTTGCACTAACTGCTTACTTGGTAAATTGCAATTTTCTTTGAAAGACAACAATCGATTTACTGTAGTTGTTACTAAGTCAGATTGATCACCCCAAAGTGTATCTACATTGAAAATCTCACTTAAAACAGTATCAATATCCTTCGAGATTTTTCTTGTTCCATTTTCATGACTTACTAAAGTACTTTGTGATAAACCTGCTAAATCAGCCAAATTCTTTTGAGATAACTTCCGTTCTTCCCTTAAAGATTTAAGTAAATCACCACTTGGGTTTTCAGACATGAAAAAAGCACCTCCTAATGAGATGCTTTCATCATACGCTGACGGTTAAATCACACTTTACCGCCACACGGAAAGTGTGATTTAATAGGATTTTCAATTTAAAACAATCTATTTCTTCGGTTCATCCTCATCCATCTTCAGAACTGCCATGAAGGCTTCTTGCGGTACTTCGACGGAGCCGATTTGTTTCATCCGCTTCTTCCCTTCTTTTTGTTTCTCCAGAAGTTTGCGTTTCCGAGAAACGTCACCGCCATAACATTTCGCCAATACGTTCTTACGCAAGGCTTTGATGTCGGAACGGGCAACGATTTTTTGTCCGATGGCTGCTTGGATCGGTACTTCAAATTGTTGTCGTGGGATTAGTTTTTTCAGTTTTTCAACGATGGCTTTGCCGCGTTCATAGGCAAAGTCACGGTGAACGATAAAGCTTAACGCATCGACTTTTTCAGTATTCAGCAAGATGTCCATCTTCACTAGCTTGCTAGTGCGGTAACCAGACATTTCGTAATCGAGTGATGCATACCCTTTGGTGCTGGATTTTAATTTATCAAAGAAGTCAAAGACGATTTCCGATAATGGGATCTCATAAACGACGTTTACGCGATAATCATCCAAGTAATCCATCGTGACAAAGTCTCCCCGTTTGCGTTGGGACAATTCCATTACTGCACCGACGTAATCATTAGGCACCATGATTTGTGCTTTGACGTAAGGCTCTTGTACGTTGTCGATCGTGACTGGTTCAGGAAATTCTGCTGGGTTATCAACGACGACCATTGAGCCATCTGTCTTGTTGACGTGATAGATTACGGATGGTGCAGTCGTAATCAACTCAAGGTTAAATTCACGTTCTAGCCGTTCTTGCACGACATCCATGTGTAATAGGCCCAAGAAGCCGCAACGGAACCCAAATCCTAATGCTTGAGAGGTTTCTGGTTCAAATTGCAATGCTGCATCATTCAATTGTAATTTTTCCAATGCTTCTCGAAGGTCGTTGTAACGTGAGGTATCGATTGGGTACAATCCGCAATAAACCATCGGATTCATTTGACGATAACCGGCTAAGGCTTCTTCTGCTGGATTGTTGGCTAAAGTCACCGTATCCCCGACTTGGGTATCTTTAACAGTCTTGATGGCAGCAGTGATATACCCAACATCGCCCACCATCAACGCATCTCGTTGAATGGCTTTGGGTGAAAAGACGCCGACTTCTGTGACATCAAAGGTCTTGCCATTACTCATCATTTTGATCTTGTCACCTGGTTTGACCATCCCGTCCATGATGCGGACGTTTAAGACCACCCCACGATAGGAATCGTACACGGAGTCAAAAATCAACGCTTTTAACGGTGCTTCAATATCACCTGCTGGAGCTGGGACATACTCAACGATTTGTTCCAAAATGTCTTCGATCCCAATACCTGCTTTGGCACTCGCTAAAACAGCTTCACTAGCATCGATACCGATCACATCTTCGATCTCTGTTCGTACTCGCTCAGGATCGGCAGCTGGCAAGTCTATTTTATTAATGACTGGTAGGATCTCTAAATCATTGTCTAACGCCAAGTAGACGTTTGCCAATGTCTGTGCTTCGATCCCTTGAGCCGCATCAACGACGAGCACGGCGCCTTCACAAGCGGCCAAACTGCGGGACACTTCATAGGTGAAATCGACGTGCCCTGGAGTGTCGATCAAATGGAAGATGTAGGTTTCTCCGTCTTTGGCGGTATAGTTAAGTTCCACGGCATTTAATTTGATCGTGATTCCTCGTTCACGTTCAAGATCCATGGAGTCTAATAATTGGTTTTGCATTTCCCGTGACGTCACTGTATGGGTTTGTTCCAAAATACGGTCCGCCAATGTTGATTTCCCATGGTCGATATGGGCGATAATGGAGAAATTACGAATCTTCTCCTGTCGTTTTTTCATTTCTTCTATGTTCATGGATACGTTCCTCATTTCTTTTAGTCAGCTTTTCTATTATACCAACGAAACGCCAATAGTTAAAGTATTTTTCTTAACCGTTATTTAGACATATTCATTCAGGTTTTGCTATACTAGAGCTAGCAAATAAATTGGAGTTGAAAGAATGGACAATAATTTTCATCAAAATCTACATATTCGAGCGGTGGATGAAAAAGACGTTGATCAGTTCAATGAACTGTTAAGCTACGTTTTTCAGATCACTGAATCGGATATTGAAGAAAGCGGCTATGAGAGCAAACGGGAAATGATCAAATCTAAGCGCCCGATCTTAGAACTTTCCAAGGTCTTTGGCTGGTTCAATGAAGACAAGTTGATCTCGCAAATCGCCGTTTATCCTTGTGAAGTCAATATACACGGCAAATTGATCAAAATGGGCGGAGTGACCGGTGTTGGGACCTACCCTGAGTATGCCGGACATGGCCTGATGAAAGACCTGATCAAGCTTGCCTTAGAAACCATGCGGGAAGATCAGCAATGGATCTCCTATCTTTATCCATACAATGTGCCCTACTATCGTCGCAAAGGCTGGGAGATTATGTCCGACAAGCTGACCTTCAAAATTCGTGATACCCAACTTCCGAAAACCAAAGAAGTCCCTGGGATCGTAGAGCGCAAAGAAGTGGATGACCCTGATGTCTTTACTGTCTACAACCAATTCTCCCGCGACAACCATGGTGCCTTGCAGCGGACCTCTTTTCACTGGGAAGAGTATTGGCGCTATGAAAATGAAGAAGAGCGCACCGCGGCTGTCTATTACAATGCCAGCGGTCATCCGACTGGTGTACTTTTTTATTGGGTAGCCGAAGAAGTCTTCCACGTAAAGGAAATGTTCTACTTGAATCAAGAAGCCCGCAATGGTCTTTGGAATTTTATCTCTGCTCATTTCTCAATGGTTTATTGGGTCAAAGGAGACATTTATTCAAATGAACCTCTGTCCTTCTACTTGGATGATAGTCAAATCAAAGAAACCATCGAGCCTTATTACATGGCGCGGATCGTCGATGTAGAACAGTTTTTGAAAAACTTCCCATTTGAAGCCTTCCAAACACCTTTTCACTTTGTTGTATCCGACCCAGTTGCCGATTGGAACAACGGAATCTTTGGTGTCCAATACAATCACGGAGAGATCGTAGTTTCAAGAGAAGCTACCGGAAAAGCGGTCCAGCTGGATATTCAGACATTGTCGTGTCTGTTGATGAATTACCGCCGTCCGGCTTACTTAGAGCGTGTGGAACGGCTAAATACCGATTCAGAAACACTGGCATTACTGGAATCGATCATCCCTGATATGGAAGCCTATTTCAGCGATTATTTCTAAACAACAATTCAACAAAACATACAACTATGAATGATTAAGGAGTGTTTTTGAATGAAACTATATTTTGCTGCTCCCCTGTTTGCTGCTAGTGACCTGCGCTACAACGCCGAACTTGTTGCGTCGATTCGCCAGCAGTATCCGCAGCTGGAGATTTATTTACCTCAAGAAAATGCCGCGATCAATGATAAATCCGCCTATGCGGATAGCAAAATGATCGCTTTGGCAGATACCGAAAAAGTACTGGAAAGTGATTTGATGATCGCATTACTGGATGGTTTGACCATCGATGCTGGGGTTGCCTCTGAGATCGGTGTCGCCTATGCAAAAGGCATTCCTGTTTTAGGGCTTTATACAGATAGTCGCCAACAAGGAGCCGACAATCAGCAAAAGCTGGCAGCATTACAAACCGTTGCGGAAAACCAATTCCACTATGTCAATCTTTATACGGTGGGTTTGATCAAACTAAATGGTGAGATTTATTCCTCTGAAGCAGCCCTTTTAGCTGGCTTAGCCGACTATCTTTCGGAGGACAACTAAATGGGACAAACTTATCAGCGACTGCAAAAGGTATTCACTATTTTTGGTATTCTCGTGTTTTGTTTTTCTTTGTGGGAATTTTTCCGTGGGGTCTATCCGCAAACACAAGGATTGATTTTCTTAGGTCAAGCATTGCTTGGGATTTTATTGATTTTCGTCCCAGAAATGAGTAAAAAGTTCTTAAAAATCCAGCTACCAAATGCCACCGTCTACTTTTATTGGTTTTTCTTGCTGATCTCTGTATTTATGGGGACAATTCTGCATTTGATTGAAACCATTGCTTTCTGGGATAAAATTCTACATGCGGTGAGTCCTATGGTCTTGACGGCTGTTGGCTATGGATTGATCTGTCTCTTACTAAAAGAAGTCCCCGTTTCAAAAGTTTCTCCATGGTTATTTTTATTAATGGGCTTTGCTTTTGCTGGCTTATGTGGTGTTTTCTGGGAGTTTTGGGAATTCATCTGCGATTCCGTTGGTGGAATGAATCTCCAACGTTATGCAACTTTAGATGGCACACCGTTTATCGGCCGTGAAGCATTGATGGATACGATGGGCGATTTACTGACCAACACGATTGGTGCTGCTCTAATGGGCGTGTTCGCTTACGTACAAGGACGAGGCAAACCTGATTACTTTGAAAGTTATCGGATTCGGAAATTATCATAGTCTACCTTTAAAAGCCGGTTGAAAAGCATCGTTTTTCAACCAGCTTTTTTCTGTTGTTCTTTTATTGATAAAGAAAAATTTATAAAAATACTTAAATGGTAGCTCTTGTTTTTGCTGATTCACTGTATACCAAGGGTTCCTATCGTGTGTAGAAACTAATAAAACGTTTACAATCTAAAAAAATTCCCTCGTTTAATCATTTTTATTTCCCCAAAAAACCTTGGTCTGTTATAATTACATTATTCATTTGACATTGCGTCAGTAAAGGAGAGGCTTATGGTCCTAACAGTGTTTTTCATTTTATGCTGCTTGATTTTTTCATCGATCACCTATGCGTTCTCTAAAGATGCCCGGAAATTTGTCCAACCTTTATCAATCAAAATTATTTTTATTGCATCAGCTATTATTGCGGTTTGGACAATGTTCTTCTCAATGGTTGCCTTTGTCGCTTGGGTGATCTAAAAAACATTCTTACCAGTTGCGGCGTTTTCGCTGCATTGGTAAGAATGTTTTTTTGGTTAGAAAAGTTTGATTTGATTCAATGGCCAAAAGCGCAGCAGCACTTTCCCTTCCATTTGATCTTCTGTTACAACCCCGAAACTGCGACTGTCCCGAGAGATCAAACGATTGTCTCCCATCACAAAATAGCTGCCTTCAGGAACCGTTACCGTGAAATCATCGGTAAAGTGTTCGGCACCAGCGGCGATTTGCTGAAACATTTCGCGATAAGAATATTCATCTTGTAATTGATCGTCCGCAAATTTTTCTTTAAAATCATCTAAATAGGGTTCTTCGTATACTTCTCCATTGATTGTTAAGACATCATCTTTCATTTCGATAGTATCACCGGGTAAACCAATCAGCCGCTTGACAGCGATTTTGCTTGGATCATCTGGTTCAACGCAGATCACGATGTCTTGCCGGTCATATGAAGAAATTTTTGATGCAATCAGCCGCTGTTTATCGGCCAAAGTCGGGTCCATAGAATGGCCACTGACTTGAACAGGCGTCAGGACAAACAGACGGATGAGAACCACGGCGACGATAAAGAAAAGCAGTAACCAATTCTCTTTTAGGATTTTTACCATAGCTGCTCTTTCGCTCCTTTACTGCATCTTTTGTCATTATCAAAGCTCGTTTCTGGCATTCTAACAAAAGATATCTTCCTCAATCTTACGTGGAATTTTTACATTGAGCAAGAGAAATCATCGATTTTTAAAAAAATATGACATTTCTAGTGGCCATAAAGAACCTTTTACGTTCGATCACGACTCAAGAAAGCAAACACATCTTTTCGACTTAGACTTCCTACCAGTTTCTGCTCTTCTTCAATCACTACCGTGTCATGAGTTGCAAATAAGGTATACAACTCATTTAAAGTAGTAGATGCAGCGATTTGAGGAGCCCCAGGGTTGACTTCATCGCTGAAAAAGTTCATCCGCATCAAATCCCCTGCTGTGACCAGTTTTGCTTCGTCTTCACCGGTCTCTTCAAAAAAGCTTTTCACAAAGGCAGTTTTTGGTTGCGAGACAATCACTTCCGGTGAATCACATTGGACGATCTTCCCTTGATTCATGACAGCAATTCGCGTACCTAGTTTTACCGCTTCTTTCATGTTATGCGTGACAAAAATAATCGTCGTCCCAAGTTCTTGGTGCAAATCAAGGACTAACTCCTGCAAGGAATTACGAGAAATTGGATCAAGAGCACTAAATGGTTCGTCCATCAGAATAATTTCTGGGTTAGCAGCTAACGCTCTTAAGATCCCGATCCGTTGCTGTTCTCCTCCTGACAACTCTTTAGGCATTCGATGGCGGTATTGCTCTGGGTCAAGTTTGACCTGTGTCAGCAAACGATCCACGGCTTCTGAGCGATCTTTTTTTGACCACCCTAACATCTCTGGAATCACTTCGATATTTTGTTTGACATCCATCGTCGGAAACAGGGCGATTTGCTGGAGAACATACCCCATTTGCCAACGCATTTTTTGGATATTGTATTCTTTGATCCGTTTTTCTTTGAAGTAGATATCGCCATCCGTTGGTTCTGACAACGCGTTGATCATCTTCAAGGTCGTCGTTTTCCCACTCCCAGAAGGACCGACCAAAACAAAGATTTCCCCTTTATTGATGCTCAGATCTAATTGATCGATCACTAGTTTTTGATCAAACTTTTTACTGACGTTTTTAAATTCAATAATTGGTGTCATTCTTGTCCCTCCTTAATTAATCCTTCATCTATCAGGAAGGTACGCGCGACTTCTGCTGGATTTTTTCCTTCGACATTGACCTGATAATTCATTTCACTCATTTGTTCTTCGGTGATTTTCCCTGCCAACTTTTCCAATGCACGGACGACTTCTGGATGTTCCTTAGCAAAGGCTTCTTTCATCAAAGGCGCTCCTTGATAAGGTGGAAATAGTTCCTGATCGTCTTCTAGAATAACTAAGCCATATTGACGCAATTCACTGTCCGTGGAATAGGCATCCAGTAGATTGATATCGCCATTATTGATGGCTTGGTAACGCAATGCTGGTTCCATACTTTGGACACTTGGAAAATCTAGCCCATAGCGTTCTTGGATCCCCGCATACCCGTCTGTCCGATCAATGAATTCGAGGGTGAAGCCAGCTTTAATTTGATTTTCGATTTTCTTCAAATCAGAGATCGTGGTTAGTCCATTTTCCTCAGCAAATTCTTTTTTCACAGCCAACGCATAGGTATTTTGATACGCCATCGGCTGAAGCAAGGTCATCTCAAACTGATCCTTCAATAGATTGACTGCTTCGGTATAGGTTTCGTCGGAGTCAAGTTTTTGACTCGCAAGCTCTTCTGGTACCTCAACTAAGCTCTCCAACACGGTACCGGTAAACTCCGGATAAATATCAACTTGGCCATTGTCTAATGCACTGAATAAGAATGAGGTCTTTCCGAAATTTGGCTCTAGTTCAACTTGGGCATCAGGGTCTTCTTGTTCAATCAATTCTTTGTACATGTTGATTAAGATATCAGGTTCGGACCCTAGTTTCCCTGCGATGGTGATGGTTTTCGGCGCGAAAAATCCGCTCTGTGAAAAAGAAACGCCGCCAATCAGCAAGATGATGGCTGCCAGCGTAATCAAGGTATAGCGCGGTTTCAGGTGTTGTAGATATCGGATCAACGTACTGAAAATAATAGCCAGTAAAGCAGACCCGATCGCACCGATCAGCGTTAATTCAGGGGCATTCCGATCGATCCCTAACAAAATAAAGGAACCTAGCCCACCAGCGCCAATCAGAGCGGCTAAAGTTGCTGTTCCGATGATCAAGACCAGCGCCGTGCGAATCCCCGAAATTATGACAGGCAAGGCAATCGGCAACTCGACTTTGATCAATCGGCGCATCCGAGACATACCAAATGCCGCCGCAGCTTCTTCGATTGATGGATCGATCTCCGAAAGGCCAATATAGGTATTTTGAAAGATCGGCAATAACGCATAAATAACTAGTGCGATCAACGCAGGCGGCGTTCCGATCCCCACGAATGGAATCAATAAACCTAACAGTGCCAGTGATGGAATCGTTTGTAACACACTCGTTATTTGTAGGCCGACTTCCGCTGCCCGTTTATGATTAACCAGCCAAATGGCTAACGGGACAGCAATGACGATCGCGACCAGCAGCGCAATGATCGACAATGACAAATGCTCAAAGACAGCTGTCAGCAATTCCCCTTTTCGCTCATTCAACGTTTCAAAAAAAGTATTCATCTTTTCATTCCTCTCCTACTCCATAAGAACAGTATAATCGAAGTGCGAATTTCCTCCAAACAACAAGCAAGGGGAACTTTTTTGTCTTATGTTGAGCGACAAAAAAACGATGGCTGCCACTTAAACGGCAACCATCGTTTTGCATTTATCCATTTTTTATCTTTTTATTCTTCGGTAATTGGCGTATTTTCAAAAACCAGTTGATCGTTCAATAATTCAATCGTGACTTGGGTCTTTGGTAAGACTCTGCCGGCAACGATTTCTTTTGCCAATGGGGTTTCGACTTCTCTCGTGATAAACCGACGGAGAGGACGCGCACCATACGCTGGCTCATAAGCATTTTCAGCGATCCAGCGTTTGGCTTCTTCAGTGATCGTCAACAGTATATCTTGGACTTCCAGTCGTTGTGAAAGCTGTGCGATGATCTTGTCGACGATGCCTGTCACATCGTTTAGACTAAGCGGTGTGAATAAAATCGTATCATCGATCCGATTTAAGAATTCTGGTTTGAAATGCCCTCTCAAGAGATTACGGACATTTTCAGCAACGTTTTCTGGGATCGTCCCTTCTGCGGTCACGCCATCTAGCAAGACTTGAGAGCCGATATTGCTAGTCATGATCAAGACTGTATTTTTGAAATCAACGACTCGCCCTTTTGAATCTGTCAAACGGCCATCATCAAGCACTTGTAACAAGATATTAAAGACATCAGGATGGGCTTTTTCGATTTCATCTAACAAAACGATCGTGTAAGGATTGCGGCGGACAGCTTCAGTCAATTGCCCACCTTCTTCAAACCCTACATAGCCTGGAGGGGCACCAACTAAACGAGACACTGAATGTTTCTCCATGTATTCGCTCATATCGATCCGAACCATATGCTCTTCTGAATCAAAGAGGTTGACCGCCAACGCTTTCGCTAATTCGGTCTTACCGACGCCGGTCGGACCTAAGAACAAGAAGGAACCTAATGGTCGATTTGGATCTTGCAGGCCAGCTCGTGAACGAATAACTGCATCACTGACAGCATCGACGGCCTCGTCTTGTCCGATCACTCGTTGATGTAAGGTCTCATTTAATTTCAACAGTTTTTCTCGTTCGCCTTCCACTAATTTAGCGACTGGAATCCCTGTCAAACGTCCCACGACTAAGGCGATCTCATTTTCGGTCACTGACTCTTGGACCATCCGAATGCCTTCGTCTTGGTTTTTTTCTTCTAGTTCAGCTAGTTCTTTTTCCAATTGGGGAATCGTCCCATGGCGAAGAACAGCGGCCCGTTCCAAATCATAGTTATTTTCAGCATCTTCCAACTCATGCTTGGCTTTATCGATCTCTGCCCGTTTGTTGGAAACTGCATTGACTTCTTCTTTTTCCGTTTCCCACTGCATTTTCATGGTATTGACTTCTTCACGCAATTCCGCCAATTCTTCTTGTAAAATGCCTAAGCGTTTTTTCGATGCATCATCGGATTCCTTTTTCAATGCGGCTTCTTCGATCTCAAGTTGCATCAAACGACGGGTAACTTGGTCGAGCTCAGTAGGCATCGAATTCATTTCCACCCGAATTGTGGCACTCGCCTCATCGATTAAGTCAATGGCTTTATCTGGTAAAAAGCGGTCCGTGATATACCGATCAGATAAGGTCGCCGCAGCAACAAGCGCGTTGTCATGGATGTTGACACCATGATGGATCTCGAACCGTTCTTTCAAGCCACGTAAAATCGAAATCGTATCTTGAACGGTTGGTTCCTGTACCAGCACTTTTTGGAAACGACGTTCCAAGGCTTTGTCCTTTTCCATGTATTGACGGTATTCATCAAGGGTGGTTGCGCCAATCGTATGCAATTCTCCCCGTGCCAGCATTGGTTTCAGTAAGTTTCCAGCATCCATGCTGCCTTCCGTCTTACCAGCACCTACAATATTGTGGATCTCATCAATAAAGAGAATGATCCTGCCATCGGCTTTTTTCACTTCTTGTAAGACGGCTTTCAAACGCTCTTCAAATTCACCTCGGAATTTAGCACCTGCGATCAAGGCACCCATATCCAGAGAAAAGATCGTTTTGTCTTTTAGGTTTTCTGGGACGTCTTTTCGCACGATCCGTTGAGCCAATCCTTCAACGATGGCTGTTTTACCAACCCCCGGTTCACCAATCAAAACGGGATTGTTTTTTGTCTTCCGAGAAAGGATGCGAATCACATCGCGAATTTCTTCGTCTCGTCCGATAATGGGGTCCATTTTTCCGCTGCGGACTTGTTGGACCAAGTCAACGCCGTATTTTTCTAATGCTTTGTATTGTTCTTCTTGATTTTGTGAGGTCACACGATCCCCTCCTCTTAATGTTTCGATCGTTTGCTTGATTTCTTTTGCGGTGATTCCTTGTTTCTTTAAATACACCGTCAAGGGATGATTTTTCAATTTCATCAACGCATAAAGGACGATTTCTGTGGAAAGATACTCGTCTTGAAATTCATTTTTTAATTGATCTGCCTCAGACAAAAGATGAAACAGATTTTGACTCATGGATTGACCATAACGAACATTTCCTCCTTCAACGGAAGGCAGTTCATCTAATAATCGGTCGACTTCTTTTTCAAATGCATCGACATCGAGCCCTGTGTCCGTATAAAAATTGCGGCCGAATTGATTGGCTTGCAATAAAATCTTCCATAAATGCGGAATATCAATTTCTTGATGGTGACGGGTCATGGCAATCTGCTGGGCTTCAGCGATAGCACTTTGTAATGTAGTCGTCATTTTTTCTGGGTTCATACTTTTCCCTCCCAAAATGGTAGTCAGAAAAAAGTACGCTGCAAGCAGTATCCTTTTTTCTACTCTTCTATTATACAATATTGGTCAGTAATGGTCAAAAGATTTCCCTCGAACATCAAAAATTTTTTCAGTATTATTTCATGAAAATTGACAGATGGGAAGTAGCAATGGTATGCTAGGTCGTGATTGGTCAGGAACAACCGATTTTCCCGATCTTTTTAAGCGCTTTTTGGCGTATTTTATTCAGTAAGATTATCTACTTAGCTGTAACGTCTACTGTTTACAGCTTTTTTATATGGAGGAAACGATGTTAACATTAACGAATATTAGCCAACAATTTGGCGACAAATTGCTTTACGAAGATGTTTCCGTTCAAATCAACCGTGGGGAAAAAGTCGGTTTGATTGGACGGAACGGCGCTGGCAAAAGTACTTTAATCAAAATCATTACAGGAGAAATTCTCCCCGACGATGGCTTTGTTCAATTTCCGAAAAATTTGAAAATGGGCTACTTGGATCAATACGTCAATGTTGATGAAACGCAATCGATCCGTGATTTTTTGCGCTCTGCCTTTGCAGAAGACTTCGAAAAAGAACAACAGATCGCAGACCTTTATACTGCTTATGGCGAAAGTCTCGACGATAAGCTTTTAGAAAAAGCGGGCGAATTGCAAAATCAATTGGATCAAGGAAATTTCTATCAAATGGATACATTGATCGATGATTTAGCTGAAGGGTTAGGAATTTCGGTTCTTGGAATGGATACGCCCCTTGCTTCCTTAAGTGGTGGTCAACGCTCGAAACTGATTTTAGCGAAAATGCTCTTAGAAAAACCCGACATGCTGATTTTGGATGAACCAACCAACCACCTAGATGATGAACATATCAAATGGTTAGTTGAATTTTTACAAAACTTTACTGGTACCTACTTAGTCGTTTCTCATGATCGTCAATTCTTGAATGAAATCACGACCCATATCATTGATATTGAATTTGGCAAGCTTTCTAAGTATACTGGGAATTTAGACAAAGCATTAAAACTAAAAACGTTGCAAAACGAAAGCTACATGAAGCAATACGAAGCACAGCAAGAGCATATCAAGAAAACTGAAAGCTATATTCGTAAATACAAAGCTGGTTCTCGTTCAACGATGGCGAAGAGTCGTGAAAAGCAGTTGGCAAAAATTGAACGTTTGACCCCACCGCAAGATGTCCCTAAACCCCATTTAGGATTTGATTTGGCACCAATCGTTACCACCTTGGCCTTGGAAACCACCAATCTAGTCATTGGGTACGATCAAAAGCCCTTACTCTCCCCAATCAACCTAACGATCCGCTATGGCGAAAAAAATGCGATTCGGGGATTTAATGGGATCGGTAAATCAACATTGATCAAAACGATACTTGGTGTGATCCCTGCAATTGAAGGAACCGTTTCTTACCCGCAGCATACAAAATTCAATTACTTTTCTCAAGACCTTGACTGGGAATATCCCTTGCAGACCCCTCTTCAATACCTTGAGGATCTTTTCCCAAAGGCCACTAACAAAGAATTGCGGCGGCAACTTTCTCGGGCGGGATTACCTAGCCAATTAGCCCAGGAAGAATTGAAATTATTAAGTGGTGGCGAACAGACAAAAGTGAAGTTAGCTGAAATGATGTTGATCAAAAGCAACTTTTTGATTCTTGATGAACCGACCAACCATATCGATCAAGACACGAAAAACAATTTGGAAGAAACCCTGGCAGCTTTTCCCGGAACCGTTCTGATCGTTTCCCATGAAGCTGAATTTTATGAACCCTTTGTTGATCGGATCATTGATTTGAAAGACTAAAAAACACGCTTATCCTCTACTCGAAGATAAGCGTGTTTTTAACTTTCCACTTTTTCTTTTCTTAATTCAGTCAACTCTTGGCTGATATCTTTGCGCTTTTCTTTCATTACATAAGCAAAACCAATAATGAAGGGCCAAATGAATGTTGCTAAGCGGTACAGTAGCATGGAAGACGCAGCATCGACCGTGCCAACTAATGGACCAAAAAGCAGCATATAAATAAATTCAAATGATCCGATCCCTGCCGGTGTTGGAATCACCCCGGACAAGACGACGGCAAAGCTGATGAAGGATAACGTCAACAAGAAATCGATCTCTGGATGCTGCACAACAAGAATCACATAAGGAATCACATACCAAGGTAGCATCTTCAAAAGATTCCAAAGGTAGATGCGCAAGAAAGCGGTGCGGTCGGTAATGATTGCATTGACCGTTTCTCGCAAAGAATAGATCTGGGTGTTGCATTTGTCAACGATCCCTCTTAACGTTGCACTTTTGAACAGCTTATTGCTGATGATCACAAAAAAGACTTGAATGTTGATACTGACAGAAAGTGCCAATAAAGCGGCAATGATCAAAAAGACGAGTACGATCCCCACCAAAATTACCCAAATCATATTCGGCGCATTGTCATAGAATAGCGAGAATTGAATAATCAACCCAGCGATTGCATATGTCAATATGGCAAACTTATACATCACCATGTGTAAGGTGGTGACACCAACCCCTTGTGACAATTGCAAACCATTTTTACGATAAAAATTCACCTCTGAGATCAAGGTGCCCGCCCCAAACGTCACGATCCGGTAAAAACCACTGTAACAAACCGTTAAAAAGCCTGCCTTAGTAGTAAATTCCGGTTGAAACGTCACAGCGATCTCTTTCACTGTCCGTCCTTCGATCACCAGGTACAATGTGCCAAGTCCCATAACTAATAAGACGACGAGAAAGCTGGTCTCTCTTAGCCCCGCCAAAATATCCATCATCGAGTTACGGACAAAAAAATACATCACACCCAGAATCCCTACTAGTAAAAGTAAATTAAGGGCGAACTTCACTTTAGTTTTCATATTAACTCCTTGCTTGTTATACCGAATTTATGCAAAAAAGACCATCAGCAGGATAGCAAAAACGGTGCCAAAAGCAAAAAAGAGGTGAAACTTCTTCTTTCTTGTTTTGTGGCGAAATACGCGTTGCGCAATTAAACCGCCTAATCCGCCGCCAATCGCCCCCATAAAAAGGAGATTTGCTTCGGGAACCCGCCAACCTTGTTTCACTGCCTGATATTTATCATACCCCATCAGACAGAAAAGATAAAGATTGACTGCAATTAAATAAAACCACAATGGATTGTAAATCAGTGCATTCATCCATTTCCTCCATATGATTGATCGTAGGGACCATTATTTTGATTCTTTTGCTTCCTCAGGTACCAGCATCGTCAACCCATGTTTGATGACTTTCATCTCAATCGGCAGATCATCCGTTGGGTCGCCATCGGTTCGAGTATGAACCGTTTTTTCTTTGGCCTTTATTGAGACCTTTGCGGCAGTGAAATATTCAACACTTGGTACTTTGGCAATTCTACCACGAATAATTCTTGGTAGATACAAAATAAACCGTAAAATATTCAGTTTTGGCAAAAGAATGACATGAAACAACCCGTCATCAGGTTTTGCTTCTTCATCAAAGTTCTTAAACCCACCTGCTGAATTCGACATGACGATCGTCAGTAATTGACTTTTCCCCTGCCATTTCCGTTCGTCAGCAATAACTTCTAATTTGTATTGTTTCTTTTTG
Organism: Enterococcus sp. S53; assembly: GCF_016516865.1. Taxonomy (NCBI): domain Bacteria; kingdom Bacillati; phylum Bacillota; class Bacilli; order Lactobacillales; family Enterococcaceae; genus Enterococcus; species Enterococcus sp. S53. The sequence continues at coordinate 230,152 of NZ_JACVUH010000001.1, forward strand.
ATCAACAGATGAATGAACCGTTTCATAAACGCTAACGGCCCATACTGCTGTTTTTCTTCTTGGGAAGTTGCGGCGGCGGTATCTGCCAGAAGACCAATGGTCATCGTCGAGATCATTACTTGATCATTGACCATCCCATAATCGATCGGACGTTCAACCCCTGTTAAAACATTCTCAAACGCTTCTTCTGGCTTGACTGGTATACCCAACATTCGAGCGAAATTATTTACCGTTCCTCCAGGAATGATCCCGATCTTCAGCTCATCCAGCTTTTCTTTGAAGGTTTGCAGCCCATGATGGATCGTGCCATCTCCGCCGATGATCACAATCGTATCGACTGCGTGTTTTTTGGCAGCCTCTCGAACGTCTTTTGGATCCACGTCTGGATTTGAGGCCTGCAAGAACGCTTGATGCTCTTCGCCTTGTTCTTTCACATAGGCTTGGAATTTTTCTGCTGTTTCTTTTGCTTCACTTTTCCCCGCTGTATCATTGTATAAAACGAGAATTTTCATCCTATTCACATCCTAAAAAGGCCGGGTCTTACGCAAGACCTGCGTGAAGAGTTCCCAGCCCAAGAGTTTTTCATTTATTCCATCAAATCAAAAGCAACGTTTATGCTTGAGCATTCAGTTCGGCGATTTTCACGATCACATCGGTCGCCTTCATCATTGATTGTAGCGAGACGAACTCATAACGACCGTGCATGTTTTCTCCACCAGCAAAGATATTCGGTGTTGGAATCCCTAGATAGGAGATTTTCGACCCATCGGTCCCACCACGAACAGGTTCTGTTACTGGAGTGATTCCCACTGCTTCCATCGCATCTTTTGCTAAATCAATGATACTCATATCTTTTTCGATGATTTCTTTCATGTTGTAGTATTGATCATATAGATGAACGTGCACTCGCGGTTCATCAAAGCGGGCATTCAAGCTTTCTTGAACCGCTAATAATTGTTCTTTTCTTTCTTCAAAACGGGTCCGGTCATGGTCTCGAATAATGTATGCCATTTTCGCTTCTTCTACTGAGCCGCTGAGACTCATCAAATGGAAGAACCCTTCTGTCCCTTCGGTTTTCTCAGGAACTTCATCAGCCGGTAGCGCATTTTGAAAATCGACTGCTAGTTGCAAAGCGTTGATCATGGTGTCCTTCGCAGTTCCTGGGTGGACATTTTTTCCTTGGATCGTGATTTCAGCTTGCGCCGCATTAAAGGTTTCATATTGCAATTCTCCTACTGGACCGCCATCCATTGTATAGGCAAAATCAACATTGAAATCTTCAACATCGAACTTATCTGCACCAACACCAATTTCTTCATCAGGGCCAAAAGCGACTTTGATTTCCCCATGTTTGATCGTTGGGTTTTTAAGTAAGATTTCCATAGCTGTCATGATTTCTGCAATACCAGATTTATCGTCAGAACCTAATAAAGTGGTACCATCAGTAGTGATCAAGGTTTCGCCAGCATAATTTTTTAAATTCGGAAAATCTTTTGTGTTTAATGTGTATTTTCCTTCTTTATCTAATTTAATGGTCGATTCGCCATCGTAATTTTCGATGATCTGCGGATCAACATTTTCTGCATTAAAATCGGCCGTATCCATATGGGCGATAAATCCAATGGAGCGTACGTCATGATCCACGTTACTTGGCAATGTCCCAATCACGAAACCATTGGATTCGTTGTAGTGAACATCGCTTAATCCTAATTCTTCTAGTTCTTTTTGCAGTTCTTTGGCAAAAGCGACCTGTGTTTCGGTGGAAGGTGTTGTCGTGCTTGTCGCATCCGAACGGGTTTCTGTTTTTACATAGTTCAAAAAGCGAGGCAATAAATTTTCGTACATAAATAATTCTCCTATCTATAGTCAAATGGATTTGTTGAAGTGGTGGAAGGAACAAAGGTCACAGCCCAGTTCTCTTCTGCTTTCCACTGGTTGAATTTCTCAATAAACCGAGGAATACATTCCTTTTCGATGTTATGCCCTGGATCGATCCCAATCAACCCATTGGCTTGCATGTCATGGGCGAAATGGTAACTGATATCGCCAGTGATGTACACATCCGCTTGATGGTGTAAGGCATCCGAATAAAAGGATTGGCCACTGCCGCCGCAAATGGCGATTCGCTGAATTTTTTCAGGTGCATCAGGAAAGCTGACGAGGCGTAAAGCAGACAAACCAAAGCGTTCTTTGACACGTGCAACAAACTGATCAAGGGAAAGAGGTTCAGCAAGGTTACCAACCCGCCCGATCCCATAAGTCTTCGGCAAATTGTCTAAGGCATACAGATCATAAGCCGGCTCTTCATATGGATGCGCGGCGATCATTGCCGAAAGCACCTTTTTCTCGATCGTTTCTGGAAAAATGACTTCGATTTTCGCTTCTTGCACCTGTTCTTCTTTTCCAATCTCACCAATCGCTGGATGAGCAGCTTGTTGCGGCGTAAAGCGACCGGTGCCAATCAAGGAATAGCTGGTATTTTGATAATTTCCTTGCTGACCGGCGCCAGCTTTACCTAATGCCTTTCGTAACGCTGGTGCCGATTCAACAGGGGTAAAAACAGCTAGTTTCTTCATTTTTACTTGATGGGTTTGCTTCAAATACGTGTCGGGTTCAACTTCTAATAGTTCACAAAACCAATCGTTCAAACCATCTTCAATAATATCCATATTGGTGTGGGCAGCGTAAACGGCGATATCATGCTTGACGAGATCCATCAACATCTTTTGTTGCGGATCATCTGCCAGCAAGCGGTTCAAAGGCCGAAAGATCGGTGGGTGTTTGGCAATGATCAAGTCGATCTTTTTCTCGATGGCTTCTGCCACCACTTCTGGACGTACATCAAGAGTCATCATGACTCGCTCGAGGGGTTTGTTTAATGTGCCAACATGTAGACCAACAGGATCGCCTTCTTCTGCCAACCATAACGGGCAGTATGCTTCAAAGCGTTTGATAAATTCTTGACCAGAAATCATGCCAACACCTCCTTGATCCATTCGATTTGTTCCTTCAATTCATTCATTTTCTCAGCAGGTGGTTCTTTGGCTTTCTCTAACTCTTTGACCACTCGTTGACGCTGCTTCAATTCATGCTGCCATTTTTTTAGGAAAACTGGATTTTTTTCTTTTAATAAAAAAGGACCAAAAAATAATTGCTGGGTCGTGTACGTCGCTTTTCCAGTTTCCGCAACGATGATTTCATAATTTTTATCATTTTCTTCTAACAGCACTTCATGAATGATCGTAAAATTGTGATCAACAAGCCATTCTCGCAAGGTCCTTTCGCCAACATTCGGTTGTAAGACCAAACGTTTGACCCCCGCTAAGCGATTTTTCCGGCTTCCTTCTTCTAAAATCGAACGTATCAGTGTGCCGCCCATTCCAGCAACAACAACCGTGTCGATCTCATCTGCTGGCTGAACAGCGTCCAATCCGTCTGCTAAGCGCACCACGATCTTCTCTGTGAGCCCGTTTTTACGTACTTGTTTACTGGCAGAATCATAAGGTCCTTGAACGACTTCTCCAGCTACAGCATAAGTGATTTTGTTCTGCAGCATTAATGCCACAGGTAAATAAGCATGGTCGGAGCCGATGTCGGCGATACGTGCTTGGTCGGGAATTTGTTCGCCCACGCAAGCCAAACGATCCGATAATGCATGTTCGTTCATATTGTCACTCCTTCTTTCGTAGTATAACACGCTTTCCAAAAATAGAAAAAAATGTGCGTCTTGACTGTGGTGCCATTGCCAAGGCGCACATTGCATTAATCCTTCACTAATTCAACCTTTTGAATCGAGTTGCCGGGAATTTGCGGTGGGATCGACATCGTCATGATCGGGACGCCTTGCAGCGACACTTGGACCTTGTCTCCTTCAACTAACTCCTCGATCTCTCCTGAATAGGCCTCAACAGGGACATGGAGAATGACCCCATCATTTTGAAAACTTTGGACGACTTGATCCTCATCTTCAACTGCCGCTACGTCTTTCAAAAATAATTGAAAGGTATCATCCGAACCTGCTTGGGCATCTTCTTGGATAATACCAGTAAAAACCGTCGCTGTTTCGCTCTTTGAAGAACTATTGGCAACGGAACTAGCATTCTCACTTGATTCAGAAGGCGTGTTATCGCCACTTGATGCATTGTTGTTTTCGGGACTGCCACAAGCCGTTAACAGCAGCACTGTTGCTAAGGACAAGCCTAGAATCAGTTGTTTTTTCATCATCTTCTTCCTCCAGTAATGGTCATTTTTTAGGCATCGTTTCGTCGATTTTTGCCCGTCATTTGGATCTCTTGTGTCAAGTAACGAATACGCTCCATAATACGTTTGGCTTTCAATGGTTCTGATTCGCCGCGTTGCGTTACCGAAAGATGCTGTTCCAACTCATGCATGGTAAAATTCGAGGTGAAGAACGTCGGGAGTTGCTCTTGCATTCGGTATTGCAGAATCACACCGAAGACTTCATCACGAATCCAACTACTCATCGCATCCGCACCGATATCGTCCATCATTAAGATTGGGGCTTTTTTTACTGCATTCAGCTTATCCCCCACCTGATCTTTGCCGATTGCTTGTTTCATCTCAACTGCAAATGTTGGGAAGTGAACCAATGTCGTCGTATAGCCTGCCTCCGCTAAATCTCTGGCGATCGCGCCAAGCAGATAGGTTTTTCCGATCCCAAAACTCCCCACAAAGTACAGTCCTTTATGAAACTCCTGTGGATTGGCTGTCAACTCACTAATAAAATCAACGGCAGCTGCGACGGCCTCCATTCGGCCAGGCGTTTGCTGATAATCTGCAAAACTTGCTTCTTGTATATCTTTAGGCATATCCATCGCTTTGATGCGACTGCGGATCTCTTCTTGTTTCTGATATGCCAGTAGTTCTTTCGTTGGTACATAGGTGACGTCAATAAAATGAAAATTTAACGCTAAGCGCGGCTCATAGCCCGGTGCGATCATGGATGGATCATTGATGCGGAATTTCCGCTTTTCTTGGACGAACTCATACAGTTTCGCATAGCTTTTTTGAATATCTGCTTCGGTCAATACCTCTTCATTTTCGGCAATAAACGCTTTAACATCAGGATCTTGTAAAACCTCTGCCATCATTGCTGAAAACTGATCACGGTAATTGCGTTTATCCAATAGTTTTCCTAAGTTTTTCCCTACATCTTCCATTACTTGTCACCAGCTTTCTTATGCAAGTAGTTTTGCAGTTTTTTATCTAATTCTGCTTGTCGCTCTGGTGTTAATGCTGTCTCTTCCACTGGTTTTTCAGCCCAAGAAGGCAGCTTTTCTTCGCGAATGATTTTTTTTCCGTTGGTTTGTGGTCGGCTGCGCTTTTCCTTGGCACTTCGAACAAGACTCCGGACATGTTTGATCGCATCTTCTGCCGTACCGATTTTTAATTCTGACCACTGAGCGGCAATATTATTTACATAATTTCCTGACAAAGCGGCGTTGTTTTGGACTACCAAAACGTAATGAACCAAAACATTGATCACACTATTCGGCAATGGTGATCGTTCGACAAGGCTTTTGATCAACCATTGTTCTGAATCTGTCATAAAACTGTTTTTCTCCGCTTTGATCGCTTTTAAAAAGGCGATTGGCGCATTGTTTTCACTTTCTTGAATCAATAATACATCATTTTCTGAAAAACCATTCTGCTTTAGTGTATTGAAGCGGCGTAATTGGCTTTCTGCTTGAGGATCTTCCCTTTTTGTTGTTTTCGTGAAGGTCTGCCGCGATTTTTTCATGATCGCTTGCTCCAGCTTCTTCTGATCGATCTCGCCTGTTGTCAAAGAAACATTGTCCGCCATCAAATCCAACAATTCCATCACATCATAGCCGTATAAAGAATGGTATAGAACTAACTTTTGTCGAAAACTTGGCGTGAAATTAGCGGCACGGATATACCGGCGCTGCGCTTCATATAAAAGAAAGTCCCAATCCAACTGCTTTTCGTCAAGCACCAAGTTCGCATTGGTTTCCTGAAAAGAATCACTGACTGCCTGTAGCGTTTCTTCCTGGGAAGCAAAACGAGCAGTATTTAACCCATAAGCGGCTGAGAAGGATTGAGTCACTTCCTGATAATCGGTTAAAGAACATTGTTTTGGTTGATAAAGCTTGACCAGTTGATTAAATTTACGCTCCCCGACTCTTTCCAACAAAAGATAAGCATACAATTCATCTTGAAAAAACGCTGCTGGATGAACCGGTTCTTGCAACCAATACAGATACGAGCTCCCGTTTTGAGCATCTGCTTTCTCATACGACTTTAGCAAGCCGATGCCCTCTAAGTTTTGCTTGGCTTTTATGAAGCGAGGCATTCCGGCATTCATGGCATTCAAGATATCTAAATGCACCGTCGTTATCGCCTCCTCACCATAAAAGGTTTGGGCTTGGACATCGCTTGCGAGTGTCAAATACAATGCTAAAGCATCACTTTCAATAATTGGTTGATACAAATAAATGAGGGCGTCTTTTCCTTCCGTTGTAAGTGGACGGCTTTTAAACACTTTGTACGTTTGATTCGGTAAACTATTGCCCACTTGCTGTCCCCCTCTATTCTTGTGGTTCTTTCGCTTTCTCGACAATGTCTTGCAGTTCTTTTAAGAAAACTGACATGTCTTTAAATTGCCGATACACACTGGCAAAACGAATATACGCAATCTCATCTAAATCAACTAAATCTTCCATCACATATTCACCAATTTGCGTAGTTGAAATTTCGTTTTCTCCAAGAGCACGAACACGGCTTTCAACATGATCGACGATCGTTTCCATTTGATCCATTGTCACTGGTCGTTTTTCAGCAGAACGAATCAAGCCCCGTAAAATTTTTTCTCGGTTAAATTCTTCACGGGCACCATTTTTCTTGATTACAAGAAGGGGTGCCTCTTCAATACGTTCGAATGTTGTAAAGCGATAGCCGCAATTTTCGCATTCACGACGACGGCGAATCACACGTCCATCATCGGCTTGTCGACTATCAACTACCCTCGAATTGTTATGATGACATTTTGGACATTGCATAGTTCCACCTCATTTTCTCTCTTATGCGCTTACGTTTTCACGTAAAGTCATCGATTTCTATGATTAATTATAACATGAAATCCATTGGTACAATAGCCAAAGTGGTTTATTCTGTTCATTTAATACAAAATTTAAATAATGTTATAACTGTTGTTTTTTTCAATGTAAAAAAACGACAGAAATCTTTCTGCCGTTTCATTTCGTTATTTATCTTTCATTTGCAGCAAAGAAACAAACTCATGCAAATTCTCCGGCTGCTCCAACTGCTGATTACACTGTTGACTATCACGGCAAATATAATTTCCGCGTTTCGTATACGTCCCATCGCCGTTGCTCTTGGTCAAAGAAAGAAACATTGACACATTTCCTTCCTGCTGGCACAAGGGACAAATTCCTTTTTTGACTTCCGTTGAGACATGACCGTGAAGCCCTGTAAACCCTTGTTCAGTGGCAATGATCATAAACTTGCTTTGACTACCGATATCATCCCAGGCAAGATAAGTGGTCTCCTTCAAATCCACGGAAGCAAAATCAGGTACTTTCAGTTTTTTTACTTTCCGAAACATTTTTTCAATTTGCTTCGTTGTCGGCACCTGAAAGGGGCGAACGTATTCTTTAAGTTCAGCTAACAGCTCGTTACTCCGGCTGATCGTCATTCCTGGTTGGAAGAAAGCAGTTAAAATGGCTCGGGGTGCGGTTTCTTCTTCAGGAAAAAATTTTTCAATTGCATCTTTGGTCATCGATTCGACCGTTTTGATCGTTCGAGGGTCGTTGACCGATTGATAGGTTCGGACTAATTGGTACACTTGGTGTTTAATCGCGTGAAATTGGTAAGGTTCAATCATTGAAAAGCCTTCTTTCTATTTTCTCATTTATTCTCGCGGCTGTTCTACTTTCTTGACAGTCGTACACAATGCATAAATAAGCATTTGATGACCACCTCCCAATTTCTTTGCTTCTCGCTATGCGATCTTAATGGATTATAATGAGATGTTGAGCAATTGTCAACTGAGCAGTAGTCTCTTGACTCTTCATCCACTCTGGTTAACCAAAAAATGCCTCGTCTAGAAGACGAAGGCATCCGTGTTCAGTTATAATTTATCTTCAATTCCAGTATAATGCTTCAGCTGGTCTGCATCTCGACGATCCGCAGAAGAAATTTTATTGGCATCAGGATTTTCAGCTCGCAACAATTCTTCACTGCTGACATTTTCTGGGGTAGTTCGATCATTGCGGGCATCGCGCTCGTCATTTTGATCTTCTAATTCGTTGACTCTTTTTTGATCGTGCTCTTTCTTGATCTGACCTTCGTGTGCTTGTTCTTTCCCAGAATGGGCAAGTTCTTCATTATTGGTCCATTCACCGATTTTTTCTTTAGCCTTGCCAACGATCACATCTTTTTCGTCTTTAAAAGTACCCATAGTTATCATCCCTCCTGTATAGTTTCATCATAACAAGCATTCTGAATTCTGACAAAAGATATGAATGCGATACCAACAAACCAGCGAAATTTGGAAGGATGTGTTATAATAGCAGGTATTATTTTCTGAATATTCTTATAAATGGAGGTGAAGAACCTAATTAGGTTCAATTATCGATGACAGTCCTTGATTTTCAACAGGTTTCATTCATTCGCAACCAGCAATTTTTATTAGAAACTATCAATTGGCAAGTGAAAAAAAATGAACATTGGGCGATTTTAGGCCTGAATGGCGCAGGCAAAAGCTTACTATTGCAACTGATAACAGGAACCTTATGGCCTTCTTCTGGTCAACGAACAGTCCTAGGTGAACGATATGGCAAAACATCTGTCCCGGATCTTCAACGGCGCATCGGTTGGGTTAGTTCCGCTTTACAAAATAAATTTTATGGACGAGATCTTACTGAAGAGATCGTTCTATCTGGGCTTTATTCCAGTATTGGTCTTTATGAAACTTATGATGAAAACCAATTAGACCAAGCAAAAGCGCTTTTGACTGACTTGGGTCTGACTCATCTGATCCATCGTTCCTATCACGTCCTTTCTCAAGGAGAAAAACAATTTGTCATGATTGCACGTGCCATGATGGCACAACCAGAGATCCTGATTTTGGACGAACCTTGTACGGGTCTTGATTTATTTGCGCGAGAAGAACTGTTAGCACGATTGGAGGCTTTTTCAAAGCTGACAAATACACCCACCATTCTTTACGTTACCCATCATACAGAAGAGTTGCTACCGATTTTCACTCATTTGCTGATGCTAAAAAACGGCAAGATCCATGCTGCAGGTAAACGAGAGGCCATTTTTACTGAGGAGGTTCTCACTACTTTTTATGATCAGCCTATCCTTCTTCACCCCTTCACAGGTGACCGAATCATTGTGACACCCAAGTAAGAGGTACGCATCAATGCATGGTAAACATTGGACACACAATGATTTTTGCCACAAGTCAATTTTTCAGAAACGATAGTTCTTTGTAAGATTACGAAGATTTGCTGTTGTACAAAAAAAGACAGCAGGTTTCCTTTGGTGAAAGGGAACCTGCTGCTTTATCTATTTGTTTATAGATGCAAACCAATCATCGATCTGCTGATTGAGTTGGGCGATCGTTCCTTGATTGTCAAAGACAATATCGGCCCGTTGTTTCTTTTTCTCAATTGACAGCTGACTGTCGATTCGTTGTTGCGCTTCTTGCTCAGTCAACTGATTGCGTGCCATCAACCGCTCTTTTTGAATGGCTTCTGGCACATAAATGACTGCGGTTTGATCCATGTATTGGTCATAGTCGGCTTCATAAAGCAAAGGAATGTCAACGATCAACAATGGCACTTCCTGCTTTTTTTCTTCGATCTGAGACAAAATCTCTTGTCGAATAAAAGGAGATAACGTCTGATTCAGTATCCGGCGTTTCTCTGGATCGTTAAAAATCAAAGCACCAAGGGTTTGCCGATCTAGGTGTCCATCATCGGTCAAAATCTGCGGACCAAAGGCTTGCGTCACCGCCTGCAAGCCCTCCGTATTCGGTTCAACGACTTCTCTTGCGATGATATCGGCATCAATAATCGGTAAACCCAGTGATCGAAAATGCGCGACTGCGGTACTTTTTCCGGTGGCAATCCCCCCCGTGACTCCTAAGACAAAACTCATTTGCTGGACCTCACATGCAATTTTTGGCACTGAGGGCAAAAGTGCGTCCCCCGTTGGGCAACTTTGATCTTGACGATTGGTGTACCGCATCTGCCACAAGGATTGCCCGTCTGGCCATAGACATTTAATGACATTTGGAATTTCCCGGCTTCTCCTAGTGCATTGAGATAGGTACGAATGGTGGTTCCGCCTGCTTCAACAGCTCGTTCTAAGACATCGATAATTGCTTCATGCAGCACATCTACTTCAGTTGGCATTAATGAATCCGCTGGTTGCTCTGGATGAATTTTCGCTTGCCACAGCGCCTCATCTACATAAATATTGCCCAAACCAGTAACGAGCTTTTGGTCAAGCAATAACGGTTTGATGGCTTTTTTAGACCGCTTCAATCCTTGTTCAAATGCTTCTAATAAAAACAACTCAGGCTTAGGCTCAGGACCTAATTGCAGGATCCCTTTATAGGCTGCGCTTTGGTCTTTATCCACTAAGGTCATACGACCAAATTTTCTTACATCATGATAATTTAACTGACTGCCATCTGTAAAATGGAAAATGACATGTGTATGTTTATCAACAATTGGTTCTGACTCAAAATATTCATACTTGCCTTCCATTCGCAAATGTGAGATCAAATCATAATCTGTCAATTTAAAAATCAGAAACTTTCCGCGTCGTTCGAATTTTTCAAAGCGTTGCCCTTTCAAAAGCGCCGAAAAGATCGGCACTTCAGGACTTTCGATGATTCGCGGCCACAGGATCTCGACCGATTCGATCGTTTTATTCAAAACAAGTTTTTCAAGTCCTTTACGGACCGTTTCAACTTCTGGTAATTCCGGCACCTCTGTTCACCTCATTTATTTAGCATCGTACCATGTTTTGCCCCAATTGCTGTCTGTCAGTAAAGGGACATGCAATGCAACGGCTTGCTCCATCACTTCTTTCACTAAAGCGTCAAGACGAGGCAATTCAGATTCAGGTACTTCAAAGACTAATTCATCGTGTACTTGCAGCAGCATCGTTGCTGCTAATTTTTCTTCTTTCAAACGTTTCGCCAGATCGATCATGGCAATTTTTAAGATATCCGCCGCACTGCCTTGAATCGGTGTATTGATGGCAGTTCTTTCGGCAAAAGTTCGAATATTGAAATTGCGCGAATTGATATCAGGTAGGTAACGACGGCGATGATACAAGGTTTCAACGTACCCTTTGTCCTTCGCCTCACGAACGACATCCTCCATATACGTTTTCACCCCAGGATACTTTTCAAAATACGTATCGATGTATTGTTGGGCGGCTTTTCTGGTGATTCCTAGATTCTGGGATAAGCCATAATCAGAAATACCATAAACGATACCGAAGTTGACTGCTTTGGCTTGACGACGCATATTTGGTGTCACATCTTCTGCTTTTTCGATACCAAAGACTCGCATCGCTGTGCTTGAGTGGATATCTTGACCTTCGATAAAGGCTTCTTTCAAATGGGTATCATCTGAAATATGTGCCAACACCCGTAATTCGATTTGAGAGTAGTCAGAAGAATAGATCACCCAATCAGCTTCGCGTGGCACAAAGGCTTCGCGGATCTTTCGACCTTCTTCTAAACGAATCGGAATGTTTTGTAAGTTTGGATCGACAGAACTTAAACGACCAGTTTGGGTCAAGGTTTGCACATATCGCGTATGGACTTTGCCATCTCCTTGGATCACTTTTAACAAGCCTTCTACATAGGTTGATTGGATCTTAGCGATTTGACGATAAGTCAAAATGTCTTCAACGATCGGTGCTTGCTCTTTTAGTTGTTCTAACACATCGACTGCGGTCGAATAGCCAGTTTTGGTTTTTTTGATAACTGGTAAGCCCATTTTTTCAAATAATATCACACCCAATTGTTTCGGTGAGTTTAAGTTGAAGGTTTCACCAGCTTCGGCATAGATTTTTTCTTCAATTTCATGCAACCGTTGCGCAAATTCGCCCTTCATCTGATGCAAGCGAGACGCATCAACTTTGATCCCAGTGATCTCCATCTCAGCTAAAATCATTGATAAAGGCAATTCCATTTCTTCAAATAGCGCTGTTTGATTCTTCGCTGCCAATTCTTCTGTAAGTTTTGGGGTTAGGTTTGTAATCGCCGCTACTTTACGGGCTAAATGAGCAAAGAAGTCTTCCTCATCCGCCGGCAGCCCTTTTTTCGCGCCTTTTCCATAAATCGCTTCATCCGATTGGATCGCATCATAGCCATAGTGAGCGGCAACACCTGCGATGTCATTATTCGTATCATTCGTGTCTAAAAGATAAGCTGCCAATAAAACATCAAAAGCGATTCCTTTTGGTGCTGTCGTGTACCGGTTTAACGCCACGTACGTGCGTTTGGCATCATAGACGAATTTTTTACGTTTCTCGTCTTTTAACCAATCGGTAAAGACTGGACTTTCAAACAATTCTTCACGATTGCTGACATAAATTTTTTCTTGATTGCCCCAAGCAACACCGACGATGTCTTCCAAATGATAGTTATCCCCCATCATCTCGACATACAATGCTGTGTCTCCCTGGAACATATCCTCCGTTACTTCTTCAACGACCGAAAACAAAATGTCTTCCATCTCAACTGGTTCAGCTGTAATCTGCAGCTTATCTAAGAAGCTATTAAAGTTCATTTCTTGGTAGAATGGCACCAATTTCTCTAAATCTTTGCCTTCATATTTGAGTTTGTCGACATCGACCTCAATGGGCGCATCCACATCGATGGTTGCTAATTGTTTTGAAAGAAAGGCGATCTCACGATCATTGATCAAGTTTTCTTTCATCTTGCTTTTTTTCATTTCATCGATGTGTTCATAGATCCCCTCAACAGAGCCATATTCTTTCAATAGCTTGATGGCTGTCTTCTCACCAATTTTGGTGACGCCGGGAATATTATCGGAAGCATCGCCAGCTAGTCCTTTCATGTCGATGATTTGTAAGGGCGTTAGGCCGTCATATTTTTCAGCCACATGAGCGGGCGTATAACTTTCAATTTCGCTAACTCCTTTGACCGTAATGTCAACTTTCACGTGCTCCGTTGCCAGCTGGGTCAAATCGCGATCGCCAGATAAAACGACGACATCAAATAGCTCTTTATCGACTTTATTTGCCAATGTGCCAATGATATCATCGGCTTCATAGTTATCTAATTCGTAGTATTGAACACCTAACGCGTTGATCAATTCGCGAATGTAAGGCATTTGTTCTTTAAATTCCCCAGGGGTTTTTGAACGTCCACCTTTATAATCTTCATACATCGCTGTCCTGAAGGTGGTTTTTCCAGCATCAAAAGCCACTAAAACATGTGTTGGCTGTTCTTTTGCCATCACATTTTCAAACATAGTATGAAACGCATAGATGGCATTTGTGTGCAGCCCATTGGCATTTTTAAACCGTTCTAATGAATTATGCAACGCAAAAAACGCACGGAAAGCCACACTATTCCCATCAACGAGTAGTAATTTATTTTTTGGCATTTGATTACTCCTTTTCTCAAAAAGTTCCTCTTTATTCTATCAAAGAACGGGCACAAAAGCGATGAATTGCTTTGTTTTCTCTCTCATTTTATACAAAAAAAAAGGCGAGTTTCCTCGCACTTTTTTTAGTTGTTTTTTCCAAAGATACGCAATAACGCAAGGAATAAGTTGATAAAATCTAAATACAGTTGTAGTGCCATGAAAACGGCCACTCCAGTATTTGCGCCACCATTCGTTGCGAAGTATACATTGCGGATTTGTTGGTTGTCATAAGCGGTGATTCCCATAAAGACAAAGACGGTCACGATCGATAAAAAGAAGTCAACCGGTTGACTGCGTAAAATAAATACATTCAAGAGCGTCGAGATGATGATCCCGATCAACAGACCATAGCCGATACGTCCAACCACACTTAGATCACGTTTGGTCATGATCCCAAATGCTGACATGACACCAAAAGTGACAGCTGCGGAAACAAATGCCCCCACGATCGATCCAAAGTCATAGATCATCAGTGTCACAGACAAGGTCAATCCATTCAAGAGCGAATAGACTAAAAAGCCAGCAACGGTCAAGGAAGGATTTTTCTGCGCCTTCACCCCTAATACAATAACTAGAATGATCTGTACGATCCAAAGACCAGTAAATCCTAGCGGAAAGTTACTGATAAATTGCAGGGTTTGCGCTTTGAAGACTTCCCCAAAAATATAGGCCGAGATCGCACTGATCGCAAGCCCAACGCCGAAGAATAAATACACTTTTGAATAAAAGCGATTTAAGCCTTGGGCTTGGACGGTTTCATTGTTTAAATTATTCATCTTGTTGTTCCTCCTCATTTTCTGCTACTGCTTTTGGTGGCTGGACCATGACCACAGCATCTAAAATACGATGATCTTCTGTGTTGATCGCTTCAACCGAAATAGTTACCACGTCTTTCATTTTATCCACTTTGATCACTTCGAATTCAAAGGTCAACGTTTCATAATGATATACAGGTTCAATAAAGTTTACCGAAAAATTGACTACATGAGAACCAGGACCAGGCAAATGTTTCGATACGGCACTGGTGATGATCCCCATCAACATAATGGATGGCACGATGGGACGCTGATACTCAGTTTTTTGCGTGTAGTCATGTTGTATATACAAAGGATTTGCATCATTAGTAAGCCCTAAATATAACAACAGTTGATTGTCTTCGATCGATTCTGTTAAGGATAACGAATCGCCTTCCTCGATATCTTCAATACTTTTTCCTATTTTTCGCGGTTTCCCTATATTCAAAATTTAATTCCTCCAAAAAGAATAGTTTCATCTGAGTATATTCTATCAGATGCCGACAAAAGTGCAAGTTCGCGGTGCTGCTTTTGCAAAAACTTCAAAGGTAAAAAAACTCTTGCAGCAAACACGCCACAAGAGTCTTTGACTACAATACGTTACGAGTTGTATTGCTTAATAGTTTTTCATAGGCTGTTTCAAATTTTTGCACATCGCCTGCTCCCATGAAAATCACGACAGCATTTTGATGATCCAATAGCGGAGATACGTTCTCTTCTTTGATCACAGTTCCGCCTTTTTGAATTTTATTGCCTAGATCTTCAATTTTAACATCTCCTCGTGATTCACGAGCAGATCCAAAAATGTCACATAGATAGACATGGTCTGCAAGATCCAAGGCTTCCGCAAATTCATCCATTAAAGCGATCGTACGAGTAAAGGTATGCGGTTGGAAGACAGCAATTATTTCTTTCTCTGGATATTTTTGGCGAGCGCCATCGATCGTTGCTTTGATTTCTGCAGGATGATGGGCGTAATCGTCTACGATCGTCATATCCGCTACAATTTTTTCACTGAAGCGACGTTTCACTCCAGGAAATGAAATCATCTCCGCAGCAACTTCTTTCATGTCCAATCCTTCTTTGTAAGCAACAGCGATCACACTGAGTGCGTTGTTGATGTTATGTTGACCAAAAGCTGGCAAGACAAAATGGCCAATATTTTCACCATGGATAAAGACGTCGAACTCTGAACCTTGGGTGGTGCGTTCAATGTTTTTAGCTTGCACATCGTCGTTATCGTTGACGCCGTAATAGTAGATTGGGACATCTGCTTCAAGTTTACGCAAGTATTCATCATCCCCAAAAGCAAAAATGCCTTTTTTCACTTGATTTGCCATCGATTGAAAGGCTGAGAAGACATCTTCAATCGAGTGGAAGTAGTCTGGATGATCAAAATCGATGTTGGTCATAATTGCATAATCCGGTGAATAGGCTAAGAAATGACGACGGTATTCACAGGCTTCAAACGAGAAGAATTCCGCATCGGGTTCCCCATGACCGGTACCATCGCCAATCAAGAAACTTGTGGGACGGATGCCGCTTAAGACATGAGAAAGCAAGCCTGTCGTACTGGTTTTCCCGTGAGAGCCCGTCACAGCAATACTCGTATAGGGCTGAATGAATTGGCCGATAAAGTCATGATAACGAGTAACTTCTAAGCCAAGTTCTTTGGCTCGTACGATTTCTTCGTGGGTATCAGGGAAAGCATTTCCTTGGATAATGACCATTTCTGGTTGAATGTTTGCTTTATCGAAAGGCAACAATTTGATCGCTGCTTTTTCTAGATCACGTTGAGTGAAGAAATATTCTTCCACATCAGAGCCTTGTACTTGGTAGCCTTTTTCGTGCAGAATCAAAGCCAATGAACTCATACCGGAACCTTTGATTCCAACAAAATGATGTATTTTGTTTTGATTTTCCATTATTATAATCCTCTTTTCTCAAATCCGCGTCGTAAAAAAACGCGTGTATTGACAAATATCAGGTTGTCACACGACCTACATTATCATACAAAATAAAAAAAATAGCAATGAGTTTTATTTTTCGACTTGACTTTTCTCATCATTTCCTATTTCTAGCAAACGTCCGCGACATTTTCCACAAACATATTTTTTGATATCCACACGTCGCTGCCGCCGAATCACACAGCCGCAATTTTGGCATTGATAGCGATGTTTGGCTGTCCTTTTGGCAGGAGGTGCATATCGCAAGCCTCCCGTTCTTGCCAGCAATGCCTTGAAGGCAGGGTCTTGGTGACGGTGACCAAGACCTGCTAAATGCAAATGATAGTGACACAATTCATGCTTGATAATGCCGATAAAAACCTCCATCCCGTGTTCTGTGAGCATGGCTGGATTGAAATCCAAGTGATGATCACTTAGATGGTAACGGCCACCGGTTGTTTTTAAGCGAGAATTAAACACCGCTCGATGCGTGAATGGTTTATTGAAAACAGACAGCGACAGCTCTTCCACCAAACGCTGCAATTCTTGTTGGGTCATTTAGCATTTCCAGGATCGACCATTGTTAAACTGATACGGCCTTTTTTGACATCTACTTGCTCGATCCAAACGGTTACGACATCACCGACGGAAACAACATCTTTCGGATGTTTTACAAACGAACGGCTTAGCTTCGACAAATGGACCAGTCCGTCTTGTTTGACACCGATATCGACGAAGGCACCAAAGTCGATCACATTTCGAACCGTTCCTTTCAGTTCAATTCCCGGTTTTAGATCTTCCATACTCAACACATCTTTACGCAATAATGGAGCTGGCATTTCATCTCGCATATCGCGTCCAGGCTGCATTAATGCCTTTAAGATATCCGTGATGGTTTCTTTCCCGACTGACAATTTTGCAGAAAGCTCTGCTGGGCGCAGTTGGGCAAGCTTCGCTTTATTTTCTTCC
Organism: Enterococcus sp. S53; assembly: GCF_016516865.1. Taxonomy (NCBI): domain Bacteria; kingdom Bacillati; phylum Bacillota; class Bacilli; order Lactobacillales; family Enterococcaceae; genus Enterococcus; species Enterococcus sp. S53. The sequence goes on from NZ_JACVUH010000001.1 coordinate 247,573, forward strand.
ATTTGTTCTTTCCCTAGTTTCGCTAAAGAAATGCCGGCGATCGCCAAAATTTCTTTAGCAGTGTCATAACTTTCTGGATGGATCCCGGTATTATCCAAAATGACTTTTCCGCCAGGAATCCGCATAAACCCGATTGCCTGTTCATAGGCCTTTGGCCCTAAGCGAGGGACTTTTTTCAGTTGATTTCGCTGCGTAAATACCCCGTTTTCTTCTCGATAAGTCACAATATTTTGAGCGGTCGTTTTATTTAGACCAGCCACGTGCTGTAAGAGTGCCGCACTTGCGGTATTGACATCAACGCCTACTTGGTTGACGACTGTTTCAACGACAAAATCCAATTGTTCGGCTAAGCGTTTTTGTGAGACGTCATGCTGATATTGCCCGACACCCACCGATTGTGGATCAATTTTGACTAATTCTGCCAGCGGATCTTGCAGACGGCGACCAATACTGATGGCACTGCGTTCTTCCACTTGCAGATCAGGGAATTCTTGCCGGGCGATCGGACTGGCCGAATAAACAGAAGCCCCTGCCTCATTCACGATCACATAATATACTTCTTGATCGATCAATTTTAATTGTTCAGCGACGAATTGCTCTGATTCCCGACTCGCCGTCCCATTACCGATTGCGACCATCTCGACTTTATAGGTTTGCAATAAGCGACGAAACGCTGGTCCAGCCGCTTCTCGCTTATTCATAGGCGCTGGTTTATGAGGATAGATCACTTCGATCGCTAGTACTTTTCCTGTCTCATCAATGACTGCTAGTTTACAGCCTGTACGATACGCTGGATCAAAACCTAAAACGACTTTGCCCTTTAGTGGCGGCTGCAGCAACAGATTGCGAAGATTTTCGCCAAAAATCGCAATGGCTTGTTCGTCGGCTTTTTCTGTTAATTCATTGCGGATCTCTCGTTCGATGGCTGGTGAAATAAAACGTTTCAGCGCATCAGCAGCTGCAGCTTCAACAAAACTGGCTGCGGGTGAATCACTATTTGTAATCAGTTTACGCCGTAGGTAATCCATGATTTTTTCTTCATCTGCCACAAGTGCGACCTTCAAGATGTCTTCTTGTTCCCCACGATTGGTGGCTAAAATTCGGTGGGATACCATCTTATTGATAGGATGCTGGAAATCGTAATACATTTCGTAAACGCCTTTTTCATCTTTTTCAGCATTTTTGACCGTGCTTTGATACAGCCCTTTGTTTGTGTAATAGCTGCGGATCCAACTACGAAACTCTGCAGTGTCACCAACGCCTTCTGCAATGATCTCGTGCGCGCCTGCTAAGGCATCTTCTACAGTAGGAACAGCATCACTCATAAATTCGGCCGCTTTTTCTTGTACGTCATCTGTTTTTGGAAAGCTTAACAGCCACTGAGCAAATGGTTCCAAGCCGTTTTCTTTAGCGATCGTCGCTTTGGTGCGTCGTTTTTGTTTATAAGGACGATACAGGTCCTCGACGGCCTGCATTTTTGTCGCAGCTAAAATCGCCTGAGATAGTTCAGGCGTTAGCTTTTCTTGTTCTTCTATTAAACGCAAAACCTCTTGCTTGCGCTTCTCTAAGTTTTCTAAGTACTGGTATCGCTCTTCGATTTCTCGAATCTGAACTTCGTCAAGTCCATTCGTCATTTCTTTACGGTAGCGGGCAATAAAGGGGACGGTATTTCCTTCTTGCAATAACTGCAACACCGTACTGATTTGTTTTTGGGTAAAAGCGGTTAATTCTTGTTTCACTAAATCAAGTACCTCTTGATTCATTTCTGCCATTTGTTCTCACCTTTCCTTTGTTGCTTTTGCTATTTTAACATAAAAAAGACAGCCATTGAGCGAACAAGATTGCACGAAAACAACGTTGCTTTCACGACTCTTGTTATGGCTGCTTTTGACTTTTCAAAAAAGACTTTTAAAAGTCTGGTTGCCAAGGGCCTGCTAAATTTTGGTATTCGATGTCCTGAACGATCCCTTTCTCATCAAAAATCACGCCATGCACCGATCCACCAAATACTGCCCCGCCATCGATGCCGATTTTTTCATCTTGTTGCCAAAGATCCGTCGTCTGCATATCTCCATGCAGCATTGGCGTGATGGTATGACCAAAAACGATCGTTTTTCCTGTACGGTTTTTTCCTTTATGAAATGGCTCGCGAATCCAGATAAAATCGTGGTCGGCGGTCTTCCGCCAATCTTTTTTACTTAAATCCACGCCCGCATGGACAAAAAGATACTTCCCCCATTCGTAATAAAGCGGCCGTTCCATCAAAAACTCTATTAAGTCTCCATATCTACTTCGGATCATCAAGGCAATTTCCGTTGGAGAATACTCTTCAGTAGCTCCTGAATGCAAAAGACTTTCAATCGTTTCTTTGCCGCCATTGCGTACGTAGGCGGCGAACCAATCCTCTGGGGCATTTAGAAATTGCAGAAAATACTCTTCATGATTGCCACGTAAATAAATCGCTTGATGTTCTTCAACTAATTTCTTTCCGAGCATTAAACACTCTTTGGACTTTGGTCCTCGGTCATTTAGATCACCAATCAAAAGCAACTGATGGATTTTAGGATCATATTCCGCAAGAAGACTTTTAAAAAGATCGGCCATTCCATGAATATCACTGATTGCATATAGATAGTTTTGCATAGTCATTCCCTCCTTAAAGGCAATTGAGTCTCTTATTATCAATTTTAGCCCTTTGGCTGCAAAATGTCTTGCATTAAAATCAAAAAACAATCATTCGTCTTGAACGGTTCGACAGCATAGAGTCGGGTTCATAAAGACGAATGATTGATTACGATCGGTAAAACCTATTTTCCTGAAACAGCAAAATAATTGCCATCCGGATCGGCAAAATTGAAAACCAGCTGTTCTTCCATCTGAATCAATTCACCGACTTCTGCTTCCATCTCTAGAAGCTTCTTATAAAGTGTCGTAATATCTTCTGCAAAAAACATGATCGATGGGGAATTTAAAGCGACTTCAGGTGAGTGCGTTTCGATGAACTCACGGTCATATAAGACAAAATGAGCCTCTGCCTCTTTTGATGGCGCGATTTCGACGACGGATGTTCCATCAACGGTTTGTTGTTCAATGATCGCAAACCCTAGTTCTTGCCAAAACTCAACTGCTTTCGTCACATCATCGACGTATAGCATCACTTGCATTTGATTGGAAAACAATGGGCATCCCTCCTCTTTCTCGTTATTTGTCTTCTTCCTTCGCTTCTTGCGCAGCATTCGAATTGGTATTAAAGTTCAATTGTAAACCTGGTTTGTCGGTTACGATCTCTGTCACTTCATAAGTCAAGCGTTTGACGATATCAAACAATGGTTCCACCAAGCGGTCAGTTTCGGCTTTTGTTAGATCTTCTCCGGAATTGACTTTACGATTCAAAATATGATTGACCTGTCCGACACGTCCTGACAAAACATAATCAGGGAACACCAATTGGAATTCTAGCCGAGCGCCAATAATACTATTTTTTTCCATATATTCTTCATCTTTGACTTTTAACGGCGCAAAGCCGACATTCAATTTGGTTTCCATTTCTTTGTCTTTCGGTTTCATATCGAAATGATATGCTTCAACGATCGGTTGTTGTCTTTTTAATTCCACTAGATTCACACTCCTTATCTAAAAGTATAGCATAACCTTTTCTTTGAGCCTACTGTATTCTTTAGACAATAAAAAAAACGGCGAGTGCCGTTTTAATTTGCTTCTTTTAGTGTTGCTAGATAATCCAAAGCATCTTGGACATTGGCGATCGGAACGATTTTCATATCCGTGTCTAACTTCTTCGCTGCTGCCACTGCCTCTTCATAATTCGTTTTTATGGAAGGATCTATTTCACGCTCTTCGTCAGTGATCTCATCATCTGGGGCAAAGAAGATTTCTGCACCACTTTCACTGGCACTCGCTACTTTTTTATCGATCCCACCGATTCGACCAACGGTTCCGTCAGCTGAGATCGTTCCTGTCCCAGCTATGTTGTGGCCTTTACGTAGGTTATCTCCGGTCAACTGTTCATAAATTTCAAGGGTGAACATCAAACCAGCGGAAGGTCCTCCGATATTGCCAGAATCGATCACGATCTCTTCATCAGAAGTGATCTCTGTATGATCGACGAGGGAGATGCCGATACCGGCTTTTTGATTGCTCTCCAGTTCAATTAGTTTGCCCGTTGCTTCTTTTTCTTCGCCATCTTGCAAGTAAGTCACGGTGATTTCATCACCAATGGTTTGACTTTGGACGTAGTCGATAAAATCTTGACTGCTTTTAAATTCTTTACCGTTGACTGCGGTGACGGTATCTCCAACGGATATTTTCCCAGCAAAGCTGGAATTTGGATCGATCCCCATGACATAGACCCCTTTATAGGTCATTTCATAAGGTAAGTCTGCCAGCTTTAATGCTTGCTCAATCGCACTATTTTGCGAGGATTCCATATAGTAACGTTGAATGCGGTTGTACTCCTCATCTGTCGCACCGCCTAAAAGTTCTTCCTCACTGATCAAGTCTTGGAATTCATTGAATTTCGTTCCAATCGCTGTGAACACGGTAGCTTGTCGAATCCCAACACTGGTCAAAGAAAAGGAGCCGGCTGAGGTGTCTTCTTTTTGATTGACGGTAATCAGCTCTTTTAAATCGATCGTTGCTCCTGGTTGCTCGATATAATAGGGAATCGGCAAAAAAGCACAAGCTGCGATGATCAGCGCTAAAACAAACAGAAGAAGATATTTGATCGTTGATTTAAGATTCATTGGTATCACGCTTCTTTACTATAGCATCGTAGATATTTTGAGGTAAATATTCGGCAACATCGCCGTTAAAGGTTAAGATTTCTTTCAACAAACTGGAACTGATGAAACTGTGTTTTGCGTCTGCTAAAAGAAAAACGGTCTCTAATGAGGGTTCTAGGTGATGATTCATCTCCATGATGTCCCGCTCATATTCATAGTCTTTCACACTGCGAATGCCTCTTAGCAGAAACTGAGCACCTAGTTTTTTTGCGATCGTAACCGTCAGCTCCGTTTCTTGTGCCAGAATCTTGACGTTAGGAATATGGGCGAGGGCTTCTTCGATCAAATGAACTTTTTCTTCACTCGTAAAAAAACTTTTTTTATTGGTGTTTGTAAAAACGCCGACGATCAATTCATCGAAAAGCGTGGCTCCTCGCTCGATCAGGTCAACATGACCGGACGTCAATGGGTCAAAACTCCCTGGAAATAAAGCAATCTTTTTCACGTTATCCCTCATTTCTATAGATCGTCACTGCCGATATGCCATAGGTTTGGGCACGGACCAAATGCAACGAGCCGATTTGTTCTGGTAAGTCGATGGACTTGTCTGTTTCGCAAACTACGTATGCAGACGGGCGAATCAATTCATCCTTCAGCATAGCTTCCAACTGTTGCAGAATCTCTTGCTTTGCGTATGGCGGGTCTAAAAACAAATAGTCAAAACTTTGTCCCTCAGCTGCAAACTGCCGTAAAGCTTGATTCGCATCCATTTTTAACACCGTGAACTTTTCGGGTTCTTTGGTTATAGCAATATTTTCGCGGATCACTTTGGTTGCTGGAAAACTACGGTCGACACAAACCGCATGATCGGCTCCCCGAGAGACCGCTTCGATAGCTAAGCCCCCGCTTCCGCTGAATAAATCCAGTACAACACCTCCATCTAAATATTGTCCTAACATGTTAAAAATCGCCCCTTTTACTTTGTCTGTCGTGGGGCGAGTGTTGTCTCCAGCGAGACTTTTTAATCTGCGGCCACCATATTCTCCGGCTACTACACGCATGCATTTTTCCCTCCAAGATCTTCGTAAATACAAATATAGCACTGTTTCTATAAATAGCAATAAAAAAATGGCGGTGACTCAAGGCACCCCCACTTTTTTATTACACGTTTTCTGCCAATCGAATCACCGTATTTTTTTCTTCGATATCAAACCCTTCATCTTTCACTGGATAGGCTGCTGAAGTACCAATTTTTTCAGCAAAATCCATTTCGACATCTGGTCGATAGGAAGCTTCAACTTGTCGAACAAAGTGAAATTGCTCGATTTTTGCTTTTTTGCTTTCGTATTCTTCTTCGTTCAAATACATGACCACGTATTTCATCTTACGTGATACATAATGAACAAAACCAAAACGACGCAAATTTTTTAGTTGGCGTAGGCTGTAAACCCATACGATCAATCCTCGACGCTTTTGCATCGTAAAAGGCTCTTTATCCTCGTGCATGACAATTTCCTCCACAACTTGATTTTGATTGAAAAAAGGGACTCCCAGCGTCCACTTTGACAGAGGGAGAAAAACAAGTAGAGATCGCTACGGTCAGTTCATCCAGCAAACGCTGTAGTTGTGTTTCACTCCAGCGATACTCACTTACTTGTTCATTAAGATCCAACTGCCGCTTGGCTGTGCGCAACGCCCGTTTTTTTTCTTTGAAATCAGGCGCATACTCACCGTAAGCTTCAATTCTTTCAAAATCCAGCTTCTTTTCTAAAAACGATGACATCAATTCCTGAACAACAGGATCTTGATGCATAATTGTTTTCGCTTTTTGATAGGTTCTACACGTTTCACTTGCTTTGATCGCCATCACAAGTGAATCGATTTGATCTTCAATCTCGAAAAAGGCTTCATCGTAAATCATCTGACGTACTATCCTCGGTCCCTTCCACATCTTCTTGCACTAAGACTACCATATTTGCTTCAGAAAAAGCAATTCCTATCTTTTCTGATTGTTCATAGGTCAGACGTTCAGCAAATCTTGGGTTACTGAACCAAGACAAAATCGTAAAAGTCGGATCGTAAACAGGCGCTTCGAAGATCGAAGCAGATGCTTCCAATTCCTTATCCGCCAACAACTCTCGCCACTCGTCGTTCGTTAAAACAAAATTACTCGTTTTTTCTGAAGAAAGAGCGCGTTGATAAGAATGGATTCGTTGAGAAGTCAAATAGTCTGATAGATTATTCGTCAAATCAAATAAAAGTCCAGCTGCTTCTTGATGTGTTTGGGTATCCTGTGAGAAGCTTTCTAAGCCGATTTGCTGGCGAATTTTATCGATGATAACAAACGCCAGGGTCTCTTTTTCAAGGTTGGCTTGGGCTTGGTCAATTGTTTGCGAAACTTGAAACAGCGGTCGCTGTCCTTCCGTCAAGGGATAAGGTGCCAGTTTAAGTAGCGTGGTCTGATCCAAGTAAGTGACGGCTTGCAGTTGGGCAGTCTCCTGATCGAAGAACAAAACAGCAAAAGTCCCGTTGTCAAAAGCCACTAATGGACGATAGTTCATATCTTCTTCCATCAATTCGAAACTGATCGCACGATCATTTTGTGTCAAGGTAAAGTTAGGATAAATCATGGTCAACTCCGTCAAGTCAGTCAAGGTCATGCCCATCGTAAAAGGTGCCAGGGAAGAGCCCCCGGCGCCGATTACTTTGATTGCTTGCACACTTTCACCATCGGTATTGATCTCAACATACTGTTGATCGTCTAATTGATTGTAGACCCGAATTTCAAACTCGTAGCCCGAGCGATAGGTTTGAATGGGAAGACCGTAGACTTCTTCAAAATCCGAAACAGGCTCCCCAATCATTTCAGCTAATCCTTGGGCTGCGATCGGTTCGTAATTCATGGTTGTTGGCGCTTTGATTGGGTTTTCGATCGTCATTCTTGAATCTGAAGCGTTTTGCATGAATACTGGCTGCAAATACACGATTATTAGGGCCAGGACAAATAAGCCGCAAAACAATAATCCTCTCCGCTTCATCTGTGGATCGACTCCTTACTTCTCTTTGACTTCAATCAAAAGGTCTCCTGACTGAATTGGTTCACCATTGGTTACATACACATGTTCAACGACACCTGAGAAGCGAGCTTCGACAGAAGTTTCCATCTTCATTGCTTCCGTGACCATCAAGGTCTGTCCACGTGCCACTCGGTCGCCTTTTTTGACTAATACTTCTAAGACTGAGCCACTCATGGAAGCACCGATCTGTTCTTTATTTGTTGGCTCCGCTTTACGTTTTGTTTGAACAGAGCTGATGATAGAGTTGTCCTTAACGACGATTTCTCGACGTTGCCCGTTCAAGTTAAAGAAGAGGGTCCGGTTGCCTTCAATGTCTGCCTCACCGATCTCATCGAGACGAATAATCAAGATTTTGCCTTTTTCTAATTCAACATTGATCGTTTCACCTAAGCGCATGCCGTTAAAGAAAGTTGGCGTATCAAGGACTTTCACATCGGCAAACTGATCATAAGCTTTTCGATAGTCAAGGAAGACTTGCGGATACATCAAGTAGCTTAAGACTTCTTCATGTTTTGGTTCATAGCCGATTTTCTCCGCTAGTTCTTGCTTCACTTCAGCAAAATCAACTGGCTTCGCAAATGTTCCGGGACGTTCTGTAAAGGCTGGGCGTCCTTTTAAGATAATGCGTTGCAATTCTTTCGGGAAACCACCAACTGGCTGACCTAACTCGCCTTGGAAGAAGGTGATCACTGATTCTGGGAAGCTCAATGTATCGCCTTTTTCAAAAATATCTTTTTCTGACAAGCCATTTTGTACCATAAAGAGTGCCATGTCACCAACGACTTTCGAAGAAGGTGTCACTTTTACGATGTCTCCAAACATCATATTGACTTCATGATACATTTCTTTGATTTCATCCCATTTTTCGCCTAAACCAACGGCTTTGGCTTGCTGCTGGAGGTTGGTATATTGTCCCCCCGGCATTTCATGCTTGTACACTTCTGTTTGAGGTGCGTTCAAGCCATTTTCAAAGGAATGATAGTACATGCGGACATCTTCCCAGTAGTGGTTCAACTGTTGGATGTTGTCTACATTGATTTCTGGGAAGCGTTCGCCGTTCAATAGTGCATAATACAAACTACTCATACTTGGTTGACTCGTTGCTCCACTGACCGCTGACATAGCGACATCCACGATGTCAACACCGGCTTTAGTAGCTGCTGAGTAAGTAATGATCCCATTTCCACTGGTATCATGGGTATGCAGATGAATCGGCACATCGATCGTATCCTTTAGCTCACTGATCAAACGATAAGCTGCTTGCGGTTTTAATAATCCAGCCATATCCTTGATAGCAATGATATGGGCACCAAGGTTTTGCAATTCTTTCGCCATATCTTTGTAGTATTGTACTGAATATTTTTGACGGGTCGGATCATTGATATCCCCGGTATAACAAATCGTTGCTTCTGCGATTTTTCCTGTATCGCGAACGGCTTGAATACTTTTCTCCATTTGTGGAACCCAGTTCAAACTATCAAAGATTCGGAACACATCAATTCCTTGCGCTGCAGATTCTTTGATGAATTCTTCCAATACATTGTCTGGATAATTGGAATATCCCACAGCATTGGAGCCTCTAAACAACATTTGCAACAAGGTATTCGGCATTTTTTTCCGGAACATCCGCAATCTTTCCCATGGATCTTCTGTTAAGAAACGGTAGGCAACGTCGAACGTTGCTCCACCCCACATCTCACTTGAGAACAATTGCGGCAGGCCAGCTTCCGTCAACGCGGCAATTTTCTTAAAGTCATGGGTTCTTACACGAGTTGCCAACAAACTTTGATGGGCATCTCGGAAGGTTGTATCCGTCAGTAAGACATTCTTTTGTTGACCGATCCATTCAACGACACCCTCGGCACCTTTCGTATCTAAAATATTTTTGGCGCTGACGAAATCAGGTGTTGCTTGGATATGTTGTGGCATCCGTGGTTCATTGTAGAAAGGTTTCTTTTGTTTTTCGATTCCCGGGAACCCATTGATGGTGATTTCACCGATATACTTCATGGTTTTGTTTCCACGATCACGAATCCGAGGGAAATTGAATAGTTCCGGCGTATTGTCGATAAAGGTGGTTTTGGCTTCACCCGAACGAAAGGCTGGATGAGAAACGACATTTCGCATGAAGAGAATGTTTGTTTTTACCCCACGTACACGAAATTCTTTCAAACAGCGCATCATCTTTTGAATCGCTTGATCAAAGGTTGCCGCATGTGTACAGACTTTTACAAGCAGCGAGTCGAAATAAGGGGTTACCACCGCACCGGCATAAGCATTTCCAACATCCAAACGAACCCCAAATCCACCTGGAGAACGGTAGGTATCAATCTTACCAGTATCTGGCATAAAATTATTGGCTGGATCTTCCGTTGTCACCCGACATTGAATCGCAACCCCTTCGAAGCGAATATCTTTTTGTTCAGGAATCCCAATTTCTTTATGCAGATCCTTGCCTTGTGCAATTAGTATTTGTGTCGTCACGATATCTAAATTGGTGATCATTTCAGTGATCGTATGTTCCACTTGGACCCGAGGGTTTACTTCGATAAAGTAAAATTTATCGCCTTCAACTAAAAATTCCACTGTTCCGGCATTGATATAGCCAACATGCTTCATCAATTGAACGGCAGCTTGACAAATTTTTTCCCGTTGTTCAGTCGTCATTGACACACAAGGTGCCACTTCGACTACTTTTTGGTGACGGCGCTGAACAGAGCAGTCACGTTCAAATAGATGGACGACATTTCCGTGCGTATCCCCTAGAATTTGGACTTCAATATGTTTTGGATTACTAATATATTTTTCAACGTAAACTTCGTCACTACCAAATGCCGCTTTCGCTTCACTTTTGGCACGTTCGTAGCCATCACGTGCTTCTTTTTCATCATGAGCGACACGCATGCCTCGACCACCGCCGCCAAGAGCTGCTTTGATCATGATTGGATAGTCATGTTCGTCAGCGAATGCTAAAACGTCGTCAATCGATGCCACTGGACCGTCAGATCCGGGAATGGATTGAATTCCCGCATCGATCGCCGCTGCTTTTGCTTTGATCTTGTCGCCAAAAATATCTAAGTGGTGAGTGGATGGTCCGATGAAAATCAAACCTTCTTCTTCACAGCGCTGCGCAAAGCTCAGGTTTTCTGATAAAAAGCCGTACCCTGGATGAATCCCTTCGGCCCCGGCTTTTTTCGCTGTGCGAATAATATCTTCAATGTCTAAATACGCATCGATCGGTCGTTTGCCTTTCCCTACTAAATACGCTTCATCTGCTTTAAAGCGATGGACGGAGTATTCATCCTCCGCAGCATAAATACCGACTGTTTTGATTCCTAACTCCGCACATGCGCGGAAGACACGAATCGCGATTTCTCCACGATTGGCAACAAGAATTTTCTTCATCTAATCCACTCCATTCAATTGATCAATAATTCAAATAATATTGTTTCCTCTTTTCTTCGGCACTGATATTTAATACAAAACCAATACAAATCGACAGCATCAGCAAACTTGATCCTCCCTGACTTAGAAACGGAAATGTGATTCCCGTCAATGGGATCAAACCAGTGATCCCCCCTAAGTTGATAAAAATCTGGGACATAAATAGAGCCCCTATGCCGATACACATCATGGAATTAAAGGGATCTCTTGAACGAATACCGACAAGAAAGATCCGTCCCACCATATAGAACAAAACACCTAAAATGATGATCGATGGGATCAAGCCTAATTCTTCCATAACGATCGAAAATATATAATCGGTGTGCGCTTCGTTTAAGAAACCACGTTTTTGGATACTATTTCCAAGCCCGCGCCCGAACAGCCCACCGTTGAACATTGCGTAATACCCATTGACCATTTGATGACCAGTATCGTATTCATCAGCAAACGGGTTCAAAAAGGATGAAAAGCGACTGTAGACATACGCTGGCAAAAGCTTACCGCCGGTTAGATTCACAAATAGGACGATCAATGCGCTACCAACGATACCTGCCACGCCTAATATCAAGGTATACAGGTAATTCAGACCACTAGATAATAAAACGACAAAAGCCAGTAACATGACGATCACGGCATTCCCAAAGTCTGGGTAAAGGGCCATGATCCCGGTATAGACGAAAACGATTCCGATTGGGCGCCAAACCGTTTTCCAAAACTCCTGTTGAATGCCTTTTTGCCGATAAGATAGCGTCACAGATAAGAACCAAATAACAATAAACTTCAAGTACTCAGCTGGTTGAATGGAAAAACCAGCAATCGACAACCATCCTAGTGCCCCATTTCTTCTTGGAAAGAAGAAAGCAGCGATCAATAAGAATAAGATCACGATCATGGCGATCTGGACAAATTTTTTGTTCCGAAAAACATCCGTTTTCATTTTATACATGACAGTGATCGCTACTAGACTCAACAACCAAAAAATTGCTTGATTGATGACATAAGAAGCAGCTGTAGTTGGATTTGTAGCAGTCATCGCGACGTAGGACGTGGAGCTATAGACCATCATCAAACCCGTGACACACATAAAAATATACGGCAAGAGAATACTATAATCTAATAAATGTCTTTTCTTTACTTTTTCTGGCAAGTTTATGCCTCCTTGCCGATGTCAGGTGTCCGCTGGTCTTCATAGACCTCGCTGTACAATTGGTTCAAATCTTTTTCAAGATCCGCCATCAATTGTTGTCCTGTTTGATTATCGACGATCCCCAAGCGGATCGCAAATGCCACTTGCCGTGATAGACCATACATCTGAGTATCAACCACTTCTTCAAATGCTTTGCATTGTGCGATACATAAACTATTTTCTTGGTTTCGGATCAGCTTTTTGATTCGTTCTGCGTCATCTCTCAGCAGATCAAGCGCTTTTGTAGAATCGATTTGCTCCATTCCGGTCCCCCCATTTCTTCGTTTCACCATTATAGCATATTCTCCTCCGCTTTTGCATCCTTAGATTGCATAGAAATACGGAAATAACGAACTTTAATGAGCATATATTCTTAACGTTCGTTTTTTTAGGATAGAATGTCCTTTTTTCGTAATTTTTATTCGTTTTATCTTTGACTGCCTTCGACACTTTCGTGAAACAAACACACTTCGTGAAACACCGTTCGAAAAACGTCCTTTACAAAAATTTAAGAAAAGCTGTTCTATCAACTTTCCGAAAAAATAATCCTATTACTTTTTCCACAATTCATTTTAAAAAAAGAACAGGTCCAAAAGTCCCTGTTCTTCCACTTTGCATGAAAAGAAAATCCTTTACTGTGTTTCGTCGCCGATTTTGCCATCGCCATTGATGTCCTCATCGGAAAGACGTTCGACTTCTTTAATAAATCCTTCGCTCATTTCTTGATAGTTCTGCTCACCTACGACCGCATCATCAGGGATTTGATCAACATTTGCAAAAAATTCGATATGATTGTGTAGATTTTCAAAGCGCATAGGAGCATCTCCGCCATATTCACCATCAAGGTTGATCATTAAACGATTAACCTGTTCTGGCGCGTCTACTTCAAGAAAAGATGTCTTCGTATAAATCAGACGACGATCGTTGATGTGCTTGCCACCATTCATCATCAAAGCGACTAAATGGACGATCTCAAAAATATTGGCTGTTTTGACAATAATCAGTGAAAACTTCCCATCGTCAAGCTTAGCGTCAGGGGCAATCTGTTCAAATCCCCCTACAGAATTCGTTAGTCCTAAAAAGAACATTGAGGCTCCGCCAATGTATTCTCCGTCTTCATACTTTAGATGCATTTTGATTGGTTTGACGCGGGGCAGTAATTCGGCTCCTTTTGCTAGATAAGCTAAGTAGCCAAAAACACTTTTCAACTCAGAAGGAACATCATAGGTCAGTTCCGTTAAGTGTCCACCAGCAGCAATGTTGATAAAATACGTATTGGGTGTTTTTCCGACATCCATCTTCACCGTCTGCTGTTTTAAAATCACTTCCGCAGCTGCTTTGATATCGGTCCGAGGAATCTTTAGTGCACGTGCGTAGTCATTGGTGGTTCCTCCAGGAATAATCGCCATCTTCGGGCGTTTTTCTAATGGAGCGATTCCGTTGACGACTTCATTGATCGTACCATCGCCACCGGCCGCTACCACCAAATCAAAACCAGCTTCACCGGCTCTTCTTGCTTCATCACGGGCGGAAAATGGTGCAGCGGTCGTGGCAAACGCACTCGCCTCATAACCGCCTCTTTCCAAAACATCTAAAATGTCTGCTAAATTTTTTCGAATCAATTCTTTCCCAGATGTCGGGTTATAGATTACTCTTGCTCTTTTCATCGCTTGCCTCTTATCGCTTTGCTAGTTCTTCTTGCAACAGCTTGTTCACAACGCCTGGATTCGCTTGTCCTTTGGTTGCTTTCATGATTTGACCAACTAAGAAACCGACTGCACGGTCTTTTCCGTTTTTGAAGTCATCGACGGATTGTTGGTTGTTATCTAGTACTTCATTGATCATTGGTAGTAATTGCGCAGGATCTGATAATTGGATCAATCCTTTGGCTTTTACGACTTCTTCAGCGTCGCCGCCGTTTGTGATCAATTCTTTGAAGACTTTTTTCGCAATCTTCGAACTGATCGTGCCATCGGCGATCAAACGAATCATTCCCGCTAAATTATCTGGTGTCAATTTCGTTTCTGGCAGTTCCAATTTCTCACTGTTCAGATACGCTGAAACTTCACCCATCAGCCAGTTAGAAGCTTGTTTGGGATCCGCACCGGCATCAATGGTTTTTTCAAAGAAATCGGACATTTCTTTTGATAAAGTCAAGACCATTGCATCGTATTCTGGTAAGCCCAATTCAGAGATGTAACGAGCCCGGCGTTTTTGCGGCATTTCTGGCAAGCTTTGACGTACACGTTCAATCCATTCATCATCGATCACAAACCGTGGGATATCTGGTTCTGGGAAGTAACGATAATCAGAAGAACCTTCTTTGACACGCATCAATAATGTTTTGCTGGTTGCTTCATCAAAACGACGAGTTTCTTGTTGGATCTCGCCTCCAGAAAGCAATACTTTGGCTTGGCGTTTTTCTTCAAATGCCAGACCTTTTTTCACGAAGGACATAGAGTTTAAGTTTTTCAGTTCTGTTTTTGTTCCGAATTGTTCTTGGCCGTAAGGTCGCAACGAAATATTCGCATCGCAACGCATAGAACCTTCTTCCATTTTCACATCGGATACTTCTGTAAACAAGATGATTGAACGCAATGCTTCTAGATACGCATATGCTTCTTCTGGTGAACGCATATCCGCTTCGGAAACGATCTCGATCAACGGGGTTCCTTGACGATTTAGATCAACATAAGAATAACCGCCTTTGCCGTGCATGTTTTTCCCGGCATCTTCTTCCAAATGAACTCGCTCGATGCGGATTTTTTTCTTTTTACCTTCCACTTCGATCTCGATCCACCCATCATGACCGATCGGTTGATCGAATTGTGAAATTTGATAGGCTTTTGGATTATCAGGATAGAAATAGTTTTTGCGGTCGAAATGCGTTTCTTTTGAGATTTCACAATTCAACGCAAGCGCAGCTTTCATCCCAAATTCGATAGCCGCTTTGTTCATTACTGGTAAAACACCTGGATAGCCCCAGTCAATCACATTCGTGTTGCTATTTGGTTCAGCGCCAAAGTGAGCAGGTGCTGGAGAAAAAATCTTTGATTCTGTTTTTAATTCTACGTGGACTTCAAGCCCAATGACTGTTTCGAAGTTCATGCCTTATCCCCTCCTAAAATCACTGGTTTTTTCGTGTGGAAATCAGTTGCTTGTTCAAAGGCATAAGCCGCTTTATACATGGTTGCTTCATCAAAATGTTTCCCAATGATCTGCAAGCCGACAGGCAGTCCTTCAGAAAAACCTGCTGGAATCGACATCCCTGGCAGTCCTGCTAAATTCACAGGAATGGTTAAAATATCATTCAAGTACATAGTGATCGGATCATTGATATTTTCTCCAATACCAAATGCTACTGTTGGGGAAGCTGGGCCAATGATCAAGTCGTATTGACTGAAGACCTTATCGAAATCTTGTTTGATCAACGTTCGTACTTGACCGGCTTTTTTGAAGTAGGCATCGTAGTAGCCAGCACTTAGTGAAAACGTACCTAACATGATCCGACGTTTTACTTCTTCCCCGAATCCTTCACTGCGAGAATTAACATAGACATCTTCTAAATTGCTGACATTCTCTGAACGGAAACCGTAACGGATGCCGTCAAAACGTTGCAAATTAGAACTTGCTTCTGAAGAAGCGATGATATAGTAAACAGCTACCCCATATTTTGAATGTGGCAAGCTGACTTCTTCCACGGTCGCTCCTAACGCACGGAAAGTGTCTGCAGCTTTTAAGATCGCTTCTCGGACGCCCGCTTGAATTCCTTCGCCTAAGTATTCTTTTGGCAAAGCGACTTTCATGCCTTTGATATCACCAGTCAAACCTACTGTAAAATCAGGAACAGCTGCCCCGGCTGACGTACTATCTTTTGCATCAAACCCACTGATGGCATTTAATGCGATGGCATTGTCTTTCACCCCACGGGTCATTGGACCAATTTGATCTAACGAAGATGCAAACGCGATCAAACCAAAACGAGAAACCCGTCCGTATGTTGGCTTCAACCCGACGATCCCATTGAAAGCTGCTGGTTGGCGAATCGAACCACCCGTATCACTACCTAATGATAAAGGGACTTGTCCCGCTGCAACGGCAGCCGCCGAGCCACCTGATGAACCACCAGGTACTTTTGTCTCGTCCCAAGCGTTTTTTGTTTTCTTAAAGAACGACGTTTCCGTACTCGCCCCCATCGCAAATTCATCCATGTTTAACTTACCTACTGGAATCATGTCTGCTTGGTAAACTTTGTCCATGACGGTTGCATCGTAGATTGGGTCAAAGTTGCCTAAAATTTTAGAAGCAGCTGTTGTGCGTAGATCTTTGGTAACAATGTTATCTTTGATCCCAATGGGAATCCCTGCCAACACATTGCTTTCAGTGATACCTTTTTGATCGATAGCTTGCGCTAGCGCATGGGCTTTTTCTTCGTTCAATGCAAGAAACGCATCGACTTTTGGCTCTGTTTCTTTAATGCGAGCAAAGGTTTCCCTCGTTAGATCTGTCGCAGTAATTTCCTTTGACACTAATAAGCTATGCAATTCTTCTAAGCTTTTATTATATAGTTCAGTCATTAGGCACCCGCCTCCCCATTGTCAATGATTGCAGGCACTTTAATAAAGCCTTCTTCGGATTCTGGAACATTTTTCATTAATTCATCACGGTCCCAGCCACCTGTCGTTACATCTTCACGCATCACATTGATCGTTTCTGCGACATTCGATGTAAAGGGTACTCCTGTAGTATCCACTTCTTCAAGTGTTTCTACCATATCAATAATTTTTCCTAGCTGAGAGGTAAACTCATGTAATTCATCATCTGAGAATGAAAGTTTTGCTAGTTTGGCAACGTGTTTGACTTGTTCTTCGCTGATCGCCATAAAATCCTCCTCTTTCTCGCATCCGTAATCTACGTTTACGTTTTTCCAATGTATTGTATCATTTTTTTAACAAATCATGAAATAGAATTTTAAAATTATCAAATATAATTGCAAATAAAAGCAGAAATCATTTCTTTCCTCGTATTGCAGGGAAGAAATGATTTCAATTAGACAAGAAGAAACAACTGCTTCTCATCTGTGACAATACTTAACAGTTATTGATCTGCCGAATGACTGCCTTCGATCGCAGCCACCATTTGAGCTTCATCCCAAACGGTAACGCCTAGGGACTGTGCTTTGGTCAGTTTGCTGCCTGCTTCTTCCCCGGCAACAACGATATCGGTCTTTTTCGACACACTTCCGGTGACTTTTCCACCAAGGTTTTCAATTCTTTCTTTGGCTTCTTCGCGGGTGAAATGACTCAATTTCCCTGTCAAAACGACGGTTTTCTCTTTAAATGGCGACTCCACTTCTTCCAATTGATCCATTCTCAGCCCTAGATAAGCAAAGTTAACACCCGCTTTTTCAAGTTCATCTAAAAGGTCGTGAACTTCTTGATTGTCAAAATACGTAACGACACTTTCCGCAATTGTAGCACCAATGGTTTCCAACGAAATGATCTCTTCTTCTTTGGCTTTGCTAAGGGTTCGAAGGTCACCAAAATGTTCCGCTAAAATCCGAGCCGCTTTGGCACCAACATGACGGATGCCTAGTCCGAAAATCAAGCGCTCAACTGAATTTTCTTTGCTTTGATGGATGGCACGCAAAAGGTTATTAGCTGATTTCTCTTTGATTTTATCGAGGGTCAGCAATTGTTCTTCTGTTAAAAAGTACAAGTCGGCCACATCTTTGACTAATGATTTATCGAACATTTGCTCTAAAACACGTGGCCCTAAACCATCAATATTCATAGCATTTCGGGAAACAAAGTGGCTTAACCCCTCTTTGATCTGCGCTGGACACTTCGGATTGATACAACGCAAGGCAACTTCTTCATCTAAATGGATCAGCTCACTCCCGCATTCGGGACAATGTGTAGGCGATTCAAAGGGTTGACTTGCTTCCGTGCGTTTTTCTTCCAAAACTTTCGCAACCTCTGGAATAATGTCCCCCGCCTTATAGATGATGACCGAATCGCCAATGCGAATGTCCTTCATTTTAATGAAATCTACATTATGCAAACTGGCACGGCTGACCGTCGTTCCGGCAACCCGGACAGGGGTCATAACAGCGGTCGGTGTCACAACACCCGTTCTTCCCACGGTCCATTCGATCGTTTCGATCACTGTTTCCGCTTCTTCCGGTGGAAATTTATATGCCGCCGCCCATCGGGGTGCTTTTACGGTAAAGCCTAGCGCATCTTGATCTTTAAAATTATTGACTTTGATGACAACACCATCTATCTCGTAAGGAAGCTCACTGCGCTTGTCATGAAACTCTTCGATATATGCCCACACCTCATCGATGGTGTGGCACACTCTGCGTTCGTGATTTGTACGAAAGCCTAATTGATCTAATTCATTCAATGCCGAAAATTGATCATTGGCTTCAATCGGACCAAAATCAGCCAGTGTGTACAAGAAGGTGCTTAAGTTTCTTTGGGCTGCGATTCGTGTGTCTAATTGTCGCAAGCTTCCAGCAGCTGCGTTTCTCGGATTGGCGAAAACTTCCACCCCTTCTTCTTCTCGCTGTTGATTCAACTTCAAAAACGAAGCCTTTGGCATATAGCATTCGCCACGAACTTCCAACGAGATTGGTTCTTTTAATTTTAGTGGGATCGATTTGACGGTCTTTAGGTTTTCTGTAATGTTTTCACCTACCGTACCATCCCCTCGAGTTGCTCCCCGAACAAAGCGCCCTTCTTCATATTTTAATGAGATAGACAATCCATCGATTTTTAGCTCGCAGACATAATCTACCGCTTTCCCCAATGCTTTTTGAACACGGGCATCAAAAGCCACGATTCCTTCTTTATCAAACACATCGTTCAAACTATAAAGTGGGATATCATGGGTGACTTTTTCAAAGCCAGGTAAAATGATGCCACCTACTCGTTGGGTGGGCGAGTCTTCGGTTACTAGCTGCGGGTAGTTGGTTTCAATTTCAACCAGTTCTGCATACAGCTGATCATAGAGATAATCTTCAACAGAAGGTTGATCTTTTACATAGTATTCGTAGGCGTACTGATTTAATTGCGTACGTAGCTCTTCTGCTCGTGATTGGATTTCTTTTGAAGGGACATCCATCCTAATATCCTCCTTATTTTTCAACTTTTTCAATCGGCGCAAAGGCCGCCAACAGTCGTTTGACGCCTTGTTGTGGGAATGCCACATCTAATTCGATGTCTTGCGCGCTGCCAGTCGTCCGAACGACCGTACCGATTCCCCATTTTTTATGTTGAACTTTCTCGCCAACTTGCCATGTATTCCCCGCTGCAGAGGTCTGTTGCTTAGAAGCGACGGTCGTTTGACGCGGCTGTGTATAGCTCGGTTTAAAGACTTTTGGTTGAAACGGTGCAGCAGCTTTAGGCTGTGAACGCTCGCCTAATGATTGCAGCAGATCTTGTTCGATTTCTTCGATAAACCGTGACGGACGATTGTATTGGGTACGGCCGTATAATGTTCTGGAAAAAGCGTTGGTCATAAAGAGCTCTTCCTCGGCACGAGTGATCCCCACATAAGCAAGGCGCCGCTCTTCTTCGAGTTCGCTTTCTTCCATTAAAGCTCGAGAAAGCGGGAAGATATTTTCTTCCAACCCAATTAAGAATACCACTGGAAACTCTAGGCCTTTTGCCGCATGCAAGGTCATCAAAGTCACTTGACTACTTTCTTCTTCATAACTATCGACGTCTGACAATAAAGCTAAGTCATTTAAGAAAACACTCAACTTCTCATCTGGTGCATCTGCATCGTCTTCGTTTTGCGCCTCAAACCGTTTGTCGAATTCTTGGGTAACCGATAAAAATTCTTCCAGGTTTTCAAGTCTAGCTTGTGCTTCTAAATTATTTTGGTTGACTAACTCTTGACGATAACCCGTTTTTTCTAATATTTCTTTCGTCAGTTCAGTTACTGAGAGGTAAGGAACCATTTGGGCGAAGCCATCCATCATCATCCCAAAGCTTCCTAATTCTTTGCCGGCCTTCCCCGAAATATTCGCCAACTCGACGTTCATGGCTGCTTCTAACAATGACCATTCATGAAGATTCGCAAACGCTCGTAGTTTCTCGACGGATGTCGCACCGATCCCACGTTTTGGTACATTGATGATACGCTCTAAGCTGATGGAATCTCGTGGATTGGCGATCGCCGATAAATAAGCCAAAATATCACGGATTTCTTTGCGGTCATAGAACTTTCTGCCGCCGACCATCGTATAAGGAACGTTGGCTTTTAAAAGCATTTCTTCAATGATCCGTGACTGGGCGTTGGTCCGATACAAAATCGCAAAATCACCGAATTTACGGTTCTTTTCTGCAATTTGTTTCTGCATTTCACTGACGATAAATCGCGCTTCATCTCGTTCACTATCCCCGCGATAATAAGTGATCTTTTCCCCATCACGATTTTCTGTCCACAGATTTTTATCTGGACGGTTGCGGTTATTTTTGATTACTTGGTTTGCCGCATTTAAAATCGTTTGCGTTGAACGATAGTTTTGCTCTAACAAAATCGTCGCGGCATCTGGATAGTCCTTTTCAAAGTCTAAAATATTTTGCATGTTGGCACCACGCCAACCGTAAATACTTTGGTCCGCATCCCCTACAACACAAAGATTTCGAAAACGAGCGGCCAATAAATTGACCAGCGTGTATTGGGCGTGGTTGGTATCTTGGTATTCATCGACATGGATATAGTGGAATTTCCGTTGGTAAAATTGCAGCGCATCTTCATTGTCTTGGAAGAGGCGGATCGTATTCATGATTAAATCATCGAAGTCCATGCATTGATTATTGCGCAGCTCTTTTTGATATTTTTCATAACAACGACCTACGATCTGCTCAAATAGACTACCTTCCATGGCTTGGTAAGCTTCAGGTGTCAATAGCTCGTTCTTTGCATGAGAGATCGTTCCCAAAATGGAACGAGGATCATATTTTTTGGGATCGATATTCAATTCTTTTAATACCCGTTTCATCAGGGTATTTTGCTCAGAAGAGTCAATGATGGTAAAATTCTTCGAATAACCGATTCGATCAACATCTCTGCGCAAGATTCTGACACACATCGAGTGGAAGGTCGAGACCCAAACGTCTTCTCCACCGGAACCTAATAATTGGCTGACCCGTTCCTTCATTTCCCGCGCCGCTTTATTGGTAAAAGTGATGGCTAAAATGTTCCATGGATTTACATTTTTTTCTTCTATTAAATAGGCGATTCGGTGGGTTAGGACACGGGTCTTCCCGCTTCCTGCCCCTGCCATCAGCAGCAACGGTCCTTCCGTATGCATAACGGCTTCTTTTTGCCGTGGATTCATGCGTTCAAGTAATTCACTTTTGGATGACATGATTTTAAACATCCTTTCTTTCTCAATCTTCTCAATTATAGCATTATCCGGGAAAGGGGAAAACCGAACGCTTTGAAAACTTTTAATTAAAAGCGCTTTGATTTTTTTCCTTACGATGCCTTCCGTTTTGAAAGAAAAAAGTCAGTCCATATTTGTTTACATAATAAAGAGGCTGTAAACTTACCAGCCTCTTTATTAGTTTTATTAATGAAAATCAGCTAAAATATTTCTCCACTAGCTTTTCATTCACATAGATCGATACTTGTCCATCATTGACCGGGAAAAGTCCTTTTCCGGTATCATCTAAAACCACTTTCGCTTCATTATTCTTTAAAATATCCACGAAGGTCTCTCCACCATGGATCGCGCTGATGGTCATTTCTTTTTCCGCACCTTGGGCATTGGTCATCACGACCGCTAATCCAGAAAGCTCATGTTCATAATCGCCAGTTAATACCCAGCCGATACAGTTAGGATCATCAAAATAGTCCACTTGATTCCCAAATGCAAGCTTCTCTCGAAGTTTCAGCATATGGACCAGCGCATCCCCGACAGGGGCGATTTCTTGCGCGGGAATCCCAAATAAATCCCCCCAGAAAACTACTGGTACGCCAGCTTTACGTAAAAGGATCAATGAATAGGCATGGACTTTGAACCATCCGTCTATCCAAGATTGTAAACTTTGCCCAACCTGCGTGTCATGATTATCCACAAAAGTCACTGCATAATCTTCGCGAGCGGCGGTCAACGTACCTGCAAAAATTTGGCTCATATCGTATTCGCCATTTGAGTGAGATGCTTCATATAAATTGTAGTGCAATGGCACATCAAATAAATAAATCAAATTTCCTGAAGAATCCAAATACTCTTCTAATTTTGGCAGATCCCCTGACCAATATTCTCCGACAACAAATAGTGGTTTGCCTTTTTCCTCGCGTCGGTTTAAGATCCAATCCGCGTAATAGTTGAACTCAATGTGTTTCACCGCATCTAGTCGATACCCATCAACGCCGGTCAGTTCTTGGTACCATTGGCCCCATTTATTGAGTTGTTCCACTGTTTCGGGATTTTCCATGTCCAAGTCACAACCCATTAAATAGTCGTAATTGCCCATCTCATCATCCACTTGGTTTTCCCAGCCCTTATCAGCGAAGTTAAAAATCCCGTGGTCTTTGTTGCGGTCATCATAATCGACACCAGAAAAATTATGCCACGTCCAAACGTAATCATTGTACGTCCCCTGACGTCCTGGGAAGGTGAACTTGGTCCAGGCTTCGATTTCTTCCTCATCACTGATCGGTTCATTCCGGTTTTCGGTATTGTATTTGACCGCCGGAACGACTTCTTTTTCATCGGCACCAATCAAGTGATTGAAGACGATGTCGGCATAAACCTCTACTCCTTGTTCTTGCAGTGCTTTGATAGCTTCTAGATATTCATCCTTTGTCCCATATTTTGTTGGCACCGACCCTTTTTGATCGAACTCGCCTAGATCATAATAATCATAGACACCATACCCAACGTCTTCGGACCCAGCTGTCCCTTTATAGGCAGGCGGCAGCCAAATTGCGGTAAATCCATACTCTTTGATTTCTTTACTCATTTCTTTCAATTTGTTCCAATGCTGGCTATCTGCCGGCAGGTCCCATTCGAACCCTTGTAAAATGACTTTGTTATTCATTTATTTATCCCCCCTTACTTCAATTAAGCCAAATAATAGTAAAAATTGTCAAATATAAGGATAGCGATCAAATCAAAATGACGGTTATCATGACCGTTTATGACCGATTATAATTATTCACGCTTACATTTTGAATGTTTTTTACTGTTTATGATTGAATTTGGATGAATCATATGGTATCATGGCAAGTGAAGAGGTGATGAAAATGCTTACAGAGGAGCGTCATCAAGCAATTTTGGCACGATTGGAACAAGAAGAGATCGTCAAGGTCAGCGAACTGATTCAACTGTTGGATGCTTCAGAATCAACGATCCGTAGAGACTTGCAAGAATTGGAAGACAAAGGATTTTTAGTCAGAATTCACGGTGGAGCCAAGAAAAGCCAGCAATTAGGCTTCGAACCAAACATGTCAGAAAAAACGGCGAAGTTTCAAACGGAAAAGCAAAAAATAGCAAAAGCAGCTGCCCAGACGATCAAAAATGGTGAAGTCATTTACTTAGATGCTGGAACAACGACCCTCGAAATGATTCCTTTCCTATCGGCTATCACAAGCCTTAAGGTGGTCACAAACTCCGTCAAGCACGCTTCCCTACTGATTGATCACGGGATCGACACCATGATTTTAGGGGGAACCATTAAGATAGCTACGAACGCTGTGTTAGGGATCAATGCTGGAGAACAACTGCGAAAACTACGCTTTAATCGTTGTTTTATGGGCATGAACGGGGCTCACTCTGAGGCTGGGTTCACCACACCCGATCCTGAAGAAGCCCTGATCAAGCAGATTGCATTAGAGCACAGTCAACAAGCCTATGTCTTGCTAGACCATTCCAAGTTTCAGCAAACAACTTTTGCTCAAGTTGCCTTTATCGAAGGGGCTACGATCATCACCGATTATTGCCCAAAAAACTATCTAACGAAATTCAGAGCAAAAACAACCATTATGGAGGTAATACAATGATTTACACAGTAACACTCAATCCATCGATCGATTTTATCGTCCACGTCGATCATTTGGAGATCGGCGCCCTTAATCGAATGAAACAGGACTTTAAACTACCTGGTGGCAAAGGAATCAATGTCTCACGGATTTTGAAGCGAATTGGCATCTCCTCGACTGCCCTTGGTTTTGTTGGCGGATTTACTGGTCGTTTTATTGAAGAGTGGCTGACTAAAGAGGAAATCAACAGCAACTTTACACAAGTCGCTGCCGATACCCGAATCAATATCAAATTAAAATCTGGCGAAGAAACTGAGATCAACGGGCTTGGTCCAGTGATCAGTGACAAGGAAATCGGAGAACTAAAACAACAACTAGCCGCTCTTTCTGCCGAAGACATCGTCATCCTATCAGGAAGTAAACCAGCTGGTCTTCCAGCCGACTTTTATAAAGAATTGATCAAAATCGTTAAAGAAGCCGGTGCGGAATTTGTCATAGATACGACCGGTGCGGAACTTTTTGATGCTTTAACGGATCAACCTTTGTTGATCAAACCAAATAATCATGAATTAGCCGAACTATATGAAACTTCTTTTTCAACAATCGAAGATATTTTGCCTTATGGTCAAAAAATGTTAAAGGATGGTGCTAAAAATGTCATCGTCTCTCTAGGTGGTGATGGTGCCCTGCTCTTTACTGGCAATGAGATCTATCGCTCCAATGTGTTGAAACGACCTTTGAAAAATTCAGTTGGTGCTGGAGATTCCATGATTGCTGGATTCATTGGACGTTACACGAAGACCAAAGATGTGGTTGACGCATTCAAATGGGGTGTCGCTTGTGGCAGTGCTACTGCTTTTTCTGATGATTTAGCTGAGGCGTCATTTATCGAAGAACTACTACCGGAAGTCATTATTGAACAAGTAAATTTATAGGAGGATGGAAAAAATGAAAATCAACGAGTTGATGCTGAAAGATGCCATGATCATGGACTTGCAAGCAACAGACAAAAAAGGTGCCATTGATGAAATGGTCGCAAAATTATATGCTGTCGGACGAATTTCAGATATCGAAGTCTACAAAGAAGGAATTCTTGCCCGAGAAGCCCAAACGTCAACAGGGCTAGGTGACGGCATCGCAATGCCCCATGCCAAAAATAGTGCGGTCAAAGAAGCGACGGTCTTATTCGCAAAAAGCAATGCGGGTGTCGACTATGAGGCGTTAGATGGACAACCAACGTACCTCTTCTTTATGATTGCAGCACCAGAAGGAGCAAATGATACTCATTTACAAGCATTAGCAGCTCTCTCTCGCTTATTGATCGATCCAGATTTCGTTGCTAAATTAAAAACAGCGACAACTGCTGATCAAGTACAGCAACTTTTCTCAGAAGCTGAGGCACAGCAAGAAGCCGATGCTTTAGCAGAAGAAGCGGCAAACCAAGAAGCAGCACCTACTAGCGAACGTCCCTATATCGTCGCAGTTACAGCTTGCCCAACAGGGATCGCTCATACCTACATGGCAGAAGATGCTTTGAAAAAGAAAGCCAAAGAACTTGGCGTTGACATCAAAGTTGAAACAAATGGTTCAGAAGGAATCAAAAATCGTTTAACAGAAGCTGATATCGCCCGAGCTACTGGTGTGATCGTAGCTGCCGATAAAAAAGTTGAAATGGATCGCTTTGACGGCAAACATTTAGTAAACCGTCCAGTCAGCGATGGTATCCGTAAAACCGAGCAATTAATCAATGAAGCAATGAGCGGAACTGCTCCTGTTTTTCATGGTAGCGGCCAAGCTTCTGATAAAGAGGACGCTTCTGCTGATGGTTCAGTCGGTCAACGAATCTATAAAGATTTGATGAATGGTGTTTCTCACATGCTACCATTTGTTATTGCCGGTGGAATCATGATCGCTATTTCCTTCATGGTTGACCAGTTCATGGGTGTCCCTCAAGATGCCTTGAGTCAATTAGGAAACTACAACCAAGCAGCTTCTTGGTTCAATCAAATCGGTAGCGCGGCATTTGGTTTTATGCTACCTGTCTTAGCTGGATTTATCGCTTCAAGTATCAGTGACCGACCTGGATTGATCGTCGGTTTCGCAGCAGGTGCTTTAGCAAATACAGGTGGTGCTGGTTTCTTAGGTGCCTTGATCGGCGGTTTCCTAGCTGGTTACGTCATCAAGTTCTTACGTTCATTATTCAAAGGCTTACCAAAATCATTAGAAGGAATCAAAACGATCCTCTTCTACCCTGTTTTCGGTCTTTTGATCACTGGTTTCTTGATGTTATTGATCAACGTGCCAATGAAAGCCATCAACGATGGTTTAAACAGCTTCCTGACCGGCTTAAGTGGCACAAATGCTGCTTTGCTTGGTGCGTTGCTAGCAGCGATGATGGCAGCCGATCTAGGTGGCCCAATCAACAAAGCCGCTTATGTTTTCGGTACTGCAACATTGGCAACCACCGTTGCTGAAGGTGGTAGCGTCGTGATGGCATCAGTCATGGCCGGCGGAATGGTTCCTCCATTGGCAATTTTTGTCGCAACACTATTGTTCAAAAACAAATTCACGAAAGACCAAAAAGAAGCAGGTTTGACAAATATCGTCATGGGGCTATCCTTCGTCACTGAAGGTGCGATCCCATTTGCAGCAGCAGATCCACTACGGGCGATCCCAAGCTTTATCGTCGGTTCTGCACTGACTGGTGCGCTTGTCGGTGCCTTTGATATCCAATTAATGGCCCCACACGGTGGGATCTTCGTTGTCCTATTATTATCTAAACCAATTTTGTTCTTGCTATTCATCTTGATCGGTGCAATCGTTTCTGGCGTCGTATTCGGTTTGTTGAAAAAAGCGCCTGAGCAAACAGCCTAATTGAAAAGACCCGCAAGATCCTGGTGATCTTGCGGGTCTTTTTCATTCTTGATTGGTAAAGAGCTGCTGTTCGACTAGCTTTTGGGTATTCATAAAATATACTCGTAGTTTTTTCCCATCCTTCTTTAGGTTAACCCACGTATATTTGCGCGTGCGGTGCAAATACCCAAAATGAACATCCGGCATCGCTGCTTTCAATCCGTCTATCGGCAGCTCCTTCAAGGCTGTTTCTGGTAAATAAAATTGTAAGCAAGCCGTGTAGTCTTTAAAGCGATCCTCTGAGTAATCAATTTCGAGGTGATTCCGAATATAAAAGGCATATGCCTCGACCCCATCATCTACAGTCAATTCCGGTTTTAATACGATATAATCCATCATGCGCAACCGCTCTTGATCAATCCAAGGAAAATATGCTTGTGCATTCAAGTAACCTTTTACCCGACGCTCCTGGTACTCTTCATTCACCAGGTCGAAGCTTCGAGTGACGAAATGTGTCGCGTTACGCTTAGTTGTCGGCTGCATCCGATCATTTTGGTATTGGATGGTTTGGATCAAGTGATCGCCAAAGGCGTATTCAATATATGGTTCTCTTAAAATACCGACGCCGTTATCCCATGTCAATTGATCAATCCCAGTTTGATCACGAAACAAACGCTGGTAAGAAAGATTCAACTCGTGATCCCACTGAAATGGATCGCGATACAATTCCACCATCACGATTCCTTGATCTCTCACTTGGACTTGCTCAACTTGTTGCGCATCCGTAATGATCACCTGAGGAATGATATGCGCGTAGAATGCCGAAAAGTACATTCGCCAGCAAGAGGTCAGTGTATAGCCATTGTAAAAAACATCGTAACCAGAAAACTGATTGCAGTCGATGACGATTTCTTGTTCAAAATTTTTCCGCTTCGGTAACGCGTTGATTTCAGCAATCGATTGAAAATTTTGTCTTTTCTCGATTCGCTCGACGTTATGCATCAAGTACTCGTCATATGAACGCAAATAGCCGAACAAGCCATCTCTTTGCATCGTTTCATCGAAGTAACTTAAAATCACTGGTTTTTGCGTGGAAAATACGTCTTTTGTAAACAGATGTCGTTGCAACACTGCTTCTTGAATGACATGGATACTGGACTCATTTTGGCCATCCGTCACAATAATTTCTGTATTGATTTCTTCAGGGGCATTATGCAACAACCGACTGATTTCATTAAAATAGTAGGGTTTCTTTTCTTGCTGATTGTAGTAATATTCCGTCGGCTGATAGCTAAGACGAACCAAAGTGAACCAATTCTCAATCAACAAACGCAACTGTGATGCTTCCATTTGTGTCGATTGTAGAAAGCCATAGATTTTTTCAGTTTTGATCATCGCTATCCCTCTTTTCTATCCCCTTTCTTTAATTATAGTAAAGGGAGAAACGATTGAACACTATTTCGCTTTTTTTTGATGAAATCTCACACCTTTCGTGGTAAACTAAAGGCGCTTGGAGGTGAACCTATGGGCTTAAAATTCCAACGAGAAGACTCGCTAGATAAAATGTTTGATGATTTTGCCTTTCTTCCCGATAACGATAAGGACAATAAAAAGGAACAAAACGATATTGAACGTTTCTTAAAAAACGAACCTGATGATGAGGAAAAAACACAAACAAAAGATAGTAAGAAAGCAGACTAATAAAAAAGGCAAAGGACGCTTCCGTCCCTTGCCTTTTTACTTATGCGAATAGAAAATGAGCCACTGAGTCTACTTAAATGCAACAATCAGAATTGGCATCTAACGATTTCCTTATAGCTCTTCATACATCATGCTTTGACGTAAGCGCACCAAGCCAATGGTCAACAAGCAGAGAATAAGGAAGACGGCTACTAAGATCGTCATCACGAAGATCACCACAAAAATCGGTGAATTTGTAAAATGAATCATTGGTTCAAAGATAGTGGTCTTGATCAAGTCAGGGATCTCCGAGGCTAAGAGTTGTTGAATCGCTTGGTTAAAATCTTCCGTGGTTGAATTTGATGGCAAAACAGCCATAAAATTCCCCACACCATAATTGGCAACCCCAATCCACGCAATTGCAACATTCGCTAGAGCGAGCCAGCCAATGCCAAGATTACCGACAACAATCGAGCCGACAGCAAGATTGCCGATCCCAACTAAAAAGCCAAAACAGAGGTTCCCTATTGCAATAACACCGGTGCTGACTGTCCCAATCCCTACCATTCCGAAGGACAATAAGCCAATCGATAAAAAACCTAAGCTGACAATTCCCAAAGCAATACCCCCTTTGGCTTTGACACCAAGGCTGAACCAGCCGCTGGCAGTTGGTAACTCTTTTATCAGAACAAAAAACTCTCGAACACTCGTCACTTGATTCAGTAATAAGAATAAATTGGGAATCAAAATGTGCATTAACGGAAGCCGCAGAACCATCCGTTCACTTTTGTATTCATAATAATAGGTTTCTTTCTTTTCTTTTAGTAACTCTTCCACTGGTGTCCCTAGTAAATCGGCTAGATGAACCAATGTCTCGATATCTGGCAATCCATTCCCTCGTTCCCATTTTGAAATGGCCTTATCAGAAACAAATAACCTTGCAGCTAATTCCTTCTGAGTTAAGTTATGCCTTGATCGATACTCTTTTAGTTTTTTACTCAATGTTTCATGCATTCGACCACACCTCCTTGTTACAAGTTTAACAAATAACAAGGAGATTTTCGCTAAAATTGGGCAAATTTAGCACTCTACGCTACGTAGAGTAGCATAAATCAGCTAATTTCCACTATAAAATGGGAAAACCGAAACGAGTGACTTCCTCGCTTCGGTTTCCGAATTAATAATTATTTTATTGCTGCTTCAATCGCTTTCCAGGCTTCTTCTTTTCCTTGTTTGGTAATAGAAGAAAATAGGATAAACGTATCTGCTGGATCAAAGGACAATGCTTTTTTGATCATACTCTCGTGCTTGTTCCATTTCCCACGAGGAATTTTATCTGCTTTGGTAGCAACCACGATCACCGGGATCTCATAATACTTTAAAAATTCATACATTTGAATATCTTCTTGAGAAGGTGCATGACGTAAATCAACCAAAGATACTACTGCTCGCAGCTGCTCTCTTTGTTCGAGGTACGTTTCAATCATTTTCCCCCATTTCGCTCGCTCGGTTTTCGATACTTTTGCATAGCCATAGCCAGGGACATCGACAAAATGCAGCGTATTTTCAATCAAATAAAAGTTCAACGTTTGGGTCTTCCCCGGTTTTGACGAGGTACGGGCTAAGTTTTTACGGTTAATCAATGTATTGATAAAGGATGATTTACCGACATTGGAACGCCCTGCTAAGGCAATCTCCGGTAAGGGTGTGTCTGGGTATTGTGCTGGTGATACAGCACTGATGACGATCTCAGCATCATGTACTTTCATTAAATCGCTCCTTTTCATTTTTTTTCAAAAAGAAAGCCGGATAGCAATGAAACTATCCGACTTGGTCTCGATTAGACTGCTTTTTTGGTCTCTTCATTGTAAATGATTTTTGGTTCGCCAAGTCCTTTCGCAGCTTCTTCCGTAATAGTGACTTTTTGAATCGACTCATCAGAAGGAACATTGAACATGACTTCCATCATAATATTTTCGATGATCGAACGTAATCCACGAGCTCCGGTGTTTCGCTCAATTGCTTGCGCAGCAATCGCACGTAAAGCCTCTGGCTCAAATTCGAGTTCTGTATTATCTAATGCCATCAATTTTTGATATTGTTTGACAAGGGCATTTTTAGGTTCAGTCAAAATATGCACTAAATCATCTACCGTCAATTTCTCTAAAGCAGCCATCACTGGCAAGCGACCGATAAATTCAGGGATCAAACCGAATTTAAGCAAGTCTTCAGGAATGATCTGTTGCATCACGCTCTCGCCTTCTTCAAGACGTTTGTTGTTTGTACCAAATCCAATAGTTTTTTCACCTAAGCGGTTTTTAACAATTGTTTCGATCCCGTCAAACGCCCCACCAACGATAAAGAGGATATTGGTCGTATCGATTTGGATCATCTCTTGATGCGGATGTTTCCGTCCACCTTGAGGCGGCACACTAGCAGCGGTTCCTTCTAGGATCTTCAATAAAGCTTGCTGAACACCTTCACCAGAGACATCACGAGTAATCGATACGTTTTCACTCTTACGGGCGATTTTATCGATCTCATCAATATAGATAATCCCTTTTTCGGCCATCTCTACATTATAATCAGCAGCTTGTAACAGTTTCAAAAGAATATTTTCCACATCTTCACCGACATAGCCGGCTTCTGTCAAACTAGTTGCATCAGCGATTGCAAATGGCACATTCAGAGAACGTGCTAACGTTTGTGCTAAGAATGTTTTCCCTGAACCCGTTGGTCCAATCAAGCAAATATTGCTTTTTTGTAATTCTACATCTTCAGCTGTCGTTTCTACATTGACCCGTTTGTAGTGATTGTAAACCGCTACAGCCAATGTTCGTTTGGCACGATCTTGTCCAATCACATATTCATTGAGAACATTCAATAGTTCTTGCGGTTTCGGCACTTCAGTAAATTCCCGAACTGCTTCTTCGTAAAACTCTTCATCAATGATTTCTTTGCACAAATCGATGCATTCATTACAGATATAGACCCCAGGACCTGCAACGATCTTTTTCACCTCTTCTTGTGTTTTTCCACAAAAAGAACAACGAACAGCTTCATTACCGTTTGTATTATCGTACATACTGTTCACCCCTTGAAAATTTTCCAACCTATTTAAAGGAGTGGAATTTGGTTTACTAACTTTGCAGTCTTAAACAATCATATCATAACTTTTTTGAAAGAAAAAGTTCTTTTTACTTTGCCTAATGTTTTCTTATCATTTGTTAGTAATTCCCAAAATCTCCATTTTTACTCCCATGAAAAAACGGCAAACACCGGTAGATGTTCGCCGCTTTTAAGAGTTTTGCTTACGCTTCTTTTGCAGTACCTGTTACAAGTTCAACTGCTTTTTTCATTGTGATATCATGTTTCAACATGTCTTCTGTTAAGACGCGTTTGATTTGATCCACCGGCATGTTGTAAGCTTCAGAAAGTTCTTTGATTTCGTTTTCGATATCTTCTTCTGTTGCTTCCAAACCTTCTGCTTTAGCGATTGCTTCGATGACAAGGTTTGTTTTCACGCGTGTTTCTGCTTCGCCTTCGAATTGTGTGTGCAGATCAGCTTCAGTTGATCCAGTTAATTGATAGTACATTTCTGGTGAGATTCCTTGACGTTGCATGTTGTTTAAGAATTCATCCATTGAACGGTGAACTTCGTCATGCACCATTGAATGTGGTAATTCAACGATTTCTGCGTTTTCAACTGCTTGACGAATTGCAGCTTCGTCTTTTGCATCTTCTGCTGCTTTTTCTTTTGTTTCTGTCAATTCAGCACGGTATTTTTCTTTTAATTCAGCTAATGATTCAACGCTGTCATCAACGTCTTTTGCGAATTCATCATCTAATTCAGGAAGTTCTTTTGCTTTGACTTCATGAACCGTTACTTTGAAGACTGCTTCTTTACCAGCTAGATCTTCTGCTTGGTAATCTTCTGGGAAAGTCACGGTAACGTCTTTGCTATCGCCAGCTTTTGTTCCCACTAATTGTTCTTCAAAGCCAGGGATGAATGAGTTTGAGCCAAGTTCAAGTGAGTAGTTTTCACCTTTGCCGCCTTCAAATGTTTCTTCCCCTAAGAAGCCTTCAAAGTCGATAACGACTGTGTCGCCATTTTCAGCTGCTTCGTCTTCTTTGATAACTAATTCAGCTTGTGCTTCTTGTTCACGTTTGATGCGTGCATCCACGTCTTCTTCTGTTACTTCACGGTCTTGTTTTTCAACTGTTAATTCTTTGTAATCACCAAGTTTAACTTCAGGTTTTACAGTAACTTCTGCTTTGATTACCCAATCTTGGCCTTTTTCCATGCTGTCAACGTCGATTTTTGGTTGCGCAACAGGATCGATCCCTGCTTCTTTTACAGCAGCTTCATAAGCTTCTGGAAGAACAGCGTTCAATGCATCTTCATACAACGCTTCTTCGCCATACATACGGTTAAATACTTGGCGTGACACTTTTCCTTTACGGAAGCCAGGTACGTTAAGATTGCCTTTCACTTTATTGAATGCAGTCGTCAAGCCTTTTTGGATTTCTGCTTGAGCGATCGTAAATGTCAAAACACCATCATTGGTGCCTGTTTTTTCCCATTTTGCAGTCATTTATTTCCCTCCGAATATTAATTGATTTACATATGAAATAGCTTCATGCATACCTTTAAATAGTACACTAACGTTGTTTAATTGTAAACATTTTACCATGAAAGTTGCGAATTTTTCTTTCAGCGAATGCTCAATCGTAGGATATTGCGCAAGTGTCGTTTGCGCTCTTCTATTTCATTCGCTGCTTTTGGCTGTTCTTTTTCTTCAAATAACCCGCGATAATCTGCAACGTAGCTTGCCACCCACGCTTTTGCCTCTTCTTTTGCTGGTAAAAATGGGTAGCTGATAGCTAAATGATCATTGATTTCTGCTGAGACACTTTCTGCTAAAATCGGATCCTCTTGGGCGATCGTTTCGTCAATCTCTTTCTTGATCGCCTTAACAGCGTCATCCTCTTGCAAAAGTTTCACCTTTTTCGGAACGATCTGCCGCATTTGACCAAGATAATCGATCAAATCAAATGGTTCGTCTACTTCTAAACGCACCAGCTCATCCACTAATTTAGGCAGTAAATACGGATTTTTGATGGAAGCCAGCGTTTCATGCATCAGCGTGACAAATTGTGGTTTAGTAATGGCTTGGGTAAAAACGTGCCATTCTGTTGCACTCACCGGTTGATTGGCTTCGTCCAGTGCACGTAGATGCTTGCGTTTCCCATGAAAATCTTCCAGCCCTAAAATTTGCTGCACTTCTTCTACTTTAGCTAATTCACTTGCTAACTGTTCCTGGTAGCGGCTCGCAATTTTTGTTTTTTTACCTAATGTAAGCCAGCGCCGAGCTTTTAAATACTGTCCATCCAAGATCAGCAGATGACCAATTTGTAAATACCCATCGGTTTCTTTTAGATAGTCATCCAAATAGTCTTCCGCCAGATCTAACGCTTTGGCAAAATCATTCAGCTGCTGCAGACATTCAACCAGCCATTGATTGATCTCAAAATTGGCGTTTTTTTGATACAGTTCATTGTACAGGCGAAAAGCTTGCAAAAACTCTTTTGACTGGTAGGCTTTTTCTGCCGCCAGACGAAGCCGTTCATTTGGTCCTGGGAAATCAATCGTCTCACCCATTCACGATCCCTCCTTTACTACTTGCTTGATCTGCTGGTTAGTTCTGTGCACCAACCATTACATGATTGGCATCTACCTGTTTATTAAAGGCTTTGATCAGATTGATGGTCACCACACTCGTCTCAGCAAAATAATCCGCAGCTTGTTGCTTATTTTTATTAAAAATGATTGGCAGGTAACCGAGATAAAAGAAAACATTGAATTGCAGCACATAGCGCCCGCAAAGTTCGCGGATCAAGACCGTTTGCCAGCTGAGTTCTTCTTCTACGAAAGAAATAACGCGGATGCCAAAGAGCATTTTCCCAATAGTTTGGCCATGATTCAGCTTTGTCATCAGAACAAAATAGCCGAGATAGATCGCTAAGGCACAGATGTTGTAAAGGCCAAACCGCTGGTTAGTTGCCGTTAGATTCGCTAGATTATAGATACTGCCGATCGTTATTTGCGTGATTGCCCGGATCACTAGAAGATCCACTAAAAAAGCAAACAGACGGATCCAAAAACCGGCAAAAAAGTAACTAGGAAAGTCATTAAAGAACCGTTTGTCTTCGGTCTGTTTTTCAGGTTCTTCAAAATGTTGCCACGCTTTTTGTCTTTCTTCGATCTCGCTTTGGGTATACTCTTCTTCTTGAAAAGACGTCAAGACTTGTTGATAAAAATCATCGGGATGGTTTACTTGTCCGTTTCTCATCGCTTTGCTGGCGTTTACTGGTTCGGTTGTTTCTGAAACCTGTGCTTCAGTTGGCACATCCGTTTGACCGGTTGCCGGTGTGGAGGGTTCCCGCTGTTCCCTTTGATCGAATGGCATACTTGTGTGATTGTCATCCGTTGACGATGCGCCAGCGGAATACTTGTTTTTCTCTGTCATAGTTATTCACCTCCATAGTAATAAAGAGGTTTAGGAGCATCGCTGGTTCCAAGGCTTTCCATCAATTGGATCACTCGCTCTGTGTTTGATTCTTTTAATCCTTGCAGTTCGGCTAAACTTGAACCTAACCAAGTAGAAGCAAATCCAGTAGATGAAACGTCATAGCTGAAAATCTCGGCATCTTCCAAGCCTAGATCTGCTTGCATTGCTGCTAATGTATCTTCAGGAAAGCCGATTTCATCTACTAAGCCAACAGACACTGCTTGCTGACCATCATAGATGCGGCCATCAGCGATTTTTCTGACAGCTTCTTCTGTCATGCCACGTCCTTCTGCTACGATTTTAACGAACCGACCATAGGCATTGTCGACATAAGTTTGCAAGACTTCTTTGTCGGCTTCTGTTGGTTCTCTCGTTGCTGAACCTACATCTTTTAGTGCACCACTTTTATACGTATTGTCTTCGATCCCTAGCTTTTCGAATAAGCCGGCATAGTTGAGCCCTGACATGATCACCCCGATTGAACCGGTAATCGTTTCATCCGTTGCAAAAATTTTATCAGCACCTGCCGAGATATAATAACCGCCACTAGCTGCCATATTTTTCATGCTGACATACATCGGAATCCCTAACTCTTTGATTTTTGCTAACTCACGAGCAATCTCGGCACTTTCATAGACGCCGCCTCCAGGGGTATTGACTTCCATCAAAATGCCCCCAATAGTTGGATCTTCTTGGATCATCCGTAGTTCTTCTAAAAACCGCTGATGATCATAAGATTCTGTCGTGAATAAGCCGCCACTGGAGCTGCTGGCGATCGTTCCTTCTAAAGATAAGCGAACGATGCGATTGTCTTGATCTCCGGCAACTAACGTTGTCTCTTCGATCGCATTACTTCCATAGAACAAAGCATTTAACCCTTGCAGCGTCTGAGTTTCCTCTTGCTCTGGACGATTTGTGATTGCTGAAAAAATCCCCGAGCAGATAAATAACCCTGCTGCGATCGCCACTGCGATCCATCTTCTTTTATTCATTTTCCCACCTAACTTTTCACCTTTCCCATAATTAGTATAGATTTTTAATGACGATCACTGCTTCTTCGTCTCCAACCGCATCAAATTTTCCACTTTTTTCAGCTAACACATAGCCACCAAAAAATTCCTTTGTTAGTTCATCCTGGACTTCGAATGTTTGCGCGGTTTCAACGGTGACTGACCCGGGCAAAATTTCTTGCAAGCTGTCCCAGCCCGTATCCAACATGACCTTTGTTTCATCTGAGACATTAGGATCTGTTTCTATCGAAGCTACCATTTTCTTTAGCTCTGAAAAAGTCATACAATTTACAAATTCTGGCATTTCATTCCCTCACTTTCTTACTTTTTTATTGTATCGAACTTAAAAAAAAAAACATAGCTTTATGAGGAAATTTCTTGGGAATCTTATTCGACAAAGCTATGTCAGCTGTTTTGATTCCCTTTAGACAGGTTCAGATCAGCCTTACCAATAACTATACCAATTATTTTTATATAACTTTCAGTTGACAGAAACAGGAATAGATATTATGATATTGCTTGTATTTCTATAAAATATCTCACAAGGAGGATAGATAGACCAATAAGGATAGCGCCTGATCTGGAAACAGATGACGAGGAAAGAGTTTATCGAAACATTCGGCGGATGACTCTAGGGACTGCACTCTACAGGCAAGAACAAATCTCATCGCAAGATGATGACAAAGACTTGCTACGCAGATAGAAATACATAATGTCAAACTAAATTTTTTGAAAGTAGGATTATCATTATGTGTGGAATTGTAGGAATCGTAGGAAAATCAAATGCAGAACGGATTATTTTGAACGGATTGGAACGCTTGGAATATCGTGGCTATGACTCAGCAGGTCTTTATGTCGCTGATCGCACTTCAGATCATTTAGTGAAAGCCCAAGGAAGAATCAAAAACTTGGAAGAAAAAGTGACTTCTGAAGTAACAGGAACGATCGGTATCGGACATACCCGTTGGGCGACCCATGGCAAACCATCAGAAATGAATGCTCATCCTCACACTTCAGCAAACCAAGCACTCGTTTTGGTTCATAACGGTGTGATCGAAAACTTTGAAGAGCTTCATCAAGAATATTTAAGCAACCACCAGTTTGAAGGTCAAACAGATACCGAAATCGTTGTTCATTTGATTGAAGTGTTGAAAGAGCAAGACAACAGCACGACCAAAGCAGCCTTCAAAAAAGCTTTGTCCTTGATTCGCGGCTCTTATGCCTTTGCTTTAGTCGAAAAAAATGATCCAGAAACCATTTATGTTGCCAAAAACAAAAGTCCTTTATTGATCGGTTTGGGAGATGGATTTAATGTCATCTGTAGTGATGCCTTAGCAATGCTTGATCAAACGACTCATTTTGTTGAGATCGAAGATGGCGAAATGGTGACCGTAACCGCCGATGCGATCGAAATCGAAGATCCAAAAGGAAACCTTGTGTACCGTGAATCTTATGAAGCACAACTAGATCTGACTGACATCGAAAAAGGAACGTACCCTTACTACATGTTAAAAGAAATTGATGATCAACCAACCGTCATGCGCCGCTTGATCCAAGAATATCAAGGTGAATCCGGCGAAGTGGTGATCGATGCAGCGTTAAAAAATGAACTTTTAGCGAGCGATCGGATCTACATCATTGCTTGTGGTACCAGTAATCATGCTGGTTGGGCAGCAAAATCCATTTTAGAAAAACTAACACAGATCCCTGTTGAGGTTCACTTATCTAGTGAGTTTGGTTACAACATGCCATTGTTGTCAGCAAAACCCTTCTTCTTGTTCTTATCACAAAGTGGTGAAACGGCAGATAGCCGTCAAGTATTAGTGACGATCAACCAGTTAGGTCTTCCTAGTCTGACGATTACCAACGTTGCTGGTTCTACTCTTTCTCGAGAAGCGAACCATACCTTGTTGCTTCATGCTGGTCCAGAAATCGCTGTTGCCTCTACAAAGGCGTATACTGCGCAGATCGCAGTGATGACGTTATTAGCAAAAGCCATTGGTGATGAAAAAGCCGTCCCTGAAGCATTGGACTTTGATGTCTTCCATGAACTAAGCATCGTTGCTTCTGCAATGGAAGCTCTAGTAGATGAAAAAGCTGTTATTAGTCAATTTGCTGAAGATTTCTTATCTGATACCCGCAACGCCTTTTATATTGGTCGTGGGAATGATTACTATGTATCGATGGAAGCGGCATTGAAATTAAAAGAAATTTCTTATATCCAAGCGGAAGGTTTTGCGGCTGGTGAATTAAAACACGGCACCATCGCGTTGATCGAAGAAGGTACACCAGTGATCGGTGTGATCACGGAAGAAGTGACCGGCTCTCATACGCGAGGCAATTTAAAAGAAGTTGAATCTCGTGGGGCTCATACCCTTGTGATCGTTAGCCAAGAATTAGCAAAAGCGACCGATCAAATCATCTTGCCAAACGTCCACCCATTGGTAACCAGCTTAGTGGCAGTCGTTCCAACGCAACTGCTAGCATACTTTGCTACTTTACAACGTGGATTCGATGTTGATAAACCAAGAAACTTAGCAAAATCCGTTACGGTCGAATAAGTTTTTTAAAAGATTAAAAGCAAATTGATTAGACTCTACAAAATAAAAAGACCGGCTAAGTGGATCTCTCGATCTTACTTAGCTGGTCTTTTTCCCTTGATGCTTGCCCAATAAATACAAAAAGACTTTTAAAAAACTAGCTCCACTTGTTGAAACCGCGACTTACCTTAAATGAGCACCCTTCATTCCGGTGATAATTAGGACGATCCTTTTTCACTTTTTTCTGACTAGCAACTGAAAAAAAGACGATCAAAGCCTTCCTCTGATCGTCTTTTTTTCGTTTAATTATTCCGCACCGATTTCTTCTCGAACGACCGCTGCGATTTTTTCTACATAATAGTCAACTTTTTCAATCGTTGGCGCTTCCGCCATCACCCGAAGCAATGGTTCTGTTCCGGAAGGACGAACTAAGATGCGGCCTTCACCGTTCATTTCTGCTTCTGTCTCTTCTACGATTTTACGGATTGCAGGAACATCCATCGCACCATTCTTATCAGTCACCCGAATGTTGACCAGTTTTTGTGGATAGATCGTTACTTCTCCTGCTAATTCAGACAATTTCTTTCCTGTCTGTTTCATGATATTCAATAGTTGGATCCCCGAAAGCAAGCCGTCTCCGGTCGTATTAAAATCTAAGAAAATCATATGTCCAGATTGCTCGCCACCGAAATTATAATCATTTTTACGCATTTCTTCTACGACATAGCGATCACCAACTTGTGTGATCACATCTTTCAAACCAATGGCTTCGACTGCTTTATGGAAGCCTAAGTTACTCATGACCGTCGTAACGATCGTTCCTTGGTTCAAGCGTTTTTGTTCTGCTAAATATTTTGCACAGATATACATAATTTTATCGCCATCAACAATGTTCCCTAATTCATCAACTGCAATGACCCGATCACCATCTCCATCAAATGCAAGACCAGCATCTGCACCTTTTTCAACGACGAACTCAGCTAATGCTTCGGGGTGCGTTGAACCAACACCATCATTGATGTTCAATCCGTCTGGGGAAGTACCCATCGTGAAGAATTCTGTTTCTAGATCGGCAAACAGTCGATTGACACTGGTAGCTGTTGCGCCATTTGCTGCATCAACGCAAACCGTGATCCCTTCCAAATCGTCAGGAATCGTTTGACGTAGAAATTGAGAGTATTTCAATAACCCTTCTGGGAACTCATCCACCGTTCCTAAGCCATCGGCAGAAGGTCGCGGAAGTGTGTCTTCAGGCGCATCAAGCAATGCTTCAATTTCAGCTTCTTGTTCATCAACTAATTTAAAGCCATCATTTCCGAAGAACTTGATCCCATTGTCTTGTGCGGGATTGTGAGAAGCAGAAATCATTACACCTGCGCTTGCTTTTTGTACTTTCGTCAAGTAAGCCACTCCCGGTGTGGAAATAACGCCTAGCTGGAATACTTCGATCCCAACGGATAATAGACCAGCAATCAATGCGCTTTCTAACATCTGTCCAGAAATCCGTGTGTCCCGCCCAACCAATACGCGAGGACGACGGTCGCCGGTTTCGTGCTGACTTAGTACATAGCCGCCATAACGACCCAATTTAAATGCTAATTCAGGTGTCAACTCCTTATTCGCTTCTCCTCTAACACCATCTGTACCAAAATATTTTCCCATTTTAATAACCTCTCTTATTCATTCTCTACAGTCAAACGACTAAGGACTACTTGTCGTTGTGCTGCTTGCGGAATTCTCTGTTTGCTCGTTTGTCGTGTCGACTGCCGAAGAATTATCTTGAGAATTCTCACTATTCTCTGCTTCATTGCTATCATTGTTTGATTGATTCTCCGTAGTAGTTTGTGCAACTGGTGTGATTTGGATCGTCACGACCGTCGGATTAATCGTCGTCCCATCAGGCACTGGAATGGTTACTGTCCGTTCCGTCGTTGTCGTGATCTCACTAACGTCCACCGGCACACCAATCTGCTGTGTTTCATCCAAGATACTTTGTGGTCCTGTCAAAACGGCACTAATACTGCTCATGCGGTAGATATAATGGGAGACCCCTTCTGGTGTCGTCCCTTGTTGCGTAACAAACAACTCAATTTCTTTACTTGGTGCTTCCATCATCAAGGCAACATCTACCGAATCAGGGTCAGCGATGATCGCTAGTGGATTGTTGTCACTATCCCATGCTTCGATCGTTCCACTGACAGTGATTGAATCACCTGTGATATCATCGGGATTGACGATTGCTACCACTCGGTCGATTTCCGCTAACGTTTGATCGCCGGTCGTGATTTCTACTTTCTGCGGATCGACACTCATTGAATCGACGCCGTAGCCGCTGGTTGCTCCGTCGGTGGAGATGACGGGTTCAACGGTAAAGGTTTGGGTGACTTTTTTCTCGATCGTCACAGTGACTGTTTTTGGTTCGATTTCAGCTGTGACACTTGAACTAAGATTTTTTACTTCTAAAGGGACCTCGTGCGTTCCTTCATCGAGACCAGTCAAATCAGCTACGACTCGAAAGCTCCGTGTTTCCTCACTACGTTCTGCATTCAATTGTACACGATTTCGACTAGATAAGGTCACATCCACTGTTGTTTCAAATCCTTGGATGAAGTATTCATCCGTATCGTAGGTGGTCTGAATCGGTACATTATCGATCTCTTCCTCATAAGGATTTGATGTTGCCGCAAGATTGACTTGCAGACTTGATCCGCTGGCAATGAAAAACAGAACCAGACTAAAGAACAGCGCTAGTATACCATAAAATACGTTTTGACGACGTTCTTTCTTGATCATTTTCTTCCTCCTTTGTTGACCCCTTCAAAGAAAGATTGCAGCAAGTTGCGTTTACCAGGTTTTTCTTCCGGCACTAATTCGCGATTCAACACGTCAAGATACTCTTGGCGAGAAAGTTCGGTCAACATGCGATTATTTAGCGTAATACTAACATCACCGGTTTCTTCTGAGACGATAATAGTCAATGCGTCACTGACTTCTGAAATCCCGACAGCCGCTCTATGGCGTGTCCCGAATTCTTTCGGAATCAGCGGACTTTCCGACAATGGCAAGTAGGCACTAGCAACAGCGATCTTATCATCTCTTAAAATGACTGCGCCATCATGAAGCGGTGTATTGGGAATAAAAATATTGATCAGCAATTCACCCGTAACATCCGCATCTAAAGGAATCCCGGTTTCGATGTATTCTTCTAATCCCGTCGTCCGCTCGATCGTGATCAACGCACCGATCTTTCGTTTAGCCATATATTGAACAGCTTTGTCTAACGCTTGGACCAAAACTTCATCCCGTCGTTTTTCATTCTTAGAAGTCTTGAAGAAAGAGCTGCGTCCGAGATGCTCTAACCCTCGTCGAATTTCTGGTTGGAAAATAACAATTGCAGCAATCACACCATAAGTGATGACTTGATCCATCAACCAAGATAGCGTCTTTAATCCTACAATACCTGCCAAAAACCTTAGAACAATGAACAGGCCGACTCCTTTGAATAACTGGATCGCTTTTGTGCCTCGCACAAGCTGGATCAGCTTATAAACCAAGTACCAAACAACGATCACGTCTAAAACATTTACTAAAAATGACCAAGAAAATATATCAAATGAGAGCAATTCTCTCCAATAATCTAAATTAAAAAAATCCCTGAAATTTATCAACATAAACAGCCTTCCTTTATTCTTAAGACTTCAGATAATAGTATAACATAGGACTTCTTCAAAGATTTGAAAAAAAACAAATTTATGAAAAAGTTTTGAAAAAATAAACAGCTCTTTTACTTAGTTTACCATTATCCTGAAATCATTGTTTGTCAAAGGTCTTCGAAGATTTCATCTAAGGAGTCATCGGTACCCATTTCATAGAAAAAAAACAAACGACCCTGAAAAAACAGCACAAACCGTTTTTCAGGGTCGTTTCTCCGCAATCGATTGATTCCTCAAAGAGCGATTAAGACCACTTAGCTTACTCTTGCTGACGGCGCTTCGCGCGTGCCGCTCGCCGCGCAGCCCTTTCAGCTAACTGTTCTTCGCTTAGGGTCTGTCTTTCTCTACGCACACGAGTCGATTTTACAGCCGATGTTTGTTCCGGGTGACCACTTTCCACTGGGCTATTTTCGTCCGTAACGTCTGTTTTTTCAAGTTTTGCTCGTATTTTTTCTTCTTGACCTGCTAAACGGGCATAGTTATAGAAACGAGTTTTGGCATCTGAAACGGTTTTTTCA
This sequence comes from Enterococcus sp. S53, assembly GCF_016516865.1. NCBI lineage: Bacteria > Bacillati > Bacillota > Bacilli > Lactobacillales > Enterococcaceae > Enterococcus > Enterococcus sp. S53. The sequence continues at coordinate 290,911 of NZ_JACVUH010000001.1, forward strand.
AACAATGCTTGCGCCGCATTGGGGTTGGCACTGTGTAAAGATGCAAAACGAACTTGGGTCTGCATAAAGGCGGGCATTTGGTCAAATGCCGGCTTTTTGAAATCAAGGGTCATTGGCTGTTTCCCTTTTTCTGCCAGAAGCGGATTATAGCGGTAGAGACTCCAATACCCCGATGCAACTGCTTCTTGTGCTTCCTTCAAGGATTGACGCATTCCACCAGCAAGACCATGAGTGATACATGGTGTATAGGCAATAATGATTGACGGCCCAGGGAATCGCTCGGCTTCTTCAAAGGCTTTGATTGTTTGCATTTGATTGGCACCAGATGCGATTTGTGCGACATAAACGTGGCCATAGGTCATCGCCATCATTCCCAAGTCTTTTTTGGAAACAAACTTGCCACTCGCAGCGAATTTAGCAATTGCCGAAGTCGGTGTTGCTTTAGAGACTTGTCCCCCTGTATTAGAATAGACTTCATTATCTAACACGAGAATGTTGACATCTGCACCAGAAGCGAGGACATGATCAATACCACCAAATCCGATATCGTACGCCCAGCCATCCCCGCCAATCATCCATTGGCTTGGCTTAACGAATAAATCTTTCTCCTTCAAGATTGGAGCCAGCTGCGGAGTATCGAAGACTTCCACTTCTAAGGCGGCGATCAGTTTCGCTGCTCGCTGCTGGGTCCCAGCACTTTCTTCTCGATGAAAGTCCCAATCCTCAATCAAAGCCTGCAATTCTTCTGATACAGCGGCTTTCAATGACTGCAACTGGGCTGCTAATTTCTCCCGTCTCGTTTGATTGGCTAAGAACATGCCATAGCCATATTCGGCATTGTCTTCAAATAACGAGTTTGACCAAGCTGGACCTTGTCCTAAGTGATTGGTTGTATAAGGGGATACTGGTGAGGTTCCACCCCAAATCGAAGAACAGCCGGTCGCATTGGCGATCATCATGCGATCCCCAAACATTTGGGTCAATAATTTGACATAAGGGGTTTCCCCACAACCCGCACAAGCACCAGAGAACTCCAATAAAGGTTTATTGAATTGGGAGCCTAGGACCGTCCCAGGTTTTGCTGGATTTTCTTTTTGACGTAAAGTCATCGCAAAAGCCCAATTTAAAGCTTGTTCCTTTTGTTCTTCGTAAGGACGCATCGTCAAAGCTTTCCCTTTGGCGGGGCAGGCTTCCACACAAAGACCGCAACCTGTACAATCTTCAACGGAAACTTGAATTCGATATTTTTGCCCATTCGCGCCTCGCATCTCTCTGACGATAAAGCCTTCCGGCGCTTCGGCTAATTCATCTTCATCTGCCAAAAACGGACGGATCGCCGCATGAGGACAGACAAAGGCACACTCATTACACATGGTACAGCGATCTGATAACCACTCGGGGACTTCAACAGCGATCCCCCGCTTCTCAACCGCTGTTGTCCCGACAGGAATCACCCCTTCAGTCATTTGATTCCGTACGAGGGTACCCACGCTTAGTTGATTGCCTTCTTGACGGTTGATGGGTTCCACGATTTCTCGCACAAATTGTGTTGTCGCAGTGGATGTCCTTTCCGGCACTTCGATCGTTGCCCACATGCTTGGAACAGGGATTTCTTGTAATAATTCGATGGTGCGATCAATGGCTGCTTGGTTCTTTTCAACGATCGCCATCGATTTGTGCCGATAACTTTTCAGCGCCTCTTCTTTTAAAATCGGCAAGATTTCCTCGGTCGGAATGATGTTTGCCAAGTAAAAGAAGGCTGTTTCCATCGCGGTATTGATCCGTCCACCTAAGCCAACTTCCATTGCCAACTGCATGGCGTTGATGGTATAAAAACGGATCTCGTTTTCAGCAAGATAACGTTTCATCTTTTTTGGTAGATTTTTTATGATTTGCTCTTGTGACCAAGTCGTATTTAACAAAAAGGTTCCGCCTTTTTTGAGTCCTTTCAGCAAATCATACGTATGCAAATACGCAGGCGTATGACATGCAACGAAATCCGCGTGTTCGATCAGATAGGTGGAACGAATGGGGGTATCCCCAAATCGCAGATGGGAAACCGTTAGACCACCAGATTTTTTCGAATCATAGTGGAAATAGCCTTGCACATATTTTCCGGTATGGTCACCGATGATTTTGATTGCTGACTTATTCGCCCCGACGGTCCCGTCAGAGCCGAATCCCCAGAATTTCGCTTGGAAGGTGGATGGATCAGTTAGATCTAGCGTTCCCTTTGATGGCAACGACAATTGCGTCACATCATCCGTGATTCCAATAGTGAAGCGTTTCTTTTGACTGGCTTTTGGCTTGAGCAATTCGTCATAGACAGCAACGATTTGATCAGGCGTCACATCTTTTGACCCCAGACCATAGCGTCCACCAATGATCGTCGGCCGCATCGCTGCATCATACATGGCACTTTGCACATCTAAAAGCAAAGACTCGCCATTGGCGCCAGGTTCTTTGCTGCGATCCAATACAGCGATACTTTTAACGGTAGCAGGCAGTTTTTCTAAGAAGACTTCTAATGGGAATGGTCGATACAAATGGATCGACAAGACCCCAACCTTGCGGCCTGAAGCGCACAGATGATCCACCGTTTGCTGGATCGTTTGCGTCGAGGAGCCCATCGAAACGATCACTTCTTCGGCGTCTGAAGCACCATAATAATCCACTAAATCATAGTTGGTTCCTCTTAAAGCATTGATTTTTTTCATGTAAAAACGAACGATCTCAGGCAATGTTTGATAATGCTGATTGATCGTTTCCCGCTGTTGAAAATGGATATCAGGGTTTTGATTCGTTCCACTCGTAGTTGGGTGATTCGGATTCATGGCTTTTTGACGAAAAGCAGCCAATTTTTCATGATTAACCAGTTGTGCGAGTTCTTCATAGTCCAAAACCTCGATTTTTTGAATCTCATGACTGGTTCGGAAACCATCAAAAAAATTTAAAAAAGGTATATTGGCTTCGATAGCTGCTAAATGAGCGACTGGCGCTAAATCCATTACTTCTTGAACACTGCTTTCCGCTAACATAGCAAAGCCTGTTTGTCGGGTGGCCATTACGTCGGTATGATCTCCGAAAATATTCAAGGCGTTGGTCGTCACTGCTCGGCTGGCGACATGAAAGACGCCTGGCAGCATTTCACCAGCAATCTTATACATATTCGGCACCATCAGTAAAAGTCCCTGTGACGCCGTATAGGTTGTCGTTAAGGCACCTGTTTTTAAAGAGCCGTGAACCACTCCAGCAGCCCCTGCTTCGGATTGCATCTCAACAACCTTCACCGGCTGCCCAAAAAGATTATGCTTTCCTTGAGCAGACCACTGATCCACTAATTCGGCCATGGTTGAACTAGGGGTTATCGGATAGATCGCCGCAAGTTCCGTAAAGGCATAGGAAATATAGGCAGCTGCCATATTGCCATCCATTGTTTTTCTTTTTCTCATCTATATAACTTCCTTTAATCATCATTTTGCACAATAAAACACAATTCATTATAGCTGAAAATTAAGGAATGTAAAAGCATTCCCAGTATAATTCTGTTAATTTCGTGAAACGAAATACATAGATTCTCGCTCTTTTTTCCTCTCATTTCACAGAGTTTGATGAAAAGACCTGTGGCTTTTCTTTCAATAGAAACTTCGGTAAACTAAGAGAAAAAGGAGGAATTTAAATGGATATTTCAATTATCAAAGCACAAGAAACAAATGCGGTAACAGGGATACATATCGGAGACCCGTCTGCAAAACCAATCGTAGAATTTATGAATTTGCGCTGTCCTTATTGTCGGCAATGGTTTGAGGAATCGTTACCGATCTTAAGTGAAGCTGTCGCAGCTGGGAAACTACGCCGTGTCATCAAATTATTTGACAAAGAAAAAGAATCCTTGCAACGAGGCAATGTGATGCACCGCTTTGTTTCTAGTACAGACCCACAAGCAACGATCGCTGAGATCACAAATATTTATCAAACACAAGACGAATGGGGTCATTTGTCTTTACCTGAAGTGGCAGAATATGCGAAAAATACCTTAGGGCTAGCTGAACAAAACCATCCTGCGATCGCCGGAGAAATTGTGGAAGAAGCGAAAAACGCCAACATTCAATTTGTGCCAACGATTATCTTAGGTGGGCACATTTTTGATGAATCGATCTCTGCTGAAGAATTAACTGCATTGATCAATGAATAACCTCTAACAAAAAAACAGGAGCTGATTTGACACTAAAATCCATGTCAAATGCAAGCTCCTGCTTTTTTGATTTCATTCACTACTTAGATTAACTCACTTGTTCACGCAAATGATCCGCAAATTCATTGATTTTGCGAATACGATGATTGATCCCTGATTTCGAGATCGCTCCTGATGGAATCATTTCTCCTAGTTCTTTCAAGCTGACCTCGGGATGTTCCAGTCGTAATTCGGCGATTTCTTGCAGCTTTTCAGGTAAAGCTTGCAAGCCAACTCGATCTTGAATAAATTCAATATTGTCGATCTGCTTCGAAGCAGCGTCGATCGTTTTGTTCATATTGGCGGTTTCACAATTCACCAAGCGGTTGACTGAGTTACGCATATCACGCACGATCCGCACGTCCTCAAATTTCAACATGGAATTGGTGGCACCGATCAGGGTCAAAAAATCAGCGATTTTCTCAGCGCCTTTCAAGTAAGAGATATACCCGTTTCTACGCTCTAATGCACGGGCATTCAATCCATATGCGTTTAGCATATCGCAAATATCTTGGTTATGCTCCTCGTAGATGGAATAGATCTCTAAGTGATAGCGGCTGGTTTCTGGATTATTGATCGATCCAGATGCCATAAAAGCTCCTCGTAAATAGGAACGCATTTTTTGAGTATTGCCCATGATCTCATCAGAAACATGGCTTTGAAACATCAGCCCGTCCATGATATCTAAGTCCAAAAGCACGCGCTTTGTCTCTTGCTTCAAACGAACGATGTAGACGTTATTCTTTTTTAATTTCATTTTGCGACGGACCAGCAATTCGCTGCGCACGTCGTAATGATCTTTTAGTAAAGAATAGATGCGTCTGGCAATCGCCGCGTTTTCTGTTTGAACGTTTAAAACAAATTGCTGGTTGTTGATACTTAATGACCCATTCATCCGAATCAAAGCTGCCAATTCTGCCTTGGCATGTTCGCGATGAACTTCTAATGCAGTCAATTCTTTTTTCACTTCTGCTGCAAAGGACATAAAAAAATCCCTCCTTTCTTAGATTTTGGCCCCGTAAACGATACGTAGAAGTTCTTCAATCACTTTATCTCCGTCATGAAAAACTCCGCCATCTCTAAGCTCCAGAAAGTCAGCTGAAATGACACGGCTGGCTTCTTCTCGCAGTCCTTGGAAATCGTGTTTCACTTGTACAAGATATTCATCATAAATCTCTGGGTCCATATACCCTTCTGGAACTTTCTCGGTATTAACTAACACCGTATCAATAAAGGGTTTGCCTAAATGCTTATGCAGGACCCGCACATGGTCGGCATCACTAAAGTGTTCGGTTTCACCTTTTTGGGTCATAATATTACAAATATAAACGGTTTCCGCTTGGGTTTCCAACATTGCTTGGCCAATCTCGCTGATCATGAGATTGGGCAAAATACTAGTAAAGAGACTACCAGGACCCAAGACGATCATATCTGCCTCCATAATTGAAGAAACAACTTTACGAGCTGCTTTCGGCTCATCATTATTTTCTTGATTACGAACAAAGACTCGATCGATTGTTTTGCGATCGACCGCTATCTTGGACTCGCCTACAGCTTCAGTGCCGTCTTTAAACACTGCATGTAAGACTAACGGCAGATCAGAGGAAGGAAAAACCCGTCCGTCGATATGCATGATTTTCGATAAAATCTGAATGGCTTCGTAGGTGCTGTTGCGCATTTCGGCAATCGCCGCAATAATCAAGTTCCCAAGGGCATGATTGGCTAAAAATTTGTCTTCTGCTTTAAAACGATATTGAAAAATATCGTTATACAGTTGCGGCATATCAGATAGAGCCGCCAAAACATTGCGCAGATCCCCCGGAGGTGAAATCGATGAGACCAAATTGCGGATTTCGCCGCTGCTGCCACCATCATCAGCGACCGTAACGATCGCTGTGATGTCAACACCTTGGTTTCGTAAACTTTTTAAAATGACTGGTAACCCAGTTCCGCCACCCACCACAACGATCTTCGGCTTTCTGATCCGGTATGTTTTCATTTTCATGAGCGATTCACCGTCTCTTTACGCTTATCTTTGTCACGATGGGTAATATTTACACGATAGTCTTCAGACAAAGTTGCCCCGATTCGCTCCGATAAAGCAACCGATCGGTGTTGCCCACCGGTACAACCAATGGCAACCGTCAAGCTGCTTTTTCCTTCCTTGACATACCCTGGCAAGATGGTTTGCAACAGCGTAGTAAATTGCTGATAGAATTCTTCCGTTTCCGGAAAAGACATAACGTAGTCATAAACCGGCTCATCTTTACCAGTTAAAGGACGCAACTCAGGAATGTAATGAGGATTTGGTAAGAAACGCACATCCATAACGATATCAGCATCGATCGGCAAACCGTACTTAAACCCAAAAGATACGATCTCAACACGAAAACCCGTCTCATGGGAAGCCCGAAACTCTTGATTGATTTTTTCTCTCAGTTGCCGTGGAGTTAACGTCGTTGTGTCGATAACGATACTGGCACGAGTCTTCAAATCATCCAAGATCGCACGCTCTTTGCGGATCCCTTCCGTAATTAAGCCATCCATCGCTAAAGGATGAGCTCTTCTCGTTTCTTTGTATCTTGATACCAGTTCATTGTCCGATGCATCTAAAAAGAGCATCCGGGTGTCGATAAAATTCGTATTTTCAATATCGATCAGCATACTCTGGATTTCTTCAAAAAACGATCTAGAGCGCAAATCGACAACTAAGGCAATTTTTGTCACTTTCCCTGATTCTTTGATCAGTTCCCAAAATTTAGGAATCAAGCTTGGGGGCATATTGTCGATACAAAAGTACCCCATATCTTCAAAACTCTGGATAGCGACCGTTTTGCCGGCTCCGCTCATCCCAGTAATAATAACCAATTCTAAATGATCCACTTCAGTCATAGGTAAAACTCCTTTCTGAAACAACTCTATTATATCATGCCGGGCGTATCATTGGAACACCGGCATAAAAAAAGACGTTAGCTCAAAAGATGCCGCTAACGTCGCTATCAGCTTTAGATTGCTTGGCGATCTGCCAATGCTTTTTCGATCGTCCGATCAACCAATATGGATTGAGCATCCACGACTGGATAAGGATTGTCAGTCACAAACTCATCCATCAAGGACAACTCGGTACATCCAAGCACTACGCTTTCACAGCCGATGCGTTCGGTGACTTCTTCCAATATCTCAAAGTAAAGCCCTTGATCAAGATGATCATTTTCTTTGATTCGATCATAGATCAATGTATTGACCTTTTTTTGGATCGCTGGCTCTGGCAGATAGACATCAAGTCCCAACTGGCGCAGTTCTTTCTCATAGATGCCGGCTTTGACGCTGCCTTCTGTCCCAAGAAAAGCCACTTTGCCAGTAACGCCTTTTTCAAAAACGACTTTCGCCGCCTCCCGAGGCATATGCAATATCTCAATCTCAGTGGCTGCTTGTAAATCATCAAAGAAATAATGAGCCGTGTTACAAGTCAGTACAATAAAATTGGGTTTTAATAGATTTTGCTTTTCGATATCATCCATTAAATAAGGAACCGGATTTTCTAACGTATTATCTAAAATATACGCGGTCCGATCTGGAACTGTCGCATGATTGAATAAAACATAGTTCAAATAGTCTTGGTCTTTATGGGTCTGCGTCCGTCGGTTTAAGATGCGAACAAAACTTTCCGTCGCTAACGTTCCCATGCCGCCTAAAATACTAAAAAAATTCTCCATCTTCTAGCCTTCTTTCGTATGGAAATACGTTTTGAATCGTTTGTTGTACAGATGGAACATTCTCTTTAATAGAATCCAACGCTTTAAAGATAAGTCTTCTTTGTAAAAAACAGTCGTTCCCCAACGATCTTCTGCTAATAATTTTTTTGCCCGTTCTTTCGCAGGATTTTCTTTTGCATAGGTCAAGAAGATGTTTTTTGGTACACCTAACCATAATTTCGCTTCTGGCGCGTCAGCTTTGCCATAAACCGTTTCTGTGTAAGGTTTATCGAAGACTAAATCTTCTGTGATAAACTTCGCCAGATTCAATCCGCTTAAGGTAATAAAGAAACTGCTTCTTCCTTGACGCAAGTTGATTTCAAATAATTTGTATTGCCCGTCTCGTGCATCATATTTCAAGTCAAAATTGGCAAATCCAACATATTCGATCTCTTTTAGAAACTTGCGGATCATTTGATAAATTTGCTCATTTTCGTCTGGAATAATCACGACATAGTTCCCAACAGCACCTGGGGTTGGGTCTTCTAGTAACGGATGACCTAAGCCCATCACGCGAACTTCATGATTCTCATCAACATACGCATTTAAAACCCGCATGTTGCTGTCGTCACCAGGGATAAAATCTTGGACGATCATTTCATATTGATACCCCGCTTGATAAATGCGAGAAACGATTTCTTCAAATTCTGCTCGATCATCAATGATGAAAGCTTTTTTGCGACCTTCAAAATCAACCGAAAGCCACGCGACACTATTTGCAGGTTTCAAGGCTACAGGAAAATCAAACGACAACTCTCCTTTAAACGTTCCTTCCGTCAACAGTTCAGGCGTTAAAATGAACGTCTTTGGATAAGGCAAACCATACTCCTCGCAAACTTCGTAAAAACTTACTTTATTGATCAACCGTTTTAATAAGGAATAATCATTGGCGATAAAGGTATAATAAGGTTGCAATTCTTCTTTGTGTTTTGCCAACAGTTCCGCATAGCCATCGCCGCAAGGAATCAACAAATACTTCATTGTAGGATCGTTGTAAGTGTTTTTCCCTAACTCGATTAGCGTCTCAGTGAATCCGGGATCATGGTCAAAACCTTCCACTTGATTGATTTTTACAATTTTACTAAAGCGGGTTGGCGCAAGTTCCGCACCAGCATAGGCAACTGATTGAATGCCATAAGCTTCGTGGAATGCTCTGGCCATACCATAAACATTCATATCGCTTCCTAATAATATGGGAAGAAAATTTTCCTGACTCATCAAAAATCACTCTCTCTTTTGAATACGAAAAACGACCGCTCTCGTTTCGTTTAATTACAATAGCATTATCATACCACAAAGAAAAAAGCAATCAAAGTATCTATCTTTGATTGCTTTCTCCCACTTTGAACGGATAGAACTTATAGGCAGTTTATTCAATGCGAATATACGTATACCTATTGCTATTCTATCAAATAAATTTTTGATTTCAAGCCTTTATCATGAAATTTACAGATATTTCAGGCTTCCTTAAACTTTAGCGAAACCTATTGACAGATAAGTAAAAAAGTGGAAGCTTTCCCTCTTGATCATAGGACTTTTTTCAAATAATGACCGGTATAGCTTTCTGGAACGGCAGCAATTTCTTCTGGTGTACCAGTTGCAATGATCGTTCCACCGCCTTCGCCACCTTCTGGACCTAGGTCAATCACATGATCCGCTGATTTGATGACATCCAAGTTGTGTTCGATCACTAAAACAGTATTGCCTGCGTCAACAAACCGTTCCAAAACTTTCAACAAACGGGCAATATCATCCGTATGCAGACCTGTTGTCGGCTCATCTAAAATATAAAAACTCTTGCCATTGGAATTTTTGTGCAGCTCACTTGCAAGTTTCATCCGTTGCGCTTCCCCACCAGACAAGGTAGTAGCTGGTTGTCCCATAGTGACATAACCTAAACCGACATCAACGATCGTTTGCAATTTCCGATGGATTTTTGGAATATGTTGGAAAAATTCCACTGCATCTTCCACGGTCATATCTAAGATCTCAGAAATATTTTTTCCTTTGTAATGAACTTCTAAGGTTTCTGAGTTATAACGTTTGCCATGACAAACCTCACAAGGTACGTAGACATCAGGTAAGAAGTGCATCTCGATCTTGATAATTCCGTCCCCTTTACATGCTTCACAGCGTCCACCTTTTACATTAAAACTAAAGCGGCCTTTTTTATAACCACGGACTTTCGCCTCATTGGTTTTAGCAAATAAATCACGAATGTCATCAAAGACACTGGTATATGTTGCCGGATTGCTTCGAGGTGTCCGACCGATAGGGCTTTGATCGATATCGATCAATTTCTCGATAGCTTCATAACCAGTAATGGTTTTAAAGCGACCAGGTTTGTTCGAATTCCGATTGATTTTTTGCGCTAACGCTTTTTTCAAAATTTCATTGACTAATGTTGATTTACCAGAGCCAGAGACCCCTGTAACTGCGACGAACTTTCCTAGTGGAAAATCGACTGAAATGTTTTTCAAGTTATTCTCAGAAGCACCGGTCACACGAATCTTTTCACCATTGCCTTTGCGGCGTTCTGCCGGTGTTGGGATTTGTCGTTTTCCAGATAAGTATTGGCCTGTTAAAGAAGACGCATTGGCTGCAACTTCATCTGGAGTACCGGCAGCCACGATCTCACCGCCTGCGTGTCCCGCACCTGGACCAACATCAATCAAGTAGTCCGCTGCCCGCATCGTGTCTTCATCATGCTCAACGACAATCAGGGTATTCCCAAGATCACGCATTTTCCGTAATGAATCGAGCAAGCGATCGTTGTCTCGTTGGTGAAGACCGATCGATGGCTCATCAAGAATGTAAAGTACTCCAGACAAATTGGAGCCGATTTGTGTTGCCAAACGAATCCGTTGCGCTTCGCCACCAGAGAGCGTGCCTGACGCACGGCTCAAGGTCAAATAGTCCAATCCGACATTTTTTAAGAAGCTTAAACGATCATCGACTTCTTTCACAATGGGACGTGCGATCATTTGCTCTTGTTCCGTTAGTTTCAATTCTTCGACAAAGTTCAAGGCATTGTTGATGGCCATCTCACTCATTTCACCAATGTGCTTCCCGTTGACTTGCACGCACAGCGCTTGAGGGTTCAAACGATAGCCATGACAAGTTTTACAAGTCAATTCCGTCATGTACAGACGCATTTGATCCCGGGTAAAATCAGAATTGGTTTCATGATAACGGCGTTTGATATTTGGTAAGATCCCTTCAAAAGCGACCTCAACATCACGTACCCCACCAAAATCATTCTCATAATGGAAATGGAAAATTTCTCCATTCGAACCATTTAAAATAATGTCTTTGTGTTCTTCTGGTAGTTCTTCAAAGGGTGTGTCCATATCGATATTGAATTCTTGGCAAGCCTGTTCTAGCATTTGCGGATAATATTGAGAACTGATTGGGTTCCATGGCAATATGGCACCTTCACGTAAGGTTTTGGTTTGATCGGGAATCACTAAGTCTACATCGACTTCGAGTTTCACACCAAGACCATCACAGTCTGGACAAGCACCAAAAGGCGCATTGAATGAAAAGAGCCGTGGTTCTAATTCACCAACTGTAAAGCCACAATACGGACAAGAATAATGTTCACTGAAAAGCATCTCTTCTTGACCAATCACATCGACTACCGCATAGCCATCCGCTAAACGTAATGCTGCTTCAAAGGAATCAAACAGACGAGAACGGATGCCTTCCTTTACAACGATTCGGTCAATGATGATGGCAATATCATGCTTTTTATTTTTTTCTAATTCAGGCGCTTCGGAGACATCATAGACTTCGCCATCCACCCGCATCCGAACATAACCTTCTCTTTGGATACGTTCGAAGACTTTTTTGTGCTGCCCTTTCTTTTGATAAACGATCGGTGCCAACAATTGGATCTTGGTGCGTTCTGGTAATGCCAAAACTTCATCCACCATCTGCTCAACCGACTGACTAGTAATCTCAATATGATCATTGGGACAAATCGGGTGACCGATTCTGGCGTAAAGAAGCCGCAGATAATCATTGATTTCAGTAACCGTTCCTACTGTTGATCGCGGGTTCTTGCTGGTGGTTTTTTGATCGATAGAAATCGCTGGACTAAGTCCATCAATGCTATCTACGTCGGGTTTATCCATTTGCCCTAAAAACTGACGGGCATACGCCGATAGACTTTCGACATATCGGCGCTGTCCTTCGGCATACAATGTATCAAATGCTAAGGAGCTTTTCCCTGATCCCGAAAGACCAGTTACAACCACGAGCTGGTCTCTGGGAATCGTCACATCGATATTTTTTAAATTATGGGCCCGTGCCCCATGGATCACAATTTTATCATTTGCCATATTGTTTCTCCTTCTAATCAGCAGCCTTCAGCTCAAGAATAGTATCTCTTAAGGTAGCAGCCGTTTCAAAATCCAATGCTTTTGCAGCATCTTTCATTTCTTTTTCTAATTTCAGCAACAAGGTTGCTTTTTCTTCACGACTTAGTTCTTCATAAGATGTCGTAGTGTATTCACCGGTCTCTTCCGCCACTTTCGTGATCGCAATCAGATCGCGAATCTCTTTGATAATAGTTTTCGGTACGATCCCATGTTCTTTATTGTACGCTTCTTGAATACCACGGCGTCTGGCTGTTTCATCGATTGCTCGCTGCATCGAATCCGTCATTTTATCGGCGTACATGATTACTTTTCCTTCTGAGTTACGAGCTGCCCGTCCAATAGTTTGGACTAATGAACGTTCGCTTCGTAGGAAACCTTCTTTATCGGCATCAAGAATCGCAACCAGAGAAACTTCCGGTACGTCAAGACCTTCCCGTAGCAAGTTGATCCCCACTAGTACATCAAATTCACCGAGACGTAGATCGCGAATGATTTCTGTTCGTTCCAACGTTTTGATATCACTGTGTAAATACTTGACTTTGATTCCTAATTCTTTGAAGTAATCCGTCAAATCTTCTGACATTTTTTTCGTCAAGGTCGTTACAAAGACCCGTTCGTTTCGCTCAACGCGCTCATTAATTTCTCCCACGAGATCATCGATTTGACCCATAATAGGTCGTACTTCGATCACCGGATCTAACAGACCAGTTGGACGAATGATTTGTTGAACGACGGTATCGGTTTGATCGTACTCATAAGGACCAGGCGTGGCCGAAACATAGACGATTTGATTGACATGTTTCTCGAATTCTTCCAAACGCAACGGACGGTTATCCAGCGCAGAAGGCAAGCGGAAACCGTAGTCCACTAGCATTTGTTTTCTCGCCCGGTCACCGTTATACATCCCACGAACTTGCGGCATCGTTACGTGTGATTCGTCGATTACTAATAGAAAATCATCTGGGAAGAAATCCAATAACGTATAGGGCGGTTCCCCTTCTTTTCGTCCATCCATGTGGCGAGAGTAGTTTTCGATCCCTGAGGTGTACCCCATTTCCCGCATCATTTCAATATCATAATTGGTTCGCTGCTCTAAACGCTGTGCTTCTAGCAGCTTATTTTCCGCTCGCAAGACTTCCAGTCGGGAATCCAGCTCACTTTGAATCGAGGCGATCGCATGTTCCATATGGTCTTCATTGGTCACAAAGTGGGTTGCCGGAAAGATCGACACATGTTCGGTGTCACTCATGATCTCACCCGTCAAGGCATCGACTTCACGGATCCGATCAATTTCATCCCCAAAAAACTCAATGCGTAATGCTCGCTCGTCACGAGAAGCTGGAAAAATCTCCACAACATCGCCACGCACGCGAAAACGTCCCCGTTGAAAATCGATGTCGTTTCGCTCAAATTGGATCTCGATCAATTCTTTTAATAGTTGGTCTCGAGACTTTTCCATCCCTACTCGTAAAGAAACAACTTGTCTCGCATACTCAATCGGCGAACCTAAACCGAAAATACAGGAGACGGACGCTACAACGATCACATCGTTTCTTTCTAATAAAGAACTGGTTGCCGAATGCCGTAGCTTGTCGATTTCATCATTAACACTGGAGTCTTTTTCAATGTATGTATCACTGGAAGGAACATACGCTTCTGGTTGATAGTAATCATAGTAACTGACAAAGTACTCGACCGCATTATTTGGAAAAAAGTCTTTGAACTCGCCATATAATTGTCCAGCCAATGTCTTATTATGGGCAATGATCAATGTCGGTTTATTGACTTCCTTGATTAGATTAGAAATCGTATAAGTCTTACCAGTACCAGTGGCTCCCAACAAAATCTGTGCTTTTTTTCCACCGACCACCCCGTCAACCAACTGACGAATCGCTTCCGGCTGATCACCTGCTGGTTGATATTTTGATACTAAGTCAAATTCATGGGAAGTTGTTCTTTCGATCATCTTCATTCCCCCTCGATTATTCTAAACGACAACAAAAAAAGAAAAACTCGCTGTCGCTTTTCCATAAATAAGTATATCATAGCGAACATACTTTCGCCATCATTTGCTATGAAAGTTTCATGCGATTTAGCATAACTTAACATGTTCGTTTTTCTAACATCCAATGTGAGGTTTGAAGGAATTTGTCATATTTTTAAAGAGAAAGACTTGTGTGTTGAAGAAAAAATCCATATAATTTATAGATACGTTATATCTAAAGGAGGAATTTTCTTGAAAAGAAAACACATGACCTTCGCTATAATCGCGCTGATCATCAGCTTTTTTACTTTTTCGGTAAAGTCAGCGAATGCGGAGGAAACTACGTATAAGATAGGAACAGATTTAACATTTGCGCCTTTCGAATTTCAAAATGAAAATAATGAATATGTTGGGATCGATATAGATTTATTAAACGCGATCGCTGAAGATCAAGGTTTCGCAGTCGATTTACGTCCTTTAGGTTTTGACGCCTCCATTCAAGGAGTGCAATCAAATCAGCTAGATGGCATGATCGCTGGGATGAGTATTACAGAGGAACGTAAAGAAACCTTTGATTTCTCTGACCCTTATTTTGATAGCGGGATCCAAATGGCTGTAGCTGCAGATAATGACAGCATTACTAGCTATGAAGATCTTGAGGGCGAAACGGTCGGTGCAAAGGTTGGTACCGAAAGTGCCCGCTTTCTAGAAAGCAATAAAGACCAATATGGCTACGACATCAAATTATATGATGACGCTACTGGACTATATGGCGCTGTACGCAATGGTACTGTGGCAGCCGCTTTTGATGATTATCCAGTGCTTGGCTATGCTATTAACAATGGCGAACCGATGAAACTTGTCGGCGAACCTGAAAAAGGTGCTTCTTACGGATTCGCTGTCAGAAAAGGCCAAAATCAAGAGCTACTTGAAAAATTCAATGCTGGTTTAGCCAATATGAAAGCTTCCGGCAAATACGATGAAATCGTCAATACTTACATCACAACGTCTGATTCAGATGCAGACACTAGCGAAATGGTGAAAGTCGAACCAAAGAAAGATGTTTACCGCATTGCCAGTGATTCCGCTTTTGCCCCATTCGAGTTTCAAAACGAAGACAACGAATATGTGGGAATCGATGTTGATTTAATGAATCGGGCTGCAGAATTGCAAGGGTTCAACATTGAATTCAATTTCATCGGTTTTTCAGGAGCTTTGCAAGCGTTGGACGGTAACCAAGCAGATGGGATGATCGCTGGGATGACAATCACTGATGAGCGTCGTCAATCCTATGACTTTTCTGATTCTTACTTTGAAAGTGGTATTCAGATTGCTGTAAAAGAAGGCAATGATTCCATCAAATCCTATGAAGATTTAGATGGGAAAACCGTCGGTGCGAAAGTTGGGACAGAAAGTGCAGACTTCTTGATCGCCAACGAAGAGAAATATGGCTATTCCATCAAATATTATGATGCCGCCGATCAATTATATGCGGCTGTTAACGGTGGGCAAATTGATGCCATGATGGATGATTATCCAGTGATTGGTTATGCCATCAGCCAAGGACAAAAACTGATGACACCGATTGAAAAGGAATCTGGCGGTCAGTACGGATTTGCGGTGAAAAAAGGCCAAAATCCTGAATTGATCCAAATGTTTAATGAAGCATTGAAAGAAATGAAACGTACTGGGGAGTACGATCAAATCATCAACAAATACATTGAAGATGGTTCTGCCACAGAAAAACGAGTAGATGAATCAACGATCACTGGTTTGATCAGCAACAACTATAACGTCTTATTAAAAGGATTATGGAATACCCTTTTACTAGCCTTGATTTCATTTGCTTTAGCATTAGTGATCGGGATCATTTTTGGACTATTTAGTGTCGCACCAATCAAAGCTTTACGGGTTTTTGCAGGAATCTATGTAGATATCATTCGTGGTATCCCGATGATGGTATTGGCTTTCTTCATCTTCTTCGGTCTTTCCGATGCGATTGGTATCACAATTCCGGACTTTGCAGCCGGGGTCATTACATTGACCTTAAATGCCAGTGCTTATATCGCTGAGATCGTTCGTGGCGGGATCAATGCGGTGCCAAAAGGTCAGATGGAAGCTTCTCGAAGTTTGGGGATGACCTACACTCGGACGATGCAGAAAATCATTTTACCGCAAGCGATCAAAATCATGATTCCATCTTTCGTTAACCAATTCGTTATCTCGTTGAAAGATACAACGATCATCTCGGTTATCGGAGTCGTAGAATTATTGCAAACCGGGAAAATCATCGTTGCTCGGACCACGCAAAGTACCTATGTTTACTTGATCATCGCGATTATTTACTTAGTCGTGATCACAGCTTTAACGAAACTTGCAAAAGTTTTAGAAAAGAAGGTGAAATAGCATGAAAGAAAAAATATTAGTTGAAAACCTTGTGAAAAAATACGGAGACAATACCGTATTGAACAATATCAATGTTTCAATCGCTGAAGGAGAAGTTGTTTGTGTGATTGGTCCTTCAGGATCTGGAAAATCGACGTTCTTACGCTGTTTGAACCGCTTAGAAGAACCAACCAGCGGTGATATCATCATTGATGGCGCGCATCTGATGGATAAGAACACCAACATCAATGCTGTACGACAACATATCGGCATGGTGTTTCAGCATTTCAATCTCTTCCCGCACTTGTCAGTTTTAGAAAACATCATTCTAGCCCCGATGGATCTAAAAAATGCTTCTCGGCAAGAAGCGGAACAAAACGCGATTCGTTTATTAGAGACGGTAGGTCTGGCTGATAAAAAAGACATGTACCCTGACAATCTATCTGGAGGACAAAAACAACGGGTGGCGATCGCGAGAGCTTTAGCGATGAATCCCGATGTGATGCTGTTCGATGAACCAACCTCCGCACTCGATCCCGAAATGGTTGGGGATGTACTAAATGTTATGAAGGATTTGGCAAAACAAGGAATGACCATGGTGATCGTCACTCATGAGATGGGCTTTGCCAAAGAAGTAGCGAACCGCGTGATGTTTATTGATGGCGGTAATTTCTTAGAAGACGGCACACCTGAGCAAATTTTTACCAACCCTAAGCACGATCGTACGAAAGATTTCTTAGACAAAGTATTGAATATCTAAAAAAACCCTCTGGAACAGTTCTTTTCTCGGACTGTTGCAGAGGTCTTTTTTCATTGATTTTTTCTTTTTGTTTCTTCTGAGATCCGTTTTTGATTTTCACCTAAAAATACTTTTGTATCGATCGGGTTTGCTTTGTTTGCCCCACCGATGCCGGTATCAACCATCTTTCCCCAACCTTTCAATGGCTCTTTTCCTTGCGCACGAAGCCTCGCATTTTTTAAACGTAACGCTTGTTTTTTCGCTTCTTTTTTCGCTTGATGTTTTGCTTGCCATTGCTTTAAGATGCTCATCTTCTTGTCCTCCTCTCCTTCTTTATTAAAAAAGAATTGCTTATATACATTCTTGGCAAACCGCGTGCTACTTCCTATCGACCTGAGAAGAGCCTCTAGGATTCACCGTTGATACAGCATATTTTTATTGAATAGTTAAATCTATTATAACATTTCCTTTTCACCCGCGTAAGCTGCAGCTCATAATTTATTGAAACTATCAAATAATATTTGAAATCCAGTGAGCAGATCAGAAGCGACATATTACACTTATTTACCAACGTTCACCCCAAAACTAATAAGCCTTACAAAAAGATAACAAAAATGCAGCTTATCACTTTGAAGAACCCCAAATATTGAATCCTCTTCTTATTGCTTAGCCAACAAAAAAAGTGCCCGTGAATACAAACACAGGCACTTTTTTCTATGATCTTTTTCGTTTAGGCAAAAACGGTCGACCAATTGTCACGTTCATCAAGAAATTCTTGCGCTAATTTTTGCGCACCTTCTAAGGTATGGTTCGCCGCCCAACCGCATTGCACTTCATTGCTGGCAGGTACTTCAGTTGCTTGCAAAACATCCTTCATGGTTTTTTCAAGGACTGTCAAAATCTCTTCATAATCGTCATGATTCAAGACAGTCAAATAAAAGCCGGTTTGGCAGCCCATTGGTGACCAATCCACGATATAATCTGCATGATTACGAATCAATTCTGCCGTCAAATGTTCTAAAGAATGCAGACTTGCCATATCCATATGCGCTTGGTTCGGCTGCTTCAAACGGACATCATATTTGATAATGGTATCATTCGTTCCTTGTTTTTTATCGGCAACCCGTACATAAGGTGCTTTGACTTTCGTATGATCCAAATTAAAGCTTTCAACGTTCATTTTCATTGTACTTCTCTCCTACTCTCTTTGTGCTTCCACAAGCCAAACATACTCATTGATTTGCTTAAAACGACTGGTAAACCCATGTTGGCGAAAGTACCGTTCGATATCCGCAGTAACTGGATAGTACTCCCGTTCCAGATCAGCGGCTAGTCGCTGGTGACCAGCTTGACGCGCTTCGTCGATTAGTTCCATTTTGCGGGCTAAAGAAAGAAACATCGTATCACCGAAAAGCACTTTCCCGCCTTTTGGCAGCATCGCCGCATACTTGCCGATCACCCGTTGTTTTTCGTCCTCCGTAAGATGATGAAAAACATAGGTAGAAACGATCGTATCAATCGCATCCGTGATCTCAGGAAAAACCTCCATATCACCATCAACAAAAGTCACTTTAGAAAGACTGGGTTTTGATTTGGCGATCCGCCGCATCTCTGGCGATGGCTCGATCGCCAGCACATTTTTTCCTTGATCAAGTAGAGCTTGTGTTAGATTTCCAGTTCCACTACCAAATTCTACCACAGACCGCCCTGCCTTTTCAGCAATTTCTGCTAGTAACTGTTCATATTTTAAAAAAACTGCTCGATATTCTTCATCCTTACCTGCAACTGTTTCATCGTACTCAGCTGCCCAGTCTGAAAAAATTGGAATAAACTCTCTCCCCATCACTAGTTACCTGCCTTTTCAAACGCTTGCTCTAAATCTGCCTGTAGATCCTCACTGTCTTCGATGCCGACCGACAATCGAATCAAGCCATCTTTGATCCCAGATTGCTGGCGAATTTCTTTAGGGATTGAGGCATGGGTCATCACGGCTGGCACTTCTACCAAACTTTCCACGCCACCTAAACTTTCTGCTAAAGTAAAAATCTTTAATGCTTCAACAAAGCCGGCTGTTTTCGTTTCATCGGTTAGTTCAAAAGATATCATACCGCTATAGCCAGACATCTGTGATTTGGCGATTTCATGTCCTTCATGGTCAATCAATCCTGGATAATAAACCTTTGCGACAGCTGGATGTGCTTGTAAGTAGTGGGCAATTTTCATCGCGTTGTTTTGATGTGCTTCCATCCGCAAAGCAAGTGTTTTGATGCTTCGTTGGATCAACCAGCTATCATGAGGCCCCAATACACCACCAATGGCGTTTTGTAAAAAAGCAATTCTTTTGGCGATTTGTGGCTCTTTGGCAACCGCTAACCCAGCTACTACATCACTGTGTCCACCGAGATACTTGGTAGCGCTGTGAATCACAATATCTGCGCCTAATTGCAGCGGCTTTTGAAAATATGGCGTCGCAAAGGTATTATCCACGATCGTCAAAATGTCCTGTTTTTTAGCTAGTTGGGCAACGATTGCGATGTCCGTAATCTTCAATAATGGGTTCGTCGGTGTTTCTAGAAAAATCGCTTTGGTCTCAGGAAGAATTGCTGCTTCAATAGCAGCTAAATCATCGGTTTTGACTAGCGAATAAGTCAACCCGCTTTTTTCTAATACTTGATGAAGCAAACGAAACGTCCCGCCATACACATCATCCCCTAAAATGACGTGATCTCCTGTCTGAAACAGCGAGAAGACCGCATGGGTGGCCGCTAATCCAGAGGCAAAAGCAAACCCTTGGGCGCCTTCTTCAAGATCCGCAATCAATTCTTCTACGGCAAAACGAGTTGGATTGCCTGAACGACTGTATTCATATTGCTTTGGCTGACCAAGTGCGTTTTGCTTGTAAGTTGATGTTTGATAGATCGGCACACTGACCGCCCCAGTCGTTTCGTCTTCACTGATACCACCGTGGATTACTTTTGTATTAAAGTGCATTGTATTCTCCTCCTGTAAATGGTGTAATTGTGGATTCGCCAGCATAAATATGTTTTGATAGATAGCGGTCGCCACCATCGGGAAAAACTGTGACGATCGAGCTGCCCGTTGGCAAAACAAAACTTTCTTTGACGGCTGCTGCCATGGCGGCTCCACTTGAACTCCCAATAAGCAGACCATAGTTTTTTGCCAAGTAACGAGTAAAGGCAAAGCCTTCCGCATCACTGATCGTATAAATTTGATCAATACGTAAATCGTCAAAAAATTGTGGAATGAACTCAACACCGATCCCTTCAATCTCATGGCCGTGGGCGGGACCGCCATTCAAGATTGATCCTTCTGGTTCAACAACAGCAAGACGAGTACTAGATTTTTGTTTCTTTAAGTATGTTGCGACACCTGCGAAGGTTCCCCCGCTACCAGCGCCGGCAACAAAGCTATCAATCTTTCCAGATAGCTCCTGAAAGATCTCTGGGCCTAAGGTTGCTTGGTAGGCTGCAGGGTTGTTTTGATTGTGAAATTGCATTGGCATAAAACTATTTGGCAGCTGTTTTGCTAGTTCCTTTGCTTTTTCAATCGCCCCTTGAATGCCTGCTTCAGTGGGCGTATGAACGATGGTCCCGCCTAATGCTTCAATCAATTGCTGCTTTTCAAGGCTGAATTTTTCAGGAATGACAAAAATCATTTTTAAGCCATACTCGATCCCAGCTAAAGCCAAACCAATTCCAGTATTTCCCGCTGTCGGTTCGATAACGGTTGTCTCATGATCGATCACATGCTCACGAAACGCTTCATCGATCAAATATTTTCCTAACCGGTCCTTGATACTTCCGCCAGGGTTTAAATACTCAAGTTTTGCATAGATGGTACTTCCCTTTTTGCCACCAAATGCTGCGGCATCAAATTCAAAGAATGGGGTTTGCCCAATCAATGCTTTTATATTATTAACGATCATCGCTCGACTCCTCGCTCAAGTTTTTGGTACAACTCGTATGCTTCATGTACTCATTTTCGTTTGCAATCACCAGCCGTCGCCAATGAAAGCGGTAAAAATAGCAAACAAAAAGGGGTACTGACTATTACATCAGTACCCCAAAAATGTCGTCTTATCCGGATAGAAGCGAATCACTAAAAAACTCAGCGATCTGCTGCGACAAAGGAACTAATAATAGGCATGACAAATGGGTATGCTGCTTTTTGCACCATACAACAACAACATGTAGTTTGTGTGTTGAAGTTCGTCATGTCTTGTTCCCTCCTTTAATTTGCTTGTTAACAAAATAGCACGACTCTTTTTCATTGTCAAACGTTTTTTTTAATCAACAAGTATCGATCAATGAACGTTTATAAAATAACATCATAGAGGATAATAAGCGGTCACATAGGCATCCACGGCTTTGATCGCGGCTACAACATCTTCTGCAGATACCGTGAACGGCATATTGTGGATCGTCTCCCCTTCGATGGTTGCTTGTTTGCCGACTTTCATAAGGTCTGCATCACTGACATCCGCAAGATGCATTTCAGCTAATGTCGTTGGTAATTCCAACGCCTGATACAACTCAATATATTGGTCAATTTCATCAGGATCCGCGTTTTCCAGCATCAATTGTGTAAGTGTCCCGTAAGCAACTTTCTCTCCATGAGTCAAATCATGGACGTCTCCTTCAAGGGCTGTCAAGCCATTATGGATCGCATGAGCTGCTGCCAGACCAGCACTTTCAAAACCTAAACCACTTAACAGAGTGTTGGCTTCCACGATTTGTTCAAACGCTTCGGTAACGACTTGTTTTTTATTTGCTTGATAGGCTTTTAAGGCATTCTCAAAAAGGATCTCTTCGCATTTTTCAGCGATCGCCATGCCGGCAATTGGTTGAATGCCGCCAACCATATTCTGACTATGGCTTCGGGCAACGGCGCGTGCCTCGACATAGGTTGCGAGTGCATCCGCAATACCCGCTGCCAATAACTTGGCAGGCGCTTTCGCAATAACGGCTGTATCCACTAAGACAAGTTCAGGATTTTTGTGATAAAAACGATACTTTTCAAAGCGACCTTCATCTGTATAAATAACAGAAAGTGCCGAAGTTGGTGCATCAGTAGAAGCGATCGTTGGCAAAACGGCAATCGGTATGTTTAATTCATCTGCAACAGCTTTCCCAGTATCGATGGCTTTCCCGCCACCTAATGCAGCAATCACTTCAATGGATTCGCTTTTGGCTTTAGAGACGATACGATCGATTTCATTTGCAGAAGCTTCTCCACCAAAAATTTCTTTTACCGGATCTAAATCAGCTGCTTTGAGATTATCAAATAAGTCTTCACCGGCAATTTTCCAAACTGTTTCATCGGTCAAAAGCAGCACTTTCTTCCCTAGATCTTTAATGTGGGATAAACCATCTTTCAATACACCTTTTCCTTGAACGTATCGTGACGGACTCGCAAATATTCTTTCCATTGTATCTCCTCCTTTAATTGGTCTACTTTCATTGTGACATACTAAGCAAGCGATTTCAAAGGAAAAGAAAAAAAGATGGACAAGAAGATTCGATTCTCGTCCATACTGCACATTTATATTCTTTCAACCACTCATGCCCTGATAAAACGGATGGTTTTATCAGGGCATGAATTGGATTATTGACTTGTTATTTCTTTTTCCCACCAAAAGCATCTTTCATTTTATCAAAAAATCCTTCTGGTTGTTGTTCGGTGGTTTCATGTCCACTGGCTTTTGCATAAGCCCGCAATGCCTCTTTTTGTTCCTCATTTAAGTTCTTCGGTGTGATCAGCTTTACTTTAACTTGTTGATCGCCATTGCCGCCTCCCCGTAAGCGAGGGGCTCCTTTACCGCGTAAGCGGAAGTTTGTGCCTGTTTGGGTACCAGCTGGGATTTTTAATTTCACATTCCCGTGAACCGTTGGTACATTGACTTCGTCACCTAAAGCAGCTTGGACAAAGTTCAGCGGTAGCTCGTAATAAATCTCAGAACCGTCACGATCAAAAATATCACTTTCTTCCACACGGAAAACAACGTATAGGTCCCCATAAGGACCACCGTTGGTCCCAGCTTCTCCCTGGCCAGATAAACGCATTTGTTGTCCATCTTCGACACCTGCTGGTACGTTGACTTTTACATTATGTTTTTTCTTTTCATGACCAGTACCATGACAGGTTGTACATGGTTCCTTGATTTCTTTCCCAGTTCCATGACAAACATCACAAGTTTGACGGCTCATCACACGACCAAGTGGTGTTTGACGTTCAACATTGATAGTACCTGCACCATGACATTTATGACAGGTTTCTGGTGAAGTACCTGGTTTTGCCCCATTCCCGCCGCAGGTATGACAGGTTTCTTCACGGTTGTATTGAACAGTTTTTTCCACTCCGAAAATCGCTTCTTCAAAGGAAAGATCGACCGCATATTGCAAGTCCGCTCCTTGTCGAGGTGCATTAGGATTGGCTGCTCTGCCGCCTCCACCACCGAAAAATGATTCGAAAATGTCTTCAAATCCACCAAAACCGCCACCGGAGAATCCACCACTGTTAAAGCCGCCGAATCCACCGCCATAACCGCCTCCGTAGTTCGGATCGGTACCAGCATGCCCATACTGGTCATAAGCAGCTCTTTTTTGGGAATCACTTAATATTTCATAGGCCTCAGAAATCTCTTTAAACTTTGCTTCTGCATCAGGTTCTTTATTGATGTCTGGATGATATTGTTTTGAAAGCTTACGATAAGCTTTTTTGATTTCGTCATCCGAAGCCCCTTTTTGTAGACCTAAGACCTCATAATAATCTCTTTTGTCTGCCATTGGCTTCCCTCCACTCTATTCTTGCGTCTCTCGTATTTTAGCATATAATTCGCTCTAGAAAAATACGTTTCGCAAATTCATAAGAAAAAGCCAAAGTGGTGACTTTGGCTTTTTCACAAACAGCGATTATTTATCGTCACCGTCTACTTCTTCAAAGTCGGCGTCAACCACATCGTCTGCGCCGCCTTGTGCAGCTTCTGGATTTTCTTGTGCTTGTTGTTGTGCTGCTTGTTCGTATAATTTAACGGTTAAGTTTTGTACGATTTCATTCAAAGCATCACGTTTGGTTTTCATTTCTTCTAAGTTGTTTGCTTCAAGTGCAGCTTTCAACTCATCACGAGCTTCTTCCGCTTTTTTGACTTCGTCTGCATCCACTTTGCCTTCAAGCTCTTTCAATGTTTTATCAACAGTGAACAACAATGCATCGACGTCATTGCGTAGATCAACTTCTTCTTTGCGCTGTTTGTCGGCTTCAGCGTTTGCTTCAGCATCTTTTACCATGCGTTCGATTTCTTCATCTGATAGACCTGAAGATGATTTGATCGTGATTTTTTGTTCTTTTTGTGTACCTAAATCTTTTGCAGAAACATTGACGATCCCATTTTTATCGATATCAAATGTTACTTCGATTTGAGGGATGCCACGAGGTGCTGGTGGAATATCCGTCAATTGGAATCTTCCTAATGTTTTGTTGTCAGCAGCCATTGGACGTTCCCCTTGCAAGACATGGATATCAACGGCAGGTTGATTGTCTGCTGCAGTTGAGAAGACTTGTGATTTACTTGTAGGGATCGTTGTGTTACGATCGATCAGTTTTGTGAAGACAGCACCCATCGTTTCGATACCTAATGATAATGGTGTAACGTCTAGTAAGACAACATCTTTCACATCCCCAGTGATCACGCCACCTTGGATCGCAGCACCCATCGCTACCACTTCATCTGGGTTTACTGATTTGTTTGGTTCTTTATTGGTTTCTTTACGTACAGCATCAACTACTGCCGGAATACGAGTTGAACCACCAACTAAGATCACTTCATCGATTTCTGATTGTGATAAGCCAGCATCTTTCAAAGCTTGGCGTACTGGAATTTTTGTACGTTCTACTAAGTCTGCTGTTAATTCATCAAATTTCGCACGAGTCAAGGTCATTTCCAAGTGCAATGGACCAGCATCACCAGCTGTGATAAACGGTAAGCTGATTTGGGTACTTGTTACACCTGACAAGTCTTTTTTCGCTTTTTCAGCAGCATCTTTCAAACGTTGCAAAGCCATTTTGTCTTTTCCAAGATCA
This sequence comes from Enterococcus sp. S53, assembly GCF_016516865.1. Taxonomy (NCBI): domain Bacteria; kingdom Bacillati; phylum Bacillota; class Bacilli; order Lactobacillales; family Enterococcaceae; genus Enterococcus; species Enterococcus sp. S53. Next base: position 316,490 of record NZ_JACVUH010000001.1, read on the forward strand.
ATGCCGTTTTCTTTTTTGAATTCTGCTACCATGTGATCGATGATTTTGTTATCAAAGTCATCCCCACCTAGGTTGTTGTCCCCAGCAGTTGACAATACGTCAAAGACGCCATCGCCTAATTCAAGGATCGATACGTCGAAAGTACCGCCACCTAAGTCAAAGACTAGGATTTTTTCATCTTTATCTGTTTTATCTAACCCATAAGCTAAAGCTGCGGCAGTTGGTTCATTGACGATTCGTTCTACTTCAAGCCCGGCAATTTTACCAGCATCTTTAGTTGCTTGACGTTGTGCATCGTTGAAGTATGCAGGAACAGTGATGACTGCTTTTTCAACTTTTTCACCTAAATAGTCTTCAGCAAATCCTTTGATGTATTGAAGAACCATTGCGGAAACTTCTTGTGGTGTATAAGATTTGCCTTCAACTTCTACTTTGTATCCTGCTTCACCCATATGGCGTTTAATAGAAGAAATCGTATTCGGGTTTGTCACTGCTTGGCGTTTTGCAACTTCCCCTACTTGGATCTCACCATTTTTGAATGAAACAACAGAAGGTGTGGTACGGTTTCCTTCTGGATTCGTAATGATTTTTGCTTCGCCGCCTTCAAGGACAGCAACAGCTGAGTTTGTTGTTCCTAAGTCGATACCGATAATTTTACTCATAAGTAATACACTCCCTTTTTTAATTTAAACATCTACTTATAGATAGAAAGAACTATTGTGCAACGATGACCATGCTTGCACGCAAGACACGATCATGCAATTTATACCCTTTTTGCAAGACAGTAACGATTGTGTCTGCCGGTGTTTCATCAGAGGCAGGTACAGTCTGCACCGCTTGATGCAAGTTCGGATCGAACATTGCACCTTCAGCAGGAATCTCTTCGATTCCCTCTTCTTTTAAGGCTTGACGCAGACTTTCAAGAACCATTTCAACGCCTTTTTTCAAATTCGCCGCTTGGTCTTGATCGACATCTGCTGCCATCGCTCGTTCCAAATTGTCGATTGCTGGCAACAGTTTTTTGCCAAGATCTTGCGAGCGGTATTTTTGTAAAAGTTCCCGCTCATTGCGGTTACGTGAAGTGATATTTGCGATCTCTGCACGAGCACGCAGGAATTGATCTTCCAATTCGTTATTCTTTTCTTGCAAAAGTTCCAATTCGCTTTTTTCCACTGCTTCTTCCTCTGGTTGAGGAGTCTGTGCTTCAGTTTCAGTTGATTCATTTGAAGATTCAGGTGTTTCTGCGGTTTCTTCAGCAGTTTTAGCTAATTCTTCATCTAAACGCTCTTCTTTTTCCGTCACGTTTCAACCATCCCTTCTACGATTTGTTTCATTGCCGCTTATTCATTGGCAGCGTCTAATGCGCGATAATAATCGGCCAATTTTTTTGCTAACTCGCCTCGAAAAACTTCCATCAGTCCAAACATCCGTGAATACGGCATACTTGATGGACCTAATAAAGCGATCGTTCCTTGTCCATGACCTTCGATTTCATAGCTGGCTTGGATCAAACTCATATTTTGTAACAAGTCATTGCCAAGCTCAGAGCCGATTCTGATTTGAATCGCAGAATCTCTTGGCGCCAGCAGCTGTGTCAGCTGATCTGCGTTTTTCATAAATGAATACATCGATTTGAACTGACTAACATCTTGCGTCGGTTCAAAATCCAGAAGATTCATTCGCCCGCCGACGAAGATTTTTTCTTCAAAAATATGGCTCAGCATCGTATCAAAGAGATCAACGATTCCGTCAGTCGTTTGAAAATACTTATGCAGAATCATCGGAATCTCGGTTCTTAATCGATGGTAGACCGTCATTAGAGGTTCACCGATCAATTTGTCGTTGATGATCCTTACCATTTTTTCCAAATCTTCGCTACTCATCGATTCAGGAAGGGTAAAGACTTGATTTTCGACATTCCCTTTATCCGTCACGATGATCGCGATGATCTGTCGTGCATTCAAAGGGACGATTCGAAAGCCCGTCAATTTCCTTTCCTTCATATCTGGCCCGAGAGACAACGCTGTATAGCTAGTCAAGTTGGACAAGATCGTGGCAGACTGCTGGATGATTTCATTGATTTCATGAAAATCTTTTCCAAAAGAATGACGAATGGTTTGAATTTCGTTTTGGTCAACTTCAGATGGCTTCAATAAGTGATCAACGTAATAGCGATACCCTTTTATTGATGGCACACGCCCTGAAGATGAATGTGTCTTTAATAGAAGTCCAGCTTCTTCCAGCGCCTTCATCTCATTACGAATGGTGGCAGAGCTAGCTTCAACCCCATCTTCCATCAATCGCTTCGAGCCCGTGGGCTGACCAGTATTCGTATAGTTTTGGATGATGAGGTGTAAAATCATTTGTTGTCTAGGTGTCAACATTTTATCCACTCCTCCGTTAGCACTCATTCCTATTAAGTGCTAACACGATTATAAATATACCATATTTGCTAGGAATGTCAAGTATTTGCATCACTTTTTTAGCACTCTTTCTAAGAGAGTGCTAAAAAAAGAAAGCAAAAAAGAAGCAGCGCGAAATGGCTACTTCTCTTCCTTGTTCTTTCTTATTTTTCTCCATCCAAGAGAAATGCTTCAAACACTTCGTTGCCAATGAACATCCCAGATTTCGTTAAAAAGACACGATCACCTTGACTAGCCAACCAGCCTTTTTGAATCAACTGTTCGCTAGTTGAACCATAGATTTCCTGAAAAGACTTCCCGAATTTTTCTGCAAAGCGTATTTTTGAAATGCCAGCCTTTTTACGGAGGCCTAAAAAAAGTTCCTCTTCCATTTGATTGCTGGTTGTCAATTCTTCGATTTCGTGGATTGGCAACTGATTTTCCTGCAATGGTTTCAAATAATGCTGGATCGGTCCTTTATTCTTGTAGCGAGACTGTCCAAGATAACCACTAGCGCCTGCCCCAAAGCCAAAATAATGTTCATTGTTCCAATACACTAGATTGTGCAAGGACTCATACCCTGGTCGGGCAAAATTACTGATTTCATATTGGGTCAAGCCAGCTTTGTTCATCGCGGCGATTGCTTCGTCAAACATCTGTGTTTCCGCTTCTTGAGAAGGCAACGCCATTCTTCCTTGGCGAACCCAGTTCATAAACATGGTTTTGTTTTCTAAGATTAAGGAATACATGGCATAATGAGGCAACCCGAGATCAATCGCTCGCGTCAGCGTATCACGGAAGCTTTCAATGCTTTGTCCCGGAAGTGCATAAATCAAATCGATCGTCACATTCTGAAAATCATGTTTTTCTAGCAGTTGGATGGTTGAATAAACATCTTCAGCAGTATGCTTGCGACCAATTTTTTTTAGCAAGCGATTATCAAAGGTCTGGACCCCCATAGACAATCGATTGACTTGGTGGTTTTTCAACACCAGCATTTTGTCTTCGCTCAAATCACCAGGATTTGCTTCCACTGTAAACTCTTTCGTTGTGTGAGTCGGCAATAATTCGTGTACGCCTGACAGCAATCGATCCAGCTGGCTTGCCGAAAGCGACGTTGGCGTCCCACCGCCAATGTAAATCGTTTCCGCTTCGCTGACTGGCTGGTGGAAAAGAGTCAACTCAATTTCCTTCAACAGTGCTTCGATGTATTCATCTACTGGCTGGCCTTCTAAAAACACTTTGTTGAAGTCACAGTAGTAGCAAATATGTTCACAGAAAGGTATATGTAGATACGCGGAAATATTTCCTGCGCTTTTTGTAGATGGATCATTTATTGTTTGACCTTCAAGCATTACTAAGTGATTCTCCTCTATCTTCTTTTTCACTCGCATTGCTGAGAGTATCGGCACTTATTGTAGCACAGATCTGTGAATTCTCCTATCACTTGAAATAGCAATAAGCAAAAAAACACCACTTCAAGAAAGTGATGTTTCAGAACAATCATAGAAAAAACCAAGAGGACTACTCCTATTAAGTACGGTAAACTACCGTTTTTGTTCTTATGGCAAACAGAAAAATTACGGTCTGCTACAAGAACTAACACTTCCCCCAAATTGTTAGCGCCACAAAAGATAAGCTGTTGTCGGCGGCTTACTGAATAAGAGTAGCTCTCTTCTTGAAAGACAATCGCTTGCCTTATCTGACTCTAGTATACCTTGATTTAAAAATTAAGTCCTATCATCTTTTTCATCAGTCTATGAAAACAGTGAGGAATGTAAGGACGCTTGATCGATTAAAAAACATGAAGCAAGATGTCGATCAAGTAACGGATCAACCGATAGGCGATAAATAAGAAAAAAATATTTCCTAGCAAAAATTGAAAAACATTTCCGATAGATCCTTTAAAGGAGCGAAAACTGAAATACCGGGACCAACGACTGAACCCATTTTGGCGATTTCGCTTTAATCGATACGCTTCATCATACTTCATCTCTAAGAGATCATAATAAAAGATCATTAGGGGTTGTTGCACAAAAAACACTTTCTTATACCCTGCCATCAGCGTGTACTGCTTATTATTGGAAGGAAAGTTGCGATTGCCGTTTTTCTTCACGCGCATCGTTGTTCCATCCTTCATGTGGAATGCATAATGATCCTCGAATTCTGTCAGTTGATAAATTTTCGGCACCTGATTTTCTTCTTCGAAAGCAAGTACGACCTCACTCGCTCGCTGATAAAGTGAAACTAACCATGCCATCATCCCTAGCAAAATAACCAACAAAATGATATTTAAAAGCAAACTTTCTTGTAACAAAAATAGGTAACCTAAGATAATCAAAATCGCCACGCCAAGAGCAAGCATTCTTCTACGGAAATAACTACGATACATCAATTCAAAAGAGCGCCGATAGTAGGCAAAATCTTCTTTTACAAAATCCATTCTTACCACATCTTTCCAGCTTGAGGTTGCTGCTACTGTATCAAAGATCCCTTTGAAAGTCAATTTACCGAAAAAGTTTCAGCGTCAGATTTGTATCAAACAAGAAAACGTTTTATAATAAAAGATGTAACTAAAAAAAGCGACGAAAGTAGGTTGAAATACGTGATATTACAAGAAACATTTACTTTGCAGAACAAACTGACGATTCCTAAGATCGGCCTTGGGACCTGGCAATCTTCGCCAGAAGATGCTTACAATGCAACAAAATTTGCCATCCAAGATGGTTATCGACATGTCGATACAGCTGCTGCTTATAAAAATGAAGAAGCAGTTGGGAAAGCTGTCCGCGATTCAGGCGTTGCTCGTGAAGAGATTTTTGTTACCACGAAAGTACCTGCTGAGTTAAAAACTTATCAAGAAGCGGTTGATAGCATTGATGCTTCTCTAAAAAAACTTGACTTAGGGTATATCGATTTGATTTTGATCCATGCCCCTCGTCCTTGGAAAATCATGGGAAACAATCCAGAAAATAAAGATTTTTATCTTGAAAACATCGATGTTTGGAAAGCATTAGAAGAAGCCTACTTAAGTGGAAAAGTAAAATCGATCGGTGTTTCAAACTTCGATCAAAAAGATTTACAAAATATTTTCGATCATTGCGATGTGAAACCAATGGTCAATCAGTTTATTTACCATATTGGTCGCACAAATGAAGAATTATTGGCATTTTGCAAAGCGCACGAAATTTTAGTGGAAGGCTATTCACCAATCGCTACTGGTCGTTTACTAGACAACGATGCGGTCAAAACGATTGCGGAAGCCTATGGAAAATCGATTCCACAGCTTTCTATTCGTTACCTACTACAAAAAGATATTTTGCCATTGCCAAAATCCGTTCATGAAGAATACATTTCAGATAATGCCAAAGTTGACTTTGAAATTTCTGAAGAAGACATGAAGAAATTAGATGAGCTGCAAGCATAAGAATTTTTGCATTTAAGTGAAAAAGCAGCCCGATCAAGTCCAGCAAATGCTGGTCATAGATCGGGCTGCTTTTTTGTCTTTTACAACTCTGTTTAGAAAAACAACCGACTCTTAGTCTGCCAAAATTGGCTTCTTTTTACGCTAGTTGCTCAAAGGTACCCCATACTTTCACTTCTTGTTTTTCTACCATCGTTTTGCCTTTTGCTAGAACTGTTTCTACAGCGAATGATTCTTTGTTCAGCAAGCAAATATCAGCATCCATCCCTGCTGCAAGGCGCCCCTTTTGATCAAGCTTCAATACTTTCGCTGGATTAGAAGTGATTGCACGAATGGCGATCTCCAATGGAATCTGCTCTTTTTGGACTGCTTCTTTAATGCCTACCATCAGTGCTCGCGAACTGCCGACACCCAGACCTATGAATTGATTGTTTTCATCAAAGTAAGGGAGACTGCCTTGCCCATCAGAGGTCATGGTAAATTGATCCAGCCCGATCCCTTCTGTTAACAAACGTTTCAATCCTTTACTGAAGCGAACCTCATCGTCTTCTTTTTCCCAGAAATCAGGATCTTCACTCGCCGTAAAATCGATCGTTCCACCCATTTTTGCAAAAGCAATACTCGCTTCGAAAAGCTCACTGGTCCGATTGGCATGTGTAGGTAAAAATTGGCTGATTGGAATCTCTGTCTCTTCGATGGTTCGTAAAAGCAGCTCATATTTTTTCTTTCCTCCACCTAAGTGGACGTTTACGATGCCTGCTTTTCCAGAAAGCATCCCACCGACACGAGCATCCGCAACCGCGCGGGTAAATTCTTCGAAACTTGGTTGTGAAGAACGATGGTCAGAAACGGCTATTTCACCGATACCAATAATTTTATCGATAGTCAAAAAATCTTGGATGATGGAATCCGTGACAGGCGTCAATGGCAATCGATAAGAACCGTCATACAAGTAAGTCGTGATACCTTCCGCCTCTAGTCCACGGGCCTTACTGATCAAGGCAGTCATATCTCTGCCTACTCCGTCAGTACCTAAACAGCCAACCACTGTCGTTACCCCCGCAGAGGTCAGCTGAGACAATTTCACTTCAGGTGTCCGGTTTTGAAAACCACCTTCCCCGCCACCTCCTAAGATATGAAAGTGACAGTCAATAAAACCGGGCACAGCAAGCAACCCTCTGCCATCGATTTCTTCAAGAGCAACGCCTGAGAATCCTCCTTGAATCGAATCTTGAATGGCAATAATCTTGTCTTCATTTAATAAAATATCTTTTTTTCCTAAATAGTCAGGAGCGTAAACTTCCGCTTGTCGTATCACCTTCATGAGTGCTTCCTCCTTGTGCCTAATTACTTCTTATTGCAAGCCGATCGCGACCGCAATAAAGATGAAGATCGTTCCTAATACAAATAAGAACCCTTGCATTTTGATCTGGAATTTCGCCCATTTCACCCATTCGATTCTTGCGACACCTAGGACACCGATTAGACTTGCTGATACTGGCGTGAAGGCATCCATAAAGCCTGAGCCCAATTGGTAAGCCAAGACAGCGATCTGTCTAGATACACCCAAAAGATCGGCTAACGGTGCCATGATCGGCATGGTTAATGCAGCCTGACCTGAATTTGAAGTCACGATCAAATTGAAGAAACTTTGGAAAATGTACATGAACCAAGCCCCAATAAATGCTGGAACATTGCTTAACAAACCGCCGATGCTATGCAAAATCGTATTCAACGCTGACGGCACGTTGGCATCAGAACCGCCGAGAACCAGAAGAATCCCTTTGGCCATCCCTACAACGATTGCAGTTCCTGCCAATTCTGAGGCACCTGATTGAAAAGCACTCGCCACGTCATTCAAGCCCATATTTTCTAATTTGAAGAGAACTGCTATGATTCCTGCCCCTAAGCCCATAACAAAGAATTGGGAAGCAATCTCAGGAATATAATAGCCTTTTTGTGTCACACCCCAAACGATCCAGATCAAGACTGCTAGCATTTCAACCAAGATCAATTTATGACCTAATAGAAAGGGTTTTTGCTCACTAGAGGTTTTCTCAAGATGATTTCTAAAATATGCATCCGATTGATAGGTTAGTGACTTCTCCGGATTCTTGCGGATTCTTTCGGCATAGATCATGAGGTATGCTGCAGATAATGCGGTAACCACGACCCACATGATGATTCGGAACGTTGCCCCTGAAAGAACCGGAATACCTGCGATCCCTTGAGCCACTGCCACACTAAATGGACTCATCCACGAGGTGGCATTCCCAATCTGGGAGGCGACATAAGTGACAGTGACCGCCACGATCGAATCATACCCTAATGCGATCACGAAAGGTACCATGACCATCGAAAACGGAATGACTTCTTCTGCCATCCCAAAAGTAGCACCCCCAAATGAAAAAGCAAAGAACAATAACGGCAATGCCAAACGTTCTAATCCACGGGTTTTGCTGATAAACGCAAAGATCCCTGCATCGATCGCTCCGGTTTGCATGATAATACCAAATGCACCCCCGACCACTAAGATCAGCGCTGCGATTCCCACTGCTGATCCATATTTATCGCCAGAAACCAACCCTTCAAAAACAAAATTTAAAAAACCGAAACCGTTAAAGTCATCAGTTCCCCAAAGCTTGGCTGTTTTATGCAGTTTTTCAGAAGTATCATAAATTTTTTCCCCGTAAAGACTGTAAAGCGTATCATCGGTTAGTCCCACCTCATCTAATTGACTCTGGGATAACTCTTTAGGCCCTTCAGCCAGAACAGCTGCCAAAGCCTCAGGATCGACATCTAATTCTTCTAGCTCTTGTGGATCGTCTTCCAATTGATTCAACTGTTGATAGACGTATTCGTTATCTAACGGGTAGGCATAACGAAACGAATCTTGCATTAAGACCGTTCTGGTACTGATTTCCCCATTTGCATCGGTATACTCGATTTCTTGTGTACTAAATTTCCCAGCGGGAACTAAGAAAGTCAGCAACCATGCCAACAGCACAACCCCAAAGATGATGACATACGTATGCGGCGTTTTCATTTTGGTTAAATCTTTCTTTTCTTTCCCCTTTTTTACTTTTTTTCCAATTGTCACTTTTTCTCTCCCTTTCCCTTTGCAGCGTACTGCATAAATTATCATTTTAGCCTATTTTTTAGTATATCGAAAAAACGTTTTTTCCTCATGGGGAAAGCATTAGAATTCAAATAAACTACGTTATAAAAAGAGAGAAAAAGAAAAAGTGAAAAGAAGCCAGAAGCGCTTCTTTTCACTACGAATGATTAGTTTTCTTCTGAAAGGCCATCAAAATAAGCTTCAGTGTCTCGTTCGTCTTGCTTTAATTGTTCGATCAATGCTTGCGCACCATTGAAAGCCACTTGATCACGCAAGAAATGATGCCAGCGGATTGCCACAGTTTCCCCATAGATATCTTGGTGAAAATCGAGAATATAGATTTCAACTGTTAACTGGCGCCCTTGACCAAAGGTGTCATTGTGACCAATCGATCCCATCGATGGATACCACTTGTCACCGACTTTGATTTCCGTCACATAGACACCTTCTTTTGGCAACCGAACAGTGCTCTTCACTTTGATATTCGCGGTTGGAAACCCAAGTTCTCGTCCTCTAGCATCACCGTGAACGACGGTTCCTTCAAATTCATAAATATACCCTAACAAGCGATTGACTTGCGCCATATCGCCATTTTGTAGCGCAGAGCGAATGCGTGTGGAGCTAACCTTTTCTTCATCAAACGATTCTTGCGCGACAGTCACAACTTCAAAACGTCCTTCTGCATAGGTTGGCAACAGCGCCATGTTGGCAATTTCCTTCTTGCCATAGGTATAGTCAAAACCTGCAACAACAACTTTTGCATGCAGTCCGATCATGTATTCATCTACAAATACTTGCGGTGCCAAATTTGCAAAAGCAGAAGTAAATTCAATGATATAAAGAATGTCTACCCCAAGTTGTTCCATATGCGCTTCCTTTTGAGCCAAACTGGTCAGGTATTGCATTTTTTCAGGATCGACTTTTTGAAACACGATCGAGGGATGTTGATTAAAGGTCATCAACGCCAATTTTAACCCTTTTTCCTCTGCAATCTTGCGCCCTGTTTCAATGACTTTCTGATGGCCTAGATGCACACCATCGAAAAAGCCTAAAACTAAGACGATCTCCTCTTCAGGAATCGTTGCGTGATCATAAGGGTGTCTCATTTCAATGATTTCCATGTTCATTCTCCTATTTCTGTACGGATGACTTTTACCGGTTTCATCATATCGTGGTATTTGTCATGAGCTTTATAAATACTAATTAATTGTTCTTGATAGAAAATCGCCACTAACTCTTCTGGGTGCTCTTGTAATCCAAATGCACGAAACGGCAAACGCATGCCATTTTTTACTTTCTGCCAGAGGTCCGCATCGATCGTCACTTGAACAAACTCCGATACCCCGTATTCTAAAGGTAGTAGTAGTTCCGAAACACGTTGTTCATCGACTGCCTTTTGAACCTCTGCAATCGTGTAAGATTGTTCTTTAGAAAAACCACCGCTTTTTAGGCGAGTCAAATCAGACATATGCGCGGGTACGCCCAGCAATTTCCCTGTGTCGACCGCTAATGTGCGAACATAAGTCCCTTTTCCACAAGAAACTTCAAAACGCCAGCTTTGCGTATTGTCCTCATGAGTAACCGGCTCTGAAATTCGTTCAAAGGAATAAATTTCGGCTTTGCGTTGTGGCCGCTCGACAGTTTCATTGTTGCGGGCATATTCGTAAAGTCGTTTGCCATTGACTTTGACCGCCGAATACATCGGGGGGATCTGGGTAATCGTCCCCGTCAACTGTTTCATTGCCTGATCGATCTCTTCCTTCGTAAAAGGACGAGTTAGTGCTTGTTGTTCAACGATATCCCCCGACCGATCTTCTGTAGTGGTACTGAAGCCCAAAGTGATTTCCCCGGTGTAGACTTTTCCAGAATCAACCAAGTATTCGACGATCTTCGTTCCTTTTCCGATACAAATGGGCAAGACACCATCCACGTCAGGATCTAGTGTGCCGCTGTGTCCGATTTTTTTTGTCTTTAATATTTTTCGTAATTTAAACACGCAGTCGTGACTTGTTTGTCCACGCTCTTTCCATAATGGTAAAATCCCGTCCATCGTATTCCTCCATTTCACTTCAACTTGCTTATTATAACATATAAAAAAAATTCATTGCACGACAAAATCCTTTTCGCACCTTCTCATTACATGATAAACTAAGCATATAAGGAGGTCCTAAAATGGTTGTTTTAACGATAGGGTCATTTATTGGATTTGCCATTTTTTTGATCATGATTCAGCTCGGCACGATGCAGCGTTGGGAAGAAGCGTTTGCTTTGCAGATCATCCAAAGCCGTACGCCCTCTTTGACGCGCATGATGCACTTTTTTACCAATTTAGGAAAAGCCTTTCCGACAGTTGCGATTGCTTTACTGTTGTTTGCCTTTCCATCATCGCGGGCGGATCTTGCACCAAAAACAGCAGTCAGTATCTTCATAGTATCAGCAGCTGCTTACTTGATCAAACGAATCGTCCGACGAGATCGTCCTATTGATCATCGTTTAGTTGAAGAAAAAGATCACAGCTTTCCTAGTGCTCATGCTGCCACATCCGCTGCCATGTATGGAACGATCGCCTTGAATCTTGGACAATTGGTTCCCTCAGCTGTCATCCCGATGACCTTACTGGCAATTTTGCTTAGCTTTATGATTGGCTTTAGCAGAGTCTACTTAGGGATCCACTTTTTAACAGATGTGATCGGTGGTTGGCTCTTAGGGGCAGGTGTTGCTGGACTGGTTACTTTACTGATGAATTCCTGATGCTTTTTCCAAATAAAAAAGAACAGCTTCGACTGGAAGCTGTTCTTTTTTTTATTCTTCTGAGTGCAATGCGCGAATCATTTCATCAATTTTATTCCCGTATTGTACAGATTCATCCAACTCGAATTGGATTTCTGGAACTTTGTAGAGCGTTAGCGCTTGGCCTAGTTCACGACGAACCAACCCAGTTGCTTTTTCCAGTCCTGCTTGGGCTTTTTGCTTATCTGAAGCCAAGTCCGTCAAGGTGCTGTAAAAGATCGTTGCTTGCTGCAAATCTCCAGTTACTCGTACATCTGTGATCGTCACATCTTGCACGCGAGGATCACGAACTTTTTTACGAAGAATTTGATTGACTTCTTTTAAGATTTCTTGTGCCACTCGGCGATCTCGATAATTAGCCATTCAAAAAGCCTCCTTGTATAGTTGTCATTCCGTTATTTTGTTGGTACTTCTTCCATCACATAGCCTTCGATCACGTCATCAACTTTAAGATCGTTGAATTTCTCGATCATCGCGCCACATTCAAACCCTAGCTTCACTTCTTTGACATCGTCTTTGAAGCGTTTCAAGCTGGCAAGTTTGCCTTCATAGATAACGATACCGTCGCGGATCACGCGGACGCCACTGTCACGACGAATGCTGCCTTCCGTCACATAGCAACCAGCAATCGTACCCACTTTAGAAACTTTGTATGTTTCACGAACGATCATTTGACCAGTGATTTTTTCTTCGAATTCAGGATCAAGCATCCCTTTCATCGCAGTTTCGATTTCTTCGATCGCTTTGTAGATGATGCGATGCAAACGAATATCGACTTTTTCCGCTTCCGCTTGCTGTTTGGCTTGCGGTGTTGGACGGACGTTAAATCCGATGATGATGGCATTGCTTGCCGCTGCTAGCGTTACATCACTTTCATTGATGGCGCCAACGGCTGAATGGACGATGTTTACTCGCACACCTTCCACATCGATTTTCTTCAATGACGCAGCTAATGCTTCAGCTGAACCCTGTACGTCTGCTTTGATGATGACATTTACTTCTTTCAGTTCGCCTTCTTTTAGACTTTCAAACAAGTTATCTAATGTCACACGACTACTTGATGCGCGTTGCTCCATTAAAGCACGTTTTGCCCGTTCTTCCCCTGCTGCCCGAGCTGTTTTCTCGTCTTCAAAAGTAACGAAACGATCACCTGCTTGAGGGACATCGTTCAATCCTGTGATTTCGACAGGTGTAGCAGGTCCTGCTGTTTTATCACGACGACCTAAGTCATTCGTCATTACCCGAACACGACCGAAGGTATTCCCTACAACGATTGGATCACCTACATGAAGCGTTCCTTGTTGAACCAATAGGGTAGCCACAGGTCCTTTTCCTTTATCAAGGCGTGCTTCAATGACGGTACCGATTGCCCGTTGGGTAGGATCAGCTTTCAAATCTTCCACTTCTGCTACTAAAAGAATCATTTCAAGCAATTCTTCAATGTTTTGCCCAAATTTCGCTGAGATTTCAACGAAGATCGTATCGCCACCCCAGGCTTCTGGGATCAACTCATGTTCACTTAATTCTTGCATCACGTGTTGTGGGTTGGCACCTGGCTTATCGATTTTGTTTACTGCAACGATGATCGGCACTTTTGCTGCTTTCGCATGGTTGATTGCTTCCACCGTCTGTGGCATCACACCATCATCAGCTGCGACAACTAAAATCGTGATATCGGTGATACTTGCTCCCCGTGCACGCATACTGGTAAAGGCCGCGTGTCCAGGAGTATCTAAGAAAGTGATTGGTTTGCCATTGATGTCGATTTGGTAAGCCCCAATATGCTGGGTGATTCCTCCAGCTTCACCACTCGTCACTCGTGAATGGCGTAAAGTATCAAGCAAGGTTGTCTTCCCATGGTCAACGTGTCCCATGATCGTCACAACAGGTGGTCGTGACACCAAGTTCTCTTCGACTTGTTCTTCTTCTTCAAAGAATTTATCGATGTCTGCGATATCCACTTGGACTTTTTCTTGTGGTTCAATTCCGTAATCAGTAGCAAGCAGTTCAATCGTATCTTTATCTAAAGGTTGGTTTTGATTGACCATAACCCCCATCATAAAGAGTTTCTTGATGATTTCAGCTGGTTCACGGTAGATTTTTTTCGCGATATCCGCTACGTTCATGCCTTCTGTGTATTCCAATACTTCTGGTAACTCACGGAATTTACGTGCTGGAACTGGCGGTTTCTTTTCCGTCTGCTGACGGCCTTTTTTGCCTTTTTTGTTAAATTTGTTGCGATTGTTATTGTTGAAATTGTTATTGCGTCCACCGTAATTTGACTTGCCGCGGTTTTGATTTCCTCCACGGGAATCATTCGATCCTTGCGTACGGTTATTGTTACGGTCTGCCCCTTGCGTATTTCCTGCAGATTGAGCGGCCGGACGGTTTTGCTGCCCTTGATTGTTCGGACGGTTTTGTTGTCCTTGGTTTGTTGGGCGATTTTGTTGCCCTTGGTTGTTTGGACGGTTTTGCTGTCCTTGGTTTGTTGGGCGATTTTGTTGCCCTTGGTTATTCGGGCGGTTTTGTTGCCCTTGGTTATTCGGACGATTTTGTTGTCCTTGATTGTTTGGACGGTTTTGCTGTCCTTGGTTTGTTGGGCGGTTTTGTTGCCCTTGATTATTCGGACGATTTTGTTGTCCTTGGTTTGTTGGGCGATTTTGTTGCCCTTGATTGTTACGATTCTCTTGGTTATTCACTCGATTATGACTTCCTTGGTTATTTGGTCTGTTACTTCCTTGACTGTTCGTGCGATCTACTTGTCCTTGACCAGCAGGACGGTTATTACTTTGCGCAGTTCGCTGTTGACTTTGATTGTTATGACGGTTTTGGAAGTTAGGATTATTTCTTTGCGTTTTAAATTTCTTTTGTTCTTGTTTTTCCGGCTGGTTGGCTGGTTTCTGATTTGCGGGATTTGAGTTTGCAGATGTTTTACCATTTGGATTGCCGCCTAACGACTGCTGCAATTTCTGCGCCTCTCCATCTGAGATCGCGCCCATATGATTTTTGACATCAAAGCCTAAAGATTGTGCTTTTTCGACAACCTCTTTGCTCGATTTGTTCCATTCTTTTGCAAGTTCATAAATTCTTTTTTTCCCCATGCAATCACCTTCCTAACCTAATATTAATTCCTGCACCTTCCTTGCAAATCCTTGATCTAAGATGCCAATGACCATTCTTGGTTTCCCAATGGCCGCACTGATTTCATCAGCAGAAAATGCATCTAGGAGCGGAATTTCGTAATAAGAACTTTTGTCCTTAATTTTCTTTTGTGTATTTTTACCAGCATCACTGGCGACAATGACCAAAGCAGCTTTCTCATTGCGAATCTCTTTTAAGGTCATTTCTTCACCAGTCACTAATTTCCCAGCACGCATGGCTAGTCCTAACATATTTAATGCTTTGGTTTTATTCATTTGCAAATAACTCTTTTCGCGCTTTTTGGTGCGTTACATAGTCCAATAGTTCTTGGTAAAATTCATCTGTCAATTTCGTTTCCAACACTCGATCTAAAATACGTTTATCCCAAGCTTTCTGGGCTTCAGCCGGTTCGATCGCTATATAGGCACCACGACCAGGCATTTTTCCGGTTGGATCAATAGAAACAACGCCTTCTTTTGAACGAGTGATACGAAGCATTTCTTTCTTAGGCAACATTTCACCTGAAATCACTGATTTTCGTAAAGGAATTTTTCGTTTTTTCATCACGATCTCACCTCAACTATTTCTCGTCAAACTCAACATTTTCGTAATCATCTGCAGTCATGTCTGATGAAAGGATTGCTTCATCGAGCGTTTCTGTAGATTCCGTTGCTTCTGTGCTGATTTCTTCAGCAGCTTCTGAAGCATTTGCATCATACTCATCGATATAGTCGCCTTCATCCAACTTCGCATAAAACTCTTCCATATCTGTTTCTGATTTGATATCGATTTTGAAGCCAGTCAATTTCGCTGCCAGGCGGGCATTTTGTCCCCGTTTACCGATCGCCAATGACAATTGGTAATCAGGCACGACAACGGTACAAGACTTCGGATTATCAACATCGAAAATAACGTCGCTAACTTCCGCCGGATTCAATGCATTGGCAATGAAGATCGCTGGATCTTCATTCCATTCCACGATGTCCATGTTTTCGCCTTTTAGTTCATTGACGATTGCTTGAACCCGTTGCCCTTTAGGACCTACACAAGTGCCGACAGGATCAACGTTAGCATCAAAAGAACGAACAGCCACTTTGGCACGATCCCCTGCTTCACGAGCGATACTTACGATCTCTACAGTACCATCATATACTTCTGGCACTTCTTGTTCAAATAATCGGCGTAGCAAATCTGGATGGCTACGGCTAACAAATACTTGAGGCCCTTTAGACGTATTTTCAACACGAGAAACGAATACTTTGATCCGATCATGGGGTTGATAAAACTCATTTGGCATTTGGTCTTGTTTTGAAAGCACTGCTTCAATTTTACCTAAGTTCACATAAATATAACGATTGTCTTGACGCTCTACGATTCCTTGTAGAATGTCTTTTTCATAAGCACTAAATTCGTTATAGATAATGTTTCTTTCCGCTTCACGGACCCGTTGCAAAATGACTTGTTTGGCCGTTTGCGCCGCAATACGACCAAAGTCTTTAGGTGTTACTTCAAAGCGGATTTTGTCGCCGATTTCATAAGCGGGGTTGATTGTCATCGCTTCTTTTAATGAAACCTCTAGTTGCGAGTCCATGACTTCTTCTGTCACTTCTTTGACTGCATATACGTGGATGTTGCCTTTTTTCTGATCAAATTCCACTTCCACATTTTGTGCTTGCCCGTAATGACGTTTGTACGCTGAAACCAATGCCGCTTCCAAGGCATCGATGACAATCTCTTTTGAAATGCCTTTCTCTGCTTCTAATGCATCCAATGCATTCAACATTTCTTTACTCATGATTCTTTCATTCCTCCGTGTTTAAAATTGAATGGCTAAACGAGCTTTGGCAATATTTTTCCGGTCGATCGTTCGTTCTTTTTCTCTGGTTTTGATTCGGGTCTTCATAACTAGCTGATTTTCGTCGAATGACTGTAAAAAGCCTTCGAACTGTTTTTCTCCATCAATCGGTTGATATAAAGAAACATGAATGTACTCGCCGACTGCCCGTTGATAATCTGCTTCTTTCTTCAATGGACGCTCGGCGCCAGGGGAAGAAACTTCCAAGAAATAGGCTTGTGGAATAGGATCAGGATCGCATTGGTCTAATTGTTCACTAAGTTGTTCACTGACAAAGGCACATTCCTCGATATCGATTCCGCCTTCTTTATCGATGAACACACGAAGAAACCAATTTTTCCCTTCCTTCACGAATTCTACTTCAACTAATTCAAATTTTTGCGCATCCAGAATAGGGGTCACTATATCTGTAACAGTTTCCACTACTGTACTCACAACATCGCCTCCTTTATTTCTCAACGAAACGAACTTCATTCCATTAAAAAGAGTGAGCGAAAAAACCGCTCACTCACTCTAAGTATCATTACATTGTAAATATAACACAATTTTCATAAAGATTCAACTACTGTCGCATGTTCCCTTCGCTTTCAGAAAAAAACAAAGCATTTTCTTAATGTTTTTTAATGCTTGGGTGAATGGATGTTAGTGAATCACTTGACCAATCCGACGTAGTAGTTGTGGGAAAATACTTTCTGGATCAAAGTCCATGGGCGCTTCATGTGGGAAATGAAGCCAGAGCCGACCGCCATAAACCACTAGTACTAAAAGTGTCAATGTCACCCACAGGTTTTGACTGTGGTAAAGTTTGCCGATTTTCGGATTTTTTTTGAATAAAACGATCCCGAATGCGATCGGCACTAACCAAAACAAGGGATGAAAATGTAGCGCGCCTTGAAGATCGCCTTGGAATAAATGTAAATATGCGCGCGTCATGCCACAACCTGGACAAGGAACCCCCGTTATCCATTTAAACGGACAGATCAATAATCGACCCAATCATCTGAATCAAACGGATCATTTGAAGCATCAGATGATGTCATAGTATTTTGATCAGCTGCTTCCCACATTTGGTTCATGTCTCCTTGTAAAATCGCCATATTGATAAAATCAAAATTAAAGAGGCTTAAGACAACAAATAGAATTTTGTTGTCACTCAAACGAGGCATTTTCGCTCGTTGTTGCGCACTCATAAAGATATCCGCGATTCGATACCACCAATAAATTTGATACAACCCACAAGTAAGGATCGTTAATAAAATCGACGTCTCTGGTGAAAGACGATTGTCCCCACTGTACTCTGCTAGTTCTTTGGTTGTTTGGTACATCCAAAAGAATGTATAAATGCCACAAGTAATAAATGTTAATAGAATGACCGATACAACCGATTTTTTTCTTACTCCATAATTATAGTTCATCACATACCCCTTCTATTTTTCTCCTTGTTGCTACCTGTTAATTATATATGATTTTATTCACAAAAACAAAATTTTCTGCATTTTCCACAGTTTTTATAGAACAAAAATAGATAAACAGCACCTGCTAAAAAGCAGGTGCATATACTATAAGACAATTATCTTCTTTGTAACAAAAACTATGCGCGGCTATAATTTTTCACTTCTGCAGCCATAGCATCAACAAAAAGATTCAACTCTTCCACTTGAGTTTCTTTGCTGCCATAGCGACGGATATTGACTGTTGCGTCATTGACTTCTTGATCCCCAACAACGATTTGGTAAGGAATTTTTTGTGTTTGCGACGCACGGATCTTGTACCCCATTTTTTCATTGCGATCATCTACTTCCACTCGCAGACCTTGCGCTTGCAAACGTTCTTTGATTTCGTAGGCATAGTCGCTGTGGGCTTCGACTGAGACCGGAATGATCGATGCTTGGATTGGTGCCAACCAAGTTGGGAATGCGCCTTTATAGACTTCTGTCAAATAAGCCACAAAACGTTCCATCGTTGAAACGATCCCGCGGTGGATCACCACTGGACGGTGGTTGTTTTCGCCATCTTCACCAACGTATGTCAAATCAAAACGTTCTGGCAATAAGAAATCCAATTGGATCGTTGACAATGTTTCTTCCATACCTAAAGCTGTTTTCACTTGGACATCTAGTTTAGGTCCGTAGAAAGCTGCTTCACCGTCAGCTTCAAAATAATCCAATTCTAATTCATCCATGGCTGCTTTTAGCATTGTTTGCGCATTTTCCCACATCGCATCGTCATCAAAATATTTGTCTTTATTTTGTGGATCGCGATAGCTTAAACGGAAACGATAGTCAGTAATATTAAAGTCTTCGTAAACGCCCACCATAAGATCCAGTGTCCGTTTGAATTCTTCTTTGATTTGATCAGGACGAACGAATGTATGACCGTCATTTAAGGTCATTTCACGAACCCGTTGCAACCCTGATAGCGCGCCAGATTTTTCGTAGCGATGCATCATCCCTAATTCAGCGATTCGAATTGGTAGTTCACGATACGAATGGATGTCATTTTTGTAAACCATCATGTGATGCGGGCAATTCATTGGTCGTAGAACCAGCATTTCGCCATCACCCATATCCATTGGTGGGAACATGTCCTCGTGGTAATGATCCCAATGCCCTGATGTTTTGTATAAGTCCACGTTTGCCATGATTGGTGTGTATACGTGTTGGTACCCAAGGCTAACTTCTTTATCAACGATATAACGTTCGATCGTACGACGGATCGTTGCTCCTTTTGGCAGCCAGAAAGGCAGACCAGCGCCGACTTCAGGAGACAACATAAACAATTCTAATTCTTTCCCTAGTTTACGATGATCGCGTTCTTTTGCTTCTTCCCGTAAACGGATAAATTCCTTCAAGTCTTTTTTATCGAAAAAGGCTGTTCCGTATACTCGTTGCATCATCTGGTTATCAGAGCTTCCACGCCAGTAAGCACCTGCCACTGATAACAATTTGTATACTTGGATACGGCCAGTTGATGGGACGTGGGGACCGCGGCAAAGATCGACAAATTCACCTTGCTGATAGGCAGTAATCGTTTCGTCATCTGGTAATTCAGTGATCAACTCTACTTTGTATGGATCTTCGGCAAAAAGGGCCAACGCTTCTTCTTTTGTTAATACACGTCGTTCGATTGGCAGATTTTCTTTGATGATCTTCATCATTTCTGCTTCGATTGCCGGTAGATCTTCCGCAGTTACTGGGTTTTCCCCATTATCTGTGTCATAGTAAAAACCAGAATCAATTGCAGGTCCTACCCCAAAATGGATCGATGGATAGAGTCTGCGCATAGCTTGAGCCATTAAATGAGCTGTCGAATGACGAAGTAAGCCTAAGGCGTCTTCGTGATCGGGTGTCACGATCTCAATCGTTGCATCTTCTTCGATCGGACGTGAAAGATCGATCAGTTGTCCATTGACTTTTCCAGCTAAGGCTTTTTTTGCAAGACTTTTCGAGATACTTTCAGCAATCTCTTTGGTTGTTACCCCAACAGCAAATTCTTTTTTTGCGCCATCAGGAAATGTAATAAATAATGACATATGAATGTCCTCCTTTGAATGATTTCAATCAATAAAAAAAGTCCTAGTATCGGTTACGATACTAGGACGATCACTCGTGGTTCCACCTATTGTTTAAAAACAGAAAAAGTCTGTTTTCCTCTTCATGAGATAACGGTTCAACCGCCTCTGTTTCGACAGAGGTCTTAAAAAAGTGGTCATCCTTTGGTTTTCTTCTAGGAAATTTTCAGCCAAGATTTCCCTCTCTTATCGAAGACTCTCAAATTCAGGTGTCTTTTTTATTGATCGATTATGGCTCAATTAAACCACTACCTACAAGAAAAAGCAAGAGAATTATTTCCAATCGCCATTCACAGCATAGGTTCCTTGCTTCATTTCATTGATGATAACGTGGATATGCTCCTTAGGGGCACCCGTATTTTTATGGACTGCCTCAGTGATTTCTTTCATCATATTCGTCAGTTGTTCTTGTGAACGCCCTTCAACTAGTTCGACATGGATAAATGGCATACGATTTCCTCCTTTGTTTGCTTTTGATTATACACCTTTTTCAAAAAGACAAAAGCGATTGTCGCGCTTTTCATTGAAAATCATGGCCTTCATCTTCTTGATACACAACAGAAAACTTCTCGCAAACACACAGCATTTGAGCATGAAAAGACAAACCCGCTGAGGCATAAGCTCGTCGAAAAAAAGCTTCATGAACACGGCGCCAATAAGCCAAAGTGCGATCTCCTTCCCCTTCTAAAAAGGCGAACGCTGCTGTCACCTCATCAAAAGGCACGATCGACACTGACTCTAAATAAAGAACAGCTCTTGGGACATCCGAACCATCTAAAAGAACACTATACGTTCCTGATTGCGGCAATGCTTCTTGCTCGATTTCATAGAGCGCAGCGGCAGATGTCGTTGCCGTCTTTTTGCCAGCTAAAACCAGTGCTGCCAGTTCATCGGCCATTTGTGGGGTATCACCAAAGGACCAAGCATCTTCATAGGTCAGAGCAGATTGGTTTCTTGAGTTTACTTTTAAAAATCGTTGCCAAAAAGCCTGAATCTGACTGTCTTTTATTTTTGGTTCTCTGGACTCATCTGCCAATTTTTTTCACTCCAATACTTCGTATATGTTTGGACATTCTCAGCTTCTTGCCAATCATAAGCCAATCCCAATTTCTCGCTGATTTTCTTTGCTTGGTCATCAAAACGTTTTTGCATCTTCAAAAGTGACTGACCGCAAGCAGTGATCGTGGAAAAATCAAGCAATGAGGTCAATTCCCGCCACTCCTTTTCCGTGAGAAACGACTGCAGGTATTTATGATTTTTTCCAGTACTCACCTGAAATTGCTGAGTGTGGGCAACAAACAAATCTTCAATCCATAACAATTCTTGCCAACAAATGGTGTATAAATGATCCGCAGCATAAATCAGCTGCTTTCGAAGCAGCCCTTTCACGACATACGTGCTTACCCACCAAAATTCGTTGCAATGTTCCCGAAAAGCGGCTTGGGTCGGACGCTTGATCCAGTAATGCGAATGATTTGCTTGATTAGTAAAACTTAGTAATTGGTCTGGATCAAGCAGCGGCTGCAAGCCTGGTTCGTTAGCCAGCCGATCGACCAGTGCAAGAGGACAAAGCATGAGATCGATTCTTACTCCGTCTAAAAAATGCATCAAGTACGTAAAACAACCACCCAGACTGGGCGGATAGATGGTGCTAGCTTCCGGTGTTTGCCTGATCATGAGCGGTCCAAAGGCTTCTAACCATGAAGGATCATCGACCAAGGGCTGAATATCATCCATTACATAAACCACATCAAAGTCTTGCAAAAAATCTTTTGGCGCCTGCGGATCGGTCCGTGAACCAGATAAACCGATGGCACGTGCCCCAACACCTTCGCCCACCGATTGGATCAGTCGGAGTAGTTCTGCTTCTTCCCTCACTCTTTCCACCTCTAATTCGACTAATTTTTGAATTACTATGCTCTTTCTATAAATATTAGCATAGTTTCTTTTTTTCCACGACATTCGCAGGGAAAATATGCTATAATTTTATGTCGCAATTTTTTTAAGGAGGATCCTTCGTGAACGAACGTCAAAAAGAACAACAACATGTTAATGAAACCATTGCTCTGATCCACAGAGAACAAGCGATCCTTTCGCAGCAAAAACAAGAATTAGCCGCTAAAATGGATGATCAATTAAAAGAAATCGCCGATAAGAAAATTCGCGGGGGCGACAGTGAAGCCTTTTATGAATCAGTTATCGAGTACCAGCAGCATGAACAAGAATTGCTGATAAAATACCAAACCGCAGAATCGCAAGAAAAACGCGTCAAAACCTTAACAACGATGGCGGGCAATCCGTATTTTGCTCGAATCGATTTCAAAGAAGAACAAGAGACCGAGACCCTCTATTTGGGGATCGCTTCATTGCGAGACAAAGATGAAGAAACGATCGTCATTGACTGGCGCGCACCGATCGCCAATCTTTACTATGAAGGAGAGCTTGGTGAGACCTTCTACGAAACAGACACTGATCGGTTTACGGTAGAATTGCTTTTGAAACGCCAATTTAAAATTCAAAATGGTGAAATCTTGTCGATGGTCGATACTTCGGAGATCATCAATGACGAATTTTTGTTGGAAATTTTGGATGAAGCCTCTTCTTCTCAAATGCGTAACATCGTTTCAACGATCCAAAAAGCGCAGAACCAAATCATTCGTGATACCACCAATAAATTCTTACTGATCGAAGGGATTGCTGGAAGTGGGAAAACCTCTGCTTTGTTGCAGCGGGTCGCCTTTTTACTTTACCGTAATCGCAAATGGCTGGATGAAAAACAAGTCTTGCTGTTTTCACCCAATCATTTGTTTTCTGATTATATTTCCATGGTCCTGCCTTCTTTAGGGGAAAGTGAAGTGCCCACAAGAACCTTCCACCACTTTATCCAATTGATTCTGACTGGCTATGAAGTGACGAAAGAAACCCAACAAGAAGAAACCTTTTTAAGCGGAGACGACGACGCCATTGAAAAAATCAAAAGCAGTCTTTTCTTGGTGGAAAAAATCAACCGTTATGTCCGTTCCATCGCACCGATTGGTCCCTTGTTCCGCGATCTAAAAATCCAAGGGCAAACCTATTTGACAAAAGAACAAATTCGCCGCTGGTATCAAGAAACCAATAATGAACTGCCGATTTACCAAAGAACCCAACTGCTTCAAACGAAATTATTAAAAAAAATCGGCGGCTTGGAAAAAGATGAAGCCAAAAAAGACTGGGTCAAAGAAGCGACCGAAGAACAATTGCAACAAGTATTCGCCAACGATCCTCATCAAGAATACAGCGAAGAAAACGAACGCCGTTTGCGGAAGAAGCTCAGACAGCAAATCGTCCGCAAGAAGTTCCGTTCCTTGACGCGGGGAGTGAAAAACTTTCAGTTTATCAACCAAGCCAAACAATACTTACACTTTCTACAATCGGTTGAGTCTGCTGCAGTCAAGGAAACTGGCATCGAGGCTGCGGCTTGGCAGCAAAGTATTGCCGACATTCGTCAAGGTATGCGCCAAAGACAGATCAAACAAGAAGACGCCGTTTTGTTTTTCTTACTGATTAAACAGCTCTATCCTGTTCACGTCGAAGAAAAAGCTCGGTTTATCTTTATTGATGAAATGCAAGATTTCCCACCTGCCCAAGTGGCATTGCTGCGTCAGCTTTATCCAAAGGCTGGTATCACCCTTTGCGGCGATTTGAATCAAAAAGTGTATGGCAATGAAACGATCGTCGGGGCATTAGCAGAATTATTCCCTCACGAAAGTGTGAAACGTTATCAATTGAAAACCAGCTATCGTTCGACTAAGGAAATCACAGATTTCGCCAATCAATTTTTAGTGGGCAGTGATCAAGTGGAATTGACGGCTCGTAAAGGGGCGGTACCAGTAATTACTAAAGGAACTGCAACTGAAAATCTGGCTTTCCTAGAAACTAGTATTCGTGACGCAGCTGAGAATCAGCGTTGGCGCACCGCGATCATTTGTAAAACCGCAAAGGATTGCCAACAATTATATGATCAATTGGCAGAAACAATGCAGGATCAAGTGCAGTTGATTACTTCTGAAGAAGACTTCATGAAACGCAATGTGATGATCTTCCCCGCCTTTTTAGCAAAAGGGCTAGAGTTTGACCAAGTCTTTGTCTGGACGCTGGGGGCCGCTTTTGAGACCGAACAAGACCAATTGATTTTCTATACGATGGCGACACGGGCCATGCATCAGTTGACAATTCTTACAAACGAAGAATTGCCGCTTTTAGCAAAAGCCAATCCTGCCACTTATCAGTTCCAAGAAGCATCAAAGATTGACTAAAAAACTAACAAAAAAACATCACGATCGGCTTGTTTCTTTTGAAGAAACAGTCGAAAGTGATGTTTTTTAGCCTTTTAATTCGCCGATAAACAAGCGGGTTTCTGGATAACGCATCCCGACGATGGTTAAAATCATTTGCAGCTCAGAAACGTGTTCTGGATCTTCTGGAACGAATAATTTTGTATGTCGGCCGATACTGCCGTTATCGATCAAGCGATGGGTACGATTCCATTGACTGAATTCCTCAATCGTCGTAAAGCGACTAAGAGGGAAGCCAGCCCCATCAAGAATTTCTGTCAATCGAAAAAGTACATATGAACTATCGATAACAAATTCTTTTCTGTGAGGCAAAGCACGCGTTCGTTTATAATCAATAATTGCTTTTTCTGGTCGGTGCTCTAAAAGCCAATCCAACAGCAAGAAGAACCCTTCCATTCGGTACTCATCGATAAAAAGTCGTTCAGAGTATTCCGACATGCGAAAGACTAATGGAATCAAAAAACGCTCTTTATAAATCAATAATGGTGCGCGATCAACCACGACGTTTAAATAACGATTTAAGTAGGAAGAACCACGATAATCGCCCAAACGATACCCCTCTACCCCATACTTTTTATATTTTCGGCAAAGGGCCGAACAGTCAGAAATCGATACAGACACTTCTGCTAGCTTCTCAAAACCACTTAAGATTCGATTAAATGGCTCTAAAACGATTTTTTCTTCCATGTCTGCCCCCCTAACGAGTTGTTTGCTTATGTAGTAAATCATAACATATAAAATGCCTAGAAACCAACTGAAAAGATAATGAATCTGGAAGAATTTTCAAGAGAAGTGCTTCTCGCTCTCTTGTTTTTTCACTTGGCTAAGCAGCGGAAAACCCATTGAAAAAAAACACCAAAAAATGGCAGCCAGATTACCTCTAGGCTGCCAAGTGCGTTTTATTCTTCGGCGTCTGCCACATTGTGATAGACGTTTTGTACGTCTTCAAGATCTTCTAACACATCGATCATTTTTAAGAATTTTTCTAGATCGTCACCCGTCAAGGTTACTTCATTTTGAGGAATCATTTGCATTTCTGCAATTGAGAATTCAGTGATACCTTTTTCTTTCAAGGCTTCCTGGATGGCATGAAAGTCACTTGGTTCACCGTGAACGATGATTTGTCCATCTTCTTCAACAACATCACGAACATCGATCTCTTTGTCCATCAAGTATTCTAAGATCTCATCCGCATCGTCACCGGCAAAGCCAAATAATGCTGTGTTATCAAACATATAAGCAACTGCACCTGAAACGCCCATGTTTCCGCCGTTTTTACCAAACGCGGCCCGAACATCAGCTGCAGTCCGATTGACGTTGTTTGTCAACGTGTCGACGATCACCATAGATCCGTTTGGTCCAAATCCTTCATATCGAAGTTCTGAGTATTGTTCATCGCCAGAACCTTTGGCTTTTTCAATCGCACGGTCAATAATGTGTTTTGGCACATTGTAGGTTTTCGCACGTTCGATAACAAAGCGTAATTTTTGGTTCGCGTGCGGATCAGGATCACCCGATTTTGCTGCTGCGTAGATTTCGATTCCAAATTTCGCATAAACTCGGCTATTGTTTGCATCTTTAGCAGTTTTCTTCGCTACGATATTTGCCCATTTACGACCCATGATTTCACTTCGCTTTCTTGTTTTTAAAAATCCTTATTCATTATACTTGTCAAATGGCTTTCTGTGAAGTAATTTTCACTTATTTATCAATAAAAAGCGGAATTCTTCGAAAATTTTGTTCTGTGATTTGAGCATTCCCTTGTTGATAGATCTGGTCGATCCGCAATGACAAGCCATAGCGCTGTGCTTCTTGCTTACCGAACTTAGCAATCAGCGGCAGGGTCAGCTCTTTTTTGACCTCTTTTAAATAGTGCTGCCCTTGCTTCGTATACCCTAAAACCCGAATAAAGGAATGTTCTTGGGCTTCCTTCATTTCAGCTTTTGTCACTTGGAACAATACATAACAAGCAAGACGCTGCAGCCGCGTTTGGGTATAACGTTTCGTCTTTAACAACTTGATAAAATCTGCAAAAGAATCCGCCGCCGTCACATATTGTTTTAGTCGATACTCTAATCCTTCTTCCATCTGGTAAATAGCCGCTAATTTTTCGATTGGGGCAGAGATGATCTGGTATTGAAGATACGGCCAAAAGGCTTCCCAGTCAACTGTTGCTTGTGAAAGAAAATTTTGTGTGGCTTCAGGAACAAAATCCGCAACAGCTGCACCTTGTTTGATTGCTTGGCGAATGGCTGTTGCACTGGCGATCGTGGGATGATTGAATTGTTCTGAATGATAGGACGCCGCAACACGTTGGATGGGGACCAAACGCATTGGTTTTTCATAATGTAACACTTCCCGTGCATACGCCATACCTAACAGATGATTCGGCTGATCTTTTTCTACATGGTACTTAGGATAAAGCTCACTGAGGACCGCACTCATATTTTGACTATAGGTAGCATTTTGCCTAGCTATGCGTTGGAATGCGTCATCGATCATCCGCTGATTTTCTTTTTCAAACTGAGCGAACTTTGCATAGTCAAAGGGTTGTTTCGCATCAGTTCCAAAACACAAAGAGTCACATTGCAGATCTTGTAAGATCTTAATCGCTCCCGCTGCAAAAAAATCAGCAGACTGGACGGCCCAAGCGGATGGCAGTTCAACGACCAAATCGACGCCATTTTGCAATGCCGCTTGGGCTCGCTGCCATTTATCGATGATTGCCGGTTCACCACGCTGTAAAAAATTTCCACTCATCACGGCTACAATAACCTCGGCGTTGGTTTCTTGCCGGGCTTTGTCCACGTGGTATTGGTGTCCATGGTGAAAAGGATTATATTCTACGACTAGTCCGCAAGCCTTCATCGACATCCCTCCTGTTTTACATAACGGTTACTTATGGCAGACAAAAAACCAGCGACGGCTTTTTTCATTTGGTTTCGTATCGATAAAATCGGCGTAGCATTCAACATTAGCAAAACCAGCATTTTCTAACATTCTTAAATAGCTTTCGAGAGGATAGGTTCTTTCTTGATGAAGCTCATCTAAGCGTTCAAACAAGCCACTCTCTTGTGCAACAAAAAAGGTCAAGAAGTGTTCAATGCTATGGTCTTTTTCGCCTTGATAGCTTTCCCAAAGAAAGGCAAATTCATCGGTTTGGTAATGATAGCTATAATCAGGAAAGACTTCATCGATTTGATATAAAGAATGCACATCAAATAAAAACACGCCATCTTCTTCTAAACAACTGTAAACACCATCAAAAACTTGCTGCACACTCTGCTCGTCTTCCATATAGCAAAGGGAGTCAGAATAACAGGTAATTGCTTGATAGGTGCCAACATCTACGAGATCCAGCATGTCACCCGCAACAAACTGCACAATTGCCGCTTCTTTTTCAGCCCGTTGACTAGCGATCATCAGCATCTCTTCTGAAAGATCCAACCCAGTCACATCAAAACCAGCCTTGGCAAATTCAACGGCTAACGCACCGGTTCCACAAGCCAATTCTAACAGCTGTTTTCTTTCTCCTAAATGACGACAAGAAAAATCCAGCCACTTTTTATAGAGACTGGAATCCATTACTTCGTCATAGACAAATGCGAAGGTTTCGTAAGCCATTACGCCACGACCCATTCATTAAGATCCACAAGCGGCGCATCAGACCATAATTTTTCTAGGTTGTAAAAAGCACGTTCTGAGGCACTGAATACGTGAACGATCACGTCACCTAAGTCGATCAAGACCCATTTTCCACCATCTTTTCCTTCGACACGACGAACAGATACTTGATTTTCTTCTTCTTTATCGATGACTTCATCAATGATCGCATTGATTTGACGTTCGCTATTTCCTGAACAGATCACAAAGTAATCTGCTAGCAAAGAGATTTCCCGCACATCTAATGCCATAATATCTTCGGCATGTTTTGAATCGGCGGCTTTTACAGCAATTTCTAATATTTTCTGACTATCTATGGTAATTCCCTCCTATATTTGGCTACCCAAAAATTGTAGGTTTCGATCGTTTTTGGGTAAATAACTGCTTCTGTTTCGATCAAATGAAGCAAGGTATGTTTCGTTTCGTAAGCAACAGCGGCATCTAAGTCAATCATTGCGATCTCTCTGGCTTCAACGACTCCAGGAAACGTACGTCCGGGTTCGATATAATCTGCCACATAGATGATTTTATCTAGTAGGCTCATCTTAGCAGCTCCGGTGGTGTGCAAACGGATCGCTTGTAAGATTTCTTCGTCATCGATCTCTAATTCTCGTTGAACGAAATCAGCACCGACAAGTCCATGCCAGATGGCATTGTTCCAGTTCAAGAGATCCACATCAAATCCATCTCTACGAATGACTAATTGAAATTCTTCATCGCTGCGTTCCTTTGCATAATCATGCGTCAAGGCGGCGATGCTGGCTTTGACCGGTGAAGCGCCATATTTTTCCGCAAGGGCAACGGCCGTTTTTTCGACACCTAACACATGCTCAAAGCGCTTTTGACTCATCTGCATTTGGACCTTTTGCATCAAAAGTTCCCGTTCTGCTTGTGTGTAGTGTTCACTCTTCATCCAAGTACAACCCCTTTTCTTGAATATAGTGTAACACATTATCTGGCAATAAGTAGCGAACGGAACAACCTTGTTGTACTTTTTTACGAATTGTCGTTGAGCTGACATCCATTAGCGGGATATCGATCCAAATAATCGGGTATGGGCTATCGATAGGCACTTCTGGACGACGAACCCCCACAAACGTTACCAATTCCATCAGCTCATCGATTTGATGCCATTTTGGTAAATAGTTCACCATATCCCCGCCAATGATAAAATAATAATTAGTATCTGGATTCTTAGCTGTCAATTCCCGCATCGTATCAACCGTATAACTCTTCCCTTTTCGTTCCAACTCAATGGTCTCTACAGCAAATCGCGGATTATCGGCAATCGCCAACTCCAACATCGCTAAACGATGCTCAGCAGGGATCGTCTTTTTCTCATCAACATGAGGCGGTAAATACTCAGGCATGAAATAAACTTTATCCAGCCCTAATGCTTGCCCTACTTGCTCACCCATGACCAGATGTGCGTAGTGTACTGGATTAAAATTTCCACCAAGAATGCCCACTTGCTTTTTCGGTACCAGTTCTTGTGTTTGTGTTTCTAAAACCGTTTGTACCTTGCCAAATGTTTGTCCTTGCATGCCTTTTCCCTCCTAAATTGAACGAACTTTGCTTGAAATCGTTTGGTATTTTTCTTTGCTTGACGGTTTGAATAAAACGATCACTCGTCCGATGATCTGTACCACTTCACAGCCGACTTTCTCACGGATCGTTTCAGCTGCTTCGTCAGCAACCTCATCGGTATTTTGGAGCAATGAGACTTTGATCAATTCTCGTTTTTCTAGTGCTTCTTCAATTTGCGCCATCATTGCGTCATTCAAGCCGCCTTTGCCGATTTGAAAAATCGGGTTTAAATGGTGCGCTTCACTTCGTAAAAATCTTTTTTGTTTTCCTCGTAAGTCCATACTCTTCCTTCTTCCTTATACTAATGCTTTACGTCTAAGCACATCGACACCCTTTGGTGCCCACCCGGCGATGACACACGGTTTGGTGATCGTGATCCAGCCAAGGCCAGCAAAAACGATATCGGTTTTTTCTTTGATTGAAAATTCAAAACGGACGAGTTCAGGAAAATCCGCCACTTCATCTGCTCGTGGCGGCTGCAGCAGCCCACCAACATGTTTCTCATAAAATTCATCGGCTTTCGTTAATTTGGTCCGATGGATCGCCACATCATTTGCTACATAAGCAATAAA
The DNA here is from genome assembly GCF_016516865.1 of Enterococcus sp. S53. NCBI lineage: Bacteria > Bacillati > Bacillota > Bacilli > Lactobacillales > Enterococcaceae > Enterococcus > Enterococcus sp. S53. The sequence continues at coordinate 346,950 of NZ_JACVUH010000001.1, forward strand.
TGAACTGCGTTCTCCTTGAATGAAATCAAATCGGGCAAGTCCTCCTAAGAACAAGGTTTGTTCTGGATTCAATTGATACACTTTCGGTTTGATCTCTTTGGCTGGTGCCACGATTTTTAGATCTTTTTTACCTAGATAATGCGCCATTTGATGACGATGAATGATTCCTGGTGTGTCGATCAAAAAGTGCCCATCGTCCAAGGGAATCTCGATTTTATCCAATGTGGTTCCAGGAAAGCGCGAAGTCGTGATCAGTTCGTTGATCCCTGCTGTTTGTTTGATGATTTGATTGATCAATGTTGATTTTCCAACATTCGTCACACCCACCACATACACATCGCGTCCTTCACGATACGTTTCGATCCCTTGCAGTAAAGCTTCCGTTTCACCTGGTTTCTTGGCGCTCGTCAATAATACATCGACGGGTCTTAAGCCAGCTTCATGAGCCCGTTCCTTCATCCATTGGGTCATCTTCGATTTTTTCAAAGATTTCGGTAAAATATCCACCTTGTTGCCCACTAATAAGACAGGATTATTCCCAACAAAGCGGTGCAGTCCAGGGATCAATGAACCATTAAAATCAAAAATATCGACGACATTAACGATCAAGGCATCTTTTTCTCCGATTTCATTCAGTAAACGCAGAAAATCATCGTCTGTCAGCGAAACATCTTGAATCTCATTGTAATGGCGCAAGCGGAAGCAACGTTGACAATAGACTTCTCCTGATTCAATTCCTTTTTCTAATGCAGATTGCGGGGTGTAACCCAATTCGTTAGGGTTTGTTGTTTGAATCAATGCCCCGCAGCCGATACAGTGAATTTCTTCGATTCCTTCTGTCATATTAAATTCCTCCACGCCATTTTAACTCTGGGTTATGTTTCAATAGATAGTTCATGATTTTTCTTTCTGCCGCTCGATTAAACTGGGTTTTCCAAGAATCCGTTGGGATCACTGGTTTCACTAAAATACTGCGAACACCGGCACGATTGGCACCTCGTACATCCGTCATGATTTGATCGCCGATCATGACGACCTCTTCTTTTTTCAAACCTAATTGCTGATACCCTTGTTTGATGCCTCTTGAAAAAGGTTTTAGTGCGCGGTGTACGTACTTTAAGCCAAAGGGGGCAACTGCCCGTGCCACTCGTTCACTATTGTTGTTAGAAACCACTATCACCGGTATGCCAGCGTTTTTCATTTCCAATAACCAGTTTTTTAATTCTTCGGTTCCATCAGGATTGTTCCAAGCAATCAAGGTATTGTCAAGGTCAGTCAAAATCCCCTTGATTCCCTGTGCCTTAAGTTGGCTGGGCGTAATTTTATAAATCGCATCGACCATCCAAGTCGGTTTATAATTTGAAAACATAAAATCTCCTTTGCTGCATGATTTCTTCGCATATTAAAAATCGGCGACTCGTCAACGATCCACATAGTCGCTCCTTAAAAGATACAGTCCTATCTCACCAAACATAAACAGAACGTTTCTAAAAGGATCAGACCTCTTCAACCTGTAATTATACAATAGAATCTTTTTGAATACTAGCAAGTGCGCCAGTTTCTGCAGGTTTCTTGTAAAAGAACTGAAAAAGGAACCTGCCAAGACAACCGTTTGTTCTATCACTTCTTCAATGTAGTCATTTTTCCGTCAAAAAAGCATCCTTTTACTGAAAGGATGCTTAGGAAAGGTCCAAATTTATCACTAACAACTGCGAACTTCTCGCAGTTTACAATACTTTACTCAAAAAATCAATGGTTCGTGGATTTTTCGGATGATCAAAGATCTGTTCTGGCGTTCCTTCCTCCATAATGATTCCCTGATCCATAAATAAAATCCGATCCGCGACTTCTTTCGCAAAGCCCATTTCATGAGTGACGATGACCATCGTCATTCCTTGCTGAGCCAAACGCTGCATGACGGACAATACTTCGCCAACCATTTCTGGGTCTAACGCTGAAGTCGGTTCATCAAAGAGCATCACGTCTGGTTCCATCGCCAAGGCACGTGCGATAGCGATTCGTTGCATTTGTCCACCAGAAAGACTTTGAGGATAGGCTTTTGCTTTGTCTGGTAAGCCAACATCATTTAGTAGTTGTTTTGCCAACTGATCCGCTGCCAATTTTGCTACCTTCTTGACTTTCGTCGGGGACAAAGTAATGTTTTCTAAAACCGTCATATTCGGAAAAAGATTAAAATTTTGAAATACCATACCCATTTTTTCACGCATCTTATACAAATCATTCTTTGGATCGGTAATATCGGTTCCTTCAAAAAAAATCTTCCCGCTTGTCGGTACTTCTAATAGGTTCAAACAGCGTAAAAACGTGCTTTTTCCTGACCCAGATGGCCCAATCACCACAACGACTTCTCCTTGATCGATCGTCGTTGTGATCCCTTTTAGCACTTGATTGCTGCCAAAGGTTTTGTGTAAATCTTGAATATCTAACATCATAGCTTGTCTTCTCCTTTTAACGACGATAGCCTTTGCCTAGTTTCTTTTCCCATAAACTCAATAGTCGCGAAGTCGTAAACGTCAAGATGAAGTAAATGACCGCCGCCACATAGAAAGGCGTTAATGGTTGGAAAGAACTGGTGACAACGATCTGCGCACTGTTCATCAGCTCGTAGATGCCGATCGTTGAAAGCAAAGAGGAATCCTTAATCAAAACGATAAATTCATTGCCTAGTGGCGGCAAAATGTTGCGTAGTGCTTGTGGCAACACGACATAACGCATCGTTTGAAAAGGCCGAAGCCCTAAAGATCCTGCCGCTTCTGTTTGTCCGTAATCAACGGCATTGATCCCCCCTCGGACGATTTCAGCAACGTATGCCCCGGAATTTAGTGATAAGGCAATGATCCCTGGGAAGAGCCGCCCAAAATCAAGACTCAGCACGCCGATTGAGACCGTCGGCAAAGCAAACATTCCTTGCAAAAGACCAAAAGCGATCAAAATTTGCACCAGCATCGGTGTGCCGCGGATGACTTCAATATACGCATTAGCAAACCAGCGCAAAGGCGTCACTTTTGATAATTTCATTAGGGCAAAAATCACCCCTAGAATCGTTCCAAAGATCACGGTGATGATAGAGATCACGATGGTGATCACCACACCAGAAAGAAAATAAGGGTAATATATCGCTAAAAAGGATAAATCCATAATTGTGTCTACTCCGTTCTATCTATTGCGCCGCATTTTCATTGGCTAGATCTGTGTTCTTTTGTACATACTCATCGATTGTACCATCTTCAATCAATTCTTTCAAAATACTGTTTAGCTCTTCTTGTAGTTCGGTACTCCCTTTAGGTAAAGCAATTGCATAAGAATCGCCTTCAGATGCTTCTAATGCTACATCAGTGATCACGAGGTCATCATTTTGTGCAACATACGATTCAGCAACCGCACTTTCAAGGACCAAACCGTCGATCGAGCCTTGTTTCAATTCATTGACTAGATTGGGAACTTTGGCAATGGAAACTAACTGCGAATCAGCTAATTGGTCTTGGACGATCATTTCTTGGATGGATCCTTTTTGAGCGCCAACCTTTTTACCAGTTAAACTTTCGATTGAATCAAATGCCGACTCGTTATTTTTATTGACAACTAATTTTTGTTCTGGTGTAAAATAGTTGTCGGTGAAATCAAAAGTCTGTTTACGTTCGTCAGTTGCTGAGATGCCTGAAACAGCGATATCGGCTTTTCCTTGTTGCAAAGCAGTCAAAACAGCATTGAAATCAAGGTCCAAAATATTTACTTCAACACCAAGACGATCAGCGATCTCATTGACCATATCGATATCTGCGCCCACGATCGTATCTTTGCCATCGATCAAGGCATGGAATTCAAAGGGAGCAAAGTCAGCAGAAGTTGCCACATTTAACACACCAGCTGCTTTGATGGCTTCCAATTGATTATCCGCCGAATCGCTGGCACTAGAACTTCCAGTACTCGATGAGCCGCCATTCCCACAAGCTCCTAAAACCAAAATCCCCGTCAATACAACAAGTGCTCCAAATAATTTTTTCATTAAAAACGCTCCTCTTCAAAACAAATATTTATGCAATATAATCTTCTTATATTCAGAATATATACATAATAGCACAGAATAATTAAATTTTAAACTAAAAACTTTGTCATTTGCACGATTTATTCAATAACACTTTCAATAAAAAAATACTAGGATATCCTTCCTCTAATTAGAGTGGATATCCTAGTTGTTAAAATCGGCGAAAACGCTGATACCTTGCCTCAAGCAATTCTTCTGTTTGTAAGGTAGAAAGTTCAGCAAGTTTCGTTGAAATTGCCGCTTTCATCTGTTCCATCAATTGCTCTTTCGGTAAAAAGGCCTCTTCATTGGTTTCAGCAATCACTTTTTCAATAACGCCTAATTCATATAGTTCTTGGGCAGTGATCTTCATCAAGCCAGCAGCTTCTTTGGCACGGCTGCCATCTTTCCATAGGATCGAAGCAAAGCCTTCGGGAGATAAAATGGCATAGATCGAATGTTCCATCATCCAAACCTCATCGCCCAATGCCAGTGCTAAGGCACCGCCGCTGCCGCCTTCACCAATGATGATTGCCAAGATCGGCACCGTTAAATCGGACATTTCCATCAAGTTACGGGCAATCGCTTCGCCTTCTCCGCGCTCTTCCGCGCCAATACCGCAAAATGCCCCTGCTGTATTGATCAATGTGACCACAGGTCGCTGAAATTTTTCGGCTTGCTTCATTAAGCGTAACGCTTTTCGATAGCCTTCAGGATGTGGCGAGCCAAAGTTTCTGCGTAAGTTTTCAGGCAGATTACGGCCTTTTTGAATACCGATCACGGTCACTGGCTTGCCATCTAAACAAGCGATCCCACCAACGACAGCTTCATCTTCGCCAAACAGACGGTCTCCATGAAACTCTTCAAACTCAGAAAAAATGCCTTCAAAGTAATCCAGTGCCGTCAAACGATCTTTGCTGCGAGCGAGTTCAACGATTTCGTGGGCTGCTCTAGTCATTGCGATCCCATCCTTTCCGCGTATGCAAAGAAATCAAATGGTGGATTTTCTCCCGCAAGTTCGTCCGTGGAACGATTTGATCGACAAAGCCATGATCTAGCAAGAACTCTGCTTTTTGAAAATCTTCAGGTAATTCCTGACGAATGGTTTGTTCAATCACTCGTCGTCCAGCAAAACCAATCAAGGCTTGCGGTTCTGCTAGAATGATATCCCCTTCCATCGCAAAACTAGCGGTAACGCCACCGGTGGTCGGGTCCGTTAAAACCGTTAGATAAAACAAGCCAGCTTTACTGTGGCGTTTTACCGCCGCAGAGATTTTTGCCATTTGCATCAGTGACAAAATTCCTTCTTGCATCCGTGCACCACCTGAAGCGGTAAAAAGAACAACTGGTAGCTGTTTTTCGATCGCACGTTCAAACAAACGGGTGATTTTCTCCCCCACGACCGTTCCCATGCTGCCCATGATGAAATTCGCATCCATGACACCGATTGCTAACGGCAATCCTTGCACTTTGGCCTCTCCTGTCAGGACAGCCTCATGCAACCCAGTTTTTTCTTGCATTTGTGCGACTTTATCCAGGTACCCTGGGAAATCAAGGGGATCTTTTGTGGTTACATCTGTGTCCCATTCTTCAAAGCTTTTCTCATCAATCGTGATAGCGATCCGTTCCCAGGCACTGATTCGGAAATTATACCCGCAGTGAGGACAGACTTTTTCCGCCCCCATCTCCTTCGTATAAAGCGTTCGTTTGCAACTAGGACATTTCGCCCAAAGATTATCTGGGACGACTGGTTCATTCGTTGGCAGCTGACCTCGATTAGGATTGATGCGAATGTAGTTTTTTTTCTTAAATAAAGCCACTCAACTTCCCTCCTATTGTTCAGGTGTCCAATTCGGCAAAAATTCCTCTTGTAAAAAGGCGGTAGTATAGTCTCCCGCAATCACTTTCGGGTGACTGATCAAGTCCATTTGGAATTCTGCATTCGTAATGACACCATCGGTCACTAATTCGGCTAACGCCCGCTGCATCTTCATCAACGCTTCGAAACGATTCTCGCCGTGAACAATCACTTTAGCGATCATCGAATCATAATAAGGTGGGATCGTGTAGCCGGAATACATGGCACTGTCTACACGAACGCCTAGACCGCCACTTGGTAAAAACAAATTGTTGATCTTACCAGGAGAGGGTGCAAAATTGAAGGCTGGATTTTCTGCATTGATCCGACATTCGATCGCCGCGCCCGTCATCTTGATGTCAGCTTGCGTCAAGCCTAGCGGTTCGCCACTAGCGACTTCAAGTTGTTTTTTGACTAAATCAATGTTTGTCACCATTTCGGTGATGGGGTGTTCCACTTGGATTCGAGTGTTCATTTCCATGAAATAAAACTCCCCAGTGTCCGCCATTAAAAACTCGATCGTGCCAGCATTACGATACCCTACCGCTTGTGCGGCACGCACCGCTGCTTCTCCTAGTTCTGCTCGCTTGCTTTCAGAAATCACCACAGAAGGGGATTCTTCCAACACTTTTTGGTTGTTGCGTTGTAGCGAGCAATCGCGTTCACCAAGGTGGATAATATTACCAAAAGAATCACCTAACACTTGCACTTCTATGTGTCGAGCAGGATAAATGATTTTTTCAATGTACATTTCATCGTTGCCAAATGCCGCTTTCGCCTCTTGCTGTGCGGAAGCAAAATGATGCGGCAATGCTTCTTTATCTGCGACTTTCCGTATCCCTTTACCGCCACCGCCGGCTGCTGCTTTGAGCATGACCGGGTAACCAATCTCTTCAGCGATCGTTAAAGCTTCTTCCACATCAGAAATCGCGCCTTTGCTTCCGGGAATGACCGGTACTTCTGCTTCGATCATCAAGCGTCTTGCATTGATCTTGTTTCCCATTGCATCGATAGTCTCACTCTTTGGCCCAATAAAGACGATATTGCATTCCTCGCACATCGCAGCAAAGCGGCTATTCTCTGAAAGAAAGCCAAATCCGGGATGGATCGCCTCAGCCTTTGTGACGATCGCAGCGCTTAGGATCTGCTGTACATTCAAATAAGAGTCGGCTGCTTTGGCAGGTCCGATACAAATCGCTTCATCGGCAAGCTCTGTATGCAACGCTTCTTTATCTGCTTCTGAATAAACGGCGACCGTTTGAATACCTAATTCGCGACAAGCGCGAATGATACGTACGGCGATTTCGCCACGGTTTGCGATCAATACTTTAGAAAACATGTCTCACCTATCCAATCATGAAAGTCAATTCTGCTTCCGCCACTTTTTTCCCATCAACATAGGCAATTCCTTTGCCGATGCCGGCTGCAGATTTCACTTTGATTATTTCTACTTCTAAGATCAAGGTATCGCCCGGTGTTACTTTTTTTCTGAATTTCGCTTTGTCTAAACCGCCAAAGTAGGCAGTTTTCCCACGAAAATCTTCCAATGATAGCAATGCCACAGCACCTGCTTGCGCCATTGCTTCCACGATCAATACTCCGGGCATCACTGGTTCATGGGGAAAATGACCTTGGAAAAATGGCTCATTGATAGTAACGTTTTTCTTCGCAACGACCCGTTTGCCTTCTTCTAACTCCTCTACCCGATCCACTAAAAGCATCGGATAACGATGAGGGATGATTTCTTTGATTTCTTGAATCGTTAATGCGCTCATTGCTTTACCCTTCTTTCACACGGAATAATGGTTGATTGTATTCAACGATTTGTTCGCTTTCAACCAAGACTTCAACTAATTCGCCATCAACGTCGCTGACGATTTCATTCATGACTTTCATCGCTTCCACGATACAAAGAATATCGCCTTTTTTCACGTGATCGCCGATTTGTTTGAAGTTGTCTTTATCAGGACTTGGTTTCAAATAAACGACACCCACTAATGGAGAGACAACTTCTTTGCCCTCTAAGGCAGGTTTTGTCGTTTCTACTGTGTCAGGTGTTGCTGAGACAGCAGGCGTTGGTGCAACAGGAGTTGGCGCAGCATTCGCTGCAGGAGCAGGTGCAGGTGCAGAGGATGCATTTTGTAGCCCACTTGTCGTATTTTTATTAAAATAAAGTTCAAAGGTCTCTTTTTTTAATTGAAGCTCAGTTAACGTCGATTGATCGAATTGGCTGAGCAGCTCTTTTACCTCATGTGTTTCCAATTACGCTTCCTCCCAACGTTTCAGCAAGATCACTGCATTATGACCGCCAAACCCAAGTGAATTACTCATGGCATAGGTCAAATCTGCTGGTTGGCTTTGATTGATAACAACGTTCAAGTCGATCTCAGGATCTTGTTCTGTCACGTTGATGGTTGGTGGAATAAATTGATGTTGTAATGCTAATAGTGAAGCAATGGCTTCGATTCCACCAGCCGCCCCAAGCAAATGACCAGTCATTGACTTTGTACTGCTGACATATGGTTTTTTATAGTCTTCCCCTAATCCGTATTGGATCGATGTCGCTTCTGCACTGTCATTGGCAGGTGTGCTTGTACCGTGGGCATTGATGTAGCCAACTTCAGCTGGGGTGATCGCCGCTTCTTGCATCGCCAATTTCATTGCTTTTCCAGCACCTGATCCATCAGGGTTTGGTGCAGTCATATGGTAGGCATCACAGTTCGCACCGTACCCCACGACTTCACCTAAAATCGTTGCCCCACGTTTTTGCGCATGCGCCAATGATTCTAAAATGAAGACACCAGCGCCTTCACCCATGACAAACCCACTACGATTTTTATCAAACGGAACGGAAGCTTTGTCAGGGTCTGATTCAGTGGTTAACGCCGTCAGAGACGCAAAACCAGCGATACCGATTTCACAGATCGTCGCTTCTGAACCACCAGCGATCATAACATCTGCATAGCCATGCTTGATGTTCCGAAAAGCTTCACCGATTGAATGGGTACCAGAAGCACAGGCGGAAACAGTCGTCGTACAAATGCCTTTCGCACCTACCCGTAACGCAATGTTGCCGGCAACCATATTTACAATCGACATCGGTACGAACATTGGTGATACTCGATTTGCTCCTTTGTCATGCATCCGAATCACTTGGTCTTGAATCGTTGGCAAGCCGCCGATCCCTGAACCAACCATCACGCCAAAACGATCCACATCAATGGTTTCTTTATCTAACTTCGCCATTTCCATCGCTTCTAAGGCCGCATAAATTCCATAAATGGAAAAAAGATCCATCCGCTTCGTATCTTTTTTAACGAAGTACTTTTCTAACGGAAAATCTTTGACTTCAGCAGCAACTGAGATCCCTGTTGCTTCTGCGTCAAATTTTGTGATCGGGCCGATGCCGTTGGTCCCGTTTTGTAAACTTGCTAAAAATGTTTCTGGGTCATTTCCGATTGGAGAAGTGACGCCGTATCCTGTAACTACTACTCGATTCATCTATTCTTCCTCCTACCCTTGCATTGCCATCCCGCCGTCTACACTGATCACCTGACCAGTGATGTAGGGGCTTTTTGCTAAAAAGACTGCTGTTTGCGCAACATCCTGTGTGGAACCAAAACGCTGTAATGGAATATTTGCCAATGATTGTTCTTTGACTTTATCCGACAGCACTTCAGTCATCTCTGTTTCGATAAATCCTGGGGCGATCGCATTGCAAGTGATTCCCCGAGCGGCACCTTCACGAGCGGCAGATTTCGTAAAACCGATCACGCCAGCTTTACTTGCCGCATAGTTGGCTTGCCCGATATTTCCCGTCAAGCCGACCACACTCGTCAAATTGATGATGCGGCCTTCTCGCAACTTCATCATTTTTTTCAACGCGTGTTGCGTCATATTAAAGGTACCAGTCAAATTGATTTTGATCACTGAATCAAAATCTTCCGGTTTCATTCTCAACAATAATTTGTCATTCGTGATCCCGGCATTATTGACTAAAATGTGGATCGGTCCGACTGCCACTTCTGCTTCCGAGAGCATGGCTGCCGCTTGATCAAAATCAGAAATGTCCCCATTGATCGCTACACATTTCACGCCGTAGCTGGTGATGCGATTGATCAGTGACTGGGGAATTTCTTTTCGTCCATTTAAAACGATATTCGCTCCTTCTTTGGCAAAGGCTTCCGCGATAGTAAAACCGATCCCTCGCGAGCTACCAGTTACAAAGACGTTTTTATTTTGCAGATCCATAAATTCCTCCTAGTTGAATCGGGCTAGTGTATCTGCCAACGTTTGGCTATCTTCTACACGCGCAGTCTGGATTTCTTTGTCTATTTTCTTCATAAAACCGCTCAATACTTTTCCTGGTCCGATCTCGATGACTTGTTGGATGCCAAGTTCCTTCAGTGTCGCAATGCTTTCGTAAAAACGCACTGGCGATTTCACTTGCAACGTCAACAGTTCCTTGATTTGGTCTTGCTGCATTGGCTGCGCGGTCGTATTGCTGATGACAGGTACTTGCAACTCATCAAAGGTGATTTGAGCTAATTCCTGTGCTAATTGCTGCGATGCGGGTTCCAACAACGCAGTATGGAAAGGACCACTGACATTTAAAGGAATCACCCGTTTGGTTCCAGCAGCTTGTAACAATTCCACCGCTTTATCCACTGCCGGCGCTTCACCGCCAATGACGATCTGCTGCGGCGTATTGTAATTGGCTGGTGTCACGATCCCGACTTGACTTGCTTCTTTACAGATTTCTTCAATCGTTTCAGCGGGTGTGTTCATCACAGCGACCATTTTCCCAACACCTGCTGGCGCCGCACTTGCCATATACCGACCGCGTTTTTGCACCAATGCGACTGCGGTCTGGAAATCAAGCGCACCACTAGCGACTAAGGCTGTATATTCACCTAAACTCAAGCCAGCAACAGCATCTGCTTTGATTTCTTGCGCATCCAAAAGTCGCCAAAAAGCCGTGCTTACTGTTAAAATGGCAGGCTGTGTATATTCCGTCTGGTTTAAACGTTCGTTTTCAGTAAAGCATAACTCGGCCATATCATATCCTAGAATCGTGCTGGCTTGTTCAAACGTCTCACGAACGATCGCTTCTTGGTGATAGAGCTCTTCCCCCATTTTTGGGTACTGTGCACCTTGACCGCTAAATAAAAAGGCTGTCTTCATTTTGCACTCCTTCATTACTTTGATGGTTATCGTTGGAGAACATGGATTCTTGCAGTTCGTCTATGAATCAGCAAAAACACGTTCTTAAAAAGGAAAGGCTAGGCTGTCTGCCTAGCCTTTGTTTTATGCTTGTTGTTTTTCTACATATTTAACTAGATCTTCAACGGTTGTGATACCATCTTCTGTTTCGATCTTCACATCGAATTCATCTTCGATCTCGTTAATGATTTGGAAAAGATCCAAGCTATCTGCTTCTAAATCTTCTTGGATGTTCGTGTTCAATTTGATTTCTTCTTTTTCTTTTCCTAATTCTTCTGCTACGATTTCTTGAATTTTTTCGAATACCATGTGTATATTCCTCCAATGTGTTTTTCAATAGTAATTTTGTTTCGTGAACAAGTTATAAGGTGACTAACATAGTTCCCCATGTCAATCCGCCGCCAAAACCTGAGAACACCACTTTTTGACCACTGCCAAGGGACAGTGTACCTCGTTTGATTTCTTCATCTAGCAATAACGGAATCGAGGCTGCCGAAGTATTGCCATAATCTTGCATATTTTGCAAAAATTTCTCACGGGGCTGCTTCAGCTTGCGAGCAACTTTGTCTAAAATACGAGAATTTGCTTGGTGAAGCAAAAAATAATCGATTGCTTCATCTTGTGTCAGATCATTGATCGAGGCGACCACATCACGCGTCGCAAAATCAAAGATTTCTCGTCCAATCATTTGCATACAAGCACTATACGCCGGAGCGTTTTGTGAAAAAGGATTCTCATTCGTGCGAAAACCAGATGTCAAGGACATGCCTCGCGTCCCATCTGCTTTTAAAGACTCTTTGAGTAAATGCTGCTCTGAAGATGCTTCCAGCAATAGTCCACCGGCACCATCTCCGAATAAAACAGCCGTCGAACGGTCGTTCCAATCCAAGACTTTTGAAAGTACTTCTCCACCGATGACCAATCCTTTTTTAGCGCCTGTTCGAATCAGTTTTTCAGCCATAGACAATGCATAAACGAAACCAGCACATGCTGCACTGATATCAAATGCAAAGGCATTGACTGCCCCAATCGCTCCTTGGACTTGGCAAGCAACCGCCGGTGTATTGAAATCCGGTGTGATCGTCGCTACCAAGATAAAATCTAGACTTTCTGCTGAAAGCTGAGTATCTTGCAAGAGCGTTTGAGCGACGCGAATACAAAGGTCAGAAGTGTTTTCGCCAACAGCGACTCTTCTACGTTTGATTCCCGTACGAGAATGAATCCATTCATCTGAAGTATCCATCAAATTTGATAGATCATCATTTGTTACGATTTTTTCTGGAACATAACTTGCAGTCGCGGTAATTTTCCCAAACATATTCATCCATTATTCTCACTTATAATCTTGTAAAAAGTCATGCAGATTTTTCAGTGCTTTCAACAGTGCCTGTTCCTCTTCAGGAGACATCTGACTCAAGACACCTTTCACCATCTCACGATGAAAATGCTGATGAACACGATAAAGGAGTTTTCCTTTTTTCGTCAAACCTAGTTTGACGACTCGCCGATCATCTTCACTGCGAATCCGTTCTACATATTCTTTTTTCACCAAACGATTGATCGCGATGGTCAAAGTCCCAACAGTGATCGAAAGCTCTTTGGCAACTTCAGTCGTGGTCTTTTTTTTGTACATCCCGATGGCTTCGATGGTATGCATTTCGGTAATTGAAAGGTCTTTGAATTGAGATTTTTTCAATTCAGATTCTTCAATCACTAAGATGTCATTAAAGACGCTGACTAAGTAGTCATTAACTGTTTCTAAATTGGGTTCCATAACCTTCACCATCCGAATACTTTGATAATCAAATCATTTGATAGTCAAACTATATCGGAAGTTATTGAGAAATGCAAGAATTTTTTCGAACTTTTTTGATTTTTAAGCACATTTTTATTTAAGAATTGATTTTCTAAGATTCTAAAAGCTGCGAGTTGACAAAATAATCCGTTTCCGTTATAGAGAAATTTCCTTTGAATGTCAAAGTTTATCATTACGTTGCCTCCACTCTATTTCTAATTTTTTCTTGTCGATGGCCAGCAAACATTGCTCTCTTACGCTTCATCTGCTACTCTTTGGAGGAAGGAGAGGAACGATCGATGAATCCGAACAAAGAGTTTTTAAAAAACAAAGCAAATACCCTGCCTGAAAAGCCTGGTGTTTATCTAATGAAAGATCAGCACAACGAAGTCTTGTATGTAGGAAAAGCCAAATCATTGAAACAGCGTGTCGTTTCCTACTTCCGAAAAAACCAGCAGCATGCCAATAAGGTGCTTCGCCTTGTTTATAATGTTGTTGATTTTGAAACGATCGAAACAGATACAGAATTGGATGCACTTTTACTTGAATGTCGTTTGATCCAAGCTTTTCATCCTATCTACAACCGACAAATGAACCATTCAGCCAACTACTGCTTTGTTGACTTGACGAATCATACCTTCACGATCACTCAAACACCACAAATTGGCAGTTATGGCCCCTTTCGGCAAACAAAAAAATTGCCGATGTTGTTTCAATTATTGTCAGAAACCTTTCAATTGCCGACTGTCAACGAACTGACACTATTGACCTTACGTAAGCAACTCCCTCAAATGGATGCGTATCCCTTGGAAGAGAAGTGGCGAGAAATCGGCTGTTTTTTTGCTGGACAAAAAACCGAGTGCTTCTCACTTTTGGATGAACGCTTAACCTATCTTATTGATCATTTATTATTTGAACAAGCAAGTTTGCTACAGGGAGAAATCCATTCGGCGCAAAGCTTTTACCAAGAAATCGTGAGGGTCAATCAGTTTATTCAAGAACCAGAAGTGATTTTTTCTATACCCCTTGACTTAGAGGAGCCAGGATCACAGACGACTCAAATCAAATACTATCAAGTTAGCTTTGGCAAGTTGATCCAAACAAACATTCTTTCTCCTGAAGAAACATTCCAGCCACTTCCGCCAGCAAGCGCTGCGCTTCCTTTAGCCCCGAAAGATCTCGATCCATTAGGGATCATCCTCAATCACCTGTATCGCCAAGAAAAAGCAGCAGATAAATAAAAAACAGCAAGCCCCAGTAGGCTTGCTGTATAGAAATGAGAAAGCGACGACGAACGTCTCACTCATTCTTATTGGATCAAATCATAGATTTCCATGGCTACAATATCAACGTTATCAAATTGATAAGATTGACTTGATTCTGCTTCCGTTAATTCAAACGTTTCTGTCGAATTGTCATAAGTAACGGTACATTTTTCGACGCCTTCTTTTTCAAAACGACGTACTTGAACTTCATTGTCTTGCGCTTCGACCATCGCTTCTAAACGTTTGATGATAGCGACTAATTGCGAACTTTTCATTCGTAAGCCTCCTTTTTCTGTCCGTTATATTGTATCAAAACATCCTCTATCTTGCATTGATTTTTCGTATTTTTTTTGTCATTTTAAGATTTTTTTCCATCTTGCCACCAAAGTTTAATCAGCGCCTGCGTTCCGTCATTTTCGAAGCCTTTTTCAGCCAACTGATCATACATTTTTTTAGCTAAAGTGGTGCTCGGCAAATCCAATCCCATCTTCTTAGCCTCATCCAAAGCGATTCCCAAATCTTTGATGAAATGTTTGACAAAAAAGCCTGGTGAATAATCCTCTTTTAGGATACGAGGACTGTAATTCGTCATGGACCAATTGGCTGCACCACCGCCAGAAAGCGTGTCAATCATTCGTGGTAAATCAAGACCCGCTTGGTTCGCATAGACCAGCATTTCTGTCATCCCCGTCATGGTTCCGGCAATCATGATCTGATTGGCCATTTTCGTATGCTGACCCTTCCCTGCCCCTCCTTGAAGTTGAAACGTCTTTCCTAAAACTTCAAAAAGTGGTTTTACTTGTTGATAAGCTTCTTCATCGCCACCAACCATAATCGTTAGCGTGGCGTTTCCCGCACCAAGATCACCACCAGAAACTGGCGCATCAATACTCGCTGCTCCTTTTTCCTTCGCTGTCTGGTAGATTCGTTCTGCCAAATCAGGGGTGCTGGTGGTAAAATCCACCAATGTTTTGCCCGTCACAGTCGTTTGAAAAATCCCTTGAGGACCATAGTAAACCTCTTCAACGTCAGATGGATAACCAACCATTGTAAAGATGATTTCACTTTCCGATGCAACTTCTGTTGGGGTGTCACACCAAATTGCTCCATTCGCAACGAGTTCATCTGTTTTTGCTTTCGTCCGATTGTAAACATTCACTGTATGTCCTGCAGCTAAGAGATGACCAACCATCGCTTGACCCATGACACCAGTACCGATAAATCCTAATTTCATGCAGATCCCTCCAAAATAAAAAAGTTCATGTCTTTAGTATACGCTAAAAACATGAACTTGCGAAAATTTTCTGTTTAATCAATCGTTCGGCGAAATGCTTTCAATTTAACTTTGAATTTTTCTAACGTCTGCTCGGTTTCTTTTTCGATGCGTTCTGTTTCATAATAAGCGACCATGTCATGGTAGAAAGATAGCATCGACTCACCAAAACGTAGTGCCGAAATCTCATACATCTTCCTAGCAAGAACTTCGGGATCAGCAGGAATCTTTCGTTCATAATAATCAATAAATGCTTTTGCGAAATCCCGATCACTCTCATAGGTGACGCCTAAAGACGGATCGTCAATCAAAGTATTTAAGTAGTCATTGCCTTCAACGACTAACGGCGTTCCAGCAGCCATTGCTTCCGTGTAAGTCAGTCCTTGTGTTTCTGATGTGGAGGCACTTACGAAGTAATCCGCAGCGTGGTAATAGATCGCCACTTTATCATTTGCCACTTCGCCGACAAATTGAACATGGTCAGATAGCGCCATATCCACCACTTTTTCTTCTAATTTTTCTTTATGCGGACCTTTCCCAACGATCACTAATTGCGCATCAGGAATCTTCATTAAAATTTCTGGCATGCCGTCGATGATTGCTTGGATATTCTTTTCATAAGAAATACGACTGAGGGAAAGCAGCATGGGTTGATTCTCAGTGATGCCCAATTTCTCCCGCAATTCTTTTTTCATGTCAGTTGTAATATCCGGTCGGCGAAACTTCTCAACTTCGATCCCTGTGGGGATGATCCGCATCGGTGAAACCACACCATACCCTCTCAGCGTATCGATGACCCGTTCACTTGGACAAACAACACCTGTCGAGTGGTTGGCAAAGAGCCGCGAAAGATATTTCACGTGAGATGGCCGCAAGACCTTTCCGTTTGCGATGTAGTGCAAGTAATCTTCATACATTGTATGGTAGGTATGGATCACAGGAATTTGCAATTTACGCCCCACCATTTTCCCCAACATCCCAGAACCAAACTCTGTATGGGTATGGATCAATTCCAATTCTAATTCTTTGGCGATCAAATAGGCATACAACATGCCGCGAACCACGATTCGCCGATCTTTGAAGGACACAAACGGGACACTTGGCATGCGAATGATATCTTCTTCATCCAGATCAGCATTTGGATCGGTCGTTGTAAAGATATAGACTTTATGGCCTTTTTTCTCAAGCTCTTCTTTCAATGTCTTGATCGATGTCGCCACACCACTTACCTGGGGGAAGTAGGTGTCTGTAAAAAATCCGATTTTCAAAACGGTCCCTCCAAACTTTCCATTAGTTTCTTCATTCCGTATTCATCACTTTTGTATAAACTTCTTTTAGTTCATATCCGATTTCATCAATACTTTTTTGCTTGGCCGTTTCATAGCCGGCTTCACTCAACTGTGGCAACGTGCCTTCCACGATTCCTTTGATTTTCTCAATAAATCCTTGATTGGTTTTTTCCATGTATGCATTGTGCCCATTGCTTAGCCAACCTTTATAAACAGGAATATCCCGAACAAGCACATTTTGGTGGCTGGCTAACGCCTCAAGGACCACGATTCCTTCTGTTTCTTCATAGGATGGAAAGAAGAACAGATCAGCCGCTGAATATGCCCCTTCGATGATGTCTCCTTTGATATAGCCGGGAAACAGCACGTTTTCTGGATGGTCTTCATTAACAAGGTCGCGGATCTGCTTAGGAATCGTCATCATTGGTGTATGACCAAACCATATAAACGTATACTCAGGCAATTGTCTGGCTATCTCTACAAAATCAAGAATGCCTTTTCGTTCAAAAAACAAACCGACCGATATAATCACTTTTTGATCTGGTAATAGATTGAAATACTCACGAAAGGCTTTTTCTTTCTCTTGATCCGGCTGATATTTGTCAAGATCGATCCCGTTTGAGATTGCTTCGATCGGCACTTGGATACCATACCCTTCCAAAAGTTCTTTCGAATAAGGGGTCGGGGTGATCAATTGATCGGCTCTGGAATAAAGATTGATCAAATATTTTTTATATAATGGCGAAAGCTGATTTGAACCGATAAATGAATTCCGAAAATCCTCTTCTGTAGAATGGGCATGGTAAATCACTTTTTTCCCTTGTCTTTTGGCTTTGTTGACCATATGCATACTATTGATTCCATACGTGTTGATGTGAAGAATGTCATAATCCTCATCATTTTTATCAAGAGTAAAAGGAATCCCGACAGATGTCAGCGCTCGTTGCTGATGAGCCAATGCGCGACCGATACCTGATTTAGCTAATAATTTTTCTCCTTCAAAATAAAGAAGTACTTTCAAAGATGATTCCTCCTTGGAAATGCTTATATCTGATATTAGTATACCATAGGCGATCGCAGAGATACTCCTACCATGGTCCTAGATTTTGTTCCCCATTTAACCATGATACGGGAAAAACTCAGGGAATCATAGCTTAATCCCAAGATATGACAAAACTGTTCGTTTTCTGAAAAAAGTAGTAAGTTGTTGCAAGTCAACTCAAACAAAATGTCTTCTTAAAACAAAAAAGGCAACAAGCAAAAATTGCTTGTTGCCTAGAAATGATTAGTTTACATACTGTTCGATTAACTCTACAACTTCTTCCATTGTATCGCAATCTTCTAAAGCACGTTTTGCTAATTCTTGCATGTCAGTCGTTGACAAGCGTTTCATTAAGCTACGTGTTTTCAGAACAGATGTTGCACTCATTGAGAACTCATCTAAGCCCATACCTACAAGAAGTGGCACAGCAGTTTGATCGCCGGCCATTTCTCCACACATACCAGCCCATTTTCCTTCAGCATGCGCTGAGTCGATCACGTTTTTGATTAAACGTAATATTGATGGGTTGTATGGTTGGTACAAGTAAGACACGCGCTCATTCATGCGGTCTGCAGCCATTGTGTATTGGATCAAGTCATTGGTACCAATACTGAAGAAGTCAACTTCCTTGGCGAACTTGTCTGCTAAGACAGCTGCTGCTGGAATTTCGATCATGATTCCGACTTGAATCTCGTTAGAAATCTCAACGCCTTCGTCAATCAATTTTTGACGCTCTTCTTCATACATTTTCTTCGCTGTACGGAACTCTTTCAATGTTGCCACCATTGGGAACATGATACGTAAGTTGCCGTGAGCAGAAGCACGTAACAACGCACGAAGTTGGGTACGGAACATGTCATCCCCAAGTTCAGATAAGCTGATACGCAATGCACGATAGCCTAAGAAAGGATTCATTTCGTGAGGCAATTTTAGGTAAGGAAGTTCTTTATCGCCACCGATATCCATTGTACGGACAACCACTGGTTTGCCAGCCATTCCTTCTAAAACTGCTTTGTATGCTTTGTATTGGTCTTCTTCTGTTGGGAAATCAGGAGAATCCATGTACAAGAATTCAGTCCGGTATAAACCGACTGCTTCTGCACCATTGTTGTGGACACCTTCTAAATCTTTTGGCGTTCCAATGTTTGCAGCCAATTCAAAGTGCTTGCCATCAGCCGTAACTGTTTCAGCATCTTTCAATTTTTCCCATTCTGCTTTTTGTTCTGCGTAGGCTTTCCCAGCTTCAACAAATTCAGCTGCTTGGTCATCAGTCGGGTTGACGATAACGTCACCGATAATGCCGTTAACAGCTAAGATGTCGCCCGCTTTCACTTTTGCAGTGATCTCCATCGTTCCAACGATTGCTGGGATTTCAAGAGAACGTGCCATGATTGCGGAATGAGAAGTACGTCCACCGATATCTGTTACAAAAGCTTTTACAAAGTTGCGGTCTAGTTGTGCAGTATCACTTGGTGTCAAGTCATGCGCAACAACGACTACTTCTTCGTTGATCATTGAAGGATTAGGCAAAGTCACATTCAACAAATGCGCCAAGATACGTTTCGCAACATCTTTGATGTCAGCTGCCCGTTCTTGCATGTAAGCATTGTCATCCATTGCTTCAAACATACCAATATACATGTCAGTAACTTCTTTCAACGCAGCTTCTGCATTGACTTTGTTATCTGTCACGTTTTGTTTAATTTGACCGATCATCTCAGGATCTGAAAGAACCATTAAATGAGCATCAAATACTTGTGCTTCTGCTTCACCTAAAGTTTGTGCTGCTTTGTCACGGATTTGTTGTAATTCCGCTGTTGACTTCGCTAGCGCATCATCTAAGCGTGCTTCCTCTGCTGCAGTATCTTCAACTGATACTTTTGAAAAAGATAAATCAGGTTGTACTAACAGGTAGGCTTTCGCAACGGCTACACCATCACTAGCAGCAATTCCTTTTAGCATCTCAACCATTATTCAGACAAACCTTCTTTTTTCATTGTTTCTACGATTGCAGCGATTGCATCTGCTTCATCAGCACCTTCAGCAGTGATAGTAACATCAGAACCTTGGCCAACACCTAATGACATTACGCCCATGATTGATTTAAGGTTTACTGATTTACCTTTGTACTCTAAGTTGATATCAGAGTTAAATTTGCTTGCTGTTTGAACCAATAATGTAGCTGGACGTGCGTGAATCCCTGTCTCAGCAACTACGTGAAAATCTTTCTTTTCCATATTGATCAATCTCCTTTATGATACGTTTTTTTGTGTGAAGGCAAAATTTCCATGCATGCAATGACACCCGAAAAAAATCGCCCTTTCAACTGTTAAGATTACCATTTTTTTCATCGATAGACAACCGTTTTCTCTTAAATAAACGATTGAAATAAATGTCCTATTTATTTTCTTGTACATAACGGTAGATGATCTTCCCGTTTAACCCCGCTTCTCCGACAAAAGAAGACCGATCTTCCAGCTGGAGCCAGACATCTCTAAATGCCAGAAATTCCGGCTGTTGAACAATCAATTCTTTGATCTCTCCATTGCGTAAACGCACTACTTCTACAGCAAAATCTCTGTTCTCCATCGTCCATTCTCACCTCTTTCTTTCTATTATAATTGAATTGATTTCTATTTAAAAGACGCTTTTGTAGATGAAAAAGCAGCGAGAACTTTTCAGAGTAAAATTCTTGCAGTCTGACAAAAAGTTAGTATAATAGAATTATGGTCAGTAAAGGTCAATAATACATTGCCTCGAAGGTGACCGTTTCTTTGCCCACAGCCCCTTTTCTTTTACAAGCGATCAAAAGCGCCGTAAAATAGGGTTGTTGGAACAAATATGAAAGGTCGTGAATCTATGCTTTGTCAAAATTGCGGCAAAAATGAAGCTTCAATTCATTTATATGCCAATGTCAATGGTCAAAGAAAACAACTCGATTATTGTCAAAGTTGTTACCAAAAATTAAAAGCTCAATCTGGGAATGCTGCAGCTACAATGGCGCAAGATCCTTTTGGATTTGGCAATCTTGATGATCTATTCCGTCAAATGTCTCGTCAAATGCAGCAAGGAAATACCCCTTATGAACAAACTCCACCGACACAAACCGGCGGTAACGGTTTTGTCGGCGGTCAGCCTCCACGCAATAACCAAGCACCTGCAGGTCTGTTAGGAGAATACGGCATCAATATTACCCAAATGGCTCGTGATGGCGAAGTCGATCCAGTCGTTGGTCGTGATTCAGAGATCAAACGAGTGATCGAGATCCTTAATCGCCGAACCAAAAATAACCCTGTTCTTATTGGTGAACCCGGAGTTGGGAAAACTGCCGTCGTTGAAGGGTTAGCCCAAAAAATCGTTGATGGCGATGTGCCACAAAAACTGATGGACAAAGAAGTCATTCGCCTAGACGTTGCCTCTCTTGTGCAAGGTACAGGTATTCGTGGCCAATTTGAAGAACGCATCCAAAAATTGATTGAAGAAATCAAGCAAGCAGAAAACGTGATTTTGTTTATTGATGAAGTCCATGAAATCGTTGGCGCTGGTGCAGCTGGCGACGGAAATATGGATGCTGGAAACATCTTAAAACCAGCGCTTGCCCGTGGAGAACTACAAATGGTCGGAGCAACGACGTTAAATGAATACCGCATTATCGAAAAAGATGCTGCTTTAGAACGCCGTTTGCAACCAGTGCGTGTCGATGAACCTTCTGTGGAAGAAACGATCCGCATCTTAAAAGGTTTGCAACCACGTTATGAAGATTACCATCATGTGAAATACACGGATGAAGCGATCGCAGCTGCCGCTACCCTTTCTAACCGATACATCCAAGACCGATTCTTGCCTGATAAAGCGATCGATCTACTAGATGAAACAGGTTCGAAGAAAAACTTGACGATTCAAATCGTTGATCCAAAAACGATCGAAAAGAAATTGCAAGAAGCAGAAGAACAAAAGCAAGCAGCCTCTCGAGAAGAAGATTTTGAAAAAGCTGCTTACTATCGCGATCAAATCAACAAACTGCAAAAAATGAAAGAACGTCAAATCAGCGAAGAAGAAACGCCAGTCATTACTGAAAAAGACATGGAACAAATCGTTGAAGAACGGACGAATATTCCAGTTGGCGAATTGAAAGAAAAAGAACAAACCCAATTAAAAAATCTCGCGGATGACTTGAAAGCAAAAGTTATCGGACAAGATGAAGCGATCGACAAAGTAGCCAAAGCGATCCGCAGAAATCGGGTCGGTTTAGGCAAACAAAATCGTCCAATCGGCTCTTTCCTTTTCGTCGGTCCAACCGGTGTCGGGAAAACGGAATTAGCCAAACAATTAGCTTATGAAATGTTTGGCTCCGAAGAAGCAATGATTCGTTTCGACATGTCAGAATACATGGAAAAACACAGTGTATCAAAATTGATCGGCTCTCCTCCTGGCTATGTTGGCTATGAAGAAGCAGGTCAATTGACTGAAAAAGTTCGTCGGAATCCTTACAGCTTGATTCTATTGGATGAAGTGGAAAAAGCCCATCCTGATGTATTGCATATGTTCTTGCAAATTCTCGATGATGGTCGTTTGACGGATGCACAAGGACGTACGGTCAGCTTTAAAGATACTCTGATCATCATGACAAGTAATGCCGGAACCGGCAAAGTTGAAGCCAACGTTGGCTTTGGTGCCGCACGCGAAGGCATCACTCGTTCCGTGTTAAATCAATTGAACAATTACTTTACGCCAGAATTTCTCAACCGCTTTGACGGGATCATCGAATTCAAGGCACTAAGCAAGGAAAACTTGTTATCGATCGTGTCACTTATGCTGCATGATGTCAATCAAACCCTTAGTCATCAAAAACTGCATATCGATGTTCCACAAGACGTGCAAGAAAAATTGGTGGATCTTGGTTACAGTGCAACGATGGGTGCTCGCCCGCTGCGTAGAACGATCCAAGATCAAATCGAAGATGGGATTGCAGAATTCTATTTGGAGCATCCGCAAGTGCGTCAGTTAAAAGCCCAATTGGAAGATTCAGATAAGATCATTGTAACTTCCGCTGAATCCCCTGCACCTTCTTCAGAAGCCGACACGACTGAAGAAGAATCTTCGGAAACAAACGAGTAAAAAGCTTTAAAAACGTGTCGTGAACCGTTTCCTTTGCCAGACAACCATGTTTTGCCAAAAAATTGGGTAATTCCGAGTTGTCTGGCTTTTCTTTTGAAAAAAAACGCCCTATAATGTTATTAATAAATACATAGAATGTGAGGTGAGTCTGGTGAAATTAATCAATGTTACGAACAGCCATTCTCGACTAGTATTGAATCAACTTGAAAATACCGACGCAGAACTTGTAAAGGTTTACACAGCCGGAGATACGACCGTAATCTTTACCTCAGCGCCGAACCACAATGAAATTCTGCTGATCAATAAAAAACGAAATATTCGCCCGACAGAAGTAGAAGAAATCAAAAATTACTTTCTAAAAAAATTACCTGATGGCTCGTATGATCCTTCAACCATCTCTGTGATCCAAATGCCTGAAGTGGTTGAAATCTCCATCAAAAAATCCTTATCCTCATCCCATTAGTTTAGCCTAATTACGTCTTAAAAAAATATCTATAAAAGATGACTGTCGCAGCCTTCTTTTATAGATATCTTTTTTGTTTGAATGTAACCAAGAATTTACTTAGTCTTTTAATCAAAACTGTACTCTTTCCGCTAATACTAGCTGATTTTTTCTATCGTATTTGATCGAATTCGTCCTTCAATAATTTTGCTATTGATAAACTCCCCTAATCTTTTCCATGTCTCAATATTATGGATATCTTCAAGAAAGAAAAAATACTGATTTTCTTTCGACTCAACGAACCGATCAGAAATAATAAGATCTGCATCTGCAAAATTTCCTACCATGGTAACTGTCTCTGGTTTGTATACACCTGTTATATAATTTTTCACTAAGACAGCATAGTTGGCATGGTACGTAATATGGATCATTACATGCAAGGGTTTTGCCATGACATGCCCAACATAAGAATAGAGCAGCTCAGTTAACTGGGTACTAAATATATCTAAGTCTCGCTCTGATATACTTTCTTTGTAAACAGATTTTAACATCTCTTTTATGGTTAAAAATTTATCATTCATCAGTAATTTTTTGTCTTCAAGATAAAAGAAAGAGCTTAAGCTTAGTTTATCTGTGATTAAAAAGCGATAGACCAGCTGGAAGACAAACGTGCGATGAAGATTATCAGGAATGCTATAACTTTCTTCCATTTTTTCTAATGCTTCAACCGCTCTATCCACGATAGGATTTTTTGTTAGTCTCATTAACCCTGCCCCTAAACGCTCACAAATCTCAGGAGTTAAGTATTCTGGAAAGAAATATACAGCAAAGAGATAATAAAGAAATTTTTCTGATTGAAAAGCAGCATCATTTATTTTTTTATTTAAAGGATAAAACGTTTGGGAAAAGCTTAAATGAAGCTCTTCGTACAAGCACAAACCAATAGACATCTCCTGATCTGAGATCACATCGGTATAGTGGCCCATCTTATGCGCATCTAAAAAAATTCTAGTTATTCTAGAAAGTTTGTCCCGTTGAATCTTAGTAGGACTCTTTTCGTTTCTATAAAGGTAATTGTTGTCTTCTGCAAATGTTGTAGAATGGCTATTCAAGATATATGAAAGCATTCTGATTTGACTCTCCCTTCCTTCCACAATCAAATAATTCATTCGCTTACTGATTTGACACTCTATCCCCATAGAACGTATGATATCGTTTGCCCTATTGACTAATTTATAACAATAAGACTGACTATAATTAAAATGAGTGGATAGTTTGATCATCCCCACTTTTCGATGCCTAAGAAAGTAAATCAAGACTTGGAAAACAGCACTTTGCTTAATATACGTTATTTTCAAATTTGAATACAGCGAAGGATAAGTTCCTGTTGCTTTCAACGTGGATATCCGAAATAATCGATTTTCGAATCTGATCAGTGCGTCTGTCGTGCTTGTGTTTTCTATGTAATCTTCGTTTATCTGCATGATTAATGATTTCACATTGCGATTCGTAAGTGAATGCTTACAAGCTAATTCATCGATTGATGCTTCCGTCCTTGAAATAATATCCTCTAATAAATTCAATTTTTGTTCTTGTCGCTCCGTTAGAAACAACTTCCATAAATCCATGGTAATCTCCTTCTTAACGATAGTTACTTCTGTGATGTTAGTTAACTCATAGTTAACAAGAAAACATATAGCATTAGTTATTAATAAAAAGAATATCCCTTTTATGCTAAAATCTGCTTCTTTTTAATAATAAAAAGCAAAAAGAAATGATCCTGCCGTTCATAAAAAACTACTGCAAGGATCATCAATTACTCAAAGGACCAATGAAGCCAACCGATTTGTAAAGTCCTTTAACGATTTACCACCGAATTTTTTCCCTGATCAAAATGAAAAAAACTATAGAAAATAAGCAAGTACAAAATAAAAACAGCTTTTTTCGAGACAGACCTGTGGGAGGGCAAAATCTGGGGCCGCCCAACTGTCTGTCAAAGGATTAAGAAAGATTTTACGCAACAAGAAAAGTCTAGGGGTAACGATCTCCCCTAAACTTCTCTTATTTTTTTAGCAATTTTACAAGCGTCAAAATAAGCAAAACGGAAACGAGTGATAAGGCGATGACCAACCAAAGATTGGCTTTTGATTGAACAGTAATTGTATTGCTAGAATCAGCAGCCTCCTCAATAAACTGGTCGACCTCTTCCTTTGTATAATGAAAATACGTTGTCGTTTCGTCGTTGCCATCTGATCGTATAAATTGATACTCCCCAGACATCAATTCGGCCCCATCCAACAATGGGACATTAAAGAGCGTTTTTATATAGGGTGAAAGAACAATCTGTTCCGACTCTATCTTCCCTTCAGCGATAATCTCCTGATTGGGATTGATCACACGATAGGTGCCACCCTCAGCATAGGTCACAAGCGGATCATTATTATATAGATAATAAGAAAGAGTCGTTGTGTCTCCAGTAATCGTAAATTCAAAATCCCCGATAGTCTGTTTTGTTCCTTTAGCCAGTTCATTCAGTTTTAGGCGAACGACGATTACTTTCTGATAGACTTGCTGAATATCTACAGAATCTTTATTTTCTTGTATGCCGATTACCTGAGAAAAATTGATCCCACCTAATACTTCCCCATGAATCCTTTTATTTACATTAATGATGATTTGAACATCTCGACTTTGCTTTGCATCTAATTGCAAAAAACCATCAACGAAATTCCCATCTTGCGGTTGGATTTTTACATAATTTTTTAAATCATAATCTTGGTTCAGTAAATTTTCTGTTTCCGCTACATAAGTCATCGAATTCCTCGTGGAAACAGCGATACTTGGAAAAATCGAGACTTCAATGGCATAGTTTTCAAGATTGGTAACAGTTGCCGTATAGCGATATTCCTGATTCAATTGAGGTGTAAATTGAATATCCTTTACCTGACTTGTCTCATCATCAGCTTGGATCGAAACATCAAATGAAGAGCTGATCTGTTCTTCCGCTGCTACACTTTCAGTGTAAAAGAACATTCCTAAGAACAGGCAAAAAAAGACCACCTTAAAAAAACCGTATTTCTTCTCGCAGTCAGAACTAGACATGAAATTAAGGTGTAACGTCCGTAGCTTCTGATGCAGTCAAAGTGATTAGATAATCTGCTTTTTTGGTACTGTCAAATGTTGCTGGATCGATCGTATAGTCAAAAGTACCTGTTTGAGTTGCTTCGTATCCTTGCTCTGCTTCCACACTGAATACTTCACTTGTAGCAACGGTTAGACCAGGTGCAATCGTTTCTCCCGGCACTTGTGCTGTGATCACCACTTTTTTTGCACCAAAGGATTTATTCGCTAATGTTCCCGATAGTGAGAAAGTACCTGATAGCGGATCTGCTTTTGCATCAGTAAAACTAATCTCTGCAAAGTCAACCGTTTTTGTTTCAGCAGGTGTTTCTAACGTAAATGTTGCTGTTCCTTCGTTAACAGTTACAGCAACTTCCTCTGCTGCTACAGGTACGAACACACCAATAGAGAGAGCAAATAAGAACGCTGTTGCTAAGATAACCTTTTTCATTGATTTCATTCCTCCTTATATATTTTTTTGTAAGAATCGAGCTTACAAAAAAACTATACACTATTTTTTTTGGCAAACTTCTCTTCTTTTTGCAATTTTTTTCACCAAAAGAATAAAGGTTTTTTTAATCTTATCTCGCGAAATTTTCATTTTCCTCCATCAAAACTGGTGGCAGTTAACGAAAATAAATAGACATGAAAAGTGAAATTTTTTCAGATAACAGTCGTAACGCTTATTACTTTGACCCACTCTTTCTAGCAAATAAGAAAAAGCCAAGCCACTATTTGTTTATTCCGGCATGAAGGAAGTATCAGTCGTTTCCATTTCTTCCACTAGAGAAGAACTTTCATTACTCTGCAAGAGACCCTCTGTGGAAAAGGTTGCCTCTGTTGAAGAGGTACTTGTCGTAGCTGATTCCCCTACACTCTCATCACTCTCGACGATGGATGCATGGTCTTCTTGCTTGTTACTTGACGGCAAAAGTGAAGACGGCAAATTTTGATTCGTCGCTGCAGAAGAGATTTCCGTGATAGTAAAAATTACTTTATAGTTACCTTGATCTGCCGTCAGAAATTTTTTAGGATCTAATGTAACATAAAAATGGTGGTCATCCATCGTTTCTGTTGCCACCATTTCTGCCGCATTTTCAAAAGTAGCGCTCAAACCACTGCCATTTGAAGAGATCTCCAAGTGATAAACCGTTGTCACATCACTGGCAGAACTTTCAACTTTTAGACTACCTTCATGACTCAGTAATTCATTGCTAAAATCAATCTCCTGAAAATCAAAAATGATTGGTTCTTCCACCGTTAATGAAAAACTCGCTTCTGCAGCAAAAATTCGTTCCGTATACAATAAAGAAAAACACGAAACCATTAAAAGACAGCTTGCTTTAATCCGTTTCATCATTCTAGTTCTCCTTGAGTAAAAATACCTACTGTTTTAAGGCAAGACACGATTCACTATTACCAAACAAATGACATCCTTCCCTTTCTTGCGGTATCCCTCCGCTTAGTAAGGTGGTCTCTACTCGACAAAGGTAAAAAAACTGATCGTAAAGAGAGGGAGATCTTTTGTTCATCATATTCCCTTACGCATGTTCTCTTCATTCAATTATCGTCAATAATTCCTTCAACAGTCATTCATCCAGTCAAAAAATAGTTATTGATTTTGGTCTTGTGAATCCTTCTCCGCTTAAATCATAGCATAAATGGAAAACCCTCAATTCTCCTCAAAACACCGATATTTACAGTCTAGGGAGAATTGATTTCCTCAATGATGCAAAATGACGCAACAGTTTATTTGTTTTAAGTCAGAGCTATTCTTCTATATAACCAAAGGAACTTTCACTTTTATGGTTTCACCACCCAAGCCTCATCATAGTAATCGATCGTAAATTCAGTATTTGGAAATTCAGTCTTCACAAATTGCTTTATTGCCGCCAACTCTGTTTCAACATTTGTAATCAAAGTGATATATTCTACCTTGTTTGTGTCCTTCAACTCGACTATGTACTGTTCTGCATCTGTCCAATGGGCATCAATAAATGTGAAAGCTACCTCTTCAGAGGCATGTTTAAACCCATCCATTATCAAAACGTTAGTGGAATCAGCGATTTTCAACGTGTCTTTCAGGATATTCAATGAATCAACGATATATTTTTCTACTTGATCTAGGCCAAAGTTTATCGGAAACACGCAATTTCGATAGAAATGATCGTATCTTTCGTTAGCAAAACGTATGGAATACATTCTTTCACTTAAGCGTATATTTTCTATTATTTCCATCATCTTCAAATCACCTTCAGGTTTATTTATTACAAATAAAATTACTATAGTTAAAATACCGCAATTCCGACTATTTTATTTATCTTTTTTTGTCAAAAATTTGCACATTATTTAGCAATTTTTTTTAATGCGGTCTCAAGCAACTCAAAGTAAGCGGTTCTTTCTCAAACGAGAAAAGCACCTGAGGCTAATTTCCATTTCGTTTTTTAGCACTCATCTGCCAGCAACCCAAAACAAATTTTGAAACGACTCAAAAAAAGAGAGCGCCACATGCGCTCTGCTTTATGTATATTTCGCCAAGATCGCTGATTGGATCATGGCATTCAAATTATCCCAATCTCTTGTATTATGAACATTGCCAAAAAATGCAAATTTTTGTGACGCATTATGGATCAGAACACCATCTGAAACCAAAATATCAGAGTCAGCTAGATTGGCATTAAACTTGATAACTTTCTCATTATAGATTTTCAATAGCGTATTTTTGATAACAGGGATATATTCCGGATGATTCAAAAGAGAGATACCAATATTTATTTGATCTTCTTTTTGGATAGGTAGGTAGGAAGTAACGATTTGGGAAAGCTTACGAATAAAAAGCGGCTCTCTCTCGATCCATCCCCGATGATTATTAAGGACCCGATCTATGATAACCTCCACTTCAACCAGTCGATCATTTGTATAATCAATCTCCCCGATTGACAAAAAATTATCTAGATAAAGATGGATATAGCCCCAAGTATTGATCACTACTTCATAGATAAAAACTGATGAAGCCTGCTTTGTTAGAGCATATTTCTTTGAAAGTTGCTCAAGAATCTGAGAAGCAAAATCCACATAACCATTGTTTTCAAGCATGAGGAATTTTTCCCCGATCACCTTTTTTTCAGATTCTCTCACTGTTTCTGGGATGAAAAGCACCCGCCAAAAATAATAGTAGACAAGTTCTTTTTCCACATCAGATTGATTGCGAATAGGAAAAAGATTTGCCAGCTGTTGATCATTTTCTTTCTTTAAACAATGATAAAGCGCTAATGTTGACGCATCAACTCCAGGAACAATATTCCCTCGGAGAATGGCATTTTCAATAATAGAAAAAACGATCGCATGCTTGACCTTTGTCGTACGCAACGTCTCATAATCTTTGGCGATCCACTCCACACTAGAACGGATGGGATGTTCTGTATAAACATTACAGGCCATGACTTCGACGAGATAATGATACATGCGAATACATGATTCTTCCCCTGTTAATTGAATCGAATCACTGCTATTACTGATTTTTATCGGTACATTTTGGACCGCGAACATTTTTTTTAAATAACTAAGCAGTTTATAACAATAGGAAACACTAAAAATCAGCTCTTCTGAAATATCCACCATTCGTGTTTTTCGTTTTCTTAATAAATAGATGAGGAGTTTGTAATAGGGAGATTCCAAAAAATACTTTTTTTTGAGGTTTACAAAAATATACAGACTTTGTTCTTGATTTAAATCATCAGACAGATGAAGTGTTCTTTTTTCAAGAAAAAAAAGGAGTCCTCCAGCGTTGAAATACCGGTTAGATCATCATCGATCTCAGTTAAGAGAATTTTCACCTGATAAAGTGACTTACTGAGGGATTCTCCAATCGCATCTAAAGAAAGTTGTTTTTCAACAACGAGATTTCTTACAATTGTTAGTTTATCAACTTGTTTCTTAGTTAAGTAAAACCTATACAATTTTTCTATATAATCCAATTTTTCAACCGCCTTAATAAAAAATATCCCAGCTTCCAATTGTATTAAAAAAACTTTAAGTAACTGCCAAATCATTCACAAAACGGTCATTTTTAATAGTTTCTTCAACTTTAACTCATTCTAAGATTTTTCTCTTAATCTGAAAAGTATTCTGTCTGAGTGTAGTATTCACTGTTATGATACCCATTTTGGTATTGTAGCTCTGACTTGATCGATCTGCTTTTGGCATCAATAATGAATCTACATGCGAAGCTTGTTCTTCAAACTCCGCAAATATGTGAAGAAAAAAAGCCTTTCTACACTTTCTGCTACATACTGATTCACAAAAAAACACTTAATCCCGCAGCGCATCATTTATAGGAAAACTAAACTTGCACACTAAGATCCTTTCTACTGGTTAGGAGTGTTAGTCATAAGAAGGGGAAAATCAGCAGTCACATTGATGGTTCACTCTGTTCATGGAATCGAAGTTCTTTCGTCCATTGTAAAAAAAAGTAAGCTAGCTTCTGCAGGAGTAATGGATTTGTAGCCTCTAGCCAATTCGATTGGCCAATGGCTCTCCTGAGGGATTGAGAAAGCTTGCTTTTAATGTCTCGAGAAATTGATTGCTAGCTTTGTCGTTCTATCCACTTGCCGAAGACAAACTAAAGCAACTCCCTTTTACTAAGGCGTAAAAAAGCGTGGTAAAATGTCAGAATATTCAAACATAATTTCCGATAGAAAAAGATGAACTTCTAGAAAGAAGGATCAAGTTCCTTTTAGAGTACTGCGTTCTCGTTTTATCCAGCAATCTTTGTATTCATAGATATTCAAAATGACCAAGTCATCCGTCAATTCATTAAATGCGTCAATCAACTCTTTATCCCCCGCATCAACATTTCCTACTACCTTAAAGTCATAATAGTTGCCCGATTTGTCTACACATTCGATCACATAACAAATAACATCTCCCCAAAAATGCTCTAGTCGATGGTGACAACCGGCTTGATCTAAGCGTGCATGTTCCGCGATACAAAACACATGCTGGATCGTGTGGGTAAGGATGTTGATCTCCCCTAAAGAATCTTCCAAATACGCTAGCGTTTCAGCGATATCTGCTTTTTGATCAACAATCAGATTTCGCTCTAAAATCGAATTTACTTTATTACTGAAAAAACGAACACTTATCATCAAAGCCTTTTGCTGTTCAATATTTTTTTCTTTAGACTGCAGCATATTTTCACACTCCTAAAAAGAACTTTAATCCTCTTTAATAAGCATATAGCATCTTCTTTTTTAATTTTATCGTCTTTTGATGAAAAAAACTAAAAAAAAAATAATCATTTATTATAATAAGAAGAATTTGCCAGTTACAGAAAAAAATGAGTGTTGAATTTTTTAAACGAAGCTCTACCCTGAAAGTCACAGGCTGTCCCAAGAGTTGCTAATTCCCTTCACGATCCATCCTGATAAAATAGGAGGCATCCTGTTTTGAATTGACAGTTCTCATGAATTGCACTTTCAAACAATGGGTTCTATTGAACATTCGATTACATCAGAAACCCTAACTCTGTTAGCTTTCTTCACCATGCCCCTGCTGGTCATTCCTAAAAATGATTCCGCTGAAATCCCTCTTTTCTTTGTAAGAATTTCATATCGCTAGCACTCCTTCACCCGTCATCACAATAAACATAATTTTACCTATACTTTTTGGGACTGTTCAATCATAAATGATTTCTCAGCCCCAGATTGATATGAAATAAAAAAGCCGATCTTTCTCAAATAAAACCTTAACCTGACACAAGAAAACAACAGAGAAAGTGAAATGCTCTACGAGGTCATTCTACCAAGAAATCCCCACGATTAACAGATAAAAACGCACATTCTATAATTTATTCCAATATTTTTGACAATATTCACCGATATCTTTATTCTATGTCAATTTTTGTATTACTTAAAAAGATTCCTGAGAATGCAGGCAAAAGCAATCTTAAGGACAATTGTAGAGAATAAAAGCGATCACTTAAATAAAGCCCTCAGAAAACTTGTTCTGTATTTCAGTGAATTTTGGATTTTTAAGAGACTAAATCAAAGGGTTGAAGTCAAGTCATTTGTTGACTTCTGCACTTCACCTACCCTACCTGAAAAACCTCCACAAAATAGTGGCTGACGTTTACGCTGGGCATAATACTCTACTTATGAACGAAACCGACTTAGATAAAGAAAACCTCCTATGATCTTCCTAGAGAAGCGCCAATGCCGACAAATCACAGCAATTACTCCGAATAGCATCGGAAAAGTGCTTTTTTACCAATAGATCATGCATCACAAAATGGAGAGATGCCCTGGATGCCACCAGTTTGAAGCAATGGTTTCATTTGTTGTTCGTTTAATAGGCTATTTTTGCTTTACTCCTTCGTTTTAGTTATACAGGGACTTCCATAGGAAAAACAACCTATCCCTCCTTCAAAAATCCCCAGCAAAAACAAACAACCCTACTTTTTATCAATTTTCTACACTATTTATTGATGATTTGCAAAAATATAGATAATATTCACGATAATTTCCCTTTATACTTTTTATATTCAGAAAAACATCTGAAAATCTAGAACGAGGTTTAAAAATGAAAAAAACTTTCTTAAGTATCACTCTCGGAGCCACAATCTTACTAACGGGAGGAGTCAATGCAACCGCCTTAAGCGTCAGCAATCCTAATAGCGAACCCCTCAAAGTTACCATCTTAGATGGAAATTCTGCTTTCGCTTTTCACAACGAAATGCGTTTAACGAATGGGGGAAGATTTACTATCGGAGATGCCTTTTTCGAAAACAGCCCCCTTTCTGCGCGAGGAGGAATTTCAAATGTGGGCGGCGCACTATTTAATTACACTCGCTCACCCATTGAGGTGATCGTTGAAGTCAAAGCCCCTGAACAAAGTGGCATCCAAATCACTGATAACCCAACAGTGACGATCAAAGCCGAGGCTATTTCTCGTGGAGAAAACACGATCAACTCCACTTATTCCGTTAGCCGTGAGACTGCTTTCTTAACAGAGCCACCAATAATTACTGTTACAGCCAGACTTTCAGGGGAAAGTGAAAACTTTTCTTGTGTATCACTATAAGCAAAAAAGATCGCCAATTTTTGTACACAATCGAACCATCCGAATCTTTTCTATAAAACGACAGAGACTTATTTATCAAGTCTCTATCGTTTTCATTTTATAAACAAAAACCGACGCAGTAGTTTGCAGATCGTTGCTGCCAGCTTCAAATGAACAAATGATAATCTCAATAACAAATTTTAACCGCAATAAAATATTCCACCGTATATATTTTATATATTTTCAAAAAAATTAGCACTAAATCGGATAATCGCTACCCTAAATTGCATATTATAATTCATTTAAGCAGTGCAACAACTGCAATAATTAAAGTGAGGTTTTGAATATGAAAAAAATTGTTCTAGGCAGTACATTCATTGCATCTTTGTTGTTAGCCGGAGGAGTCAACGCGTATGCTGTGACAGGTGTCCCTGCCTCGGAGACGATTCCGGTTGAACTCGAATATGGAGAGGCAACATTCGAGTTTAATGACGGCATCGCCTTGGAAGAACCTGTACAGATTACTGATGTTTTATTAAACAATGGAACTGTGGCAGGAACTATCTTAAATGTAGGTGGTACTTTGACCAATTTAACTGCTTCTGAAGCAATCGTTTATTTTGCTGTTAACGCGCCTGATGACTTTGATGGAATCGTTGTCGACGCTACTAATCTTAATACTTTGACTGCTGACCCTGTTGATATTGAATCCCTAGGAACAGACATAACATTTACAATCGATCAAACATTTGCACAAGATTTTGCTGCATTAGCAGAAGATGCAGACGCTCCTGTGATCACTGTAATTGCACAAGATGGTACCGATCCTGGTCAAACTCCATCACTATAATTTTCAAAAGGAAAAAAATCATGAATCATACATTCAAACACAGAAATTCTTTTCTAAGGATTTCTGTGTTGCTTCTCTTTATAGCATTCATTAGCAATGCAAGCATCCGTCGCGTAAATGCCGATGAAACTGCGAATTCATTAAAACTTACACTTAGTGAAACGGAGTACAAAACTTCTGATAATACCTTGAGTATTTCTCCTGAGATGGAGACGGCGTATATTGTTGAAATTACACTAGAAAATGTTGGATCCGGTGATTCATCCATTGTTGTCACACCTTACACCTCTACTTCTCTCTCACGAGAATCAGCTATCATCTATAGCGATGACCTAAACTTACTGCTAGATGACAAGTATAACTTTTCCAATTATGCATCGATCGAGTCAGAGGCATTAGATGACGATAATCAAATTGAGATCCCCCCGAATGAATCCGTTCTGGTGACCGTTACGATTACTCTTCCAGAGGAGCCTGCACGTGAAGGAACCGTGATGGGGGCAATCAATTTTAGTCAGATCATGGGTCTTGAAACAGCAGAAGATTCAATCGGTATCAAATCTGTGTATGAATCACTTATTTTTATCAACTTACTTTTTAGTGAAGTGGAAGAGCTCAAAGACGTCGTTTATGAAGATTTCTCCTTTGTTGCGCTTCAAGATACGGTAAACCTCCAATTTTACGCCCTCAACTATAATCCTATTTTAGGCAACTTGAACAATGCACTCTACGAACTAATAAACCCAAATGGAGAAATAATTGCCTCTGGGGAGTTAGCAGATTCCGTTCTTTTAACGCCGTTAACCAAATCAAGAATGCAGATTCCTTTAATAGACAATAGTGAACTTATTGAAGGCGAATACCGGTTGACAATAGAAACAACTAGAAAAGCAATCACCACTCTTTTTTCTTATGAGAAAGAAGACCTGGATGACTTCAAAAAAGAAAGCATTCCAACAAATACTGTCACTATTCAGTCAGACAATCAATTGTTTATCTGGATCATCCTAATTCTCTTAGCAGCACTTACAGTGGCAGTCATATATATAGTAAGATCAAAAAGAAAAAGAGAGGGCTAGCTCCTCTCTTTTATGCTGTTTCTGCTTATTCCACTGCTCATCAATTATTGATAGCTTCCTTTTTAAAGTAATGTTGCGTATCTCCTCGCCGAAGCGGGACAAGAAAAACCGCTCATATCAAATAAGCGGTTTTTCCTGATATATGCCTAAACATTTTCTCTTCAATGATCATTTCTTTTGAAAAAAAAGTTGCTTTCTCGTACTGGCTTTTCTCCCCTAAAAAAAACTCAGCACTAGCCTCATCCTCGACATCACTGATCGAATCTTCTAGTTTGGTAGAATCATTATCAAGGGAGTCTTCTTCCAAGTTTGCTTGCTCGTCGTAATTAGATTCTGCTTCTTCCTTTTGGCTCTCGGATTCATCTTCGATGCCATCGTCTTCTTGCTTTTCATCGTCTTGGTCTTCATCTGTCAAGTTTTCATCCGGTATCTCTTCTTTTTCCTCATCCGTCTGATTCATTTTTATCTCTTTCGTAAAGGTCTCTGAATCATCAATTGCTGTAAAAGTGACTGATAGGTAGTACTCAGAGTTGGAACCAAGATATTCCTTTATGTTCAATGTTGCAGCTACGTTAATAATCATTGATGCTTCATCAGCATCCTCAATCTTAATGATCATCTCTTCCGAACCGTTCACGCTGTTTAGTTCTGCTGAAAATGCTTCCCCAACAGCAGTGATCGTTACATCAAAAGCACCTTCACTGCCGTTGCTATCGACAGTCAGCTGAAGATCTTGTGTGGTTCTTAACAAATAATAGTGTTCATCCTTAAAGTCAATCGTGTTTAAATCAAAAATCAAAGTTTCGGAAACGTCATCAGCCATAGCCTCTAGTGTTGGAAATAAAATCATCACCGAAAAAATGAATAACAAACTTTTTAGCACTACCTGGTCCCCTTTCTTCTTTCAGAAATCACTTTTATTTAACAAATAATTATTCGCTTTAGCAAAATCGAGACATAGATAACTAGCAGACTAGCAATGAGACTAATATCCATTTTGGAGTCACGAAGCCATGGTTCACCAACTGAAAACTTAAGCCATCTGTTAGGAGTGCTTCAAATGAAGTTTCAAGGTTTATAACCAAATCCTGCTCAGATATCTTCACTTATCTTCACTAGTAGCATCTGACAAAAAGAAGATGTCCTTCAATCAATGAATTAAATGCCCTCAAACACTGGCAATCTCTTCTCTGCTTTTCCTCTACTTTCAAACAAGAAGAAAATTTCCTGAATCATTAAATGTTGCCTAGGCTATTTTTCTATTCATTTCAAATGCAATTCCTTGCTGTCATCTTTAATACTACGCTCTTTTCCCGACTCAATTTTATCTTCTTTTAAAAGAATGTTTATGAATTAGGATAATTTTTTCAGAAAATTCTTCAATCAATGAATCATTCACGACTAATCCCACATTTCATTCTGCATCAAAAGCACCCTGGCAGCACAAAAAAGCCCCTTCTTATCCATTTTGATAAGAAAGGACCTTTTACGATCGTTCACCTAAAAAAGATTCACGCTACCCACAAAGCTGAGTATACCTAAACAGTCTAGCGGGAAACGGCTCTTACATCAAGCTCTTCAATTCGACATCTGGGTACTTGTCAGCAAACCAACGCATTGCAAATTGATTTTCAAATAAGAACAATGGTTGATCGAAACGATCTTTCGCTAAAATATTACGGCTTGAGCTCATGCGCTCATCTAAGTCTTTCGGATCGATCCAGCGAGCGATCTTGTGGCCCATTGGGGTCATAATAACTTCTGCATTGTACTCATTCATCATGCGGTATTGGAAAACTTCAAATTGCAGCTGCCCGACAGCACCAATGATATACTCATCACTAAGATACGTCTTGTACAACTGGATGGCTCCTTCTTGGACCAACTGATAGATTCCTTTGTGGAATGATTTTTGCTTCATCACATTTTTTGCAGTGACTTTCATAAAGAGTTCCGGAGTAAACGATGGTAGCTCTTCGTAAGCAACTTTGAGTTTTCCTTCATAAATCGTATCACCGATTTGATAATTTCCCGTATCATAAACCCCGATGATATCTCCAGCGACTGCTTCTTCAATATTTTCTCGGGTATCTGCCATAAATTGTGTCACATTGCTGAGTTTCATTTTTTTACCGGTACGCTCTAGTGTTACGTCCATGCCTCGTTCAAAGGTTCCTGAACAAATACGGACAAAGGCGATCCGATCACGATGGGCAGGATTCATATTTGCTTGGATCTTGAACACAAACCCGGACATTTCTGGTTCATAAGGACTGACTTCATCACCGGCCAAAGTTTTGTGACCATAAGGTGCTGGTGCAAAGGACAAGAATGTTTCCAAAAAGGTCTGTACACCGAAATTCGTAAGGGCAGAACCAAAGAACACGGGTGTTTGATCGCCACGAGCGATTTTTTCTGTGTCAAAGGCATCGCCAGCTTCTTGCAGCAATTCCACTTCTTCTAAAACTTGTTGGAACAGCCCATCTTCGGCAAATGGATGGTCTGCAGGAAATTGTCCATTTTCATCTAGGGCAACTAAACGTTCCCCACCGTGATTGTCTGGACGGTAAAATTCGACCCGTTGGTTATGGATATCATACAGCCCTTCTAAGCCTTTCCCCATGCCGATCGGCCAATTCATTGGAAATGATTCGATCTCTAAAAGATCTTCTAGCTCTTCTAGTAATTCTAATGGTTCACGGCCATCACGGTCGAGTTTATTAATGAAGGTAAAAATTGGAATGCCGCGTTTTTTAACCACTTGGAAAAGTTTTTTCGTTTGCGCTTCGATCCCTTTTGCGCTATCGATCACCATAACCGCACTGTCCACCGCCATCAAGGTACGGTAGGTATCTTCAGAAAAGTCCTCATGCCCAGGAGTATCTAAAATATTGACCCGTTTGCCTTGGTAGTCAAACTGCATAACGGAACTGGTAACGGAGATCCCCCGTTGTTTTTCAATTTCCATCCAGTCGGACTTTGCGAAATTGCCAGTCTTTTTTCCTTTGACCGTACCGGCTTGGCGAATCGCACCACCGAATAGTAATAATTGTTCTGTAATGGTTGTTTTCCCCGCATCCGGGTGGGAAATAATCGCAAAGGTACGGCGACTATCGACTTGTTGTTTTAATTTTGGATTATCCATTGATTCTATTGCTCCATTTCTTGTATTTACAATGCGAACAGTGACCATTTCAGACTGTCGCTAGTTTTCTGACCAAATCAGTATATCATGGATAAGGGTGATAAAAAAGCAAAAAAAGACAAGAACCCCCTTTGACTGGTCTCTTTTGAAGAGTCAGGCAAAGGACGTTCCTTTCATTTGATGGAAACAAATTAAAATGCTGGCAATAACGTATCACTGTGCTCGTTTTCTAAAAACTCACGAACTTTATCGCTAGTCATGGCACGGCGCAATACAGCGATTTTTTCAGAATCTTGATTGTCTTCTCGAGCAACCAATGAGATAGCAAAGCGATCATCGATGGTCTTTTCTAAGAAAAGGGCATCTGCTGGTTTCAAACCGATTTTCGCAATATAGGTTGGGTAATTGTATACCAAAGATACATTTGGCTCATCATAGGCTTCCGCAAGATTCAGTAGATCGACAGATAACCATTCAAAGTTTTTCGGATTTTCGGTAACGTCTTTAAGTGTTCCATTGACCCCAACGCCATCTTTGAGAGTGATCAACCCTTCTTCTGCTAAAATCGCTAACGCTCGACCTTCATTGGACACATCATTCGGCAATGCGACTTTCGTTCCCTCTGGAATATCATTGATATCCGTATACTCTTTGGAATAAAAGCCGACTTTTGCGTTGTAGATTTTATCTAATGCCACTAGGTTTGCATCTTTTTCTTCATTATACATTTGCATATATGGTTCATGTTGCGCAAAGTTGGCATCGACCTCGTCATTATTCAGCAACTCGTTGTACTGGATATTGTCATTGACTTGAACCAATTGAATCTCCCAACCATCTTCGACCGCTTCAGCAGCAACTTTTACGACATCGGTCATTGGTGTCGTTTGTGAAGCGACTTTGATGATTTTCTCTTCGCTCGCCTCATCAGAGCTGGAACCGCAAGCCCCCAATACACCTAACGCCAATACACTCAATCCTAAAACAAATCCTTTTTTCACTTTCATTCCTCCTATTTTCGTTTATCAAGTTTTCTTGCTGCTTGATTGCCAATCCCTTGCAGGATAAAGACCAAAAGAATCATGATGATAATTGCAAAATACATGACGCCATATTCATAGCGTTGATAGCCATAGCGGATCGCAAAATCGCCGATACCGCCGCCACCAACGATCCCCATCACCGTCGAATAAGAAACCATGCTGACTGCTGTCGTCGTCAAGGACAAAATCAAGCCACTTCTGGCTTCTACTAGTAAAAATGACCAAACATACTGCCATTGACTGACGCCCAAGGATTTTGCCAAGTAAGAAACTTCTTCTGGGACATCCAGCAGTACTTGCTCCGTCAAGCGAGCAAAAATACTCATAGCAACGATGCTCAAAGGAAAACTTGCGGGAATCGGTCCAAATGAGCTACCTAAAAGCATCCGCGTCAACGGGATCAAGGCTACGACAAATAATAGAAATGGAAACGAGCGAATGATCGTCACAACGAGATTCAAACACTCATAAAGAAATGAGATTTTTTTCCCACGACTGCGACTGAGAAAAAGCCAGACACCTAACGGCAGGCCTAAGGCAACGGCTGCAAGCATCGAAATGCCCATCATGATCGCTGTTTCTTTCAAAGATTCCAGCAATTCAGGCAGATAATACAAAATACTCTCACTGATCGTCATGCAGCAAACTCCTCTCCACTTTGTTCACATAAGAGCTTTCAATGCGGACAATTGGCTGGGGCTGATTGGCAAATTCCGCCGCAAAGACGGCATCTTCCAAAACAAACACACGTTGACAAATTTGTCGGACGGCCGATAGCTCATGACTGACAAAAACGACTGCTGGCTGGAACGTCTGTTGAACTTTTTGCAGCAAAGCAAGTACATCCGCTTTGGTGTCTTCATCCAGCGCACTGGTGGGTTCGTCACACAATAAAATTTTCGGCTCACGGATCAATGCTCGTGCAATAGCCACTCGTTGTTTCTCCCCACCGCTCAACTTGGCTGGGTAGATGTGGGCTTTGTCTTCCATCCCAACAAACGAAAGCATCTCCAACACCTTCTCCGAGGATTTCCCCATTAATTTCAAAGGCAAATAGACGTTTTCAAAAACGGTTCGATTGTGCAACAGATTGTAATTTTGAAAAATCATGCCGATTTCTTGTTGCGCATGTAGCAGCTGCTTTTTGTTCGATGCATCGATTTTTTTGCCATCAAAAAGTAATTCCCCGCTGTCTGGGGTTTCAATCAAGTTTAAAAGCCGAAGCAACGTCGATTTTCCTGAGCCGCTTTTGCCGACGACCCCAACGATTTCCCCTGCCTGAACCGAAAAAGACAAACCATCGAGAACCTTTCGATCATAACGCTTTGTGAGATTGATCGCTTCTAACATCTTTTTCCTCCTAATCAAACAGCAATGCTAAAAATTCAGAAGTGGTCATCTGATGGATAAATTGCTCGATGGCGATTCCCTCTAGCAAGTGGCTGATGGTACTTTGTTCAAAATCAACCCCTTGCAACATTGCTTCCAGTTCACTGATCTCTTTTTGCCCAAAAAAGTCACCCGTAATTTGGAGTGCTGCGATCTTGCCTTTGTTCACAGTAAAATCGACTTCAACGATCCCTACTTGTTCAAACCGCTTTCTTTTTTGCCATTCAAATGCTGGGGCTTCATTGAAAATC
The DNA here is from genome assembly GCF_016516865.1 of Enterococcus sp. S53. NCBI lineage: Bacteria > Bacillati > Bacillota > Bacilli > Lactobacillales > Enterococcaceae > Enterococcus > Enterococcus sp. S53. Next base: position 388,236 of record NZ_JACVUH010000001.1, read on the forward strand.
CACTCATTATTCGCATACCGCTCTTCAAACAACGTTTGGATCGCTTGTCGATCGGTTTCCGTCAAGACGATCTCTTGATCACTGATTTCATCGATGGTGGCTACTTCGTAGATATGGCAAAGGAGTGTATCTCGAAATTCCTTGGTATCCATTGATTGGTATTGCTCTGCCAAATAAGGTTTGATATTCGTCACACTTTTCCGCACGGATTTCGTTGCTTTAGAAGCAATTTTTTCTTGGGCAACGTGTAGAACGTTCGTCAATTCTTCCAGGTTCACATCATACATCAATGTGCCATGAGAATACGTCCGGCCTTTTTTTGTATACATCGCATTGCCAGAAAACTTTTTCCCATCAATGAACAAATCATTGCGACCGTGTACTTCAATATCCTTGGCTCCCATTGCCGCTAACCCCTTCATGATAGGTTGCGTCGCACTTTGATAATCGCCAAAACTTGTGGCATCTTTTTTAGTGACAAAACTAAAACTCATGTTGCCTAGATCGTCATAAACCGCTCCACCACCAGATGTCCTGCGAGTCAAAACGATATTACGGCTTCGCAAATACTCAAAATCGATCTCTTGATACGCATTTTGATTTCTACCGATTATAACACATGGTTTTTGTATGTATAACAGAAGACAAGGTTCTGAAACATCTATGTTATCCATCAAGTACTCTTCAGTTGCCAAATTGTAACGAATATCTTCACTAAGCATACGGTAAAATTTCATTATAAGCCCCTCGTTCTTATTAGATTTCTATGGACATTCTCGCTTTTCTTTCGAAAAAATGCAATCAAATTGCTTGAAGATAAGATACACATGTTTTTTTATCTGTTTTTAAACTGTATTATTGATTAGATTTATCGTAACCGTTTCTTACAAACAAATCAAGGGGAATAAGTAAAAAAGGAACAAAAAAGACCAAAGCAAATGCCTTGGTCTTCCTCATTTCATTTATACGGAACTTTAACGGCGCGGCTCATCTTCCTCAAAATCTTTGCGGAAATAGCGGCGCTCTTCCTCTGGTTCCACTTCGCCGTCTTCAGGGTCGTGGAAGATCACCCGAATCTTCAAGACCCGTGAGCCTTCCATTTCTTCAGAGATCAGCTTTACGTTGTCCACTTCAAAGGAAAGTTTTTCTCCTTCATCAGGGATCAATCCTAAAGCAGTGATCAAATATCCCGCCATCGTATCCACATCACTCATATGCAAGCTCATGTTGAAGGCTTCATTAAAATCATCGATCAACATGCGGCCTTGAATGACATATTCTTTATCAGAGATTTTCTCATAAAGCTCTTCGACTTCATCTGATTCATCATCGATCTCGCCGACGATTTCTTCAAGCAAGTCTTCTAGTGTAACCAACCCAACGACGCCGCCATATTCATCAAGCAAAATCGCCATTTGGTTTTGGGTTTTCTTTAATTCATAAAGCAAATCATCGATAAAGACCGTTTCTGGCACAAACAATGGTTCTTGTAGAATTTGTTTGATGTCCATCGTATCAAAGCCGTATTTGTACGCACACTTCAATAGATTTTTGGTATGTAGAATCCCTACGACTTTATCTTTATCTTCATTATATACAGGAATACGAGAATAATTTTCTGCTAAAATTTCAGTCAAAATTTCTTCTACTGAGTCATTGATGTCCACCATAAAGGCTGAGGTTCTAGGAACCATGACTTCCCGGGCGACTTTCGTGTCTAATGAAAAGATCCCTTGCAGCATCTCTAATTCATCTTCTTCAAAGACCCCTTCTGTTTCCAACATATACCGCATTTCATCACGGGTCATCTTCGTGTCTTCATCGTCAAATTCCATTGGAGTGATGCGCGCCAATAAACTTGTCGAAGCAGATAAGAACCAGACGAAAGGTTTGGCAATAATCCCGATCGTTCGAATGACACCAGAAGTGAACTGGGCAACTTCTTCTGATTTGTTCATAGCGATCCGTTTTGGATACAACTCACCGAAAACGATCGACACATACGTCAAGATCGCTAAAACGATAATATTCGCTAAGCTTTTAGCCGCCGTCCCTCCACCTAATAAAGGTGCCAAACGGGTCGACAAGGTATCTGCCAGAGATGCCCCAGATAAAATATTCACCAAGGTAATCCCAACTTGGATCGTTGACAAGAAATTTGTTGGATTATCAATGATTTTCAATAATTTTTGTGATTTGACATTTCCTTCTTCCGCTTTTTGCTCCACACGGTTTTTGTTGACTGAGACGACTGCGATCTCAGAGGCCGCTAGAAAAGCGTTGATCAATGTCAAAACGATCAATAATAAAATTTGCGCTAGAAGCGACTGACTCTCGGGGTCAGCATTCATAATAGCATTCTCTCCTTATTTTTTCATTTTCTAAAAAAAATCGTGGGCTTAGCCCACGATAAAATCCTATCACAAAGTTTTTTTCTTTGCAATAAAAAACACCAGTCATTGATTATTCAATCAACCGTTCCTGATTTTTCTTAATTTTGTCATCTTTGATTAGGCGAACAATAAAGACTACAATCGTTCGGCAAATCGCATAAAATGGCACACCTAAGAAAATTCCTAATAAGCCAGCTAGATTACCAGCAACTAATAAGACCAAAATGATCGTTAACGGATGGATCGCCAATGATTTGCCGATCACATTCGGGTAAATAACATTTCCGTCTAATTGTTGGACGATCAGAACCACGATACAGCATAGTAGCGCTCGGAAAGGTTCATCAAAGACCGTCACTAATACCGCCGGAATCAAGCCAAGATAAGGACCTAAATATGGGATCAAGTTCGTAACCCCTGCGATCACACCGAATAAAAAGGCATAATTGACGCCAATCATCCAGTAACCGATGAAGGTGAAGGTACCAACAAAGATACATTCGATCGCTTGCCCACTGATGTAGTTGGACAATGTTTTGTTTAGGTCGCCCAGCAAGCCAACGATCTGCTCTCGTCTTCTTTCTGGAAAGACAGTTTTCAGATTAGGAACCAGCTTTTCCCCATCCTTCAGCATGTAAAACAAGATAAAAGGTACGGTCACGATGATCATTGTTGCGGAAGCGATTGTACTGACGATCGATCCTAAACTGGTGGATAATCCACTAAGAAACTGCTGTAGCAATGAGCCGTAAGAAAGATTTAGGTTTTCTAATTGCTGGGCGATATCGATTTGTTTGAAGAATGGATCATCTGCGATTCTTGAGATCCAGCTCTCCATATTCTTGGCAAATGTTGGAATATTTTCTGCCAATGAAGAAATCTGACTCACCAAATTAGGAATAACACTGACGAAAATCAAGATGATGGCTGCTACTAATAACAACAGAACGAGTATGACAGCAAACAGCCGTTTTATTTTGGTGGTTTTCATCAAAAATAAGACGATTGGATTTAGCAGATAATAGAGAAAGCCAGCAATCAATACTGGTGCAAATAAAGTAGAAAAAAACGTGCCGATCGGTGCAAATAGAAAATTGACTTTACTTAACACAAATACAAGTGTCACTAAAACCAATGCTTCCAAAGACCAAAAGAACAGTTTTGATTGTTTGAATTTGTCGAACAAAAGATTCCCTCCCTTTTTTATAACATTATAGATGATTTTGAAAAAAAAAGCTTGCGACTTTAGCCGCAAACAAAAGAAATTTGTAAAAAAAGTGGTATACTATTAAAAATAACGGAGAAATATTAGCTGAGGTGAGTTTTTTATGCATATTGCACAAACAAAAGATACGCTAAGTGACATTTATCTGGCGTCATTGAAAATACGAAATCAAGTGTTCGTGAAAGAGCAAGGTGTTCCATTAGCATTGGAAGTAGATGAAAATGAAGCATTGGCAGTCCACTTCGTCTTATATGACGATGATAATGAAGCAGTCGCAACCTTGCGTTTCTTACCTATCTCTGATCATGAAGTGAAGTTGCAGCGAATGGCAGTCCCCGCTGCTCATCGTGGTTCAGGTTACGGCAGACAACTGATCGAAGGTGCGGAAGCCTTCATTCAAAAACAAGGAATCAAAAAGGTCACTTTAGGCGCACAATTAACCGCCAAAGAGTTTTACTTGAAGTTAGGCTATCAGCCTGAAGGCGATGTCTTTTTAGACGCGGACATGCCCCATATCAAAATGAGCAAAACCTTTAACGAGAAGTGATTCCTTAAAACAGCGACCATAAAACAGATCCTTCCTCTGTTTTGTTGTCGCTGTTTTTTTATTCCTCTGCTTCCACGATCTCTTTAATCGCTGCCAGCAACGCTTGCGCCACCTTTTGATCATAGCCGTCACTCGTGATCACTGACAGATCGGTGTCACTGTTCAAATAGCCTAACTCCAATAAAACTGCTGGAAGATATTGTTCCCGCAACACATAATAGTTACCAAAACGGGTACCGTTGGAACTCAATGCCACCGAGGAACTCAAATTGGCAGTGATCGTTTCTGCCATCTCTTTTGCCCCAGTATAGTAATAGTATGTTGTCAGTCCTTGATTGCTGTTTGGTATTTCTGAATTATCGTAATGAATGCTGATAAATAGATCTGGTTCTTCTGAAAGAGAAGCAGCGGTAATATCTGACAGCGAGAGATAACGATCTTCGGTGCGTGTATAACTGACTTGAATACCTGCTTTGGTCAGTGCTTCGCCGATCGTTTGGACCGTTGCTAACGTCAAATCTTTTTCCATGATCGTTTGATCCGTCGAAAGTGCCCCAGAATCTTCGCCGCCGTGACCTGCATCAAGGACGACTTTGAAGTTCGATAAATCTTTTGGTACTGCCGAAAGCGCGACTTCTTGAATCGATGCTGATTGCTTTTCAATGTAACCTGTTACCCCATCATCTGTTTGTATTTCAACCATCTCTTCTGTTTGACTGATGAAGGTTGCCCAACTTCCTCGATGGATTTTTCCAATGACTGTCTCTTGACTTGTTGTCTGATAGATCGATACATAATCGTTCTCACTTTCAACCGCTGCATCGTATTCTGAGGGATCTACATAAATTTGGACCATACTGACAGTCTGAGCGGTCTCTTCTGTTTGAGCGTTAGGCTCAGTTTGAGAAGTACTTTCTTGACTCTCCTCACGAGCGGATTGGTCATTTCTCAACACAGCAAACCCCGCTGCAAAAAGCAGAATCATGGTGGTCCCGATAACAAGCTTCCCTTTCTTCTTCATGTGCTTCCTCCACTTATTTTCTTAGTCTCTTTATCATGGGACTATCAGCTTAAACGGAACTTAAAGCCTGCTGATGGAAGCATTCCTTTAGAGACACAAAAAAACTCCAACCAATTTGGTTGAAGTTTCTTGGGGAAAATGAGCGATCCGACCCATTTTACTTATTTTTGAGACAACTGCTTGTAGCGATCATACCAAATGTCCACATACCCTTGCGAAAAGGGTCCTTTGCCATTATTGATCCAATCTACTAAAATTTTGACATTTTCTTTCAAGATAAAATCAATGTCTTGCGGATATTGCATAATCTTACTGTGCAATTCATACTCATCCACATCTAGTAAACGTTTCTCGCCATCAGGAAATACTTTGATATCAAGGTCATAATCGATATATTTCAATGCCTCTTCATCAAGTAAATACGGTGAAGCAAGATTACAATAATAGGAAACCCCCTTCTCTCGAATCATTGCAATAACATTAAACCAGTATTTTTTATGAAAATATACAATTGCTGGTTCACGGGTAACCCAGCGTCTTCCATCTGATTCGGTCACTAGTGTATGATCGTTGACCCCTATCACTGAGAATTCACTGGTCTTTAAGACCATCGTATCCCGCCACGTTCGATGCAAATTGCCGTCATGTTTGTAGCTTTGAATGCTGACAAACTCTCCTTCTTTTGGAACTCGCATAGCAACCCTTCCCTCAGCAAGAAAACTTGCGTTTTGTTTGGGTGTTCATTACACCGACATCGTTAATATTATAGCAATAAAAGAAAGCTTTGCCTAGAAATCTTTATCGAGTTTCTGATATTTCTTTAATTGCTCGACTAATTTCTGCTGAGGTTTTGGAAAAACATAGTTTTGAAAGGACTCTTTGGCAGCCCATTGGCTGTCTTGTAACGTGAGCTCTCCCCGTTTTCTGCCGTAAAATAAAAGGACATGCCATTTCAAATGACTAAAGATATGCGTGATCTCGCCAAAATGTCGTTTTTGCCAAACAACAGGCAGATCAGGAAAAATCTCGAGTGCTTCCTCTTCGGCAATCAAATCCAACTGCAACTGCTCCTCTTTTGCCCATGTCCGCTGCAAAGCCTCATATTGTTCTTTCGTTACTTCTACCAACGGGAAATGCCACATAGAGGCCAATAAGCCTGTTTCAGGTCGCTGCACAAGTAGAAACGAGCCTTGATCTTCGATGGCGCCTGCGATGTAGTAGACATCCTTGGGCTTGGCTTTTTTCGATTTCACTGGAAAGTCTGTTTGTCGATTCTCTGCATAAGCAAGACAGTACTGGCTGATGGGACACTCTTCACATTTCGGTGTGGTGGGTGTACAGATTCGTGAGCCAAGATCCATCAAGGCTTGATTAAACTCACCGGGTTCATCGTGGGAAATGATCGTTCTCATCGCCTCGTCGAATGGTCTTCGGCTGCTAGCTTTCGCAATATCTGCTTCGATACAAAATAACCGACTGACGACCCGCATCACATTTCCATCGATCGCCGGTTCTGGTAAGCCAAAAGCAATACTGCCGATAGCACCAGCTGTATAGGGACCAATTCCTTTTAGTGAACGAATCTCCTCAATTGAATCGGGCATTTTCCCGTCGAATTCTGCCACGATTTGCTGGGCAGCCGCCTTCAGATTGCGGGCACGAGAGTAATAACCTAGACCTTCCCAAACCTTTAACAGCTTTTGTTCTTCAGCTTCAGCCAAATCTTGGATTGTTGGGAATTGCTCCATAAAACGGTAAAAATAGCCAATCACTGTTTCCACTCGTGTTTGTTGAAGCATGATCTCTGAGATCCAGATTGCATACGGATCGTTGGTCGCCCGCCAAGGAAGATTGCGTTTTTCCTTATGATACCAAGTTAAAAATGTTTCTTGGAACGTCTCGATTTTTTCTTCATCCCAAGTTTCCCATTGCTTACTCATCCATTACTTCCTCATCTAAGAATCGTTGTATATCATCGATGGCAAACCCTTTTTGATAAAGGCCTTGCTTGATTTTCATTTTTCGTTTCATCAAGGGCAAACGTTGATGCCGCCGCATAAGGCGAGCACCTTCCCTTTGGAGCGCTTCATTTTCTTGGTCTTCATCTTTTTCCATCGGTAATTCATCCAAAATCATTTGAATGACTCCTTGATGAAAACCTTTTTGCATCAAATGCATTTTTATCTTTTGGATCATTTCTTTATGGCTTTTATTTTGAAAACGACGCATCGCTTTTTCAGCCGTATGATAACCGACTTCAAACTGCATTTCCTCGGTATACAAAGGCAATACTTCTTGAATCACGGGATCTTTCAAGCCTTTTTTTCTCAATTGCTGGCTGATGACCACGGGTCCTTTATCACTCATACGGACTTGGGTGCGAATGTAGCTCTCTCCATAGTTTTTGTCATCGATCAAATTCAGCTCTTTTAGACGTTCAACAACTAAGTCTCGGTCTTGTTTTTCGATTTCTTTGTCTTTCAAATAGGTACGGACTTCCATTTCAGAACGCAGCTGATAGCTGATATAGTTCATGGCTTGCTGCAATCCTAAATCAAATCCTGCACTTTTTTTGATTTCTTTTAATTCTTCTTCACTCAGTTCCTTGCCTTTTAATAGCCGAAAACGGACCAAAAGATCTTCTGAGACCCGCAGCGTTTCACCTTCTGATGTCGCCACTTCATAAAAGGGTCCTTTTCCTTTATTGATACGAATAATTGTATTCATCTTCTTCACCTCGCGAACGTACATTCTATTTTACCACAACTACAATGAAATTCCTTCTAATCAAGCTGAAAAAATGTGGTAAAATGAACTGACTATTTTATTTAAGGAGTTCACATGGCAAATACACAAGTCCAGCTTGGACAAAAACTACAACTAACGATCAAACGCTTAGGGATCAACGGAGAAGGCATCGGTTATTACAAAAAGCTAATTATCTTTGTTCCCCGTGTTCTGCCGGGAGAACAGGTCATCGCCGAAGTCACCAAAGCCTCTTCCCGCTTTGCTGAAGCCAAGATGACCAAAATCGTCAAGCCCAGTAGCGATCGCATCCAACCACCGTGCAAGTTTTATGACCGATGCGGCGGCTGCCAATTGCAGCATTTAGTCTACGATAAACAATTAGATTTCAAAAAAGACCTCTTGAAACAAGCACTTGAAAAATTTAAGCCAAATGGCTACCAACAGTTTGAACTAAGGGATACTTTAGGCATGGATGTTCCTTGGCATTACCGCAACAAAGCGCAATTTCAATTGCGTTACAACAGTCAAACCAAACGTATCGAAGCGGGTTTATACGAAATGGAATCCCATCGCTTAGTCGCCATTGATGATTGCCTCGTACAAGAACAAGATACGCAAAAAGTGATCAACGGCATCGTCCAGTTGTTGAATAAATACCAGATTCCCATTTACGATGAACGCAAAAACAGCGGCATTTTACGAACATTGATGGTTCGGATCGGGATCGCGACTGGCGAAGTTCAAGTCGTTTTCATTACCAATTCTGTCAAACTGCCACAAAAAAATGCGCTGATTTGCGAAATCAATCAGCGCTTGCCGCAAGTCGTTTCCATCATGCAAAATGTGCAAAACAAAAAAACATCAGTCATCATGGGAGAGGAAACGATTCATCTTTGGGGCAAAGAAGCAATCGAAGAACGGTTGAATGAACTGACCTTCGACTTGTCCGCCCGCGCATTCTTCCAGCTGAATCCGCAGCAAACCAGCGTCTTGTATCAAGAAGGGTTAAAAGCCCTTGACTTGAGCAAAAATGAAACAGTCGTTGATGCCTACTGCGGCGTGGGAACGATTGGGCTGAGCGTGGCTCCTTATGCCAAAGAAGTCCGCGGGATGGACATTATTCCTCAAGCCATTGAAAATGCCCAAGAAAATGCGCGCCGCATTGGTGCCCAAAATACCCATTACGAAACGGGGACTGCTGAGGAGCTCTTACCAAAATGGTTCAATGAAGGCTTCAGACCTGATAGCATCATTGTTGATCCGCCAAGGACAGGCTTGGATGAACGATTATTGAAAGCTTTGCTGAAACAGCCACCGAAGAAGATGGTCTATATATCTTGTAATGTTTCTACTTTAGCAAGAGACTTAGTCCAACTAGCCAAAGTGTTTCACGTAGAATATCTGCAATCAGTAGATATGTTTCCACAAACCGCCCGCTGTGAAGTGGTAGTAAAATTGACCCGCAAATAAACATTCGCCTGACAAATCATCTTATGATCTGTCAGGCTGTTTTATTGCACCTATCGTTTCAGCGTATTTCCAATGGAAAAATGAATCGGTCTGTATAATGAGAATCTATGTATCAATAGAAGCATCATCAAATCCTCAATCATAAAAGCTAAACAATCATTGGATTCCCTGAAAAGAAATGGCAAATAAATTTTTTGGTTATTAACAAAATACCGTCACTAGAATACAACTTTGAATAAAAGCAAATCGAGAAACATAGAAAAAAGCTGGAACTGATTCTTTCAGTTCCAGCTTTTTTTATTTAGAAACCTGCAACTGCAAGCTTCCTTTTTATTTCGTAATCAAAGCATCTAAACTAGCAACCGCCAGACTCATCTTCGCGATTTTATCCAACAAGGCAAAACGATTGCGGCGAATATTTTCATCTTCAACCATGACCATTGTTTGATCAAAATAAGCTTCGATCAATGGGCGCAGTGCTACTAAGCTTTGGTAATTTTCTTCCATCGTTTGATGTGGGAACTTGTCCTCTACTGTTAAGACCGCTTCATACAAGGCAGTTTCAGAGTCGTTTTCAAACAAGGCAGGATCAATGGCTACTTGTTCCAATTCGGCTTTTTTCGCTAAATTGATGACTCGAGTCAAGGCTTCCATTGATGGTTTGAAGTCGGTGTCTTGCAGATGTTCTCTTAACATTTGAGCCGTTTCAAATAACGTACTGATATCTGCTTGACGAGCGCCTAAAACAGCTTCAATAACATCATGACGCGTATTTTTGCTGAGTAAGAATTGACGCAGACGGCCTTTCACAAAATCAGTCACTTGTTCTTGACCTGCGGCAAGTTGAATCCCAAAAACTTCCGGTTGGGCATTAATGGCTTCGCGAATCTCTTCTTGTAACTGAGCAAATGGGAAATACCAGCGTTTTTCAGCTAGGATGCGGATAATCCCGTAGGTTTGACGGCGTAAAGCATAAGGATCGTTTGAACCACTTGGAACCATATCAACGGCAAAGAACGCAAGTAAGCTATCTAATTTATCCGCAATGGCTAAAATAGCCCCGATTTTCGATTGTGGCAGCTCGCCTTCTGCTGAGATCGGCATGTAGTGTTCACGAATCGCTTGGGCAACTGCTGGTTTCTCTCCTTGGATCAGGGCATATTTTTCCCCCATGATTCCTTGCAACTCAGGGAATTCCCCTACCATATTGGTCACTAAATCAAATTTATAGATTTGAGCTGCCCGTTGAAGGTCGGTCAGTTCTTCTTCTGTTAAACCAACCGTCTTCCCGATGATTTGTGCAGCTAATCCAACACGCTGCATTTTTTCATACAAACTGCCGATTTTTTCGTGGAACGTGACTTGCTTAAGCTTTTCCACACAATGGTCGATGGTTAGCTTTTTGTCCTCATTGTAGAAAAACTCAGCATCTTCTAAACGGGCGGTCAGTACTTTTTGGTTTCCTTTGATAACATTATCGATTTTCACAGCATCCCCGTTGCGGGCAGAGATGAAATGCGGCAGCAATTCTCCATCAAGGGTGCGGACATCGAAGTAGCGTTGATGTTCTTTCATAGAAGTAACTAACACTTCTTCAGGTACAGAAAGATATTTTTCTTCAAAGTCCCCTACAAAGGCTGTTGGGTATTCAACCAGATTTGTCACTTCTTCTAGTAAGTCTTCATCTAAATCGATCCGCCAGTTGTTTTCTTGAGCGATTTCGTTGATTTGTGCAGTGATCATTTGTTGACGTTCGCTTGGATCAGCAATGACAAACTGATGCTTCATTTTTTCCAAATACTCGTCCGCATGATCAAACGTGACTGCCTCACCTAAGAAACGATGACCTTTTGACTCGCGACCGGTAGCAATATCAAGGATTTGGAAAGGAATGACTTGCTCACCAAAGAGTGCAACGATCCAATGAATGGGTCGGATGTATTCAAAATCGTAATCTGCCCAGTGCATCGTTACTGGGAACGTCAAACTTGTGATTACTTCCTGCAATCCTTTCAATACCTCAACGGTTGCTTGACCTTGGGTATGTTTCGTTACATAGACATACTCAACCCCTTTTAATTCACGGAAGGTGATGTCATCGGTTGTCAATCCTTGTCCCCGAACAAATCCTTGAGCTGCTTTCGACCAGTTGCCAGCTTCGTCTAAGGCGATTTTTTTCGCTGGTCCTTTGACGTCTTCTTGTGTATCGGCTTGTTTTTCAGGAATACCGGTGACATAAACTGCCAAGCGGCGAGGTGTTGAATAGGCTTCGATTGCTGTATAAGGTAATGCATGAGCATCTAAGAAAGCTGCCGTTTTTTCTTGTAATTGTTTCATACTTGGGGTTACGACATGCGCAGGTAATTCCTCTAAGCCGATTTCTAATAATAGGTTTTGTGCCATCTTATTTTCCCTCCTCAATCAGTTTTTGCGCCACTTCTGGATCAAGCAATGGATAACCGAGGTTTTCCCGTTCTGCTACAAATAGTTTTGCTACTTGACGCGCCATATTCCGGATTCGTGCGAGGTACCCAGCACGTTCAGTGACGGAGACTGCGCCACGTGCATCCAACAAATTGAAGGTATGGCTGCATTTTAAGATATAGTCGTAAGCTGGATGAACTAAGCGTTCATCGATACAACGTTTTGCTTCTTGTTCAAAACGATCGAAGTTCCCTAAAAGCAAGTCTTGGTCACTGACTTCAAAGGAGTATTTTGAATGTTCATACTCAGGTTGGCGGAAAATCTCACCATATTTGACACCTGCAGACCATTCAAGATCGTAGACACTTTCAACGTCTTGAATATAAGATGCTAGACGTTCTAAGCCGTAAGTGATCTCTGATGTCACTGGCTTACATGCTAAGCCGCCAACTTGTTGGAAGTACGTAAACTGAGTGATCTCCATCCCATCTAACCAAACTTCCCAACCAAGACCTGCACAACCCATTGAGGGATTTTCCCAGTTATCTTCGACAAAACGAATATCATGTTCTAATGGATCGATCCCTAAAAGACGCAGGCTTTCTAAATAAAGCTCTTGGATATTTTCAGGAGAAGGCTTCATCACGACTTGGAACTGGTGGTGCTGATACAAACGATTTGGGTTTTCCCCGTAGCGGCCATCAGCTGGACGGCGAGAAGGTTCTACGTAAGCGGCGTTCCATGGTTCTGGACCGATTGCACGTAAAAATGTATATGGGCTCATGGTTCCAGCCCCTTTTTCTGTATCATAGGCCTGCATCAGCATACAGCCGTTTTCAGACCAGAATTTTTGCAGGGTCAAAATCATTTCTTGCACAGTTAGTTTACTCATCTTTTTCTTCCTTTCTTATAACGCATTGACGACAGGATAAAATTCGACAACTGATCCGGGGATCAATTTCACTTCGACCACGACATCTGCTTCTAAAACATCAGATAAGTCGTAAAGCATTTGGTCTGGACTCGTTGTAAATTCATGGATAAGCTGTTCATCCTTTAAAAGGCGAACCTGCAGCGGAATACTTGCTAATACTTTGAGCTTTTTTTCGGTAAACGCACTTGCTGGAATCGTCATATCAAATAACATAAAAAAACCTCCTTTGTTTTTGGCTATTCTTGGTGTGAAACATAAAAAAGTCCCTATATCTATACAAAGTGTATAGATATAGGGACGATACATTCGCGGTTCCACCCTACTTCCGACAAGTCGGCAGCTTCATTGATCATGCTCACGGACGCCTGCGAAATAAGGTTCCAACTTGGCTTTCACTCTCCCAAGTTCGCTTCATGGAATGGACTTCTTTCTTTCTTCCGGTCATAGCACGGATTCGATTACCCTTATGATAGTAGTTGAAGCTAGGGTTTGTCAATGACTAATTTGAACTTTTATGCTTCTGGACCTAAATCCGCGTGATCATGAAAGACGATCTCATCAGCGATTTTCCCATCACTTTCAAAAACGATGATCTCGTTTATTCCAGTTTTCAAAAACGGTGCCGGGACGTACAAGCGTTGCTGCGGTCCTTTTTCCCAGAAACGGCCGATCATATGACCATTGACTTGGACAAACCCTTTACCCCAGCCTGGCAATTCGATAAAGGTATCTGCACATTCATCAAAAACACATTCAACGCGTGAGAAACTTGGTTGTCCTTTTTGCCATTTTCCTTGGAAATCAATGGCATGCAAATTATCCATCGGTAAGGGATAGATTTCCCAGTTGCTTTGGAAGGCGCCATTGATGATCACACCGTCTTTGATGCCTTTGTGCTGATGGTTCATTTTTACGGAATAATTGACCCGCCCCATATTCTCCACCAAGATCCCCAACTCGTTTTCTGATTCTGATAAATCGAAACTGTAGGTTTGACCGATTTCTTGATCATAATCGATGCGCAAAAGTTCCTGGTTGATAAATGTATGGGCACGATCCATCGTATTGATCAGACGGTAGTCGGCAATCTTCCGAGCAGACCCAATCAGTGAGCGATAATAGATATAACCTGTCGCTTGATTGCAGGCTTCCATCGATAAGGGGTAATTACTTATGATCGGTTGACTGATCGCGTCGATCGTCGAAAACAAGGAGACTCGTTCTTTCACTGAGAATGTTCCATAAGCTTTTCGCTCAATTTCCATACTCAAGGGAAACTCAGGAATTTCCGTATAGTCAGCAATCACCTTTTTGAAGGCTTGGTATTTGGCAGTAGGTTCTCCCCATTCTGTCAGTAAGGCATCGTAATCATAGCTAGTGACATCCGGCGCTAAGCGTTCATAATAGTTTGACCCGTTCATAAAGCCAAAATTGGTCCCACCATGAAACATATAGATATTGACAGAACCCAATGCTAAACAATCCTGTAATTCCTTTACTGCATCTTCTGTGGAGGTCGTATGATGCTGGTCGTCACCCCAGGCATCAAACCAGCCGATCCAAAATTCCATGACCATCAATGGCCGTTTTTCTCCGTGAAATCTTCGAAGTTTTTCAAAGTTTTCCTTGATGTTGGAGCCGCAGTTGATCGTAGGCAAAGCCAAGTCTTTGATACTGCCGTTTTCTAGCATATCGTGCCAAGGTCCGTCAGAGGTCACTAACGGCGTTTCTACACCATGCTGCCGCATCGCAGCCACCATTTTTCGCAAATACTCTTTGTCATTGGCGTAGCTGCCGTATTCATTTTCTACTTGCATCATTAAAATCGGACCACCTTGGGTGATCTGCAGATCCCGCACTTGTGGAAACAAATGGGCGAAATAACGAGTGATTTTTTCCATAAATGGTGGATAATCAAACCGAAGCTTCATCATAGGATCTTGCAATAGCCAATAAGGCAGTCCCCCAAATTCCCACTCCGCACAAATATAAGGTGCTGGTCGCAAAATGACATAAAGCCCTACTTCTTGTGCCGTCTGGATAAATCGCCGCAAATCAAGGATCCCCTCAAACTGATAGACACCTTCTTGTGCTTCATGGAGATTCCAAGGAACATAGGTTTCCACGGTATTACAGCCCATCAAGCGTAGCTTCTCTAAACGATCTTGCCAATATTCAGGAACGACACGAAAATAGTGGATCGCTCCAGAGATCACTTTAAAAGGCTTGTGGTCTAAATAAAAGTTATCTTCAATAGCAAAAGTTCGCATCAGTTACGCTCCTCTTTGACGATATAGGTGGTGTACTGTGCCAGTTTCGTTTCTGAAGAAAGAACCTCACCCGTCAGAAGATCCGTTTTTCCAACAAACATTTCTGGCAGCGGTTGTGCTTCTTCGTGGAAATTGATGATAACGAAGAATTTCGCCTCTGCATTTTCACGACAGGCAACTTCCAGTTTTGTTGCCTCCTTGATCACTGGGGTAATATCGGTTTCTTCGACGATCGTTTTGAAAAGCTGATCTTGTAGCTGATCTTCCAACTGGCCACCAAAGTAATAGACAGTTCCTTCACCAAACGTATTTTTCGTCACTGCCGGCATTCCTGCATAAAAATTGCTTGTGTAATGCGCTAGCGCTTCGGCGGTTTCTAAATGGATCAAATCGCTGACTAAATTACTGGTTCCTGTCAGTTCTTCATTGACTAAGGAAACCCCGTTTGATTGTTCTGGGGCTAATGCATCGATTTCTTCCACCCAGATGCCAGCTAACTCACGCAATGGCCCAGGATAGCCCCCTAAGTGAACATTGTCAGATTGATCAACGATACCGCTCATATACGTCGTAAGTAAAGCACCACCTTGCTTAACGTAATCAGTGAGCCGCTCTTGCATCCCTTCTTTGATCATGTAGAGAACCGGTGCTGCGACTAATTTGTATTTTGATAAGTCAGCATCCACGGGAATCAAGTCGACGGCAATATTTTGTTCGTAAAAATACCGATAGTAGCGATGGATCTGTTCTACGTATTTCAGATCAACGGTCGGACCACTGGTGTATTCTAATGCCCAGTAATTGTCCCAATCAAAAATCAAAGCAACTTGTGCTTGAGATTGCGTCCCAATGATGTCTGAAAGCTGCGCTAATTCCGCCCCAAGAGCGGCTGTTTCTCGAAAAACTCGCGTGTCTTCATGACCGACATGTTCGATGACCGCGCCATGGAATTTCTCACAAGCGCCAACGGAACGTCGTAATTGAAAGTATTGGATCGTATCCGCCCCATGCGCGATGGTTTGGTAACTTTGTGCCCGCATTTGTCCCGGTTTTTTCAACGAGTTATAAGGTTGCCAGTTTTGTTGCGAAGGTGTTTGTTCCATCAACATAAAGGGCTGTTGTTTCAAGCCACGCATTAGATCATGGGTCATGGCTACTAAACTCCATGGCGTATTATATGATGGATAATTATCCCACGAAACAAGGTCCATTTCCTTTGCCCACTTGAAATAATCCAGTCCTTTAAAGGTTCCCATCAAATTCGTTGTAATCGGAGTTGTCGGATCAATTTTCCGAATAGCGTCCCGTTCCATCATATAGTTTTTTAAAAGACTATCCGAGTTGAACCGTCGGTAGTCAATGGAAATACCCGCAAATGCTGTCTTCTCATAGCCGATTCCTTCTGACAGCGCATTTGGCAGCACGATTTCATCCCATTCATACACAGTGTGTCCCCAAAATTCCATGTTCCAGGCTTTGTTCACTGCCTCGATCGTTTGATACTTGTCTTTTAGCCAAACACGAAACGCTTTCTCACAGTTTTCGCAATAACATTCGCCACCATATTCATTGTTGATGTGCCAACAAGAGACTTGCGGGTTTTCACCGTAACGTTCGGCTAATTTTGTCGCCAATCGCTCAGCGTATTTTTGATAGACTAAACTGTTAGGACAGGCATTGTGCCGTTGCCCAAACTTATGACGGCGTCCATCATAATCGGTGCGAGCGACTTCCGGATATTTCTTGAACATCCAAGCTGGCAGCGCCGCCGTCGATGTCGCTAAGACGATATCGAACCCTTCCTTGCTTAATCTTTCGATGATTTGATCCAATTCCTCAAAATCATAACAATTTTCAGAAGGCTGGATCTTTGCCCATGAAAAGACGTTGACGGTCGCACTATTGATACTCGCTTTTTTAAAGATTCGAATGTCTTCTTCCCAAATCTCTTTGGGCCATTGATTGGGGTTATAATCGCCGCCAAATAAAATTCGATCGAAAAATTTTGTCATAAGAATGAACGCTCCTTTAAAATAAATTGATTTCTACTCTCTTATTGTAAGGCTTTTCATTCTGTTGTAGTATAATACATGAAACACTATTTTATAACTTTTCGAAACATGGAGGTTGGATATGCCTATTTATTTTTATCAAACAAACCAGCAGCTGCCTTTGTCGCTTGAAAGTATCGGAAATGATTGGCCACAAGATGACGTTGTTCGTCCCGATGGCTACCCTTACTTTCATTGGCTACAGACAGAACAAGGAGAAGGCCGCGTCACCTTTGGTCAAGAATCCTTTATCTTACGTCCCAGTGAAGGCATCTTGATTTTTCCTTTTACTCCACATCGCTACTATCCCTTGTCTGATTGGAAAACCTCCTTTGCCACTTTTCAAGGACCTTTGGCAGCTGAGATCTTAAAAAAATTTACAAGTAAACCTTATCTTTTAGTTGAAGAGTCTGAAACTTTTTCCTATATGACTTGGATCAAACAACGCATTAAAGAAGACCCAAAAATCAGTTGGGATCCGTTACAGGCTTCTAGCGAGTGTTATCGTTTTTTGCTGGCGATCATGCAAGAGAACTCGGGGAATCCAACCGAAAAACACCCCTTGTTTCAACAATATCTGATCCCTGTAATACAAGAAATCGAAACCAATTACGATCAGGCGATCACGATCAGAGACTTGGCTGGTTTAGTCTATGTTTCGCCCCAATATCTCTCGCGGTTGTTCCAGCGTTTTCTAGGACAATCCACCGCCCAATACTTATTAAACTATCGCATGGCCCGCGCCAAAGAACTTTTGGTGGCACAGCCGGATCTGCCCATTCAGCAAGCCGCCTTCGCCGTGGGTTTTCAAGATGCGAGTCACTTTACCGCATTGTTCAAAAAAAGAGTCGGCTTAACTCCATTGAAGTTTCGCCAACTCTATCATTGATTTTTCGGTTTTAAGACGTCTTGCCATTGCCCCATCTGATCGATAAACTTCTTGCTTTTCAAATGGATGCCGACATATTCATCATACAATAGATCGATCACTTGTCGAATCGCTGCTTTCGTTTCTGACTTTAATTTGATCGAAGCAATCTGCTCATAGGATATTTGCGAAAACAAGCGAATAAAATGGATCGCACGAGAATCCGCATGATAGCGACGTTCGTCCATCCTCCAGTGCTGTTCACATAAAATACCGCTATATTTTGAGGAATAGTCAAACCGACCGTCGGTTTTTCCGCAGATGGCACAATGCGTCCAATTTGGAGTAATCCCGAAACGGTGTAAAATCTGAATCTCAAAAATATTGGTGATGATCTCTGCGTCGTTTCCTTGATCCATCAATTGTAACGCCTCGTGCAGAAATTGGTAAAGATGTGGATCATAGACCCGATCATCGATGGCAGAATCAGCCAGATTCAACAGATAAGTCGCATAGCCAGCGATAAAAATATCACTTTGAATCGTACGAAATGAATGGATGTCTTTGGCATTGTTTAAAAAGGACAAGCCTTCCGCTTTGATGGTTCCCATGTAAGTCGCTTCAGTATAGGAGAGCAAGGCTGGTGTCAAGGGGTTGTTTTTCCGATGAGCCCCTTTGACATAAAACATTTGCTTCCCAGCTGACTCCGTAAAGATTTTGACTAACTTGTCCTTTTCTTTATGGTCTTTTGAAAAAAGTAAGATTCCTTTTGTTTCAACAAGATTCATCGTCGTACCCCATTTCTTTAAAAAAACTGATCCAGTTAACTAACTGCATCAGTTTTTCCTTTTTAAAGCAGACCATGATTGATCTAAATTTCCTTAATACTCATCTTTGCGATAGCCGTAGTCTGTTAAGAAGGTTTGCTTGTCGCGCCAATCTTTTTGAACTTTCACCCATAGTTCCAAAAAGACTTTGTCATCTAACAAGTGTTCAATGTCTAAACGAGCTTTCGTCCCGATCTGTTTCAGCATTTTTCCGCCTTTACCGATGATAATGCCTTTTTGACTGTCACGTTCGACAATAATCGTCGCTTGAATATGCACCTTATCATTATGGTCCCGTTTCATGGAGTCAACAACGACCGCTACCGAGTGAGGCACTTCATCTCTGGTCAGTAGCAAGACTTTTTCCCGCACCAATTCGGAAACGATAAAGTATTCTGGATGATCCGTGATTTGATCCTCTGGGAAGTACTGAGGCCCTTCAGGCATTTCATCGATCAGTAGCTTCATTAACGTTTCGAAATTATTGCCTTCTGTTGCGGAAATCGGTACGATCTCAGCAAAGTCCATTTGTGAAGAGTAATCTTCAATGATTGCCAATAAAGCATCCGGATGGACTTTATCTATTTTATTGATCACTAGGAAAACTGGCGTCTGGCTTTGACGCAACCGTTCGATGATAAAATCATCACCCTTGCCGCGCTTTTGATCGGCACTGATCATAAATAGTGTCACGTCAACTTCACGAAGTGCACTATAGGCGGTTTCCACCATAAAATCGCCTAGACGGTGTTTGGGTTTATGGATCCCTGGTGTATCGATAAAGATCAGCTGTGCGTCATCTGTCGTATAGACCCCTTGAATTTTATTACGAGTCGTTTGCGCCTTGTCACTCATGATCGCGATTTTTTGCCCTACGACTCGATTTAGTAGTGTTGATTTCCCAACATTTGGCCGCCCGACGATCGCAACGAAGCCTGATTTGTGTGTTGTCATTGTTGTTCCCCTTTATCTTGTGGTTTTGGTGCATCTTTAGAAGAGCTGTAGCAATTTTGGCAAGAAGATGATCGCGGCGACCACTAATGCAAACACAGCGGTCATCAGCACAGCACCAGCTGCCATATCTTTGATTTTTTTTCCGATAGGATGGAAATGAAAGTCCGTAAACATGTCAACGACATTCTCAAAGACTGTATTGATGATCTCCACGATCCACACTAAGAAAACAGCTAACAGCAGCCAAAGCCATTCCATTTGATTCAAACGGAAAACAAAGCCTGCAATGATCGCAACGATACCTAACGCAACATGTTTACGCATATTACGCTCCTCTTTAAAGACGGTTTTTATACCGGTGAAAGCAAATTCGATTGACGAGATAAACTGTTTGTTTTTCCCAATATTCTTATCTTTTGAGTCCATAGGCATCCAGTATTTCCTTTTGCAATCCAAACATTTCCTTTTCATCTTCTGGTGTCATATGATCATAGCCGTTGATATGCAAGAAACCATGCAGCGCCAAGAAACCAAGTTCCCGATCATAAGTATGCCCATATTCAGCAGCTTGTTCCTTTGCCCGTTCAATGGAGATCATAATGTCTCCTAGATCACGAGGCATCTCTTCAAGGGCTTCATCAAAAATGATCGGCATCTCCTCTGGCGTTTCTTCTTCGAAGGCAAAACTGATGACATCTGTCGGCATATCTTTGCCGCGATACTCCCGATTGATTTCTTGGATGGCTGCATTGTCCATAAACGTGACCGACATTTCCGTATCCTCTGGAAGGTCTAAATGTCCTGCAGCAAATTGTAGAAGGCCTTCGATCTCTTTGATCTTGGTTTCCCCTACTGAATTTGTCTCATCTAAAAAGGTAATCTCCATTAGCGCTCTCTTCTTTCTTGTTCTTCTTTCATTTTCTCTGCTTCCGATTTCATCTTTGGGTATTTGATCCGTGAATGGAAGGTACTGCAAAGTCCATTGACCAGTGATTTTTCAATCATTCGGATTTCTTTCAACGTTAACCCTGTTTCATCCAGTTGACCGTCCAAGATCCGGTCATTGATGAGATTCGCAACAAATTCTTGAATCTTTTGATTGGTCGGATTTTCCATCGCTCGAACCGCTGCTTCACAGCTATCAGCGATACTCACGACACCCGCTTCTCGTGTTTGCGGTTTTGGCCCAGGATAACGGAAATCTTCTTCCGTCACCTCGGGATTACGCTCTTGGGCTTTGACATAGAAATAACGCATCAGGGTCGTGCCATGGTGTTGACGGCAAATATCGATCACCATCCGCGGCATTTTGGCCTCTTCGAGAATTTCCGCTCCATCGATCACGTGACCGAAGATGATTTGTTTGCTGTCTTCAGGTAGCAAGAAATTATGTGGATTCTCAGCACCTGCAGGTAAATTTTCGACGAAGAAATTGGCATGTTTGACTTTACCAATGTCATGGTAATAACAAGCCACGCGGGTCAGTAAGCTTTGCCCACCGATCTCGGCTACAGCATTGGCGCTAAGATTGGCAACCATCATACTGTGATGATAGGTCCCCGGTGCTTCTTCCAACAACTGTTTCAACAACGGATGATTCGGGTTACTCAATTCATTTAAAACGATCATACTTTCGTCCGTTACCAATAGTTCGATATACGGATGCAGCCCCATTGTCAGCAAATAGCTTAAGAGCGAGCCGGCCAATCCACAGACGAGTGTTGTCCATGTGTTGCCGCGGGCCAAATCCATTCCTTGGAAAATGACCAGCATGATGCTTAAGAGTAATGGGAAAACGATCACCCACATGACTGCGATTTTCCCTTGACTGGCAATACGTGCTCGTTTGATCATCGTCCCCATTAAACCAGAGAAAAGGTAGGTCACTAAAACAGTCGTCAACAAGTTGGTCCCACTGGAATCAAAGTAAATGAAGAGTGCACTGACCACTTGGAAAATCGCGGATAATATTCCTAAACGTCTGCTGGAGAAAATGCTCAGAATCAGCGGTGTAAAGGCTGCTGGGAAAAAGAGCGGGATAAAGGTCACTAATTCTGATTGGAACAGTTGGAAGAATTTCATGATCAAAATACTGAATGCCATCGCCAAAATATAAAAAGTGACGGCGTTCATACGTTTTTCAACGTCTTTTGTCTGTCTTGTATAATAAAACAGCATCAGCATTTGTAAGCATGTCGCTAAAACTAAAGCGATCAACGGAAAAACTGAGAAGGTTTGATTGGTCATTCCTAAAAGCTGTAATTTTTCCAATGCGTTGGCATCGATCTGTGAGCCTTCACGAACAATGATTTCTCCTTGATAGATCATTACCGGTGGAACAGCGTCCATGGCGGTTTGTCTCGCTTCTTCCGTCCGCTTTTCATTGGGAATATCATTGACGACGATTCCTTGATTGACAATAAAACGCAATACTGATGCCATGTCTGAAGTAACATCTAGAAATTGGATCTTGTCTTCTGCCTCCGAGCGGAAAGTGCTGAGTTCTGTTTGACGGATCTGCTTGGCCATTTGCTCGTCCACTAGCTGTAAGGCATAGGTTCGTACCGTATTCAATTCATCGCTACTTAAAGAAAACAACGTCGACAAAAAATTATTCGTCAATGACTGATAAAAATCAAGTTCGTCATCACTCATTTTTTCAAACTCTTTTTTTAAGGCTGCGATGTATTCATCCGTACTCGGTTTAGGGATATTTTCATCCTCATCAGCCTCAGCAACTTCTTTAGCGTGGGCATCATCTACCGACTTTTTGACTGAATCAACTAAGTCAAATAAATGGTCGATGCGATCGTGCTGTGTCTGCGCCAGTGTATCTTGATAAGTATACTCTGGTGGGACCGCTTCTGCTGCCAACTTGCGCTTTTGTTCTGTCGCAGCGGTATTTTCAATCGTTTTATTGGCACGGATGTTTTCTTCCGCCACCTGACCTTCGCTATAATCGACATTGTTCTGTTTGACGCTGGTGTACATGATACCAATCGAAAAAAGAAAGAATAGAAACATTAAAACTGGTAAATAGAACTTTCCAAGTCTTTCTCTAAATTTCCGTAGTGGTTGAATGATCATAGTTCTCCTCCTAAAAGACGATCAGCGCTTGTCTTTAAGATCTGCTTCTTCATAAGCTCGAATGATTTCGGCCACAACTGGGTGCCGTACCACATCTCCTGCTTCAAAATTAGCAAAAGCAATTTTGGGGATCTCTTGCAACGTTCGCTCCGCATGGATCAAACCGCTTAAAGTTCCCTTTGGCAAGTCGATCTGACTCGTATCGCCATTGACGATCATTTTGGAGTTGAATCCTAAACGTGTCAGAAACATTTTCATTTGAGCGATCGTCGTGTTTTGGGCTTCATCTAAAATTACAAAGGCATCTTCTAACGTGCGCCCTCGCATATATGCTAATGGAGCGATCTCTATGACGCCACGTTCCATTAAACGATTCGTATGATCCATCCCGAAAATTTGATACAACGCATCATAAACGGGTCGTAAGTAAGGATCGACTTTTTCTTTCAAGTCTCCCGGTAGGAAACCAAGGTTTTCTCCTGCTTCCACAGCGGGCCGTGTCAAAATGATCTTTTGCACTTGGCCTTTCTTTAAAGCAGCGATCGCCATGACAACGGCTAAAAAGGTTTTTCCTGTTCCAGCTGGTCCGACACCAAAAACCACATCATGTTTGCGAACAGCTTCGATATATTTCTTTTGACCGGCATTTTTCGCCCGAATCGGTTTACCATTACGGTCCTTGATGATTTCTTCCTCATACATATCTTTGAAATAATCAAGACTGCCTTTGTTTACCATATTCAACGCTGTGATCACATCAGGGGTACTGATATTGATACCTCGTTTGATCAACTCTTGCAACGCTCGAATCACAGATTGTGCTTTTTCTGCTGCATCCGCTTCGCCGACGATTTGGATTAGCTCACCACGAGTGTGAATGACCGTCCCTGTCGAGTCTTCAATAATTTTAATGTTTTTATCGTGAGCACCTAATAGCAAACGAACATCATCGTTTTCACTAAGTGTTATCTCGATCGTCATAGTTTTGTCTGTCAAATATGTTACAGCTCCTTTTTTGGCGTTCTTATTAATAATAACATAAGATGGAAAAAAGAAAAATTACTTATAAAGCCCAAAGGTAGTTTCCTTTTGTCCTTATGCTTTTTTTAAGTTTTCGAAATCAGAAAAAAGCCGCAAGCATGTCATCCATACTTGCGGCGTGAGCTTACATTTGATCCAATAATTCTTTAACGATTGCATTGACTTGATTGCCGTCTGCTTTGCCTTTGACTTGCGGCATTACAGCACCCATCACTTTTCCAAATTCTTTGGAAGAAGAAGCACCAGTCTTTTCAATCGCTCCAGCAACGATTTGGCGGATTTCCGCTTCATCAAGTTGCGCTGGTAAATATTTTTCAACAACTGCAATTTCAACTTTGACTTTCTCGGCTAAATCTTTTCGGTCAGCTTTCTCAAACTCATTTAAAGAGTCCCGACGTTGCTTCATCTCACGAGATAAAACAGTCAACTCTTCTTCTTCATTCAAGTCAGTACCTTTTTTGATCTGCTCATTTTGAATTGATGCTTTCAACATGCGGATCACCTGCAAGGTTTCCTTGTCTTTGGCTTTCATCGCTGTCTTCATGTCATCATTCAGTGTACTTAGTAGTGTCACACTACCAGCTCCAATTCTCAAAACAGTAGAAAATTAGAATTTTTTGCGTTTTCTAGCTGCTTCAGATTTTTTCTTACGCTTTACGCTAGGTTTTTCGTAAAATTCACGTTTACGAGATTCCTGTAAAGTACCCGCTTTTGACACGGAACGTTTGAAGCGACGAAGAGCATCGTCAAGTGATTCGTTTTTGCGAACGACTGTTTTTGACATGTAAATTCCCTCCCTCCGAGCTTAAAAAGTAACCGTAGTTGTTATTGAAATAAAATCCCAAAAAACACGACTGTCCTTTAAAAATTATAGCTAACCCCTGAAAAAGTGTCAAGGCATTCTGGTAAAAAAGTCTTCGATACTGTCAAGTTTGTTTGGGTTTTCATTGACATTCTTCACAACGCCCCAGAATCTCGAAGCGATGACCCTCGATCAAACAACCAGGAAGCTGTTCTTGAAAGAAGTCCATTGGACAAATATGCAGTTCTTTTGTTTTGCCGCAGACTGTACAAATGAAATGATGGTGGTGATGGTCCTCTAATTCTGCACAGCAGTTATAGCGAAACTTCATCTCACCGTTCAGCTCTGTTTCTTCTAAAATACCGATCTCAGAAAAATCGTGCAAATTCCGGTAGATCGTATCATAACTCAAACCAGGATACTTTTCCGACATGTATTCATGAATTTCTTTTGCTGGTAAATAGCGATTGCGTTTGACTAAATAGGTGATGATCGCTTCTCTTTTTTTGGTGTATTTAAAGCCATTTTCTTTCAATGTTGTCATGGCATGCTCAATAAGTGTTTGATTTTTCATCGTAGGCCCTCCTGATAAATCAAAATCATTCCGATTCTATCGATCTTAAGTATGGTATAATGAAATCAATAAAAAAGCAAGAGAGGATTTTTCTTATGAAGCCAACTGAACCTGAACAACCAGACTTGCAAGAAAAATTGCAAACCAGTGCCGCAGTGACGATGTTCGTATTGTCTGACTCTGCCGGCGAAACGGCATCGAAGCTTGCACAAGCGACAATGGCCCAATACCCCAGCGTCGAATTCAACCTTTTCAGACGCACGTTTATCCATACGAAAGAGCACTTGATCAAAGCATTATCAGATGCAAAAAAACACAATGCCATTATTCTTCATACCTTGATCAAAGAAGAGCTAGTGGACTTGACGAATCATTTTTGTGAAGAAGCGGATCTCTATCATTTTGATGTACTGACACCGCCTGTGAGTGAAGTTGAACGCCGCACTGGGGTGGCACCGTCACGAGAACCCGGCGCTTTGCATCACTTGAATGAAAATTATTTCAAACGCATCAAAGCCATGGAGTTTGCTGTGATGTATGATGACGGGAAAGACCCCCGTGGCTTTTTAGAGGCGGATGTCGTTTTATTGGGTGTTTCTCGGACCTCAAAAACGCCTTTGAGTCTATTTTTAGCGAACAAAAACTTAAAAGTCGCTAATTTGCCTTTGGTTCCGCAAGCCCACATCCCGAAACAGCTCTGGGAAATCGATCCGAAAAAAATCGTTGGGTTAACAAACGATCCGAATGTATTAAACAGTATCCGCAAAGAACGGATGCGCTCCTACGGCTTGAACCCCGATTCTGCGTATTCCGATATCGAAAAAATCAAAGCGGAGCTGACGTTTGCCAATGATCTTTATGAGAAATTAGGTTGTGTCGTGATCAATGTCGCTTCTCTTTCCATCGAAGAAACCGCCTCGATGATTTTAAATGCATTAAACTTAGAAGATCATAGCTATTACACCTCAGAGACGAAAGATTAACCACTATTAAGCAATAAAAAACGATGAGCGGACTCAGTCTGCTCATCGTTTTTGGTATATTTTTCATTTTAAAGCTCTTTAGAAAACTTGTAGCCCTTCACGATCGATTTGCAATTGTTCGATATACGCATTACTTTCCAGCGCATGCAAAAGTTTTGAGATACGTTCTGCCTTGTCTTCTGGGACGATTGCTAAGACAGTGGGACCTGCGCCACTCAAGAAACAGCCATAACCGCCTTCTTCTTCACAAATCTGGCGAATGGTCGACAAGTGTGGAACAAGTTTCTCACGATAGGCTTCATGAAAACGATCTTGCTGCATCAATTTCCCTGCAAGAGGCAGATTGCCATTGATGACTGCTGCGATCATAACATTGGCGATCGCACTGGCTTCGACTGCTTGCTCGTGAGAAAGTGTCTGGGGCAAGACTTGGCGACTTGCTTCCGTCAACAACTCATCGTGAGGAATATACGCGATGATCTCACATTCAGGAAAATGATGTTTGACTAAATACGTATGCTTGTGCTGATGATCATAGGCAGCAATCGCAAAATCTCCATAGATCGCTGGTCCGACGTTGTCAGGATGCCCTTCAATGGCGGTTGCGATCTCAAGTTTTTGTGCTGCACTCAGATTCATATGCGCCATGCGGTTGGCTAGTTCAATCCCAGCAACAATAACAGAAGAACTGCTGCCTAAGCCTCGTGCCAATGGAATATCTGAGCTCATACGAATCTTCAATGGTTTCATGTCTGGTGCTAATTTCAAAGCCACACGCAAAAGCAAGTTGGTTTCATCCGTTGGGATCTCTGAACCTAGCTCATGGATGATTTCCCACGTATCGTTTTCTTTTAAAACTTCAATGAACAAATACTTTGACAGGGCAATCCCGCAGGAATCAAAACCAGGACCTAAGTTCGCACTGGTTGCAGGAACGCGGATCTTCATAGATTGGCAACTCCTTCACGAAGATGCTGACGCATTTCTTCTAAATCACTCATCTTATTGATGGTTACTTCTGTCGCTTTGATAGCTGTATCAGGATCCTTCAGACCATTTCCAGTAAAGACGGCAACGACAGTCTCACCTGGTTTGATTTTCCCTGCTTTCACGTGCTGGATGACACCAGCCAGCGAGGCAGCTGAGCCTGGTTCAATAAACACACCATCTTGCGCAGCGATTTTACGGTAAGCATTCAAAATTTCCTCATCGGTTACTGCATCAATATGTCCTTTTGATTCATCACGAGCGGCTTCTGCCAACTGCCAGCTGGCTGGATTGCCGATCCGAATCGCTGTAGCGATGGTTTCCGGCTGTTCGATGACTTCACCACGGACGATGGCAGCAGCACCTTCAGCTTCAAAGCCATGCATTCTTGGCAACGCGGTGCCTTTTTTCTCATGCCATTCTTTGAACCCTTTCCAATATGCCGAGATATTTCCTGCATTACCGACAGGAATCGCAAGAACATCTGGCGCTTGTCCTAATTGTTCGCATACTTCAAAGGCCGCTGTTTTTTGTCCTTCTAAACGATAAGGATTGACTGAGTTTACTAGCGCCACGGCTTCCGTTTCTGCAATATCCCGGACCGCTTTTAACGCTTCATCAAAGTTTCCTGGAATCGAAATGATATCGGCTCCATAAACGATTGCTTGCGCCAATTTTCCCATAGCGATCTTGCCATCTGGAATTACAACGTAGGCTTTGATCCCCGCTCTGGTGGCATAAGCTGCTGCTGCCGCACTAGTATTTCCTGTCGAGGCACAGACGATTGCTTTGGCGCCTTCTTCCACCGCTTTTGCCACCGCCATGACCATCCCGCGGTCTTTAAATGAGCCTGTTGGATTCAGCCCTTCGTATTTTCCATACAATTGGATCCCTAATTCCTTGGAAAGGCTTGGTAAGGGAATCAACGGCGTGTTACCTTCTGCCAGTGACAATGCTGGGGTATTTTCATTAACTGGGAGATATTCTTTGTATTGATGCAATAATCCTTGATACATGTCTATTCCTCCATCACTTTCATTATTTGAATGCTTTGTGCATCGGTATAAGTTGCGAGTTTTTCTGCTAGCTCATTTTCGCTCATTGAATTGGTGATTCCAACAATTCGTTGGTCTGCTTCGTTGAACACCGTTTGCTCAAACGCAAACCATTCTGGAAGAGCGTTCCCTTTGATCTCTTGACTTGAAAACGACACATAATGTCGGCTGGGAACTTCTCGGACAGTAGCTAATGCTGTTTCTTTTTCAAAGGTTAGAAATGGTTCCACGATCCCATAGCTTTTATTTTTTGCTAGCACGGTTAAATCCGCAACCACGCTGGTGGCCGTCGGTCGCGATCCTGCTCCTGGTCCATAAACCATTGATTGATCAATGCCTTCGCTCTCGATAAAAATACCATTAAACTCGTTTTGGATCGTCGCCAACGCATGGTTTTTCGGTACTAATACAGGTCCGACTGACACAGTAAGGGAACCGTCAACTGTCTTTTGAGCTGCGCCGATCAACTTCACTTCATAACCAAAGGTTTGCGCCTGCTTAATATCTGCCACAGCTAATCCGCGGATGCCTTTCGTTGCAACATCATCAATGCTGATCGTTTTCCCAAAGGCAAATTTCGTCAAAATCACCATTTTGTAAGCAGCATCAATGCCATCGACATCATTGGTAGGATCTGATTCCGCAAAGCCTTTTGCTTGAGCTTGCGACAAAGCATCTTCATAGGTCAGGCCATCTTCCGTCATTTTCGTCAACATGTAATTGGTCGTCCCATTGACGATACCAAAAATTCCTGTGATGGTATCAGGTAGATAGTGGGTGCACAATGTGCGCAAAATCGGAATGCCGCCACCCACACTGGCTTCATAATAAAGAGAAACACCGGCTTTTTCAGCAATTGCCAGCAGTTCAGGTCCATGGGTGGCAATCAAATCTTTATTTGCCGTCACAACATGCTTTTTATTTTCTAAAGCAGCTGAAATAAACGCTTTTGCCGGATCGATCTTCCCGATCAATTCCACAATTACGTCGATAGTCTCATCTTCAAACAACTCATTTGCCTCATTTGTCAAGGCAAACCCATACTTAGCCGCCAACTCAGACTTGTCCTCATAAGGCGATGCTAGTGCTTTCGTGATTTGCACATTGACTCCTGTCCGTGCCAGAATGGCTTCTTTTTGTTCCGCCAGCACTTGACAGACTCCACTGCCGACAACACCCATTCCTAATAATCCAATGTTTAATCGCTTACCCATAATGCCCCCTAACTGAAAACGTTATTAAAAACCGTTCATCTAATTTTAATATTTCCACTAGCATACCAAAAACAATAAGAAAAAACTAGGACTTTTGAGAAATTCTCGCCCTAGTTTTAACGGTGATGGATATGTTCAAATGTTTTTTGCAAAATATCCACAACATGTTTGTCATCGAGACTATAAAGAATCGTTTTTCCTTGTCTCTCTGACTTTACGATCCGATTATCTTTCAAAAGTTTCAACTGATGAGAAACTGCTGATTGTTCCATATGTACTTGTTCCGCAATCGAAGTGACGTTGCGTTCACCTTCTTGAAGGGACAACAAAATTTTTAGTCTGGTGGGATCACTAAGCATCTTAAAAATCTGTGTTACTTGCTGAATTTCCTCTAATTTCGGCGTAGTCATCGCGCCACATCCTCTCTTATTTCCTTTTGCATTTTAGCCCTTGGTTGACGGCTTGTCAATCTACCTTTGATGAGCAAGGGAAAGAAAATAGATAAAAGACACGAATAGATCCAAGTGTCAGAAAATTTCTTCTCGAAGCTTTGATTCCTCAACAGCGGGGTCCTGAGGAATCGAAGCTTCGTTTCTACCACTCGGATCATTCAGTCAGTTGCAATTTCTTGGTATTGGAGACATCAGGTAGTTTTATTCCCCAGTGATCTCTTCGATGGCTGCTTGCAGATCAGCAATTTTTTGTTCTGCCTCATCTGCCGATTCGCCTTTCACACCAATATAAAACTTGATTTTGGGTTCAGTTCCAGAAGGACGCACAGCAATCCAGCTTTCATCTTCTAATGTGTATTTCAAAACATCAGAAGGCGGTGTCGTCATTTTTTGCAGGTGTCCATCTAAGCCCACACGAGTCAACAGTTTAAAGTCTTCTGTTTGAACGACAGGAGTTCCTGCGAAAACAGAAGGAGCTTTTTCACGGAAAGTCTTCATCAAGGCAGCAATCTTAGTTGCCCCCTCCATACCGCTCATCGTTACTGAAATGGTTTTTTCTGCGTAATAACCATATTCTTCAAAAATATCTTGCAGACCATCATAAAGGGTTTTGTCTGATTGTTTGTAAAAAGCCGCCACTTCTGCTAATAAAACGAGCGCTTGGATCGCGTCCTTGTCCCGTACAAATGGTTTCACTAAGTAACCATAACTTTCTTCAAAACCAAACATGAAGGTTTGCGAATGATCTTTTTCAAATTGTTGGATTTTTTCGGCGATGAACTTAAAGCCGGTCAAAACATTGATCATATCCACATTGTAAGATTTGGCGATCGCTGTTGGCAATTCACTAGAAACGATCGATTTTAAGACTGCTGCATTTTCAGGCAAGGTTCCTGCTGTTTTATGAGCTTCTAGAATATAACGGATCATCAATGCGCCTAATTGGTTTCCAGTCAACACTTGGTAGTTGCCATCTGGCATTCTTACTGCAGCCCCCAAGCGATCGGCATCTGGGTCCGTGGCGATCAATAAGTCCGCTCCTTCTTTTTCTCCTAAAGCAATTGCATATTCAAAAGCAGAGTGCTCTTCTGGATTTGGTGATTTTACTGTACTGAAATTTGGATCAGCAACCGCTTGAGAAGGTTCAATAATGAATTGTTGGAAACCAGCTTGTTTCAATGCTTTCTCACCAAGCATCCGTCCCGTTCCGTGAAGTGGTGTATAGACAAGTTTCAAATCTTTCCCCACCGAATCGATCAATTCTTGATTGATGGTAACTTCTTTGATCTCTTTCAGATAGGCAGTGTCGATCTCTTCGCCAATAATAGAGATCAAGCCGCTGTTTTTGGCTTCTTCTTCACTTAATACAGGGATCTCCAATGGATTTTCAATTTCCCGAACGAATTTGGTCAATGCATCCGCATCTGCAGGTGGCATTTGTCCACCATCTTCCCCATATACTTTGTAGCCATTGTATTCGGCTGGATTGTGAGAAGCAGTGATCATGATTCCAGTAAAGGTTTTTAAGTAACGCACAGCAAAAGATAATTCTGGCGTCGGACGTAAGCTTTCAAAGACAAAGGCTGGAATATCATGTTTTGCCAATGTTTTCGCTGCTTCCATCGCAAACTCAGGTGAAAAATGACGGGAATCATAGGCGATCGCTACGCCACGACGTCTTGTTTCAGGATCTTGTGTATCCATAAAGCGAGCCAATCCTTCGGTTGCTTGACGAATCGTATAAATGTTCATCCGGTTGATCCCTGGCCCTAAAATCCCTCGCATACCGGCAGTCCCAAATTCCAAAGGCATATAAAAAGCGTCTTCTAGCATCGCAGGATCTGCTTCTAATGCGGTCAATTGTTCTTTTAATTGTGGATCTAAGTGTTCACTGTTTTTCCATTGATTAAATGTTTGTTCCCATGCCATAAAATAACCTCTCCTTTTTCCGTTAAAATGCTCTAAAATTAGTATAACACTACTTACAGATTTCTCAAAGAATAACCAAACGAAAAATAAAAACAGCTGCTATCAAAAGTGATTGACACTTTAAAAATAACAGCTGATTCCATTAGGTTATTTCGTTAATTGAGCATCTTTTTGTGTTTCGATAAAGTCAAACACTTGTTGACCAGCAATACTGCCATCGCCGACTGCTGTCGTGATTTGACGTAAGCCTTTTTCACGAACATCGCCAACCGCATAGACACCAGGGATTGAAGTTTCCATTTGGTCATTGGTTAAGATCCAGCCAGCATCATTCGTGATACCGCTGGCTTTGAATGGCTCTGTCAACGGATCTAAACCAACATAGATAAAGACACCGCCAGCAGCTTCTTCTGTCACTTCATCCGTTTTTACGTTTCTGATTTGCACGCCAGTTACGACCATCTCATTGCCTTTGATTTCTTCCACAACAGAATCCCAAATAAAAGAGATTTTCTCGTTGGCAAATGCGCGGTCTTGGATGATTTTTTGTGCTCGTAATTCGTCACGACGGTGAACGATCGTTACTTCAGAAGCAAATTGTGTTAAGTAGATAGCTTCTTCGACTGCCGAGTCGCCTCCGCCAACAACAATCAAGCGTTTGTTACGGAAAAAGGCACCGTCACAAACCGCACAGTATGAAACACCGCGTCCAGCAAATTCTTCTTCGCCTTTGACGCCTAACTTTCTATGTACACACCCTGTGGCAATAATGACTGTTTTTCCTTGATAAGTTTTGTCTTCGGTCACAACTTCTTTAAACTCACCTTGGTCAGTGATGTTTTGAACGATTCCATAAGCATTTTCAACACCAAATTTTATGGCACCTTCATACATCTTGAATGCTAGTTCAGGGCCTAAGATTGACTCGTATCCTGGGTAGTTTTCAACTTCAGCCGTATTATTCATTTGACCGCCAGGTGCACCTCGTTCAATCATTAGTACTGATAAATTCGATCTTGACGCATAAAGCGCTGCTGTCATCCCCGCAGGGCCTGCGCCGATGATAATTACATCATACATATATTTCCCTCCAATTTGGACTACCCATACTTTACTTTCAAAAGCAAATTCTTTCAACTCATCTGCTTACAAAAAATAATAAGATATTCCTGCTTTTACTTTTGAAAATTACATTGACTTTCTTTTCAATTTTTGTAAAATTTTCACGATACGTCTATTATATAGAAAATAAGGAGTCCTTACAATTGAATAAGAAAAAACTTTTAGGAAAATCAGATCGCGAACTACTTTTCCTCAGCTGGCCGATTTTTGTTGAGCTATTTTTGCGGGTCGTTATTGGGAATATCAACGTTTGGATGATTTCTCATTACTCCGAGCCAGCAGTAGCGGCTGTCAGTGCCGCCAATCAACTGTTAAATTTAACGGTCTTTATTTACGGTTTCATCACCGTGGGTACTCAGATCATTATTGCCCAATTAATTGGTGCAAAAAAACGGAACCAGATCCCGAAAGTCATCAATACCGCTCTTTTTGGCTCATTATTCATTGGAATTTTAATCAGCTTAATGTTCCTTTTTGGCTCAACCTATCTCTTGCGTTTCATGGGACTGGATGCTGAATTAGTTGCCCTCGGGCATGGGTACTTACAAGTATATGGCGGAAGTCTGTTCCTTTCCTCGATCACGGCGGTCATAATTGCTGTCATGCGTAGCCACAGTTTCACAAAACCTGCGTTATTGGTACCAATGTTTGCTAGTATTCTAGCCGTGATTGGGAATTATTTTGTCTTATACAGCCCCTTCGGATTGCCGAATTTCGGTGTCACTGGATTGGCATTTTCTAGCGTCTTTGGTAATTCGATCGGTTTAGTAATTGCCGCAATATTACTGAAGAAGCACGTGAATTTTTCTGTTTTGTCTGCCCGTTTTTCGAACGTCTCTTGGGGTGTGATGAAAAACATTTTGACTTACGGATTGCCTTCTTCTGGCGAGTCTCTTTCCTATCAAGGTGCGCAAGTCGTGGTGACGATGATCGTGGCTCAACTTGGTGCAAGTGTCTTGATTGCGAAATCTTACGTAACAGCTATCACCCAATTTGTTTATTTGATTGCCTCCGCATTAAGTCAAGGGAATCAAATCATGATTGGCCGCAATGTCGGTGCTGGAGAATTCGATCGCGCGCATCAGCGAGGCATGCGCACGATGGTGATCGGGATCATTGCCTCAGTGACGATCTGTCTATTGACTTACTTGTTTATTGAGCCAATCATGGGAATCTTTACCTCCAACGCGGAAGTGATCGAGATTGCTAAAGGTGTCTTTTTGGTAGAGATCGTCTTAGAAACAGCGCGTGCAGTCAATATGATCCTTGTGGGTTCCTTGAATGCAAGTGGCGACGTGAAGTTCCCATTGATCTGCAGTCTAGTTGTTCTATGGGTCATCAGCTTACCGTTTTCTTACTCATTGGCGATCGTCTTTAAATTCGGTTTGATCGGCGTTTGGATCGCTTATGCCATTGACGAAGCACTCCGCAGTATCTTAATGATCTATCGCTGGCATTCTGGTGTCTGGAAAACCAAAGCTGTCGTTCATCCCCAAGAAGCCGAACCAGAAGTCTTACCAGAAGCATAATTAAAGTCCAGCGGTCTCGGTGACTGCTGGACTTTTTGTTTTCCATAAAAAATAAGATACGCCAAGAAGTTTGCTTGGTTTTTTTGAAGACTTTGCTCTATACTTGTCTCAGAAGCTATCGACTATGATTTACATTAAAAGGAGCGTTTGCTATGTCAATCTATGACTACCAAGCAACATTAGAAAACGGCGAAACGTATTCGCTAGCAAAATACGAAGGTCAACCGCTAGTGATCGTCAATACAGCTACGAAGTGCGGTTTGAGCCCGCAGTTCAAAGAATTACAAGGTCTTTATGAAACCTATAAAGACCAAGGGTTGGTCGTTTTAGGATTTCCTTCTGACCAGTTCAAACAAGAAGTCGGTTCAGCCGAAGAAGCCGCAGCCGCTTGCCGAACCACCTATGGTGTTGATTTTCCGATGCACAAGTTAACGGTGATCAATGGCAAAGACGCGGATCCCTTGTTTCGCTATTTGGAAGAAGAAGCACCGGGCACGCTAGGCAAAGCCATTAAATGGAATTTCACGAAATTTTTGGTGGATCGCCAAGGCAGAGTCGTTGAGCGTTTTGCTCCACAAACCAATCCTCAAAAAATGATTCCTGAAATTGAAAAAGTTCTTTAAAAAATTGATAAAGGCGACCTTAAGGGTAAAATACGTCATCCTTAAGGTCGCCTTTTTGTAATTGCTGCAACGCAAACATTTTACAACACTCTCATTGTCGGTTATCAAAAATATTTGAGCCTCCATTTCTTCTTAAAGAAGCCGTTCGTTACAAAAGTTTTTAAAAAGACTTTAAAAAACTGCCGTTGATCTCTTTAGATTCTCTAAGAGATCAACGGCAGCTTCTTTTGATTAGTTATTCGATAAATCTTCACCGTTTGAAGCAATCACTTGTTTGTACCAATCAAATGATTTTTTCTTTGTTCGTTTCAAGGTGCCGTTTCCTTCATTGTCACGGTCCACATAAATGAAACCATAGCGTTTTTTCATTTCACCGGTTCCAGCTGAAACTAAATCGATACAACCCCATGTGGTGTAGCCCAATAAATCGACACCATCTTGTTCAACCGCATCTTTCATTGCTTGAATATGCTCTGCCAAATATTGGATTCGATAGTCATCTTCCACATAACCATCTGCATCCGGTGTATCGACAGCTCCTAAGCCGTTTTCAACGATGAACAATGGTTTTTGGTAGCGATCATAAATGTCATTCATCGTGATCCGCAAACCAAGTGGATCAATTTGCCACCCCCACTCACTTGCTTCCAAGTATGGGTTTTTCACAGAGGC
The DNA here is from genome assembly GCF_016516865.1 of Enterococcus sp. S53. Lineage (NCBI taxonomy): Bacteria > Bacillati > Bacillota > Bacilli > Lactobacillales > Enterococcaceae > Enterococcus > Enterococcus sp. S53. Next base: position 424,038 of record NZ_JACVUH010000001.1, read on the forward strand.
AAAAATATTGCCAGCCGTTTGTTCTAACAATTCAGCGTCCGTTGTTGATACGCGGGAAGAATAGTAAGAGAAAGAAATAAAGTCAACGGTATGAGCTTTCAACAGCTCAAGGTCGCCTTCTTCCATTTTGATTTCGATCCCATTGCGTTCCATTTCTTTCAGCGCATATTGTGGATATTCCCCACGTGATTGAACATCAATAAAGAAATAGTTTTCGCGATCTGCTTTGCGAGATTCCCAGACATCTTCTGGTTTGCTTGTATATGGATAGTATGCGCCAGCAGCTAACATACAACCTACTTTGTTCTCAGGATCGACTTCATGAGCGATTTTCGTTGCGATCGCAGAGGCCAACAGCTCATGGTGAGCCGCTTGGTATTTCACTTGCTCAACATTATCGCCTTCTTCAAAGTACAAACCAGCTCCCATAAATGGCGCATGTAGAATCATGTTGATCTCGTTAAAGGTCAACCAGTATTTTACTAATCCTTTGTAGCGGTTGAAAATCACGTTACACAAGTTTTCATAGAATCCGACTAATTCACGAGAACGCCATGCGCCGTATTTTTCAACTAAATGCATCGGACAATCAAAGTGAGTGATCGTTACTAACGGTTCGATCCCGTATTTGTGGCATTCTTTGAAAAGATCTTCATAGAATTTCAAGCCGTCTTCATTTGGTTCTGTTTCATCCCCTTTAGGGAAAATCCGACTCCAAGCGATCGACAAGCGGTAGGTTTTAAAGCCCATTTCGCCAAATAATGCGATGTCTTCTTTGTAGCGATGATACATATCGATCGCTTCTTTTGCTGGGTAGAAATGTTCGTCATCAAAATCAAACATTTTCATTTGACCAGTAATCACTGGAAAACGATCTTTGCCGATCGGTACCACGTCTACGTTTGCTAAGCCGCGTCCGCCTTCTTGGTAGCCTCCTTCACATTGATTGGCAGCTGTTGCGCCGCCCCATAAAAAGTCTTTTCTAAATGCCATGTTTCTTTCCTACTTTCTCTTTATTTAACTAGTTCGCGATCAAGTTCGCGGGCTACTTCATCTTGTACTTCGACGCCTTCTTTTTCAAGACGTGCGATTGTTTCCTTAAATTTCGGCAAGTGATCTTTGTGGGCAATAAACAGTTCGTCCATGACACGTTTTGCCGTATCTCCTGATGGAACCAGTGGGTTGATGGTGAATGCTTGTAATGCGATATTGTAATCCCCAGTCACAGCGGCTTCGATCGTCAATAATTCCATTGCTTTCATTACCTGTAACCAACCTTTTTCAGCTGTCGGTAACTCACCAAAGGCAACATTTCTCGCGCCTTGTCCACCAACGTAAGCGGTCACTTCGACTACGCAATCGGCAGGTAGATCAGGAACGGCGCCTTCATTTTTGGTTGAAACAACGATTTGGGTATTTTTATTGGCATAAATGGAAGCAATCGTTTCACACGCTGCATCTGAGTAATACGCACCACCACGTTTTTGCAGCTGTTCAGGTTTATGATCCAATTCAGGATCTTTGTACAACTCAAACAATTCGGCTTCAGTTTGTTTTACTTGCTGTGCGCGTGTACCGACAGTTTTGTACTCTTCAATCGCATGATTCAACATTTCTTCTTGACGATAGTAATAACGGTGATACCCACAAGGGATCATCTTCATTTGTTCCAGCTGTTCTTTGTAAAATGGTACATCAAAGATATTCTTCGGTAAGCCATTGTCTTCTTCATACATTTTATCAATAATGTCCATCGTTACATCGTTGCCGTGTGAATCAGCAACTTTGTGCCAGTGGAAGTGGTTCAATCCTGCAAATTTGTAAATCAATTCATCCGGTTCTTTGCCAATTAAGGCTGGCTCAATCATGGTTGCCATGACTGGCACATTACACAACCCGATGACTTTGTCCCATTTTCCGTAACGCACGATTGCTTCAGTTACCATGCCGCTTGGATTCGCAAAATTGATCAACCAAGCATCCGGACATAAACGTTTCATGTCTTCAACAATTTCAAGAATGATCGGTACCGTACGGAACGCTTTGAACATTCCCCCAGGGCCATTGGTTTCTTGACCAATCATGCCGTAATAGGCAGGAATTCGTTCATCTTTGATGCGGGCATTCAGCAACCCTACTCGGAATTGAGTCGTAACGAAATCGGCATCCTTTAACGCTTCTTCTCGATCCAATGTCATGTGGATTTTTACATCATAAGGCGTGGCGTCCCACATTCGTTGTGCCATCGCACCTACGATTTCTAATTTCTCTTTTCCTGCTTCGATATCTACTAGCCAAATTTCACGAATCGGCAATTCTTCATAGCGTTTGATAAAGCCTTCCATTAACTCCGGGGTATAGCTGCTGCCGCCACCAATGGTTGCAATTTTAATTCCTTTTGTCATTGTATTGCTCCTTTGCTATTTTATTTACATTCTTATTATCATTCATAAAAACATTTGATTCAATGTAAATAGCTTATTTAGAAAAAGCGTTTGCAAATCTCGCTTCTTCTAGCAGGTGTTTTGTAAAAAAGATTTACAAAGAGCATAAAATAAGAAATAATTAGGATGTAAACGATTCGCTAATTACTTAATAAAGAAGAATTTCTGTAAAAAACATTTACAAATAATCATAAAAAATGTAAAAAGGAGCATACATACCATGTTGCTACAAGAAAAAATGCGCCAAATCAAACTAGCACCCGCGGAACGATCGTTGATCGATTATTTATTAGCCAACCCGACTGCGATGGCGGATCAAACCATCAAGGAATTGTCAGAAAAAACCTACGTTCATCCTTCTACTTTTATTCGGATCGCAAAAAAATTAGGCTTCAATGGTTGGCTCGATTTAAAAACGGCCTTTGTGGAAGAGCAAACTTATATGAGCAGCCATTTTACCGATGTGGATGCGAACTTTCCTTTTTCCTCCCACGACGGCATTATGACCATCGCCAAAAAGTTGGCAAAGCTTGAACAAACAACGATTGAAGATACACTTTCCTTGATCCATCATGATGAATTACAAAAAGCGAAACAATCGTTGCTCAATGCCAACCATATCAAGATCTTCGCCAGTAATGCCAATACCTTGATTTCTCAAGACTTTGTTTTGAAAATGCGACGTTTAGGAAAAAACATCCACGTCTGCGATACCTTCGGCGAAAGTGCCTATGAGGCTTCCAACTGTACCTCCGATACGACTGCGATTTTGATCTCTTATACTGGCGAAAATAAAATGGTCAAAGAAATTGGGAAGATCCTTGCCGAACGGCAGGTTTCCATCATTGGCATGACGAGTATCGGGGAGAACTCCTTGGCAAAATTAAGTAATTGTGTTTTGAATATCACGACAAGAGAAAGGCTCTACTCAAAGATCGCCAACTTTACGATCAATACATCGGTTTGCTACTTGCTGGATTTGTTGTATGCAGTCGTTTTTTCGGAGCATTATGAGAAAAATCTGCAGCATTTGATCGATATTGGGATGGCTTACGACAAGCGCCCTACATCATCAACGATTATTGCTGAACCAACCTACGATAAAAATCTCCATTATAAAGACTCACTGTTTCCCAATTAAACAGCTGCCAAAAAGCGATCGCTTCACATGGGCGATCGCTTTTATACTTACTTAGCTCTTGTTAATAAAGTTTTGGCTAAACTAAAGCCGTGATCAAATCATCGGAACAGCCAACTTCTCGTTTGTCAGACTCGATGATATCCAAATAATCGGCGGAGTTGGTAACTAATACTGGCGTCTCAATATTGAATCCAGCTTTGATCAACGCATCTTTATCAAAGCTGATCAGTTTTTGCCCACGAGTGACTTTATCTCCTTGCTTCACATGCGCTTCAAAGAATTCGCCATTTAACTGAACCGTATCCAAACCAATATGAATCAATAGCTCTAAACCGTTATCAGAAATCAAGCCAATGGCATGTTTCGTTGGGAACAAGGTCATTACTGTGCCATCAAAAGGAGCCACAACTTCACCTTTTGAAGGGTGGATCAAGATGCCTTTCCCTAGCACTCCTTGAGCAAAGGCTTCATCTTTTGCGCTGCTTAATGGTGCGATGGTTCCTTCCACTGGAGAAGTGATCACTTCTTTCCGAACAGTCATCGCTGGTTGTCCTTCTGCAATTTCTTCTTCCACTGCATCATCTTTCCAGAAAGCCATCGTCAAACCAAAGCCAATCGCTGCCGAAATGGCGATTGCAATCAGAGAAGTCCACATGCCACTCGCATCTCCATCCGGTGTGATGAAATTAAAAATTCCAAAAATACCAAGTCCGCCCATTGTGTATCCTGTTACACCATTGACCATCAAGAACAGACCCCCAACAGCCCCACCGATCATGGAATAAATGAAAGGTGTTTTTTTAGGAAGAGTGATTCCATAAATTGCTGGTTCAGTTACACCAAAAATACCAGAAATGATTGCTGGAGGGCACAATGCTTTCATCTTTTTGTCTCTTAATTTGAAATACATTGCAACGACAACAGCTGTTTGAGCAAAACTAGCTCCAAATGAACCTGTCAACACTTGACTGAATCCTTGTTGAGTAACTTGCATAATCGCTAGTGGAACAACTGACCAATGTAAGCCGAAAATAACCAAGACTTGCCAGAAGAATCCTAGAATGAGACCATAGATTGCTGGCGAGAAATCCATTAGTGCTTGGAATCCAGCACTCAATAAATCTGTCAACATGCTGATTATTGGACCAATAATCAAGAACCCAACAGGTAAAGCAATCAGCAAAACAAAAAATGGCACCAGGAAAGTTTGTACTACGCTTGGAATCAGTTTTTTTGCAAGCTTCTGAATCTGTGCAGCAAATGCAATAATGAAAATAACTGGTACGACACTACTTGTATAGGTTGCGCCTACCCATGGAATACCTAAGAAAGTTTGGTAGGCTGATTGTCCAAGTAAGCTATAGGGTGCTGCTGCCCCTTCTCCGGAAACTGCAGTAAACGCTGTTTGTAGTGCAGTGCCTTGAATCGTTGGGTAGCATAATGCAGCTCCAATAACGATACCGACCATTGGATTCAAACGGAATTTTTTTGCAGAAGTATAACCTAAAATCACAGGCATGAACATAAATATTGCGTCACCGATCGCATTCAACATCACATATGTTCCTGATTCTGCTGTATAATTGAACCAACCTTGTGTGCCTAAAAAGACTAATAATGCATTGAATCCTTTGATCATACCAGCAGCTGCCAACGCACCTAAGAAAGGCTGAAAACATCCACTGAGGATGTCAATCAGACGATTGAATATATTCCCACCAGAACTTTCTTCTTCAGCATCACCACTGATTCCTGCAACATCGATCACTTCTGCATAGACATCTGGCACATGGTTTCCGATAACCACCTGGTATTGACCGCCACTCTTCATGACCGTCACGACACCATCCATGTTCTTTAAGACTTCATCATTTGCGACGCCTTCATCCTTTAATTTAAAACGCAAGCGTGTGATACAATGTGTCAAGCTATTGATGTTCTCTTTCCCACCGACATTTGCGACGATTTTTTCTGCTAATTCACGATATTTTCCCATTTTTGATTCCTCCAATTTTTTTGTATTGAAGGTTTAGCCAACTGAATGTCACTATCCAAAATGTTTTCTTTTTTTGATTTTTTGCTGCATGGTCAGATGTCTTGAAGCTGATGTTTAGTAAGAATCATTGCGAAGAAATTCTTCTTTTTCGACATCTTCTCATGAATCAAGAAATCCTTCTCCTTTCTTATTTTTTCAATCAACGATTTTTTTGCACAAGTCTGGCAATATGAATCGTTAAATACAAACTTTCGTCACTGGACATTTGATACTGATACTGATTTTCTAATAGTTCAGCGATTTTTTGTACGCATTGATACGCATTTCGGTATTTCACTTTGACCATAGCCAAAAGATCTTCATCAGTTTCATCCGCATGAGGGGTATGGTTTTGCATTCTTGAGACAAAAAACTTCAGATGCGTGGTGAAGCGATAAAAATAAACGGATTCTTCATCAAAGGTTGTTTTAAAAAAATATTTAACAATGTTAATGATGTCTTGCATCGTTTGGGTTAGCTCAGCAATATTGCCTTGGTCACCATTCTCGGTTTGTGCATTGACGAGATGCAGAGCAATAAAGCCAGCTTCGTCATCTGGCAGCTGAATCCCGTAATGTTCTTTGATTTTCTCTACGGTTTTACAGCCTATTTGGTACTCATCGGGGAAAAAACGCTTGATATCCCACAATAAGACATTTTTGACCGTCATTCCTTTTTTCGATCGTTCAATGGCACAGTGCATATGATCTGTCAGCGAGATGTAGATGGAATCATTGATGGGGGATGACAATTCTCGCCGAGCATACTCAATGATCTCATTGGATAATTCAAGGTATTCCAGTGGTAAGTCAGCAAGCAGCTCTTGAAATTGAGATAAGATCGTCTGATTTTCTAAGCGATACACTTTATCGATCGCTTCTGAAGAAATGTCATCCCCCACTTTTTTCTTAAAGGCAATCCCCCGCCCCATAACAATAATCTCGTTTTGACTTTGATCGGTAGTGATCACAACATTATTGTTTAACACTTTACTGATTTTCATGTCCTACCCCCACTTACTTTATCATTGCGGATATGGTTCATTGCTTGTCTTTATTGCTGAGCCAACAGTCAACACAGAAAAAACCTCATGAAAGCAGCGCAAATACCGCAGCTTCATCAGGTTTAGCTTGTTAAAAATCAACAATCACTATCCATTAGAACCAGTTTTATTATCTTTATCATAGCAAAGGTAGAAAGCGCTGTCAATCGTTGTTCGTTATTTTTATATTCATCCCTTCCTTCTTTTTTCATACAAAAAAACCTTAAAAACAAAAGTCTTTAAGGTTAGCGTTACTAATAAAACTATTAAACTTCACTTGCCTGCAAACGATACATATCGGCATACAACCCTTTTTGAGCCAAAAGTTCATCATGGGTGCCTCGTTCCACGATCGAGCCTTTATCAAGCACCAAAATCAACTCAGCATCGCGAATGGTAGACAATCGATGGGCGATCGCGATCGTGGTTCGCCCTTGACGCATATTGGCCAACCCTTCTTGGATCAGTCCTTCTGTTTCAGTATCAATATTGGCAGTCGCCTCATCCAAGACCAGAACTTTCGGATCGGTCACCATCGTGCGAGCAAAGGAGATCAATTGTCGCTGACCGCTTGAATAACTGGCACCCCGTTCAATCACTTTGGCGTGGTATTTACCAGGTAGTTTTTGAATGAAAGCATCTGCTTGAACAAATTTTGCTGCTTTTTCAATCTGTTCCTCATCAATGTCCTGATTTAATAAGCGGATATTATCAGCGATGTCCCCATAAAACATGAAGGCATCTTGTAATACGAGTCCAACTTTTTTCCGAAGCTCTTCCATCGTAAAGTCGCGGATATCTTGATCATCGATCAAAATTTGTCCTTCCCCGAATTCATAAAAACGCATCAGCACATTGATGATCGAGCTCTTGCCACTTCCTGTGTGACCGACTAAAGCCACGGTCTCACCTGGATAGGCGATGAAAGAAATATGATTCAATACGTTGTTTTTTCCATCATAGGAAAAACTGACATCGCGAAATTCGATTTTTCCTTTGGTGATGGTTTGACTGGCATTGGGGTTTTGCTGCGGCGTATATTCTTCATTATCCATAATCTTCAAAATACGGCTGCCGGCGACCATCCCATCAGTAAAAACGCTGAGAAAATCCATCATCTGTGTCATGGGATTAAAAAACCCTTGAATATAGGTCGTAAAGGCGAAAATCAACCCGACTTCAATGGGCGATTCTAAAGCATCAAACCCAAAGACCGTCAATGACAAGGCGATCGCTAAGGCATACAACAAACTAATGATTGGTGATAATAGCAGCGCATTAGTGCGGATCATGGCGTATCTAGTTTTCAAATAATCATCGTTGGTCGCTTCGAATTCTTCATTCAGCCGCGCCTCTTGGCGGAATTGTTGAATGATCTGCATACCAGAAATCGATTCATTCAATTTCGTATTCAGCTGACTCAGTTTTTCCCGCATTTGACGATAGATACGAGAGCTGAATTTTTGATAATACCAGATGACTACCATTAGGATTGGCAGAAAAATCAAGTTTAATAAGGCGATTTTGACGTTGATGCGGAACATGGCGGCAAAAGAAGAAACCACCGCAAAAATTCCTGTCAATACCATCAAGAAGACATACCAAAATTCATACAACGTTTCTGTGTCGTTGCTGACCCGTGAAACGATTGAACCCGCTGGCGTCTGATCGAAATAGCGCATCCCAAGACTATGCAATTTTTCAAATAATTTTGCTCGAATATATTGATAGGTTTTTAAAGAACCCATCGAATAAAGGAACCATTGGAAAAACCAAATCACAGCTTTTACCAACACCCCAAAGAAATACAGCGCAGCAAAGAAATAAATGACTTGCTGGGTCGCCGTTTGATTGGTCAAATAATTATCCATAAAGGTTTGAATGATCAAAGGCAACAAGATATTGACGATCGATAGCACAAAAGCAAAAAAGATCGCTGCATAGAAGGTTTTTCGAAATGGCTTGGCAAAAAGAAACATTCGTTTGATGATGTTTTTTTGCTCTTTAAAGGGAATCGATTTGCTCCATTCTGATTCTTGCATTAGGCTTCACTCCCTTCGATTTTGGCTTCTAATTGCTGTTTGTCCCACATTTTTTTATACCAGCCATTTGCAGCCAATAATTGTTCATGGGTCCCGCGTTCACTGATTTTCCCATTGTCGATCACCAGAATTTCTTCTGCGTGCTTGACACTGCTTAGGCGGTGAGCAGCAATGATTGTCGTTTTATTCTGACGGAAGGTCCGTAACTGTTGTAAAATAGCTTCTTCCGTTTTGGCATCTACTGCTGAAAGGGCGTCATCTAAAATCAATAATTCTGGATCAGTGATCAAGGCACGCGCAATGGATAACCGCTGTTTTTGTCCGCCGGAAAGAGAAACACCACGTTCCCCCACCATCGTTTCGTATCCATCAGGAAACTGACTAATATCCTCATGGATCACTGCTAATCCAGCAGCCGCTTCCACTTCTGCTTGAGAAGCTCGTGGTTGCGCAAAGCGGATATTGTCTCGAATCGTCATGGAAAACAAGAAATGATCTTGCGGAACATAGCCAATCGAACCCAAAAGAGCATTCAAGGAGTATTGCTTGCTATCGATGCCCCCGAAGGTGATCGCCCCGTCAAATGAATCATACTCTCGCAACAAGAGCTTCATCAAAGAGGTTTTTCCAGCACCGGTTTTCCCGACGACACCTAGTGTCTGACCCGCTGGCAAAGTAAAGTGGATGTCTTGCAGGGCAAAATCATCTCCTTGATAGTGAAACTCATTGATTTGAACGTTCACCGTTCCTTGGGCTGGGGCATCGACTGCATCTTTGGCTTCAATGATATGGGTCTTTGCCGCCAACAATTCGGCAACCCGATCATAACTAGCATTGCCTCGTTCCAGCACATTAAACAGACGTCCGATGGCAAACATCGGCCAAACTAACATACCGATATAACTGATGAAGGATACCAATTGACCGATCGAGATGGTACCGTCCATAACATAATTGCCGCCAACGATGATCGTCAGCACATAGGAGATTCCGATGATGATCGTAATAAACGGGTCAAACAAGGCATCCAGAAAATTGACTTTGCGGTTTTTGATGATGGCATGGTCGATTTTGGTTTGAAAATCAGCGATGTCCTCTTTTTCCTGTCCAAAAGTTTTGATGACTTTCATCCCAGTAATACTTTCTTGGGCTTTGTCGTTGATGGAAGAAAAGGCTTCTTGCGAGTCACGAAACGCATCATGCAATTTGCTACCAAGAACCCGTGCCATGACTGCTAAGAAAGGCAGCGGCAATAGAGCAATGATCGTTAACCGCCAGTCGATAAAGAGAACCATCGCAATGATGGTTGCCCCTCCCGAGATGAAGGAATCGGCAAAGGTCAAGATCCCCGCCCCTGCCACATTTTGGATGGCATTCAAGTCATTGGTGGCATGGGCCATCAAATCACCTGTCCGATGCTTTTGATAAAACAACTGATCCATCCTTGTAAAATGTGCAAATAGCTGTCTGCGTAACGTTTTTTCTAGCCGAGCAGCACTGCCCCAGATATGCGTCCGCCAGACGAAACGGAACACGTATTGAGCGATGGCTGAAGCAATCAAGATCATGACCCAAAAAAAGATCGTCTGCATCGAGATCTCTTTTTCCGCAATCTCATCGATGATGATCCCAATAACTTTTGGGGGTGCCAACTGTACCAAGGCGACTAGGACTAAAGAGCCTACGCCTAACAAATAATGTTTCTTTTCTTGTTTAAAAAACCAACCTAACTTCCTAAATATTGACATAACACTCTCCATTTCTTTGTGACATGTTGCCTAAATTTTGCGATTTTTCCGAATATTTATTAGATTCAGATTCGATTGCTACCTCGCTATTCGCAGAACGTAAATAGCAAAAGCAGCATGCGGCCATTTTTTTACTAGTTTCTACATTTTGCCGCAATAAAAAGCGAGCTGATAAAATCAGCCCGCTTCTTAGAAAAAAACCTACTTTTGGTTTTTCATTTGCTGCATCATCTGACGAATTTTTTTCTCAGAAGGTTTTTGACCCATTGACATCATCATCGAGCGAAGCATATCCTCATTAACGGGAGGATTTTTCTTTAGATAATCTTGCATATATTTACGCGCCAAAAAGAAGCCGCCGACAGCGCCTAGTAATGCTGCAACAACAGCGATCACGATTACGATTCCTACACTAACCATTCGAAAACTCTCCTTTCTCTTGTACTCTCAATGAATCATTTTACTAGAAAAAAACACAAAAAGAAAGAGTGAAAGCTGGATTTATCCAAAAACTTTCACTCGTTTCCTCAACTTAATGCGACATCTCTTTTGTTGAATAACCAATTTGTTAAAAGGTAGATTAAAACACTATAAACAATGATCCCGATCGCCATTTCCCAATAGCCCAATCCCGGATCAAAGGCAGTCATCTGCATGTCAGGACTATTTAATAAACTCGGTATCTGCTCTTTGATATTCATAAAATTAAATGGATTCCACTTCAGCCATGGGTATTTTTCTTGCGCAAAAAGCATGATCGAGTTGATGATGCTGCTTCCAAACAACATACCCAAGCCTAAGCCTACCGCCAGGCTTTGAGAGCGAATGACGGCTGAGATAAAGATGGTCAATGCAATATAAAAGACAATCAATAGCAAGTTGGTTCCCGCAAAAACAAGGGCAACGAGAATCGCCGCTAGCCCGTTGTAGCCAGTAGCAGCAAAAGGTGATTCAGCTGCTAAAAATAAATTGGCGGCTGCTAAACTACTGATTAGTAAAACAGCAGTCCCTAAAAGCGCAAATAAAAACGTGTTGATGGCTTTTGCTGCTAAGATTTGGCTTCTGGAAAAAGGCCGAATCAATAAGAACTTGATCGTTCCACGACTGAACTCTTCCGCCACTGAAGAAGCTGCCACAATCACTACAAATAAGTTTAAGAACGAAGTCATATCGCTCAAAGAAGCAAACAAATCATTGGCACCAATTTCTGGACTACCTAAGCGAACCACATAGGTCAACCCAAACGTCATTAAAACCAATAAAAGCAGCATGATCCAAGTAGAACGTTTTTTTGTTAATTTGATCCATTCATTTTTAATCAATGTCAGCATGCTTACAAACCTCCTTCTTCGGTCCAAGCCAAGAATGTATCTTCCAAAGAAGATTGCTTAGTCCGTAGTTCTTTTAAGCCGATACCCGCCGTAACGATCGCTGCAGCGATTGCCGAACGCTGATCTGTTGCTAGTGTGACTTGCAATTCATCTGCAACCTGCAGGACCTCGACCTCAAAGGAAGCTTTTAACAGTGCTTCTGTTTGCGCATTATCATCTGTTTTAATAATCAGTACATTTTTCTCTGCTTTCAACTCTGCCATAGCTACTTGATGAGTGACTTTTCCTTTTTGCACCACGATCAAATGATCGGCAATTTGTTCGATATCGCTTAATTGATGACTGGAAACTAAGACAGAAACTCCTTTTTCTCTCAAAGAAAGAATCATTTCTCGAAACTCCCGCATGCCTTTAGGATCCAGACCATTCATCGGCTCATCTAAAACTAATAAGTCTGGTTGATGGACCAATGCCTGGGCAACACCTAAACGCTGACGCATCCCTAATGAATAGGTTTTGACTTTTTGATGGATATGTCCTTCTAAATGTACCTGACGAATAAGTGCTTCTAATTCTGCTGTCGTACTTTTTTTCTTCGCCATGCGCTGATACTGCATCAAATTTTCATATCCGGTCATGTAATTATAAAACTCAGGATTCTCAACGATCGCTCCGACTGAGGCAATCGCTGTTTTAAACGAAGAATCCAATAAATTTCCCATAATTGCAATCGATCCTGTGTTGTGCTTCATCAAGCCAACGATCATCCGGATGATCGTCGTCTTCCCAGCCCCATTAGGCCCTAATAAACCAACGACTTGTCCTTGGTCCACCACAAAGGAAACATCATCAATGATTCGTTTGGTTCCAATCAATTTGGAAACATTTTGCAGTGCTAATACTTCTGTCAAAGTTACCCCTTCTTCCTAACACCATTTCTGCAACGATTTTAAATAAAAAACGTTATGATAATATGTATACCATGCCATCTCTGTAAAAAAAAGTCAAGAAACGAAAAAGGAACATCAATGCTCCTGTTTTTGCTTCTTGACCTCTTCGTCTATCACTGTCACTTTTCAGGTTTGACCTATTGCTACTGGTCAAAAGCTTGGCAAAATTATAAGTTCTATCTGATCGATCTTATAGCGGGATCACTCCGTTTGGGTGAATGCCAGCTGGGCGAACGCCGCCTTGTTCTTGGCACTTCTGATCTGTTTGATCACTTGCTTGAGCTGTTTCCACTCCTTTGCGCTTGGGTGACCATTCCAATAAAAGAGGTACGGCTGTTCTTCCTCAGGAAATTCCTGATGGATCGGATAATCGCTGATCACCAAATCTGGCTTTTGAGACAGCGAATAATGGGCCATCGCTCGATGCGTGGCGTTCATCAAGCGGTTCTTGATCCAAAGCTCTTGCGTTTTTCCGTATTTCGAATGGATCGAGAACGTGACCGGCTGTTCATATTTTATAAAAATAACTCTCAGTAACATACAGTATTGGAAAATCAAGCGATCATTCATTTGCAGTAATCTACGCAACTCTGGTAAAGAAACAGTCGCTTCAAAAAAAAACGTTTCATGGTTGGATAAAGCACCGGAAAAGCTGCTTGCAGCTCTTGCTCGTCGGTTGTTTTGCCAAAACTATCGCTTTTTTGTCGCGTACCAAAACAGCCAGAGGCGGAATGGATCATTACCAGATTAACCAGTAAATAGTTTTTTTCGGCTTCTGTAAACGTCAACCGAAAATACACGGCTAGTTTTTCAACGAGCTGCGCTTCTTGCTGGTACTGTGGTTGAGTCAGCCACGAGATGTTAGCAGCATCGAGATCCTCCTCAAGATAGGTGTTCAATACGCCAAACATATAATACAAGAAACTGCGTTCATCCTCCGAAATATCAGAAAACGACAGATGATTCCTGTTAAACAATGGTTTCAAAAAGACCTGATCAAACTGATTTTTTTCAATTAATGGGTGCTCAAACGTAAGTACTTCTTTTGGTAAAAATAAAAGCGGATGCTTTTGGTGGATTCTTTGCACGGAGATAGCGAATAGATGAAGAAATTTCTCGATATCGATTTTTCTCATATAAGAAGCATGGTTTTCAAACAGCGCTACAGCCTGCTCTTTCTCCTTGAGCGATGCCAAGACTCGTGAGTCCTTCTCGTCAAAAATTTGCCAATAGGTAAGATGATAAAAATAGCGGATCGCATATTCAGCACCTGCCAAAGGATCACCTTTTTTTAAACTATAGGACAAATGATAGTTCGCCAAAACATGATTTAACTCCTGCAATTTTCGTTGAATCGTGCGGGGACTGCTAAAGGTTTTTTGACTGAGTTGTTCAAGGGAATGATAGTCCCCCTGAAAGAGTGCATCCAGCAAGATAAATCCAACGGTTCCCCGCAACAATACACTATAGGCTTGACTCAATAGGAATCGTGGAGAAAAAGCAATGGACACTTCTTTCTCCAACCGATCATAGGTCAAAGTAAACTGAGGATAGCGTGCACGAAACACCTCTACTTGCTGAACGATCGACTGCATTTTGTTGGTTTTCCTATCGAAAACACTTGAGAGCTCTTTCATTGTATAGTCTTTCTTGTTCGTTTCGTAACAATAACTTAGAAACGCATAAATTTGTTTTTCTGTCGTATCCAAAAGTGCCTGTAACATGAAATTTCCCTCGCTTGTATAATCAGCAAACGCTGTTTTTACCTTAAATTTGTCATCTTACAATATTGTAAGCTGTCAATGTTTGGTGATCGTACCACTGTGCGCTCTTTTCTGTCAAATCACTTTTAACAAATTTTCCTTTCGTTATCTGTGTATTTTCATAAAAAAAGTCTGACGCCTCAAAATGATCGTCAGACATTTTGTTAAAAACGGTAAAACAAAACGTGATTGTGCTTTCTGGGGAAGAAAATTCCAATCGTGGGTTATCAAGTCTCTCATTTTCCTTGGCTTTTTTCTTTACTGCCTCTCATCAGAAAATAACTTTCGATTCAGCCAGTAAAGGAAGACAGCAAGGATAACCACGCCTAGACCAAAGAGGATATAGCGAATACTCGTATTTTTGCTGCCGGTTTTCGGTAGTACATCTGCATTGACCTCCTTAGCACTGCTTGTCTCCGTACGTTGTTCCTGTTCCTTTTTCACTGAAGACGATGCTTTAGCGAGTTGTTTACCTCCGGGATCATTGGAGGAAACACTCCGTTCGCTTGACTGACTTTGATTAGGCGCTAGTTTGTTTGGTTTCGTTTCTGAATCTGAAAGCTCCTCAGATGCAGCTTCACTAACGGTCGTTGTTCCTGTTGTTGCGGTGGTTTCTCGACTCCTAGTTATCTGACTTGATTCGCTCTCACTGACTGGTTGAGTGTTCAAACTTTCTGACTCACTTGAATTGTGACTACTTTCGATCCTTTGAGAATCCTGACTTGTGTTTTCCGTAGTAGAAGTCCTTGGATCCGTGGATTGAGAGTCGCTAAATTTCGGTTCGATACTACTAAAGGAAGAGCCCGTTTCTTCAGTCACCTTAGAGATTGCGCTTATCTCAGAGTTCGTGGTTTCGCTAGAGCTCGGGGGTGTTATTACCTGCCATTGACTGGGCTTCAAATTCTCAGTTATCGTTGTTTCACCATCATATATGACAACTAAATCAACTTTATCCATACTTTTTATCTCATCAATAACCATCTCAGCTTGAATTCTTAAGTAGTTTTCAACACCTGAAAACCAATCGACATTCGTTAAAACTGTTTCGCCGATCACTTTTTCGCTGTGACCGTTCCCATCCCAACCATAAGTTAGTAGGACACGAACCTTTTGTGAAGTTAGTGTTTTGTTCGGACGCACCGGAACCGTAATCAGTTTCAAGGTTTCGTCATAGATCACTCGGTTGGTTTGAACAGAAAACGATAAATTCCCTCCGGCTCGTTCTTTTGCTGAAGTATGATCGAAACCAAACACCAGCAGCAATAATCCTGCTAACAGCAAAATCAACACGATTTCAACCAGTTTTCTCATTTCCTCACTTCCTAAATGAATATTTCAAGATAACTTGATAAGGAAATTATAATAAATTCTCAGAAAAAACATGCGCCGAAAAAAAAAGGAAAGTAGCCATAAAATGGCATCTTCCCTTTAAATAAGTCTTTATTAATTTTTCTTCCTAGTAATAATACTGCCTCCAAAATTTCAGTTTCTTTCTACCTGATAAATTTACACCAACTTAACTTCAACGCGCATCCTGCTAAAACCATTCCTATTGCAATCCATAAATGATTAGACGCTTCATTCGTTTGAGGAAACTGCTGTTTTTCTGACTGATTATGCAAATTATTTGATTGGGATACCTGCATGTTCCCAGGGGTTGAACTTTGATGTGTCATCGCCCCATTATTACTAGAACTACTCCCGTTATTTGATTCTGAACTACTAATCATACTGCTTCCACTACTTGGTTCCGTACTACTGCTAGTACTACTTTCACTACTTGGTTCCGTACTACTACTTGTACTGCTTTCGCTACTTGGTTCCGTGCTACTACTTGTACTACTTCCACTACTTGGTTCGGTTGTACTACTGGTGCTGCTTTCGCTACTTGGTTCCGTGCTGCTGGATTCTCCTGGTTCACCGGTTCCACCACCACCGCCACCATAGCGTGGTGTATAGCCAGTAATACTGCTTGTTCTTGGCACATCATTGACCACGGCATCAAGGATGCCCCGATTGGTATATTGTTCCAATGAACCATCCGTTTCTGTTTTGTAGGTAATGTAGATCCGTTCCTCTGTATCCCGCAAAGGAATTTCAAAGGAGCCATCACTGTTTAAAACGATCAGTACTTCATCAACATATGTTGGGTTGGAAACGCTGGGTCCGTAAACAACTCGAGCAGTCGTACTGACGAGTGTCTGATGGGGACCTAAAATATCAATAAACGTTCCATCTTTGATCGTCACTTGGTTTGTATCAAACGAGTTGATGTACACACGCCAATCAATAATCCGTTTGGGTTCTTGCGTACCTAAATACAGTCCTTGTTTGGTGAGTAAGGCACCCTCCCCTGTATCATCCACTGCTTGAATAAAAATAGGCACCGATTGCGTTCCATTTACTGTTTCGAAGTTAATGTTGTTGATTTGGTTCTCTGTCACTTCATCGCTGAACTTTGTCCAAAAATAAAAGTCCCCATGTACATTGGTATTTTTTTCGACAAATTCCGTGAAAACAAAGGTCAGCTGATTGCCAACTTGGGTAACATTGACCACTAAGTTGTTATTTTCATCGTATAAAGCATACGTATTATTGACGCCTTCAATCTCAACTGGCAAGGTGACTGTTGCTTTGTCACCGGCTTTTACGTCACCCAAATTTTCTAAACTCCACCTCATATCTATTTTAAACGAGTCATCTTTTTCGATACTTGTAATGACTTCATTGTGGCTATTGACGATCGACACATTTGTGATCAGCTTGGCTCCCACATCGGTTTCTCCATAAACAATCCGCATACCGGCAAAAACAGGAAGTAACAGTAGCAAGACAGCAAATGCTTTTCCTAGTCGTTTGATCATTGGTTTCCTCCTTAAGTGAGCGCTTAGCTAAACCTACCGATCACAGCAGTCACTGTGCTCGACATGAATATTGTACTTAACAATTGTCTTTTCGTTTCACGTTGAGAAAATAGACTTCCAGTTGCCACATTCTAGCAGCGAATCGGCGACTGCTTGATAGAATAAGTGTTAACTAATTTTATCTGCATATTAGTGATTTACACAATTAAAACGCTTCATTGCCAAAGGAAAATAACATTGCAGCAAATAAAAAGCCAAATCCCAATCCGTGTTGACTGAAAGGGATTTGACTTAAAAATTAAACTACTCTGTAGGATCGGCGATCCTATCAATTTGCTGGAAGTATCGATATTGACAAATCAAGTAAAAAACGATTTGAAAAATCAAAAAGAGACTAGCGATCACACCGTAGTATTGCCAAACAGGCAATTCTACTAAGATACGCAAAGCGGTCATCGCTACCGCAAAATGGATCATTGCCACGACTGTTGGCAAGAAGTACATCACTTGCAGCTGGCGTCTCAGAACGTTGTGCCGCTCCTTCGGCGACACACCTAAGATATGCAAGGAACGATGGTACGCCCCATCTTTATCTAGATCTGCAAATAAACGGAAATAGATAATTGAAGCGGAGAAAATAAAGAAAACCGAACCCAGTAATACCGTGATCATTAAAATGATGCCATTTCCCTGACGATTTTCTTGGAAAACTTGGTATTTCGAGGTATAAGACGTACGCATCGGAATGTCTTTTGCCGCTTCTGACCACTCTTCATCCGTATAGTCTCCTTTGGCTTCAAACTCCTGACTGAGCTCTTCGTATTGCTGATCGATCAAGGCATTTTCTTTATCTAAATTCCCATTGAAATCAGATACCAATTCAGGTGTTTCAGCCCATTCTGGATAGTCTAACCAAATAAAACCAGATTCCATATCATCGTTAGAGTTTTGTAAGAGGGCTTGCCACTCCTCAAAGGTCTTATCTGTCACAACTGACAGTCCAAAGAAATCCAGAGAAAGCATTGAGGGGCTGTGGACAATCGTAATATCCTTTTTTATACCGGTTTCTGAACCCAATTCAAGTGGGTAGATACTTGTGCGTTCGTTCTCAGGGACTTCTAGGAGCTGTTTTCGACGTGAATAATTAGCACTAAGTGTCATTATTTGATTATCTGCAACGGAATCAGCTTCCTCACCGATTTGTTTCATCATTTTCTGATAGTCGCTTTCTCGCATAATTGAAAAGCCATTCGTCGTATAAAATGAATCATTCATAACTGCAGATTCATCAAGATTCGCATAGGCCCATAGTAAGGAAACACTATCTGATACAGGTGCATACCCTTTTTCTTCTATGGCAGTTTTAATTTCATTCATTTTCCTCTCAGAATGATCGAGGTCTTCTGGCCCAGACCACGGAAATACATAGGCTACACTAATTCCTTGGATCGAAGAAAAAGAAGAACTGCCAATCGCCAGCATTACGGAAATCCCAACGAATGCCACGGAGGTACTAATAGCAATCAGACTATACATCGCCGCATTGTCTCGCATGCGAAAAATCCATTCGCTGATAGTCAGCATCCGAGTCCCTCGTAAGAAGGTCGGGCGTTTCTTTAATCGTTTCAATAGAAATACGCTGAACTGATGGAATGACAAAATCGTGCCCGCAACAGTCAACAAGACTCCTAGCATAAGCGGCAGCATCGAGTACGTTTGGTAGCTAAAATAAAAGACCGATCCATAGCCAATTAGTAACAGCACAATTCCTGAAAAAGCCAATGCCCAATGGCTTTTTGGTTCAGGACGTGGCTTTTCATTTTCCTTGATCAATGAGATGATCTGTTCTCCTTGCAAGGCGCGAGTACTGAAAAAGGAGATCAAGAGAAAAATAAAGACATAGATCCCAAAGGTCAATCCTAAACCTTCCATAGGAACCATAAATTTCAGTCCTTCTGTTAGATACATGACATTTTGCGCAATCAGCAGCAATAATTTCGTCAATAAAATCCCTAACCCAATACCGGTCACTGTGGCGCAGGTTCCTAAAAGGGCATTTTCGACAAACAAAATCTTTCGCAGATCTTTTTCTTCGATCCCCAAAATCAAGTAGATTGCCAGATCACGTTTGCGTCGTTTTAAAAAGACCACAAATGTATACCATAAAAACAACAGCGACAGTAAAGCGATCACCACAAGTGCGACGGATAGACCGACCTTCGCCAATTCTGAAAGTGTACCGCTATTGGACAAATTTTCTTCCAATTGCGGATGAAAGAGCAAAAGACTAAAGATATAAAACACCATCGCCGCAAAGGCGCTACTGACGAAGTAGGCCGCATAGGTTCGAAAATTCCCCCGCAGATTACGAATGATCAACTGTCTGAAATTCATGACGGCGACCTCCTAAATGTGCTAGGACTTCAAGAATTTTTTGATAAAATTGCTGTTGATCAGCCCCGCGATAGACTTCGTTATACAGTTTTCCGTCTTTGATAAAAACGACCCGATCAGAAAAGCTGGCGGAATAAGGATCATGGGTGACCATCATGGTGGTCACCTTGCGCTGCTTGTTCATCTGACTTAGTATTTCCATGACATCTCGTGCTGCCTTTGAATCAAGATTACCTGTCGGTTCATCTGCTAAAAGCAATTCCGGCTGATGGATCAAAGCTCTAGCGATCGCAACCCGCTGCTGCTCCCCACCGGAAAGCTGATAGATGCGTTTGTCTTTTTTCTCATAGATCCCAAGTTCACGTAATAGCTGTTCCGAACGTTCTTTCATCTCAGGAACCGGCACCCGATCCAATGTCAGTGGTAAAATAACATTCTCAAGCACACTCAATGGTGAAAGTAAATTGTAGTTTTGAAAAACAAAGCCCAGTTGCCGACGACGAAACTCTGCGAGTTTTTGCTTAGATAATTCCAGCGGCTGCTCTCCTTTGATGATCACTGAACCTGCAGTCGGTTTATCCAATGTTGCTACCAAATTCAACATAGTAGTCTTTCCACTGCCAGAAGGACCCATTATGCTGATAAATTCTCCTTCTGGCACTTTGAGATCGATTTGTTGCAACACCTCAACAGAAACTTCTCCCGCATAGGTTTTTGTTATATTTTTCAATTCTAGTAAAGCCATCATCTTCACTCCTTTGCTACCAGTTTAGCAGGTGGCAGCGCAATCAGTTATCGATTTCGTGATAGAAAGCTTACAAAATTGTAAGAAAGCCTTTACGTCCGAAACGTTAATGTAACCGTCGTGCCTAGATTCTCCTTAGAGACCAAAGCGATATCGATATCCAATTGCTTGCTGATCGTTTCGACTAAGTAAAGTCCGATTCCAGTTGCCTCGCCTGTTTGCCGACCATTCTGACCTGTATAAAAGGGGCGAAAAACCCTTGGCAGATCCGCTTCCGCAATCCCACATCCTTCATCGGAGATCGTCAAACTTCTAGAAAACGGATCAATTTCAAAACAGACTTTGCTCTCTGGCTTTGAGTACTTAATGGCGTTGCTGATGAGTTGAAACAGCAAGATCCCTAGCCATTTTTTGTCTGTTGTGACCGTGATATCTGCATCACTCAACAGTTTCGGATAGACTTCGCTGCGAATAAAATTCCGCTTCTGTTCACCAATCCCGTGCTTGACCACTTCCAGCAGGGAGACGGACTCAATAACAAAGTCCTCCGTGAAATCTTCCAATCGCACAAAGTTCAAGGCGGTCGCCAAGCCGCTCTTCAAGCGATCTGTCTCAGCCAAAAGATCGTAGCTGTCGACTTCCTCACTTTCAGCCATTAGCGCCAAGACCGAGACAGGTGTTTTCATTTGGTGAACCCATATATTCATAAAACGGATGTGGTTTTGATGATGCTGATTCAGTTCGGTGAGTTTCTCTTGCATTTGCTGTTCTCTTGCATCGAACTGCTTACGCCATTTCTTGGAAAGAGAGCCATTGCTGCCACGAACAGCTTTTCCACTCTTGAGATAGTGATAAAAAGCGGCATTGGATAGATACTCCGCCAAAGAAACAAACAAAAGCAACAAGCAAAATAGTAACAGACCATACCCAATGACTAAATAATTTCGATACCCATCGAGCCAAATCACTAAGACGAACAGTGAAATGGCGAGAACGGTGATCAAAATTCTCGCTATATGAAGCTTGACATATTCTCTCATTGTTCGGTACCTACTACCGATAAGGCGTAACCCTTGCCGCGAATAGTTTGGATTGGATCATTGATGCCCATTGCCGCCAATTTTTTTCGCAAACGGCCAACATTGACAGAAAGTGTATTGTCATCAACGAAACGCTCATCATCCCATAATAGATTTAAGATCCGTTCTCGTTTGACCATCTCTGGGTGTGCTGACATTAAAAGAGTCAATAATTCTCCTTCTCGAACAGTCAGCCATTCACTGGCTTCACGATAGACCATCTTCAATGCTTCCGGATAATAGGTCAATTCGCCAGCTTTCAAGCTTCGCGCACGATCCGACTGCGCATAATCCCCATAAACTCTGCGAATATGGCTCTTCACTTTAGCTAGCAGCAAGTCATAAGAAAAAGGCTTGACCAGATAATCATCGGCCCCGTATTCTAAAGCCATCACTTGATCCATGTTGCCATCGCGCGCCGAGATAAACAGAATCGGAACCAGCGAACGTTCTCTGATTTTTTGACACCAATAGAACCCGTCATAATAAGGCAGATTGACATCTAATAAAACCAAATCTGGTTGAATAGACAAGAATTCATCTAAAACAGCAGCGAAATTTTCTGGAACAAAGGTTTGATAGGCATAGCGGGATAATTGATTTTCCATCATTTTGACTAATGATTTGTCATCCTCGACCACAAATATTTTCATAGAATCCCTCCTGTTTCTCTAAAGTTTACCAAAACCTCGTGAAAAATACTGCAATATCCCAGCTTTTTTTAAAAAAATACACTTATTTATTGTAAGCAAAAATATTTTATAGTATACTACACTTTGTGATTAAAACTTACTTAAAGTAAAGGTGGAAAAAAATGAAAAATATTTTAGTTGTTAAAGCCAATAACCGTCCTGATGGAGTATCTGCAAAAATGTTTGATACCTTTGTTGAAAATCTTGATACCAACAATGTGGACGTTGTAACCTTTGATGTGTACGCACAACCAATGCCTTATATCGGTCAAACGTTATTTGAAGCATTTGGCAAACTTTCACAAGAACAAGAATTAAACCAAGAAGAACAAGAATTGATGACTGTCCGTCAAGACGTGATGAACAAATTCGCAGCAGCAGATACCATCGTTTTCGCTTTCCCAATGTGGAACTTAACGATCCCAGCTGCCTTGCACACCTTTATCGACTACATCTTCCAAGCAGGCTTTACTTTCTCTTATAACGAAGATGGTTCAATGAACCAATTGTTGAAAGACAAAGAAATCGTTCTATTGAATGCCCGTGGTGGTGTTTACTCAGGCGAAATGAGCGCAATGGAAAATGCTGTAACCTTTATGGAAAAAGTTTTCGGTGGTATGTTCGGCATGAACATCACAGAAGAAGTAATCATCGAAGGCCACAATGCAGATCCTTCTAAAACAGCAGAAATCATTGCTGAAGGTTTAGAACGCGTAGCAGCAGCTGCGAAAAAATTCTAATCATTGCTATCGATCAACTCCTCAACAAAGCGCTATTGCTGGTTGAGGAGTTTTTTTATCCAAAAACGTAGCTCGTTTATTGGATTGATAATACAAAGATGCCCCTTCAAACACAGCGGTCTAAGGGGCTAAGTCTCTTTTTATTTTGATGATTTCCAATCACAAGGCAACAGCTCTGCTATCGTCATGATTTTTCCTGCTGCAATCATCACTTGCGTGTTCTGATTGGCAGGATCTAGCTGGCTGATGAATTCACGGCAACGGCCACAAGGTGGGATCAGCTCACCTGCTGAATTGATTGCAACCATCTGTAACACCCGCTGCTGCCCATCGGTGATCATTTGCGCAGCCGCAGCCTGTTCGGCGCAAAAGCCCATGGAACAGCTGGTATCGATACAGATCCCCGTATAGATCTGTCCATCTGCAGTAGCTAGTGCTGCTGCGACACTCCCTGCTTCTGCAAATTGAGAGAGCTGTCTGAATCCCAGTTTTTGTTTCGCGGCATCAATCAGCAACTGAAAGTCCATTTTCTTCCTCCCACAACAAGATAGTTCATATTAAATGAACCGTTTATGCACCGGCCATGATTTTCGTCAAGAGCTCAGGATCAAAGGTCTTTTCCCGCAGCATCGCAATTTCATAACCATAAGGGGCTTTTTTGTTCTTTTTGTCTTCTCCGACATACGGTGTTTCCAATATTTTCGGCAACGCTGTTAATTGCTCATGATGAACGATCTTATTCAACGCTTCAAAACCGATCGTCCCAAAACCAATATTGGCATGTCGGTCTTTATGACTGCCTTGCGGATTTTTAGAATCGTTGACATGGATGACGTTCAAACGATCCAAACCGATAATTTTGTCAAACTCGTTTAAGACGCCGTCAAAGTCTTCTTTGACATTATAGCCGGCATCATTCGTGTGACAAGTATCTAGTGTAACGGATAATTTTTCATTTAAAGTAACGCCATCGATAATTGCTGCCAATTCTTCAAAGCTGCGACCAATCTCGGTGCCTTTCCCCGCCATTGTTTCTAAAGCAATCTGGGCAGTTTGATTTTTTTCAAGGACCTCGTTCAAGCCTTTAATGATCTGTTTGATCCCCGCTTCGGGTCCTGCACCGACATGGGCACCGGGATGCAACGTGATTTGAGTCGCACCTAAAGCTTGCGCTCTTTGGATTTCCTCTTGTAAAAATGAAACGGCAAAGCCAAAGTTTTCAGGCTTGATGGTATTGCCTAAATTAATAATGTAAGGAGCATGGACGACGATATTCGAAATTCCTTTTTCCGTCATAAAATCTTGTCCGGCTGCGATCTGCATCTCTTCGATCGGTTTGCGCCGCGTGTTTTGCGGAGCTCCGGTATAAATCATAAACGTAGTAGCTTGATAGCTAGCCGCCTCTTCTGCTGCTCCTAAAAGCATTTTTTTGCCGCTCATTGAAACGTGTGAACCAATCAACATTTTTCTTTTCCTCCTAAATCTAGTCTTCTCTATTATCGATAAAAGCGCCTTGTAAAGCGATTATTTTGCTCATTGCCGTATTTTTTTATCAAGCGAGTCCAAATAACATCAGGACACCCGTCATTAGCGGCATACTTATCAAAAAGCTAATGGAAGAAACGAACCCTACTGCTTCTTCCTCCATCCCAGCAATCACGGAATTAATAACACCGAACAAGGGAATCGGAGCAAACACTAACAAACAAAGAACTGGCTTTAATAAAACTGGGATTGGTAAAACATAGAAAGCCGCAAACAGCACGAAGGCCAGTCCGTAGCGCAAGCTTAAAATTTTGATTACCGTTGGCGTAGTGTGCTTCGGTAAGCGGAAATCCAAAAATAAGCCAATCATAAACATGGACAAAAACGTATTTGCGGTCCCGATTGGTTGGACAAGCGCCAATGCCGCCTCAGGGATCCTCCAATCCGCACTGCGGATAATCAGCATCACTAGATAAATGGTAAATGTTGGCGAGCGCAGGAGATTCAAAAAGATTTTCCCTGGTTCAAATGTCGTCCGCTTTCCAATCAAGAATTCGATGAAAATCGTCGTTCCCCCTGCCAACATGATACTGTTTCCCATATCAAACAGCGAAATCAGCGGAATCCCTAAAGGATAAAAGCTTTGGGCAAAAGGAATCGCAAAATTGCCGATATTAAAGCCTGACCCGCAGTACATCGCAAACTGCTGCAAGGTACTTGATTCATTTTTGGTCAAGAAAAATGCGAAGAGGATTTGGACGATCGCAATGATCAACGCGATCACAATCAAACTAAGGGCACTGACTTGTACTTGCATTGCAGCTAAATTCAAAATGATTGCCGCCGGTAACGTTACATTCAAAATAATTTTGGATAAGATCGAGCCATCGGCTTTCGAAAGGACTTTCAATTGCTTAAGAAAATATCCTAAGAAAATCATGGCAAATAAGCCGGCGGCATTCAACACTATGTTTCCCATTCCAACAAAAACCCTTCCTCTACAAAAATTTGAAAAAAGCGAACCAACAGGGCGGTTCGCTTTTTGCGATTAAAATGTTAGTAAGAAATATTTTTTCTTGCCACGACGAATCACGACGTATTTCCCACCGATCCGATCACTTGCTTGGATCTCGTACGTTAGGTCTTGGACGCGTTCCCCATTGATGTAGATCGCCCCATTTTGTACGTCTTCTCTTGCTTGACGTTTTGATGGTTCGATTTTAGCAGTTGTCAATACTTCAATGATGTTCAAAGAATCATCAGTTGTTACCTGGTGGCTAGGAACCCCTTTGAAGCCTTGTTCGATCTCTTCAGCGTTCAATTCTTTGATATTGCCACTGAATAAACTTGCTGAGATGCGTAAGACTTGTTCATAAGCCTCTGCCCCATGAACCAAAGTAGTGACTTCTTTTGCCAAAGCTTTTTGTGCTGCTCGAGATTCTGGTGCAGCGTTAAACTCTGCTTCGATCGCAGCGATTTCTTCTAATGATAAGAAGGTGAAATATTTCAAGAATTTGACTGCATCACGATCATCCGTATTGATCCAGAATTGGTAGAACTCGTAAGGCGTCGTTTTCTTGGCATCTAGCCAAACCGCATTGCCTTCTGTTTTCCCAAATTTCGTTCCATCTGCTTTTGTGATCAATGGCATAGTCAAACCGAACCCTTGGACTTCACGCTCACGACGTAATAATTCGATCCCAGAGGTGATATTCCCCCATTGATCGCTACCGCCTAATTGCAACAAGCAACCGTGGTTGTCGTAAAGATTCAAAAAGTCATAGGCTTGTAATAGCTGGTATGCAAATTCCGTGTAGGAGATCCCAGTTTCGATCCGACGTTTGACACTTTCTTTGCTCATCATGTAGTTGATAGTAAAGTTTTTCCCAGTGTCCCGTAAGAAATCAATCAGTTTCAATTCCCCTAGCCACTCATAGTTATTGGCAATGATGGCAGGATTTTCTTGGTCATCAAAATCAATGAAGCGAGATAATTGGCTCTTGATACTTTGTGACCATTCTAAAACGGTATCTAGTGTGTTTAATTGACGTTCTTGATCTTTAAAGGATGGGTCACCGATCATTCCTGTACCGCCACCAACTAATGCGATCGGCACATGTCCGTTTTGTTGGAAACGGCGCAACATCAAAATAGGCAATAAATGACCAATATGCAGGCTATCTGCGGTAGGATCAAAGCCGATATATAGTTTCACAGACTCTTCATTTAATTGTTTGGTCAAGGCTGCTTCGTCTGTGGTCTGATGAACTAATCCGCGTTGCTTTAGCTCTTCAAAAAAGTCTGTACTCATTCTTTCTCCTCCTAATAATTGCTTCATTGTTCATCTTAACTGAAAAAGAGGTCAATGAAAAGTCTTTCTCTCAAAGTCCTTTACCAAAAAAGAAACTTTTAGGCAAATCCGTTCATTTTCCTTTATTATCGCTGGTTCAATACAAACACCAACTGGCATTTTCTCCCACACTTCTTTCGATAACGGATAGGGTGCTACCCAAGCGTCTTGTTTTTTGCTATAATTACACGGAATCTATTCTAATTTATTGAGGTGACTCTTTTTGTCCCAGAAAACGAAAAAACAAAAGAATACAGAAAACAAAAATAGAGGCTGGTTCTATTTCAACATCAGTCTAAGGGTTTTACATGCCTTATTCTTAGTCGCTATTTCTTTGCTGGTGCTTGGCGGCTCTTTAGCCTTAGGGATCGGTGCCGGCTACTTTGCTTTTCTTGTGGAAGATACCGCAGCTCCTTCTAAAGAAGAGTTGCAGAAAGAACTGACCGACATCACAGAGACTTCTCAACTCGCGTACTCAGATGGCAGTAAAATCGCAACGATTCGCTCAGATCTGATGCGAACGTCGGTTAATTCTGATCAAATTTCGGACTACTTGAAAAAAGCAATCATCGCAACCGAAGACGAATATTTTAATATTCACAATGGCGTCGTACCAAAAGCGGTCGTGCGAGCATTATTATCTGAAGCGACAGGTTTTGGAGGCAGCGGGGGTTCCACTTTGACCCAACAGCTGGTAAAACAACAAATCCTTTCCAGTGAAACGACCTTCAAACGCAAAGCCAATGAGATCTTATTAGCCATGGAAGTAGAGAAGTTTTTTGATAAAGACGAGATCGTCACTATGTATCTAAACATCTCTCCTTTTGGTCGGAACAATAAAGGGCAAAATATCGCAGGTGTGCAAGAAGCGGCGCAAGGAATTTTCGGCGTTAATGCAGCTGATCTAACTTTACCACAAGCAGCCTTCATTGCAGGACTGCCACAAAGTCCGATCGTCTACAGCCCTTATACAAATACGGGTGAGATCAAGGAAAACTTGACTGCGGGCTTAGAACGGAAAGACTTTGTCCTCTTCAGTATGTATCGCAACCACGATATTACGAAAGAAGAATACGAAGAAGCACTTAATTATGACTTAAAACAAGACTTCAAAAAGCAAGAAGCTATCGAACAAACGGATCAAAGCTTCCTCTACTATACTGTGTTAAATGAAGCAAAAGATATTATTGCCAAACAACTGGCAGATGAAGATGATGTCAGTGATGAAGAATATGCCAAAGACGAAACCTATCAAAAATACTTCGAATTGGCGCAACAAAAACTCGTTAATGGTGGCTATACCGTCACATCAACGATCGATAAAGACATTTATAATGCGATGCAAGATGCCGTTGATAAATACGGCTCTATGTTAGACAATTGGGGCGACGCCACCATCGAAGTCGGCAATGTTATGATGGATAATGCCACTGGGAAAGTCTTAGGCTTTATTGGTGGTCGTAACTATGCTGAAAATCAATTCAATCATGCCTTTGATGCCAAACGTCAAGCAGGATCAAGTATCAAACCAATGCTGGTTTATGGTCCGGCCATCGAAAGTGGTTTGATGGGCTCAGAATCGATGGTTTCTGACTATGCCGCAAAATGGCGGACGGGAGAAAACGCTGGTGAGTCAATCGTCAATGCCACAAACCGCGGAACCAATACCTTCATGTCGATTCGCGAATCACTAGAAGTTTCCAGTAATATCGCAGCGACAAATATTTTCCAAGATCTTTGGGAAAAAGAAGGCGATCATTTTTACGCCTACACAAATTATTTAAGCAAAATGGGCTATCCGGAAGATAATAGCTGGGCATATGAATCAGCGCCATTAGGGGTTACGGATGTCACAGTGTTGAATCAAACGAATGGCTTCCAAACATTTGCTAATAATGGTGTCTATCAGCAAGGCTACATCATCGAATCCATCAAAGATAATGAAGGCGAAGTGCTTTATCAGCATGAAGCCAAACCAGTACAGGTCTTTTCTGAAGCGACGGCTTCTATCATGACCGACATGATGCGCAGTGTCATCGATGAGCAAAAAACCAGTACCTTCAAAACAGTTATCAGTGGATTAGATTGGAATCTCGGGAATGCCGATTGGGTCGGTAAAACTGGTTCCACCAATAACTGGTCAGACTCTTGGCTAGTCGTTTCCACCCCATCGATCACTATCAGCAGCTGGTCAGGACGGGATGACAACAAAGCTACTGATAGTGCTGCAGGAACTCGGACAGCCAATTACATGGCTTACTTAATCAATCGGATCTATCAAACAAATCAAGAAGTTTTTGGTGTGGATCAGAAGTTTGAGCTTTCAAATGACGTGAAAAAAGTCAAAGTTTCCAAATTTACAGGGACCCAACCAGGAGGCACCGTGCGGGTCGATAATCGAACCTACACGAATCCAAGCGATACCGTCAACTCATATTGGGCCACTGGCGGACCGGATACGGTCGACTTTAAGTTTGGGATCGGCGGTTCGGACGCTAATTACGCTGACTATTGGAAAAAAGCATCGTCTAGCCGTTCAACCAATCGCTCTTCAAATACATCGTCTAATAATACTTCAAACAATGCCACGCCTACAGCAAATGATGATGATGACGATGAACAAGACAATGACCAAGCAAATACAACGAATAATGATGACTGATCAGCCTTGTGCTGATCAGTTTTTTTATGCAAAAAAAGTGTGGGTAAAAAATCCGTAGATTTTCTACCCACACGAACGATCGTAAAAGTAAAAAGCGGAACAACGTAGTGTTGTTCCACTTGTAAAGGTTCCGTGAATCGCTGCTTATTTCGTAGAGCTTTTTTCTGAAATACCGTAAGGCAAGACGATCGTTTTTTGTTCTACATCTTCTTTGTTCATCATTTTTGTCAATAGACGCATCGCAACGGCACCCATATCATACAATGGTTGCGTCACGCTTGATAAGCGTGGACGAGCGGCTTCAGCCAATAATGAATTGTTGCTGGTGATGATCTCGAAATCTTCAGGAACTTTAACACCTTTGTCTAACAAACCATCTAAGACGCCGATGGCTAACTCATCGTCTGTGACATAAGCTGCTGTTGCACCACTGTTGATGATGCGATCAACTAAGGCTAAGCCTTCTTTAAAGCTGTATGGTGATTCAAAGATCAACCCTTCAGAATAGTCAAGGTTGTTTTCTTTCAAGGCTTCTTTGTAGCCTTTCAAGCGGTTTTGGCCATTGATTGGATCGATCAAAGCACCGCTAACAAAAGCGATTTTTTGATTGTTTTTCGCCAATAATGAAACAGCATCTTTGGCAGCTGCTGTGTAATCGATATTGACACTTCCTACTTGTTCATCAGGATCGATCGAACCAGCTAAAACGACTGGTGTTTTTGAGCGAGAGAATTCCCCGCGAATTTCATCCGTGATGCGATGACCCATGAAGATAACGCCGTCCACTTGTTTCGCTAACAAGTTGTTCAATACGTTGACTTCTTTCATTGTATCGCCATCAGAGTTGGCTAAGATGATATTGTATTTATACATGGTCGCTACATCATCGATCCCACGAGCAAGTGATGAAAAGAACATATTGCTGACATCAGGAATGATGACACCAACAGTCGTGGTCTTTTTACTTGCTAACCCTCGAGCAACTGCGTTTGGACGATAATCCAAGCGGTCGATCACTTCCAGCACTTTCTTACGAGTTGCTGGTTTTACATTTGGATTTCCGTTGACTACCCGTGAAACAGTTGCCATCGATACATTCGCTTCCCGTGCAACATCATAAATCGTAATTGTTTGTTTTTCCATGATATATCTCCCTTATTCTATTTTCAGAAAATCTTATTTACATTTCTTTGTTAGAATAGCAAATTTTTTCCGGATTTGCAACCGTTTTAATTTTGTTTTCATGAAAACTTAGCAATTTCCTACTTTCCCCGCCCCTATTCTCTTCCAAAGCATGATAAAATAGAAAAAGAATACTTGAAAGAAGGTTTTTTCAAATGAATGAGAAAAAAATCAATGAGTTAAATGGCTGGTTGAAAACCAATGGCGCCGATGTTGCTTATATTTCTAATCCAGCAACCATCGCTTATTTTTCCGGTTTTAAAAGTGAGCCTCATGAGCGGGTCCTTGCTCTGTTTGTCGCTCCTGGAAAAGATCCCTTTCTTTTCACACCAGCTCTGGAAGTAGAAGAAGCAAAAAATAGCGGCTGGCCTTTTGACATTATCGGTTATCTCGATAGTGAAGACCCTTGGGCGAAAATCTGTCAGGAATTGACCTCTCGTTACCAAGTCTCTTCCTTGGCGTTAGAAAAGAATGATCTTTCCGTCGAGCGTTATGAAGCATTGAAACGATTTTTGCCACAGACCGATTTTTCTTTAGATGTGACTCCGGTCATTCAAAAAATGCAGTTAACCAAAACGGCTGCTGAGATCGACACCTTGCTAGAAGCTGGCAACTGGGCAGATGTTGCTTTTGAGATTGGGTTTGCTGCCATCAAAGAAGGCGTCAGCGAAATGGCAATCGTGGCAGAAATTGAGTACGAGTTGAAAAAACGTGGGGTTTCCCATATGTCCTTCGATACGACCGTATTAGCTGGTGCCAATGCAGCAAGTCCTCATGGCGTACCTGGTGAGCGCAAAGTGACTGCCAATGAACTTGTCTTGTTTGACCTTGGGGTCGTTTGGAAAGGATATTGCAGTGATGCAACCAGAACGGTTGCCTATAAAGAACCGACTGCATTACAAAGAAAAATTTATGACATCGTTCTTGAAGCAGAACTAGCAGCGCAAGCAGCGGTCAAACCTGGGATCACCGCTGGAGAATTAGACAAGATTGCTCGTGATGTGATTACTGGCTATGGCTACGGCGACTACTTCAACCATCGTCTAGGTCACGGCATCGGGACCACGGTTCATGAGTTCCCCTCTTTGATCACTGGCAATGATTTAGTGATCGAAGAAGGTATGTGCTTCTCTATCGAACCGGGCATTTATTTACCAGATCAGGTCGGTGTCCGTATTGAAGACTGTGTGTATGTCACTGCAGATGGCTGTGTACCTTTTACAAAAACAGCAAAAGAATTGCTGGTTTTATCTTGATTTTCTAAAGAAACGGCGCAACATGTTGGAATTACATGAAAAGGAGTGTTCATATGAGTAAAAAAGTGTTGGTTTTAGGCGGTACGCGTTTTTTCGGTAAATATTTGGTCCAATCTTTAGTGGATCAAGGCTGTGATGTCACGATTGCTACCAGAGGAAAGACGACAGATAATTTTGGTGATCAAGTCAACAGACTTATCTTTGATCGCACAGATGAGCAAAGTATCAAAACGACGTTGACACAAGAAACCTATGATGTGATTTACGATAATATTGCTTATACTTCCAACGACATTGAGATCCTACTGCGTCATGTCACACCGAAGCGCTACATCGTTACTAGCTCAATGTCTGCGTACCATGAATTACACTTCGATTTGATTGAAGCGGATTTTGATCCTGCTAAAGAACCCTTCAGACTGGTCAGCTCTGAGGAGGTCGATTATGCACAAGGCAAGCGAACAGTGGAAGAAATTCTGACCCAAAAATACAGTCAGATCCCCTCCGTTTTTGTCCGCTTTCCTTATGTGATTGGTGCAGATGATTACACAAAACGTTTTACCTTTTACATTGACCATCTGATAAAGCAAAAGCCAATGGCTGTCGATAATCTAACGCATCAAATGGGCTTTGTGGATGCCCAAGAAGCTGGTAAATTTTTAGCGTTTCTAGGTACTAGCTCATTCACCGGACCCATCAATGGTGCGTCAAAAGGTACGATCTCTTTAGAAGAAGTACTGCAATACGTATCGAAAAAAACCGATCTTTCCCCGCTCTTTTCAGAAACAGGCGATCAAGGCCCTTACAATGGTACACCTGCTTATTCGATCAATGTGGCGCTCGCTGAAGAAATTGGTTTTTCATTCAGTCAACTGCAGGATTGGATCTACCAACTTTGCGATTGGGAAATCGCCCAAGCATCAAACGAATAACTACTGAAATCACAAAAAAACGTTCGCCGATTTAACTGGCGAACGTTTTTATCTTTTAAAGCAATCAAGTTTTATCCTTACTTATGCTTCTGGGTTGTTTTTTTCTAATGTGTCTTTTAATTCTTCTTTCGCATCTTCCAAGTCAGCTTTGGCTTCTTTTGTTTCTGCTTTCGCTGTTTTTTTGGCATCATCTGCTGCTTTTCCAGCTTCTTTTTTCAAATCAGCTGCTGCTGCTTGACCATCTTTTTTGGCTTCTTCGACAACAGGTTTCGCTTCTTCTGCCCCTTCTTTGACAGTTTGTTTCATATCTGCTGCAGAAGATTTTGCATCAATGATGATATCTTGGACTGTATCATCTGCATCTTCTTTGGCATCTTTGGCTGTTTCTTTTACATCGCTCGCCGATTTTTTGAAGCGTTCTGATAGATCCCCTGCTTGTTTTTTTAATTCTTCAATAGTTTCTTCTGAAGAACCAGCTGCTGTTTCTTTTAAGTCATCAACTTTCGCTGTTAAAGAACCGGTAAAATCAGATGCTTGCTCGCTTAATTTTGCTGCTTTGTCTTTAGCGATATCAACAAGATCCGTACTTCTTTCCTTGGCTAAATCACCATAATCAGATGCTTTATCTAATAAATCGTCTGCTTGTTTTGCTAATTTATTTCTTAATGTTTTACCAGATTCTGGCGCCAACAAAAGTGCTGCTGCTGCTGCCGCTGTTCCTCCGATGATTGCTCCTAATAAAAATCCGCCTTTTTTACTCATTGAAAGTCCTCCTTTTATTTTTGGTTATTTTTGTCTTTGAAAAATTTCATGGCTGTTTGACCGACTTTTCCAGCTACCGTTGCTTTGGCAGTCGTCCGGCCAAGACTACCCACACGCGTAATTAAATTTTTTCCAGAAACATTTAATTCTGAAACACTGGTACTTAGATCTGCGACTGCTGTGAACAAAGGATCGATGGTTGCGACTTTTCCGTTCACATCTTGTAAAAGCTCATTCGTTTTTACCAATAGACCTTCAACCTCTTTTGAAAGAATATCAACATCTTTGGTAATGACACGGATGGTTGTGTTTGCCTCTTCAACCGTTTTGTCGACTTTGGTCATTGTCTTGCTGACTTGCATCAACAAACGAACGACGAAAATAACCAGTACGACAAATGCGATCGCAGCAATTAATGCAGCTAGTTCTCCTCCTGACATAGAATGGCTCCTTTCCCCATTTACTTATATTAAGAATAGCATTTCACTGCACTTTCTACAAATAAAAGACTGCATTTTTAAGAAAATTATCCGCTTTCAACAGGAAATAATAAAAAAACAAAGCAATTTCATCAGAAATTGCCTTGTTTAGGAGTTTGTGTTATTTTTTTGACGCGTTCGGTGCTTCTTTGACTTCTTTTTGAGCCGGAGCTAGTTCTTTTCCTAACTCGATCAAATACTCCTTCAAGCTGTCTTTGACTTCAGGGTGCACTAGACCATACTCAATACTTGTTTTTAAGAAACCGAATTTGTCTCCCACATCGTAACGTTTGCCGGTAAATTGATGGGCAAAGACGCGTTGGGTTTTGTTTAATGTGTCGATGGCATCCGTCAATTGGATTTCGCCACCAGCACCTGGTTCTTGATTGGCTAAAATATCAAAAATTTCAGGGGTCAGCAAGTAGCGGCCAATAATCGCTAAATCACTTGGCGCATTTTCTGGCGCTGGTTTTTCAACAAAGTTTTTGACATTGAACAAGCCTTTTTCAACTTCCATACCAGGATCAATGATTCCGTATTTTGATGTATCTTCATGAGGAACATCCATAACAGCGATCGTTGAGGCATGCGTTTTTTCATAATTATCGATCAGCTGTTTGGTCAATGGCACTTGATCTTCCATCAAGTCATCACCTAGCATGACTACAAATGGTTCGTTGCCAACAAACGCACGGGCTTGTAAAACCGCATGACCTAGTCCTTTCGGATGGGACTGACGAATGAAATGAAGATTTACGTCCGTTGTTTCTTCCACTAATTTTAAAAGCTCTGTCTTGCCTTTTTCTTTTAGATTCATCTCTAATTCTAAATTGGCATCGAAATGGTCTTCGATCGGACGCTTTGCTTTCCCTGTTACGATCAAAATATCTTCGATTCCTGATTGTAAAGCTTCTTCCACGATAAACTGGATCGTTGGTTTGTCAACGATCGGCAACATTTCCTTTGCCATTGCCTTTGTAGCTGGTAAAAATCGGGTACCTAGACCGGCTGCTGGGATAACTGCTTTTTTGACATTCATGTGACTCGCTCCTTTAATCATAATGATTGATCTGCCGTAAATTCGTTTTCTTCTTTGCCGTCTCGCAGCATAATATCTTTCGCTGCTTGCTTGATGTCTTTGCCTTCATACAAGACCGAATAAATTGTTTCTGTGATTGGCATTTCCACCGACAAAGCTTCTGCTAATTCGCGGGCAGCTTTAGTGGTTGAAACTCCTTCAACGATCATCCCCATATTGTCTAACACTTCATCTAAGCTATGGCCTTTTCCTAATAGGTTTCCGGCACGCCAATTCCGTGAATGGACACTGGTACACGTAACGATCAAATCGCCAACCCCACTCAATCCGATAAAGGTTAAAGGATTGGCACCCATTGCCACACCAAGACGACTGATTTCTGCTAACCCCCGGGTCATGATCGCAGCCTTCGCATCATCCCCAAAGCCCAGTCCAGCAATCGCACCAGCACCAATAGCGATGATGTTTTTCAAAGCGGCACCAGTTTCGACACCGATCACATCGTTATTGGTATAGATTCTAAAGTAATCATTCATAAACAGCTCTTGTACATATTTAGCAGCCGTTTCATTTTCTGAAGCTGCCGTGATCGTGGTGATATCATGGACAGCGACTTCTTCAGCATGTGATGGTCCTGACAGGACAACGATTTCTTGGCGTTTATCAGCTGAGATCTCTTCAGCAAGTACTTCTGAGATTCGTTTATGGCTGCCTTGTTCTAATCCTTTTGAGGCATGGATGATAACTGGTTTGCCGGTTGTCTTTTCAGCGAACTCTTGTGCCACGGCACGAATCGCTTTGGTTGGTACCACAAACAAGACAGCATCTGCTCCTTGGATCGCATCTTCTAGATTTTTGCAGCCTAAGATATTTTCAGGTAATTTCAAATCAGGCAAATAATGCCGATTGGTATGATACGTATTGATTTCATCGATTTGGGCGGGATTGTTCCCCCAAATAGTCACTTCATGTCCATTTTCGGACAAGACTTGTGCCAAAGCAGTCCCCCATGATCCGGGACCTAATACGGCGATTTTCTGTTTCACTATGGAAACCTCCTCTATCCTTTTCGCAAATTCATGCACTTTATCATTTTACCATAATTTCAATAAAATAACTGTTTAGATAATCGTTTGGTTTTTGCCAAAGCTACGGTTGTAGTCTTTTAAGGTTTGGTTTTTCCGGCGCCAGATCAATAGTCCGATCGCTCCGAAGAACAATAATGCGGAAAGTGCTTGTGACACACGGATATCCCCAAATAAGTATAAACTATCGGTGCGCATTCCTTCAATAAAGAAGCGTCCGAATCCATACCAAATCAAGTAGCTTAAGAAGACTTCGCCTTCTTTTAATAACCCCGTTTTCTTACGCAAGAAGATCAAAACGATAAATCCAATCACGTTCCAAACCGATTCATAAAGAAAGGTCGGCTGCCGATACGCTTCATCGATATACATATTATCGATAATAAATTTCGGTATATACAAACTTTCTAAGAAGGAGCGGCTGACTTCAGCTCCAAATGCTTCATGGTTCATAAAGTTGCCCCAACGCCCGATTCCTTGTGCCAATAAAACACTTGGTGCGGCGATGTCTAAAAAGGTCCAGGGAGAAATAAAATTTCGTTGGCAGAAAAAGTACAGCCAGATCCCCCCGGCGATCAGAGCGCCGTAGATGGCGATCCCACCAGAGCGAATATTGAAAATTTGACTTGGGTCATCAATGTAGTATTGCAAGTCAAATAGAATATAATAAAGCCGCGCACCAATGATCGATACTGGCAATCCAATCAACATAAAATCAGTCACATCATCTGGCTTGAGCCCGACACGAACCGCTTCTCTCGTACTTAACCACATAGCAATGATCACACCTGATACGATAATGATCGCATACCAATAAATCGGCAAACCAAATAGTTCAAATGCGACTCGATTTACTAAACCTAACATCTATCTTATCCTCTCTAGTTTCCAGAATTTTCTTCGATCAATTGCGTCAATCGATTTTCAAAGGTCTTCGTTGCATCGTAGCCCATCGTTTTCGCTCGGAAATTCATGGCAGCAACTTCGATAATAATCGCAACATTTCGACCCGTTTTTACCGGGATTTTGATTTGTGGTACATCGACGCCACCAATTTCAACCGTCGTATCATCGGTTCCTAGTCGATCATACTTTTTGTCTTTCGCCCAAGCTTCTAAATACACCGCTACTTGAACCTGCATATACCCTCGTACGGCACTGGCACCAAAAAGATTCATGACATCGATGATCCCGATTCCGCGGATCTCGATCAAGTGCTGCAAGATTTTCGGCGGTTCCCCTACCAAAGTCAATTCATCTTGCTTATACACGTCCACCCGATCGTCAGCGATCAACCGATGCCCACGTTTGATCAACTCTAATGCTGTTTCGCTTTTCCCAATTCCGCTATCGCCTTGGATCAAAACGCCTAAGCCATAGACATCCACTAATACCCCATGAACACTGGTTCTTGTTGCTAAACGCCCATCGAGAAAACTGGAAAGCTCTCCTTGCAGACGTGACGTTGAGATGGGCGAACGTAGAATCGTGATCTCATGTTCTTTGCAGGCTTGAATCATTTCTGCTGGCACTTCCAAGCCGCGAGAAACGATAAATCCCGGTGTATCATCGGCACACATTTTGCGCATCACCATCAAGCGTTCTTCTGGCATCATTC
This sequence comes from Enterococcus sp. S53, assembly GCF_016516865.1. NCBI lineage: Bacteria > Bacillati > Bacillota > Bacilli > Lactobacillales > Enterococcaceae > Enterococcus > Enterococcus sp. S53. The sequence goes on from NZ_JACVUH010000001.1 coordinate 461,898, forward strand.
GTTCCGCAAAGGTGATCTCTTTGCTGCCGAATAATTGCAGACGATCATGGGAATAGTAATTAAAATAACCCGTCAATTCCAAACCAGGTCGGGAAATATCGCCGGTAATGATTTCTCTTTCTAAACTATTTTCAGTTCCTTCCACTATCTCTAAATTTAAAGCCTCCGCCAGCTCGCTGACTTTGACGGTTTCTGCCATAGGTTTTCCCTCTTTTCTCAATGATTCTTGCCGCTGCTTCTTGTAAACGACACTCTGGTTCTATTTTATCATTCTATCAGTAAAGTTACTACCTTCGCCAATAGAAGTCCTCATTCTTTTTCGTTTGTGTTATTATTTTACTAAGGAGGGATTTTTAATGAAATTTTCAGCATACACGTATCAACGCCCTGATTTTCCAGTCTATCAAGAAACATTCAAAAAAGCCTTAGCAAACCTTCAGTCAGCCGATACCTTCTCGGAGGCGAAGCAAGCTCTTGATGCTTTGAACGAACTAAGAGGAACGATCGATACCGCAATGAACTTGGCTTCGATCCGCTATTCGATCGATACGAACGATGCCTTTTATGAAGCAGAAGACACCTTTTGGAATGAATACCAGCCTCATTTTGAAGCTCTGGATTTTCAATTCTATCAAGCACTCCTGGCGTCACCAGTCTTAGATGAATTAAAAGCCGAATATCCAGAAACACTTTTCTTGTTTGCCGAAAGCCGCGTGAAGCTTTTTGATGATGCCTTGATCGAATTGTTTCAAAAAGAAAACCAATTGGCTTCCGATTACAGCAAATTGGTCGCTTCTGCGCAAATCGACTTCCAAGGAGAAACCTATACCCTCGCACAACTGCGACCATTTACCGAAAACAAAGATCGCGGCGTTCGAAAAGAAGCGTTTGAAAAACAAACGGCTTTCTTCACGGAAAATGAAGACCGTTTTGATCAAATTTATGACGAGATGGTCAAGGTTCGTACCGAGATCGCCCACAAGCTCGGCTTTGAAAATTACGTTGCCTTTGCGGATACCCAAATGAATCGTTGGGACTATGATCGTTCAATGATTGAGACCTATCGTCGGGAAATTTTGGAAAAAGTCGTCCCAATCACCCAAAAATTGTACCAAAGACAGGCACAGCGTAATCAATTGACTCAGGCAACCTTTACCGACTTGCCGCTTGTTTATCCTAGTGGTAACGCAGAGCCTAAAGGAACTCCTGAAGAACTAGTAGAAAAAGCCCGTGTGATGTATCAGGAACTATCCCCTGAAACTGGCGAATTTTTTGATTTTATGGTCGAGCATGACCTACTTGATCTACTAAGCAAAAAAGGCAAACAATCTGGCGGCTATTGTACGTTTATCCAAGACTATCAATCGCCATTTATCTTTGCCAACTTTAACGGCACTTCTGGCGATGTCGATGTTTTGACCCACGAAGCTGGCCACGCCTTTCAAGCCTTTCGCTCTCGTTGGATCAAAGAACCGGAAATTCTCTTTCCCAATTATGAGTCTTGCGAGATCCATTCAATGTCGATGGAGTTTATCGCCTGGCCATGGATGGATGCCTTTTTTGAAGAAGAAACAGAAAAATACAAATTTGCGCATCTTGCTAGTAGCCTGCAATTTCTGCCTTATGGCGTTTTAGTGGATCACTTCCAACAGGACGTTTATGAGCATCCCGAATGGTCACCAGCACAGCGCAAAGCTCGTTGGCGGGAATTAGAACGCCAATATTGTCCTGAGCGGGATTATTCAGAATATCCAGACCTTGATCGTGGCTTGTATTGGTTTAGACAAGGGCATATTTTTGAATCACCTTTCTACTATATCGATTATACATTGGCGCAAGTGTGTGCATTCCAATTTTGGTATCGATTCATCGTGGCAAAAGACGAAACCGCTTGGCAAGATTATTTGGCCATCTGCGAAGTCGGCGGCACGAAAACATTCCTTGAGATCCTGGCTCTTGCTCATTTGCGTTCACCTTTTGAAAAAGGAGCGCTTGATGAAACGTTACAGGCAGTAGATACGTACCTGGCAGCCATCAAAGAAGAACAGTTAAACTAAAAAAAGACGTTTCCGTTTCTCCACTAGCTTCTTAGTTAGTGGAGAAAACGTGAAACGTCTTTTTAACGTGAATATTTTTCGATATGGTGTTCGGTCACGATCATATTGATTACTGACATGATCAACGCCACTAAGAGCGCAGCCCCAAACGAGGAGAAGCCGAAGTTGGCTGACCCAACAAAATACGAAGTCAAATTCAGCATGAGCGCATTGATCACAAAAGTGAAGAAACCAAGCGTCAGTAAAGTCAATGGAAATGAAATGACGATCAGAATTGGTTTAATCAAAGCATTCAGAATCGACAGTACGAAACTGGCGATCACTGCAGTCATAATGCTTTGAACGTGGATCATATTTGGTAATAGAACCGCCAATGTGACAAACGTCAGTGTATTCATGATAAGCCGTTGAAAATAAGACACTAGAAGTCACTCCAGTCCTCATCCTCCACCTTTTCCGCTTCTTTACGGGGACGATTTGCTTCATTGTATTTGTTTTGTTTGTAGTAGTGATTGTCGTGGCCATATCCTGAGGTGCTCTTGCGTCCTGAAGGAATCAAGACCGCCATGATGATATATAAAGTGATTCCAGGGAACCCAGCAGTCACTAAAGATAGAAAGACATAGATCACGCGAACGATGGTTGGATCGATTCGCAAGTATTCTGCCAGACCCCCTAGAGTACCTGTAATGACAACGTTATTGGCTGATTTTGTTAATTTTTTGTTCATTTATCTACACCTTCCTTCTTTTCTTTAATGAGTGTAAACCCAGCGATTCTTATTTGTCTGTATCTTTGATAAAGACATTTCCTGTTGTTGTGGATAGATCGATTTGTGCGACTTTATCGGCAACCCGACGGAATTGCAATAGTTGGTTTAGGCGTTCTTTTTTCTCACGCACAACTTCCATCTCGCTTAAACGATTGTTGATGCTACCTAAACTTGTTTTGGCGATCCCTTCAAAACCGATTCCTGTCGGTAATGCTACTTTGACATTCCCATTTACAGAGCTGGCGTTTAATTTTTGGACCGTTTCTTCTTTGTAGGTCACACGGATATTTCCGTTTACTAAAGAAATACCGGTGTTTTGTGGCGTTGCTGTCAACGTAACGTCTCCGTTCACCGTTTCGATGATGGCATCTAAAATCTCACCATCTTGAACAGTGATCGTTCCATTCACGCCTTCAATCTCTAACATCGATGCATTTACTTTGCGGAAATCGATATTGCCGTTTGTTGACTTTGTATAAACATCTTTCGCATCTAATTCATTGAATGTAACATTGCCGTTCAATAGTTTTACTGCCACATGATCATAGGTACGTTTTGGCAAGTAGAAAACGAGATCGGCACGAATGCGTTTGTTGGGAATTTGGAAAGAGATGCGTTCATCATCAACATTGATTTGGCTTCTTGCTTCAAAAGCATCGAAAGGCTCCGCCGCATCCATTTTACCATATAGTTTGATTTTGGCATCTACTTTGACACCTGGTTCATCCCATAATTGGAAGGAAACATTGCCGTTTGCTAATTTCACATCGATCAATGTCGCTGCCGTTTCGTCATAGCTGAATGTATGCTCAAATTTTGTCGCTGCAACACCGGGAACTTTTAAGTTGATGTCTTTCCATTCCATGTTGTCATTGACTGACTCTGTCACTGCCCGAACCGTTTTCTTCAAGAAATGTCCGAAGTGTGTGCTGGCATCGACCATTTTTTCACTTACTTGATTGATAGTATCGGTCGCTTGTTCTTTCCAATCTTCTGGAATATCTAATTTTTGAGAGATTTTCTCTTTCGTTTGAGACCATTGGTCTTTACGAATATTTTTTAGTTTAGCTTCCAATTCTGCTTTTTCTTCGGTTAAACCATCTAAGGTTTCTTCTAAGCCAGTAATGGTCGCTTCTGTTTCATGACGTGTTGCCAATTCATCTTCTGACAATTGATCCAATTCTTCTTTGGTGTTCAATTGCATCAGTGTTTCTTGTGCTTCTTTTAATTCTTCTTTGACACCAAGAATTTCAGCATTGATTTCGTCCAACTCAGCAGATGCTTGGTTGGCTTCTGTTGCTAAGCCATCGAGAATCTTTTCAAGATTTTCTTTGTCTTGCGCTTCGTTTTGACGAAGCTTTTCTTCGCCGTCAAACGTGAACATCTCATCGTTATTTTCAGTATCATCAAATGGGCTTGTCGCATTCTTATCCGCGGTTACCTCAGCAGCAGCTTTGTTAATTTGTTTTTCGTCTTTGGCTTTTGCCATACCTTCTAGTAAATCTAAGGCTTCTTCTGTAGAAAGCACACCTTTTTTTACTAGATCCAATATACGTTCTCTTTCGTTCATGGAAATTGCCTCCTTCAGCAAATGTGTGATTGCAAGTTTAGCTTACGAACCTATTATGCCTTGTTTTTGCGAAAGTGTCATAGGTCTTAAGTACCAAGTTTTTCTCAATCTGCAGATTGGCAAGCAGAACCGGCACTTCTTCTTGATTACTTTAGGCAGAAAACGATCTTCCTTATCTTAACAGTACCACGAAAAACCATTGGAAACAAAAGTTTCAGCTAGTAACAACTCTGAGGAATAAAACTGCTACTGTGAAGGATTTTCGAGGTCATTCACAACAGTTTTTTCCGCTGTTGGCCGCTACTCAATCAATAATCGACTTTTCAATGCATGGAAGGTCAAAAGCATGCTTACTTCTGTAACTCTTAGTAAAAAACTAACGATCCTTTTCAATGAATCATAATCATCCGTAGCACTTGCTTCACATCAAAAAGACCGCCGAGAGAAGTTGTTTCCCGAAGGTCAACTTCTTTCGACGGTCCGTCCCATCTCTAATAAAAGAGATAAGTGATCAAGAATCTAAGCTGGTTTCTTAGATCATTTCCGTACGGTTGGTATTCAATTCACTGATTTTCCCAGTAGCAAGATACACGATCCATTCACAAATATTCGTTACGTAGTCACCGATACGTTCTAGGTACTGAGCAACAGATAAATAGTCGGTTCCACTAACAACGGTTTCCGGATTTTCTTTCATACTCTCGATCGTTTTGTAATAGATATCTTTGTAATACTCATTGACCCGATCATCCATTTGGGCGATCATACGGGCATCTTCTTGGTCGGTTTTTACATAGGCAACTAAAACATTATCGACCATTTTCTTGACATAATCCGACATATCAGAAATTTCTTTTTCGATTTCGGCGATCCGTGTTTCACCTTTGACCCGAATCGTTGACTTCGCGATCGATACTGCATGGTCTCCCATTCGTTCCAAGTCAGAGCTGGCTTTCATTACAGTAATGATCATTCGTAGATCGGTGGTTACTGGTTGTTGCAAAGCAATCATTTCAAAGCTCTTTTTCTCCAAACGAACTTCCATATTGTTGATCGCCAAATCATTTTCGATCACTTCTTGAGCAATTGCTTTATCATGTCTAACATATGCTCGTACGGATTTGTGGATCGCACTGCTGACTAGCATACCCATCTCATAAAATTGATTGTGTAGATTTAATAATTCTTCTTCAAACTGTGTACGCAACATCCCTTTTCCTCCTAACCAAATCTTCCTGAGATATAATCTTCTGTTTCTTTTTTGCTTGGACTTAGGAACACTTTTTTCGTGTCATTGAACTCGATCAAGTTGCCGTCCAAAAAGAACGCGGTTTTATCTGAGATTCTTGAAGCTTGTGACATGTTGTGAGTCACGATGATCATGGTATAGCGTTCTTTCAGTGCCAAAAGGGTATTCTCGATTTTCCCAGATGAAATTGGGTCTAACGCACTGGTTGGTTCATCCAGCAAAATGATTTCTGGATCGACAGCCAATACCCGAGCGATACATACCCGCTGCTGTTGTCCACCGGATAAAGATAGCGCACTTTGGTGAAGCTTATCTTTGACATCTTCCCAGACAGACGCTGCTTTCAGGCTTTCTTCCACTGTTTTATCAAGAATCGCTTTGTCGGTGACTCCTTTTAATTTTAACCCATAAATCACATTTTCGTAAATTGAAAAGGGAAATGGATTCGGTTGTTGAAAAACCATCCCGATTTCTTTACGCAAATCAACGATGTCTTGCTTCGGACTATAAATGTCTTTCCCTTTATAGACAACACTTCCTGTAATTGTCACACCAGGGATCAAATCATTCATTCGATTAAGAGAACGCAAGTAGGTCGATTTCCCACAACCTGAAGGACCGATCATCGCAGTGATCTCGCCTTGTTTAATGGAAAGGTCGATTCCTTTTAATGCTTCTTTTTTTCCGTAGTATAAATGCAGATCTTTCGATGTAATAATTTCTTCTGCCATTGTTTTGCCTCCGTTTACTGATCGAATCGGCTCAGCCAAAGTGACCGGATACGTAATCTTCTGTTGCTTTAATTTTTGGACGAGTAAATATCTTACGGGTCTCATCGTACTCGATCGCATTTCCTAAGTAGAAAAAGGCAGTATAATCGCTGATCCGAGCAGCTTGCTGCATGTTGTGGGTCACGATGATGATTGAATAGTCGTTTTTCAAGTTGATGAGGGTTTCTTCCACTGTCCCTGTTGAGATTGGATCAAGGGCGCTGGCCGGTTCATCTAGAAGCAAGATATCTGGTTTCATCGCAATTGCTCGAGCGATACACAGACGTTGCTGCTGCCCACCAGATAATGCCAAAGCACTTTTGTCTAAACTGTCTTTTACTTGATCCCAAAGAGCCGCTTGTTTCAAGCTGGTTTCGACTGCTTCATCCAATTTCTTTTTGTTTCTTTCTCCATGACGACGTAAAGCAAAGGCAATATTGTCATAGATCGATTTACTGAAAGGATTTGGTCGTTGGAAAACCATGCCGATCCGCTTGCGCATTTCGAAGACATCGACTTCTTTTGTGTTGACGTCGACTCCCTTATACATGATGTTTCCTGTGACTCTCGTGTTTGCGATCCCGTCATTCATTCGATTCAAAGAACGCAGATACGTTGATTTTCCGCAACCGGAAGGCCCGATCAATGCGGTGATTTTGTTTTTTTCAAATTGTAGATCAATGCCTTTGATGGCTTCATTTGATCCATACCATACATGCAAGTCAGTGGTATAAAGCGCCACATCTTCTGGTTTATCGAAGGTAATGATATTTCGATCGTCCCAATTGTAATCGTTCATACTGTCATTCTCCTTATGCTGACGTCATTTTCTTGTACAACCGTTTGCCAGCTGCACGGGCGCCAAAGTTAAATAGCAAGACGGCAATGATCAATACCGCCGAAGCCCCGGCTGAAACTTGCGCGCCATCAGGCATCGTACCTTCTGTATTGATTTTCCAAATATGGACTGCTAGCGTCTCCGCTTGTCGGAAAAGACCGATCGGGCTGGAAACACTCAATGGATTCCAGTTTGTAAAATCAAGGGCCGGTGCACTTTGTCCTGCAGTGTAGATCAGCGCTGCCGCTTCACCAAAAATCCGACCAGAACTTAGAATGACCCCAGTCAAAATCCCTGGTGTTGCTTCTGGAACAATAATACGTGTGACAGTTTCCCAACGTGATAAGCCTAAAGACAAGCCCGCTTCACGCTGCGTGTAATGAATCGCTTGTAGAGATTCTTCCACATTTCTCGTCAATAGTGGCAAATTAAAGAAAGTCAATGCCAAAGCACCTGAAATGATTGAAAAGCCATAACCAAACTGGATAACAAAGACTAAGAAACCAAAGAGACCGACAACCACAGAAGGCAGTGAACTCAAGATTTCGATCGATGTCCGAATGATATCCGTCAACCAGTTTTTCTTTGCATATTCGGACAAGTAGATCCCCGCTCCTAAAGAAATCGGGAAGCTAATGATCATTGTTACTAAAAGCAAGTAAAGGGAATTGAACAATTGGATGCCGATCCCGCCGCCTTCTTGGTACGCTTTTGAAGAAGAAGTCAGAAACTCCCAATTGATATGGGGAACCCCCCGAACCAAAATGTACAGTAATAAGGAAGCCAAAATCAATACAATGATGCCAGCAACGGCATACAAGACGCCGGTAGCAATTTTATCTGAACGTTTCGCATTCATTATTTCAAGGCTCCTTTCTTCCCAATAAAGCGAATCACAATGTTAAACAGTAAGGACATCAATAACAAGATCAAGGCTAATGACCACAAGACATTATTTTGGACTGTCCCCATGATCGTATTTCCGATACCCATCGTTAGGATAGAAGTCAATGTTGAAGCAGGTGTCACTAAGCTAGTTGGCATCAATGCCGCATTACCGATAACCATTTGGATCGCCAATGCTTCCCCAAATGCGCGAGCCATTCCGAAAACAACTGCCGTTAAAATCCCAGGGACAGCTGCTCGTAAAACAACTTTATAGATCGTTTGCCAGCGTGTTGCACCTAAAGCTAAGGATGCCTCACGGTAGTGCCGAGGGACTGCCCGTAACGCATCGACAGTCATCGTAGTCACTGTCGGCAAAATCATGATAAATAGGACAAAGGTCCCCGCCAAGATCCCAAACCCAGTACCGCCAAAAACGGAGCGGACTGCTGGTACAACGACAGACAAACCGATAAAACCATAAACTACAGAAGGAATACCGACTAATAGTTCGATGACCGGCTGCAAGATCTTCTCTCCGTTACGAGGTGAGATTTCTACCATAAAGACGGCTGCACCAATGGCAAAAGGTGTTGCAACGATTGCTGATAGGAACGTTACGAAGAACGAGCCAAGAATCATCGGTAAAGCACCAACTAAAGGTTGGCCATCAGGACCAACAGCACTTGGATTCCATTGGGTACCAAACAAAAAGTCAAACACATTGACTTTGTCTACAAAGAATGTCGCTAATCCTCGGCTAGCAACGAAATAAAAAATGGAGATCACAACCAATACAATCAACGCGATACATAGAAAGCTGACCAGCTTTCCTCTTTGCTCCATTCTTGCGCGCTTAGATTTTTTTGTTAACACTTCTTTTACATTTTCCACGAGGGTTCCTCCTCAAAAATCAAACTAAACTCATAACCATTAGTTTATCGGTTCAACATCAATTTCTGTTAAAGCTTGTGTAAATTTTGTGTAAAGATTATTCGACAATGTTGCCTTCCCAGTCTCTTTCCACCTGCATGATCGAGATTGGAATATAGCCTAGATCGCCAACGATATGCTCTTGGACTTCGTCAGAAAGCATATATTCTAAAAACTCAGCAGTTAATCCGGTTGGTTCTCCTTTTGTATACATATGCTCATACGCCCAAACTTTCCAATCATTCGTCGTCACATTTTCAATCGTAGGTTCAACACCATCAATTGAAAGGACATTGACTTCATCGGTCACATAAGAAAATGCAACGTAGCTAATAGCCCCTGGTGTATCAGAAACGATCGAGCGAACCATCCCACTAGAATCTTGCTCTTGGGAAGGAATTGCTGTTTCACCATCCATGATCCATTTTTCAAACGTGCTTCTCGTACCACTACCTGTCGCCCGGTTCAATAAAACAATGGGTAGATCATTGCCGCCGACTTCGCTCCAATTGGTGATCTTTCCTAGGAAGATATTTTTTAAATCTTCTGTAGAGATATCTGTGATCCCGACCCCTTTGTTAACGATCGGTGTGATACCCACCGTTGCGACCCGGTGGTCAACGAGGGCATCCGCATCGATTCCCGGCTTTTCTTCTGCAAACAAATCAGAATTCCCGATATCGACTGCACCTGCTTGGACTTGACTTAATCCAGTTCCGCTTCCGCCCCCCTGGACATTAATGAACCGTTCCGGATTTGAGTTTTGAAATTCTTCCGCAACTGTTTCTACGAGTGGCTGCAAGGCAGAAGACCCGACTGCTGTGATCGATTCTCCTCGATCTGCCCAGCTTGCACATCCTGAGAGTAAAATAACCAATCCGATGATAGGACTTAGAAGTTTTAATTTTTTCATCATAACGCTCCTTGTACTTTCGAAAGTCATTGATTGTAAAAATCAATTATTTTCATTTTACCATTAGTTGAATTTAATGAAAATTATTATTTGCTTTTTTTTCTGGGACTACGATTGTCCGTTTATTTAAAACGCTTTTTTTCTTTTACAAAATAACTGTTTTGTAAATAAAATGACAGGATTTCTTAATTAAATTACGTGCATCATGAACGTGTACTATGCTATACTGTGAGAGGAAACGTATTTTAAAAGAACATAATTATTAATCTTGCTTCCCCAATCAAGTACAATATGTTGTTATGTTCAGCGTTTTCACGATTTCATCAACATTTCCCCAAAATGTCTGTTGAATCGAAACGGCAGAAAGAAGCATTTCTATGCATCTTCTGCCGTCTTTTTTACTCTAATTCACTTAACCATGATGCCATCTGCTCAATGATGGCTTTTTGCTGTGCTTCATTTGATAAATCAGCAGCTGCTTCTCCTTTTTGTAACCCATAAGTACCAAAGCCAGCATGATTGCCGCCTTCAATTGTTTCGAAGATGGTCGAATCTGGTAGGAAGCTGCGGGCGGCTTGCCAATTTTCTTGATTTACTACTTGATCTTGACTACCTGATAGTGACAACACAGAAATCGATTGATCAGCTAACGAACCTTTTTCATCGGGATAACTTGCAAAGAAAAAGACCCCTTTTAAATCCTTGTCATTTGCAGCCAACTGATTCGCTGCAAAACGGCTTGCCATGACGCCACCTAATGAATGACCACCTATCACATAGGAGTCATGGGGAATTTCTTTCAAAACGGCTTCTGCACGATTGCCTGCTAAAACAGCCATGTTAAAGGGCATTTTAACGATCGCGACAGGATAGCCTTTTTCCGCTAAACCTGCTGCCCATACACTATAGCTTTCCGCATCGACAAGAGCACCGGGATAGAAAATAACCAATGGCTTTTCTTTATCCCCAGCAAAATAAAGGACATTCTCCTCATCTTCTGCTTCTTTCGCAGCTGTAACTGCAGCATCCACTGCTGGGTAATGCAGTTGTTGCCAACCAACCCAACCGGCAATAGTTAAAATAACAACGGTGATCAATACACCGATCAAAACTTTTGTTCTTTTTCTCATCATATCCTCCTGCAAAAAAGAAGATCAGGAAAGGATGACAGACGAAACTTGCGGGTCCATCATCTCCTGACTCTTTTTACGAATGTTTCCCAATTTTTATCGGTGTGCCAGTGCCAATAGTTCTCGTGCATGTTCGATCGTTAAATCGGTGATTTCTGCACCTGAGAGCATACGGGCAATCTCTGCCACTCGTTCTTCTTTAGATAGTTTACGGACATGGGTTTCCGTCCGTCCTTCTTGAATTGCTTTTTCAATAAAATATTGATTGTCCGCTACAGCAGCTACTTGCGGCAAGTGAGTGATACACAAAACTTGCGAATTGGCTGCGATCTTGGCGATTTTTTCGGCGATTGCCTGAGCTACTCGGCCACTGACCCCAGTATCCACCTCATCAAAGACAATACTAGTGATTCCTTGCTTGCGGGAGAAAATCGATTTAAGCGCTAATAAGATCCGGGAAAGCTCTCCTCCAGAAGCAACTCGCACTAATGGCTTCATGCCTTCACCGGGGTTGGTGGTCAGATAAAACTCCACGGTATCAAAGCCGCTGCTACTCAATTGTTTTGAGCCAGGTGCGAACCGTACTTCAAACTGCGCGTGTTCCATATACAGCTCTTTTAACTCTTGAACGATTTCTTTTTCTAAACGATGAGCCAATTCACGTCGTTTGACGTGCAAGGCTTCCGCCAACTGCCAAACAGCTTCAGCTTTTTGGGCAAGCTCTTCTTCTAATTGCTCCAACTGACCTTCCGTATAGGCTGATTCGCTGATTTCTTTACTGATCTCATCATAATAAGCTAGGATCACAGGAATCGACTCCCCATATTTGCGCTTCAATTGACGAATCGTTTCCAGCCGCGAAATGACTTCTTCCAGTCGGCCTTCATCTAATTCAAGGTTGTCGACTTGTCGCGAAATATCGGTGGCTGCATCTTGCAACAAGTAATACGCGCTTTGGATCGCTTCACTGATTTTTTCATACGCAGGATCAAGATGGGCGATCGACTGGATCTCTGACAATGCCACACTAACCCCATCTAAACTATTGACTTCCTCAGCTGATAGAGCACCATAGCTTTGTCCCAAGGCATCCACGATTTTTTGATAGTTCGTGAGTTTTTCCCGTTCGTCGATCAGCAGTTCTTCTTCATTTTCCATCAATTCGGCTTGGGCGATCTCTTCTTGTTGAAAACGCAGCATGTCCATTCGCTGCACATAGAGCTGTTCATTTTCTTGAATGGTTCGGACATGTTTTTCTAAGGAGCGATAGCTTTGATAGGCTTGACGGTAATCCGCAAGTTCCGCTTTAAAGCTATCATCCCCAAATCCATCCATCAATGCCAAATGTTTTTCCGGTTGCAGCAGCTCTTGATGCTCATTTTGTCCTTGGATATCGACTAAGAATAAACCGATTTGACGCAAAACTGACAAGGTAACGGTTCGACCATTGACACGACAAATAGTTTTCCCCGATTGAGAGATATCTCGTTGTACGATCAAAACTTCTTCTTCATCAATACCTAAATCTGCGGTCAAGTCTTTGAACTCCTGCTGATTCGGCCATTCGAAGATCCCTTCTAAACGGCATTTCTCTGCTCCTTGACGCAAATAGTCGCTGGAACCTCTACCGCCTGCTAGCAAACCCATCGCATCGATAATAATTGATTTCCCGGCACCTGTCTCACCTGTCAGTGCCGTCATTCCCTCATGGAAAGATAAGTGCAAGTTGGAAATAATCGCAAAATTTTGGATCGACAATTCTAAAAGCATCCCTTGCCTCCTCTTCTAAACGTAACGTTGGAAATCCCTGAATAGATTCTCAGTATCTGCTTCTGTTCTAGTGATCATCAAGACGTTGTCATCATCGTTTAACGTGCCAAATAATTCCTTGGCATAACGTTTATCGATTAAATTCGCCAAAGCCGAGGCATTGCCGGGCAGTGTGCGCAGGATCACAAATTTGTCCATTCGATCGACAGAAACAAAAGCTGTTTTTAGGATTTTATCTAGTTTACCACTCACGTCTTCCGTTGTCTCTTGTGGGATACTGTAGCGATAGCCGCCTTTTTGGGAAGGAACTTTCACTAACTTCAATTCCTTGATATCTCTTGATATAGTTGCTTGTGTAACTGAGACGCCGCGATCTTTTAACAACTCCACAAAATCTTCTTGTTTCTGAATATCTTGTTCACTTAACAATCGTGTAATCAAGCGATGCCGTTCTTTTTTTCTCATCTCTTGTTCCTCCTGAATGAATTCCTACTAATTTTATCCTATTTTGCGCAAGAAAGAAAGAGAGCCGACAAGTAAAATGTCCACTCTCTTCCATTCTTTATTTTGGTTGATGAAAGGTCTCATGTGCTGATGCAACAACTTTCGGGATGTCGATCCCTGCTGCGGTACCTTCTTGCAGGCTTTTCTTTAAATGTACGATAAACTCGATATTCCCTTCGCCGCCAGTGATGGGTGAAAAACTTAGATTTAATACATCAAATTTTGTTTCTTGCGCAAAGGTGAGTACTTCCTCCAACACTCGTTCATGGGTTTTGGGATCACGTACGATCCCGTTTTTCCCCACCGCTTCTTTACCTGCTTCAAACTGGGGCTTGATCAGCGCCATCACTTCGCCGCCCGCTACCAAAATATCATACAGCGGGGGTAAAATCAGTTTAAGTGAAATAAAAGAAACATCGATCGTAGCGGCTTCAGGAAGACCGTCTAAGAAATCAGTGGGTTTTGCATAACGAAAGTTGACCCGTTCCATTACGATCACTCGCTCATCTTGCCGCAGCTTCCAGGCTAACTGATTGTAACCGACATCTAGTGCATAGCTTTTTTTGGCACCATTCTGTAACGCCGCATCGGTAAAGCCGCCGGTGGAAGCACCGATGTCTAACATGATTTTATCGGTTACGTCAAAATCAAAGACTTTGAGCGCTTTTTCTAACTTGAGACCACCACGAGAAACATACGGCAGCTTCTTGCCTTTGATCTGCAACAGTGTATCTGCAGCAATTTTTTCTCCCGGTTTATCAAGTCGTTCATTATTTTTTTCTTTGTAAACCAATCCAGCCATCACTCCTCGTTTGGCTTGCTCGCGAGTCTCAAACAGGCCTTGCTGGACAGCTAAAACATCTACTCGTTCTTTCTTCATGCGTTCCCTCGAATCTCAAATCGTTCCACAAATGCCAATAAAACATCCGGCGTAAATTGACCGTATTGACTTAATTGCGCCAGAATTTCTTTAGCCTTGGATAATTCCTCTGTCAACGCTTGCTGCGCCCCTGATAAGCCAAGCAAAGCAGGATAGGTACTTTTCGCCAATTCGTCATCTCGACGGACAACTTTTCCTAGCTCTTCGGTCGTGCTAGTAGCATCCAACAGATCATCGCGAATTTGAAAGGCTAACCCAATATGCTGGGCAAAGCGATCCAATTCTTGCAGAATTTCTTCCGTCTGGTCGGCTAGGACACCTCCGGCAATCACCGCAAAGCGAATCAATTCGCCGGTTTTCCGTTCGTGAACAGACATCAGTTCCTCCAGACTAAGGGCTTGGTTTTCCCCTTGAATATCGGCTGCTTGACCGGCGACCATCCCTTGCGTACCCGCCGCTTTGCTTAACTGCTGTAGCAATAAGACTTTTTGATTGGCTTCGATCTCCGCCATAGCGACTAATTGAAACGCAGCTGTCAAAAGACCATCTCCAGCTAAAATCGCTAAAGCTTCACCAAAAACCTTATGGTTGGTGGGTTTGCCTCGGCGCAGATCATCGTTGTCCATAGCAGGCAGATCGTCATGGATCAGCGAATAGGTATGCACCATTTCTAAGGCTGCCGCACACTGGTACACCGCGGTATTGATAGGTTTGTGAAAAGCGGCGACTGTTGCAGCCAATAAAAGCGGACGAATGCGTTTGCCGCCGGCTTGGATCGAATACTGCATGCTTTCAAACAATCGTTGATCAGAGGTGTGTTCTTTGACAAAGCGTTCCATGACTTCTTCAATCAAAGAGGCGTGCGCTTTTGTGAATTCGGTTAAAGCACTCATTGGTTTTCCTCTTCAAAAGGCACTTCTTCGTTGGATTCAGTCATCATTTTTGTTAAGGACTTTTCTGCTTTACTCAAAGTGTCCTTGCATTGCTTGCTCAAAACCATGCCTTTTTGAAAAGCATCTAACGCTTCTTCCAATGGAACATCGCCTTGTTCCAAACGGGTTACGATTTGTTCTAATTCTTGTAATGATTCTTCAAATGTTGGATTTGCCATGATTAACTCCTTCTGTACTAATAACTTCGACAAGTGCTTGGCCATCTTGGTAATGGATCGTCAGCTGGTCTTCTGGCTCGATCGCATCAATCGACTTGATCACCTGCTCATTTTTCGTGGTATAGCTGTAGCCCCGACCCATGATTTTTAATGGACTGAGCAAATCAAGGGATTGGACTGCATTTGCAAATTGATTTTCTTTTGCTGCATAGATATCTTTCATGGCTTTGGTTAAGCGTTGGGAAAGATAACTGACCTCTTGGTTGCTGGCTTGTAATCGCGCTTTTGGTTGTTGTTGTGCCAACCGTGAAATCAATTGCTGTGCATGGCGATCCTTGTCATAAAGCAAGGCTTGTAAGCCTTGCTGCATCCGCTGCTGCAACTGATCGAGTTTGATGGACTGTGCCTCATACAAGCGCTCTGGTTGCCGAAAAACATACGATCCAATCACTCGCTGATAGCGTTCTTGTTTGTACTGGATCTGGTGCATAAATGCTTGCTCTAATCGGGCTTGTCTTTCTTCGATCCGCAAAATCTCCTCCGACAGCACCGGCACCGCTAATTCGGCTGCGGCGGTCGGAGTTGCCGCCCGCACATCCGCCACTAAATCGGCAATCGTCGTATCGGTTTCATGCCCCACTGAAGAAATAATGGGGGTTTTTGCATCAAAAATGGCTCTTGCCACTCGTTCTTCATTGAAAGGCCAGAGGTCTTCGATCGATCCACCCCCACGTCCGATGATCATAGTATCAAAGGTCCCATCGGCTTCGACTCGTTGGATATTTTTCACCACATCATCCGCAGCTTTGTTGCCTTGTACCACGGTTGGGTACAAAACGATCTGAGCAATGGGATAACGCCGCTGGGTCGTCGTGATGATATCTCTGATCACCGCCCCACTAGGACTGGTCAAGACTGCGATGCGTTTCGGGTATTTCGGCAATGACTGCTTCGGTGCAGAAAATAATCCTTCCGCTGCCAATTTCTGCTTTAATTGTTCATAGGCTTGATAAAGGGCACCGACACCGTCTGGTTCCATGTGATCGATCACCATCTGGTAATTTCCGCTTGCCTCATACAAGGTGATACGTCCAACTGCCATGACTTTCATGCCCTCTTCTGGTTGAAAGCGCAACTTGTCAAAAGCGCCTTTGAACATGACGGTCGAAATCTTTGCACCATCATCTTTCAAACTAAAATATTGGTGATTGGGGCGACGACGAAAATTAGAGATCTCCCCCGTCAAATAAACTCGCTCTAGATACGGATCGACGTCAAACTTACGCTTGATATATTTTGTTAATGCGGTCACCGTTAAATATTCTTGCGCCATTTAGTTTTTCATTGTCTCCTTTGCTGCCTCGATCGTTTGGGCCATCAACATCGTGATCGTCATTGGTCCTACACCTCTAGGTACCGGAGTGATATAGCTAGCGATCGGTTCAACTTCATCAAATTTGACATCGCCGATCAACTTGCCATTGGCATCCCGATTCATTCCTACATCGATCACCACGGCCCCTTCTTTTACGAAGTCTTTTGTGACAAAATGACCGCGGCCGATCGCCACGACTAAAATGTCCGCTTGCTTCGCTAACTCAGGCAGATTTTTGGTTTTTGAATGAGCGATGGTCACAGTGGCATTTGCCCCTAAGAGCAAGTGCGCCATTGGTTTTCCGACAATGTTGCTTCGACCGATCACTAAGGCATTTTTCCCTTCCAATTCGATCCCATACGCAGCAAACATTTTCATGATGCCATAAGGGGTACAAGGAATTCGGTCAGGTACACCGGCGAATAATTTTCCTAAATTGATTGGATGAAAGCCGTCGACATCTTTTTCTGGTTTGATGGCTAACAGTACTTTTTCTTCATTGATATGTTTTGGCAAAGGAAGTTGAACCAAAATGCCATGAAAGGCGTCATCGTTATTGAACTGTTCGATTTCTGCTAATAATTCTGCCTCGGTAATGGATTCAGGATAGCGGGCAACTCGGGAATTGATGCCGATTTTCGCCGCAGCTAGTTCTTTATTTTTCACATAAGTCTGACTTGCTTTGTCTTCTCCAACAAGCAAAACAACTAATCCCGGTGTCACACCTTGCTCTTTTAGTGATGCTGTCTCTGAAAGAAACGCTGCTTGCATTTTTTCAGCCAATTCTTTTCCATTGATCAATGTACCCATTCTGACAACTCCTCCAACCTGATTATACTGACTTAGTTTGTAAAAAGAAACGCACCAATCGTTTGTCGATCTGCTTCTTCATGTGTTCTATCATAGCATTTTCTGAAAAGAAAAACACCGTCTAACGCTCCCTTTTTTCGGAAAATACGAGGGTAATCCGACAAAGTATGTGCGAAAAAACCGAACGATCAAGCAAGACCGTCAAAACAAGGCGGTTGCTCATAAATCGTTCGGTTTCTGACTCGATCGAAAAAAAGCTGTGCTCTTTTGATCGATATGGTTAGGGCTGAAAATTACTCACTTACTTGGTTGTTTTTTGTTTCAAGCTCTTGATTGACTGTCGATAAAATACCGTTGACAAACTTTCTTGACTGATCGTCACTAAAAGTTTTCGCTAATTCGATCGCTTCATTCAATGCCACACGATTCGGCACATTATCCACATAGATCATTTCATACAAAGCGATTCGTAAAATCGTCACGTCCATTTTTGATAAACGCTGGATTTTCCAACCGGCTTTTAAATGACTTTGAATGACTTCATCCAAAGCTTCTTTGTAATGACAAACACCTGCCACTAATTGATCTAAATAAACAGGCACGAAATGCTCTTGTTCTTCATCGATCAATTCATGGTGTTCCAACTCGATGGCATGCATGATGGCATCTTGTTTCGTTAAATCTTTGTTAAAGTCTAGTGGAAATAAAGCTTGTAACGCCATTTTCCGTATTTCATGCCGTGATAATTCTTTACTCATTTTCTTCCTCGTCGTTTCCAAATAATTCTTCGATGTCTGGTAAATCTACTTTTTCTGGCACGACTGCCACAACATGAACATTTACTTCAGCCAGTTGCACATCTGTCATAAATAAGACTTGCTGTTTGACCCGTTCTTGGATCTCCATTGCCACTTTAGGCACTGACATCCCATAAGTAATATAGCAGTAGATATCCACTTTGATCCCTGTTTCATCGATCGTTAAGTAGACCCCTTTGCCATGAGCTGCGCGACCTAATAATTCAGTGACACTGTTTGCCAGTGTTCCTCGCATCCCATAGACACCTTCCACTTTAGAAGCAGCGATCCCAATAATGATCTCGATCACTTCTGGCGCGATGACGATCTCGCCTAATTCAGGACTTGCATTTAATACAAGGTTTTTATCTTCATTCATACGTTTTTGCCTCCATTCTAAACAGCTGTACCGTATTGTTTGTAAAAAAATCGCTCGTTTTTTCCGTTTGAAGCAAACCAACGCTTGATTCAATCAATAACATCCATGGCACAGTGTTTCTTCTCGCTCTAAGTTTATCATTTTCTGCACTGAGAATCTATAATAACCCACTATTCTCAATGAATTTTCTGAAAAACAAGGTCGATGAATCAGAGAATGATCAATTCTTTCGGTGAATGTGTCAACACTGTATTGCCCGTTTCGGTGATCAAAAGATCATCTTCGATACGAACGCCGCCAATTCCTGGAAGATAGATTCCTGGTTCATCTGTAATGACGTTTCCGACAACAAATGCTTTATCAGCGCGGAAAGATACATTTGGTCCTTCGTGGATCTCTAAACCAATCCCATGACCTGTTGAATGTCCAAAGGCATCTCCGTAGCCAAAGGAAGCAATGTGATCCCGAGCGATCGCATCTAGTTCAATTCCGGTCATTCCAGGTTTTGCTGCTGCCAAAACTTTTTCTTGTGCTTCTAGTACGATTTGATAGATTTCTTTCAATTTATCGCCAGGATCGCCTACTGCAAAGGTTCTAGTCATATCAGATACATAGCCTTGATAGTAACAGCCAAAGTCTAACGTGATCAGATCGCCTTGTTCGATCACTTTTTCACTGGCAACCCCATGGGGCATTGCTGAACGTAGACCACTAGCCACGATCGTTTCAAAAGATACGCTTGTAGCACCTAATGAACGCATAAAGAAATCTAACTGATTCGCCACTTCGATTTCCGTCATTCCTGGGCGGATCATTTTCAAAATATGTTCAAATCCTTGATCGGCGATATGGCAAGCTTGTTGGATCAATGCGATCTCTTCCTCATCTTTGACTTCCCGCAATGCCTCGATCATCCCCGATACAGGGGCTAGTGATGATTCCTCGATCAAATCTTCTAAGACGGAGTATTCAGCAAAGCTGACGAAACTTTCTTCAAATGCTAAGACATTGATTTCTTCATTCTGGCAGATGGTTGCAACTTCTTCAAAAATCGGCCCGCTATTTTTTACGATCTCAAATCCTTGGGCTTGAGCAGCTGCTTGTTCTGTATAACGAAAATCTGTTACAAAAAAGGCTTTGTCTAACGTAATGACTGCTAAACCAGTTGTACCAGTAAAGTTTGTCAAGTAACGCAAATTGTATGGGCTGGTGATCAAGAACCCATCAATCGAATCTTTTCTCATTGCTTCGCGTAATTTTTCGACTCTTAACATGTATCGTTCCCTACTTTCTTTTTCTATACGATAGTATTATAACAAACTTCCAGAAAAAGCGGAAAGTAAGCGAAAAGTTTTCTAAAAAATCAAACAATACGAATGAAAAGAATGGTATTTTAAAAAGACTCTAGTTTACTCTCTCGTTATTCTCTTCTAGATAGCTTCAATGCAAAAAAAAAGCAACCCAGTCAATGGATTGCTTCTTTGATAATTATCTTTTCCGTCCCAAAAAGAACGATACGACTGCCACGAAAATGACTGCGCCAATGATTGCCGGCACGATTGCCATTCCTGCCACTTGTGGTCCCCAAGTGCCGAATAAGCCTTGTCCGATTGATGCGCCCACAAGTCCTGCGACGATATCAAAAATGCAACCGCGTTTTTCTCCTGCGATAGCACCGCCGATCGACCCGATGACCGCTCCCACGATCAATGTCCATAAAAAGTGCATAATAACCCCTCCTAAACTTTCTTATAAAAAGGGTAACACATTGAGAATCAATTGGAAAAACATATGCTCTCTTGTTATTTTCTACGGGTAATTGCCCGTTTCAAGATATCGAAAAAGCCAAGAGAATGGACCATATGATCTGGGTCAACGTATTCTCGAATTGCCCGCAGAACTTTTTTTGGTTCTTTCGATGAGAAGGTATACGTCCCATTCTTTTTGGTCCGAATCGCATAACGTGGGATCCAACGTCCTTTGAACAAGACCGAAGCGATCACATAGTCGACGTCTTCCCAAGGAATTTGAATAAACTTGCGTTTGTCACGATCATTGTAAAACTCAAAGGCATTATCGCCGATCATGATTTTGCCGTATTCATTGATACCTAAAAAAGACGTAGCATCGATCGTCAAATCAACTTTTGTATTAAGGGATTGTACCATTTGCGCTTACTCCATTCTATATCGTCTTATTGTTACCTATTATACGTGTTTGCGGCATATTTGGCGAATAAATAAAAAGATGCTTGGGTTTCCCCAAGCACCTATCATTGAAAAGATTATAACAATCCGATCAAGTGTCCACCGATACCGACTAAGAATAGACCGATAATAATGACGATTGGAGAAACTTTTTTCTTCAATAACCACATACATAACAAAGTAAGCAATAGTGCAGCTAAACCAGGAATCAATTGATCCAAGTTGTTTTGCAATGTTGTTACTTTTGTATCAGTCAATGCACGGCCTTCAGCTACTTGTTGGAAGGCTTGTTGCAAACCAGCTGAACCGGAAGGCAAGTTTGCCCAGTCGACATAAGCACCTTCATCAAGTGGCACGCTTGAGACAACTGGTGCAAAGGAGATCGATACCCAACGTTGAACAAGTGACCCTAATACGAACATCCCTAAAATAGAAGCACCTTTTGTTACATCTTGTAGCAAACCACCTGAAAGGTCATCAGTGATTTTAGAACCAGCACGGTAGCCGAATTCTTGTGTGTACCACATAAATGCCCAACGGATGATGTTCCAAGCAACGAAGAAGATGATTGGGCCTAAGATGTTTCCGCCTAAAGCAAGAGAAGCACCTAATGCACCTAACATCGGACGGACAGTAAACCAGAACACAGGGTCACCGACACCGGCTAAAGGACCCATCATCCCAACTTTTACCCCTTGGATCGCTACGTCATCGACAGGCGCGCCATTGGCACGTTCTTCTTCTAACGCTAGTGTTACCCCTAAGATTGGTGATGCGATATATGGGTGAGTATTAAAGAATTCTAAGTGACGCTTCAAAGCAGCGGCACGGTCTTCTTTTGTTTTGTATAATTTTTTGATTGCTGGAATCATTGAGAATGCCCAACCACCATTTTGCATACGTTCATAGTTCCATGAACCTTGAATGAAGGTAGAGCGCCATGCTACGGCTAAACGATCTTTTTTATTTAATTGAATTTTTTCTGCCATTTTTTTCTCCTCCTTCGATTCTAATAGTCATTCAAGATATCGCCTAGAGGGTCGCCAGTGTTGCTGCCGCCGCCTCCATTTGATGATCCGCCCATTTTAGTTAGGTTCAAGTAGATCAATGCGATTGCTACTGCCAAGGCACCGATAGCGATCAATGTCAATTGAGAGATAGCTGCGATAACGAAACCGATAATAAAGAATGGCCATACTTCGCGAGTTGCCATCATGTTGATAACCATTGCGTAACCAACGGCAACAACCATACCACCACCGATAGCCATACCATCAGTTAACCATGCAGGCATTGATTCTAAGAAGTTTTGAACAGTTGCAGCAGGGATAGCCAACAATGCAGCTGCAGGAATCGCAATACGAACCCCTTGCATACATACAGCGATCACGTGCCACATTTCAATTTTACGAATGTTGCCTTCTTCAGCAGCCGCATCCATAAAGTGAACGATTGGCACAGCCAATGTACGAACGATCATTGTCAAGAACAAACCAGCAACAGCTAGAGGGATCGCAACGGCAATCGCTGTATCAACACCAGCAGTTCCTTGTCCACCTAAAACTAAAATAATTGCAGATGCAACAGACGCCAATGCAGCATCAGGTGCAACAGCGGCACCGATGTTTGCCCATCCAAGTGCGATCATTTGTAATGATCCGCCCAAAATGATACATGCTTCCAAATTACCGGTCACTAAACCGATCAAAGTACACGCGATTAGCGGTTGATGGAATTGGAATTCATCCAAGATCCCTTCCATACCAGCTAAAAAGGCAACGAGTACTACTAATACCATAGATATAATAGTCATGATAGACCTCCTATTTAGTTGAATACGTTTCTATTTGTTTGCCAATTCATTTTTGGCTTTGCGTAAGATTTCGTCCATGTTGTCTCGAGAGTCATTTGGTACTTTACGCACATCGAATTTGATGCCGCGTTCTTTTAGATCTTCAAATGTCTTCACATCATCTGTACCCATCGACAATACTTTACTTACAACAACTTTCCCAACAGAGTGAGCCATTGAACCAACGTTCACTTCAGTGATGTCAACGCCACCTTCAACAGCGCGTAATACATCTTGTGGGTTTTCAAATAAAAGTAAAGCTTTCGTATTCCCGAAACGAGGGTCTTTAGAAACTTCAATCATTTTGTCCACTGGAATGACGTTCGCTTTTACTCCTGGAGGAGCTGCTTGTTCGATCAGTTTTTTACGCAAGTCATCTTTTGCCACCGCGTCAGAAACAACGATGATCCGAGATGGATTAACTGATTTTGTCCAAGCTGTTGCGACTTGACCATGCAACAAACGTGAATCGACACGTGCAAGTACGATTTTGATTTTGCCATCGCCTAGAACAGTTCCCGGAGGAAGTGATCCTTTAGGTTGATCGTCTTGCACTGCTTTTGGTGCTGCCGCTTCCTCTGGTTCAAGCTCTTCTGGTTTGACCTTGACCCCTTCTTTAGCTGTTTCAACGATATGCGCAGCGATTTCATGCGCTGTATTCATTGAAAAACGTGAAGCATAGGCTTCGATCACCATTGGTAAATTCATACCAGCAACGATTGCCCATTTGTCTTTGTGATCTTCAAACAAGCTGTTCGCTTGGTTGAAAGGAGTACCACCCCAAAGATCAACTAAGAATAATACTTCTTCTTGATCGTCAAATGTAGCAATTGCTTCTTGCATTTTTGCCTTGATGTCATCTGGACCTTCACTTGGTATCAATGTAACAGCTTTAACATTTTCTTGTTCGCCGAAGATCATTGAACCAGATTGCAAAATGCCGTTAGCAAATTCTCCATGACTTGCTAGGATAATTCCTACCATCTTTTTACCTCCTATATCAAAATTGAAAAATGTGACACGAATACGAAAGAAAAAACAACATCGAAAAACTAAGGGTGACTACCTTCTTTTTCCAAAATATCCTTCAAAAAGATTTTACGATCAGCTGGAACTTTGCGTATCTCCACTTCAATGCCTTGGTTTTGCAAGTAAAGCAATGAAGCAAGATCTTGATCATTGACTGACACGAAATTAGTGATCATCCGTTTTCCCATTGAAAAGCTCATGCCGCCGATATTGACGGAACGAATGTCAATGCCTCCTTTGACCAGAGTCACGACATCTTGAGGGTTGGTAAATAATAACATGACTTTTTGCGTATTAAATAATGTGTTATGCGCCACCTCAAGCATTTTCGCTACTGTCACCACATTGGATTTGATTCCTGGTGGAGCAGCTTCTTTCAAGAGAAACTTCCGTAATTGGTCATTTGCGACTTCATCACTGACCACGATAATTCGATTGATACCAGTCATTTTCGACCAAGCTGTGGCGACCTGACCATGAATCAACCGATCGTCGATTCGGGCAAGACGTATATCCATTCCCATTGTGCAAGCCTCCTACATCCATCGATCCGCTTTTCATATTGAGGATCTGTTCTTTTTTCAATCACCTCCTGTATCCACTTATATAGAAGCAAGAAGCGTGCCAAGTTTTTCCGATACACTATTCTTGAAAAAACCTTAAGAATCAGCATTTGAATAATACACTAAAAAAGACACACTAAAAAATACTGTATCTTTTTTAGTGTATCTGTATTATTTTTCATGATTATTGGTATTGCTCTTTTTCCCGATGGTTCTTTACGAGTTCCATCAAGTAATACTCTTCCGCATCAGGAATCTCAATATTCATCAAACGACTAAACGACTGGACATGAACATGAAGCAGTGCGTAAAGTGGGTCCGAACGCATCGCCTCTAGCTCATTCTCCCCAACTGTCAACGGCTGCCGCAAAATGATTCGTTCCAGCATACCTGCACTATGCATGACAAAGTTGATCAAAAAGCCTTGCTGCGCTTGCACTAATTCAAGATCACGAATGATCTCCTGGCTGAACTTCCATAAAGGATCGACCACTTTTTTCGGATTGATATACGTAAAGTTTTCTTCTAGATACTGGACGCAGATTGCTTTCGCCTGTTGGTCATCCAGCTGAACTTCATCTTCAAAACTCAAATCGTTCTCTAATAGGATATCATCTAACAAAAGATCGACATCTTGGTCAATAAAACGTTCCAGCGAAATAAATGGCGCATCTATATGGGGATCGATGATCCCCGTTGCAGCAATCAATCGATAACGCTGTTGAATCTGTTCCAAATCCGTTCTTAGATCCGCCACCGATAAGGTCACCACTTCAACATTTTGGTTTTGCCGTTTTGACAGTGAACTTTGGATCAATTCTTTGATACGCTGCGCCGTTCCTTTTCCTGAAGCACAGACCGCTAAGATCGCTTTAGGGTGGTGGTTTTGTGTCACTGGTTCTTCCACAGTGACCGCTCCATATCCACGGAACTTCCGTAATGAATCATAGAGCTGATCGAGGTCCGTTCCAATAACCGATGCTTTACGAACGGTCTCCAACACGATGGAGGTGGTCACCATATCGACTGTCCGCACAGCCACGCCTGTTTCCCGCTGGATCTCATTATTAAAGGTCGCTAAAGACCCCATATCGACTAACAGGATCACTCCACTGCCGTCATTGACTGCCCGTACACTATCCACGATTTTTTTCAACGCCACAGCTGGTGGCATATCTAATGGCATGTCCACCGCGGTAACTTGATCGACTTCCAGCAACTGTTTAACCACTTGTACCATGCTACTGGCTGTGCTGTTGCCGTGGGCTGCAACGACGACGCCGATTTTCCCAGAGGAATGAGAGGTTCTAAGAGAAACCAGAAGAACCGCTAAATAATAAGATTCGCTCTCAGGAATCGCCACTTGGAAACTATCACCAATAAAATCGCGGACTTCTTTGGCGACTTCAAACTCTTGCGGATAGTCAGCTACCATCTGACGAATATTGTCATTGGTTTGTCGTTCTTCTCCTAGATGGATTTTTTTCAAAAATGAGCTGATGTGTAAGCTCATGGCATAGATGAAGTTTTGCTGAAAATCGTAATTTAAGCGTTGCCGAACCATCTCATAGATTTGATTTGTTACACTGATCACTTTCTGGTCGACAAATTCACTTAGTTTATTGACCGAGTTAAAGGAAAACCCGTGATCTTTATAAAAAGACTTTAAGTGAACATTAATATCTGTTGAAATAAAATGATTGATCGCCTCTTGATCCAACCCATCTGCTTTTAGCAAAGCAGCCTTGTCGCCGATAATATCGTAAAGATTATAAGGCAATTCATAGGAATCTGATTGGATATTGTTTAAGTTTTGATTCGGCTGAACACTGATTTTCGGTTCAAGGATCTTTGAAAGCTCTGCCAGCTCATTGCGACGATTTCCCAAGACGATCAACCCTGAACGGATCCCTTCTGGAAGATCTAATAAATCGATTTCAATTTCATCCTGCTGCATATGGTTTAGAAATCCACGGGCACAAACAAGCTGCACGTTCGACTTCAATTGCCCGATATTCCCAAAACTAACACTGCCGATCAGTGCTTTGACCACATCTTCTGTCAAGGTGATCGTCCGTTGGATGCGGGTCGCCTCTTGCCCAACTAATACCCGAACAAGGTCGACTTTTTCTGACGCCGGTCGTTTTTCAAAGAAAGGCAATTGAATGTTAATGGGAATCCGCCGGGTGAAGGTATCTAAGAGTGTTGAGTTGGGGTCTTCCGTAGTCGCTCCAACGATTCGGACATTCGCTTGATGGTTTTTGCCCGTCTCTCCTAGACGACTGAAGGTTCCATGATCCATAAAGTAAAAGATCATTTCCTGACCTTCTGGTGGTAAGCGATGGATCTCATCGAGAAATAGCATACTTTCATCTGCTTGATCGATAATACCGATTTTCTCTTGATCGGCACCCGTAAATGCGCCTCGCACATAACCAAACAAATGACTCATCAAAAGTTCCGGATTATTCGCATAGTCCGCACAGTTAAAGACAATCAATTCTTTGTCCTCGGCAATCACCTGATTGCTTTTGGCAAACTGAAACATCGCATGGGCAAAGTAGGTTTTCCCAGAACCTGTAGGACCTGTAATCAAGCAGTTAAGCCCCTTTGGCGGATACAAAATCGCTGCTTTGGCTTGCTCAACGGCGTTTTTCATACTGCCATTGGCACCAATGATTGTCGCAAAAATATCCCGGTCAGAAGGTTTTCCTTGTACTCGCTGAGGGAAAGCTTTTTCCCTTTGGGGACGATTTTCTTTATAGCTTGGGACATACTTTTCAGAACTGATTGCGTCAACACCTGCTGCCCAATAGCGCACAGGACGTGAATCACTTTTTTCAACGCGTCCTTCTTTGACAAGCTGATTTAAATCTTTACTGGCATTACTGCGCTGAATGGCTAAGTGATCGGCAACTTCCGAAGTAGACAACCCCTTTTTCTCCCCTAAGCCGCTCCGCGTGTTTTCAAGGATATATTGATAGATACGTTCGATTCGCTTGCCCAACAGCTTCGCCTCCTTGTTTTTCCACTTGAATACTTTACTCATTTTTCTATAAAAAAGCAACTTTTTTCCACATAGAAAAAACAAAATGCTTTGCATTTAGTAGCAATAGAAAAAATTTCCACCTGTTACTTTCAGCATAAAGCATTTTGCCAAAAAAAGATATTCAAAAGTCAGGATGCGTTAGGCTTTTTCATTAGGAATGAACGCTGGCACCTGGTCTGGAAATCGTTGTAGTTCTTTTTGCATCCATATCACATCGTGCCATTGATTGAACTTATAGCCGACATGCGCAAAATCAGCAACTTTCCGATACCCAAGTTTCTCATGAAAAGCCTCGCTTTGTTGATTGCCTCCTGTAATACACGCAGTCAGATTGACCACGTTTTGCGCTTTTAATTTTCCCTCAAGCGCTTGGTAAAGAGCGGTACCGAGCCCTTTTGCTTTGGCATCTGGGGCTAAATAAACGGTTACTTCAACGGTCCAATCATAGGCTGCTCGTTCTTTATAGGCTGATGCATAGGCATAACCGACGATTTCACCAGCCTCTTCTGCAACGAGATACGGGTAGCGTTTCAAGGTCTTGGCGATGCGTTCCGCGAATTCTTGAACCGTGGGCACCTCCGTTTCAAAGGTAATCGGTGTATTATCTACATAATAAGCATAGATTGCTGTCAAGGCTTGGGCATCTGCAATCGCAGCAGAACGTATCGTCATAGAATCCCTTCTTTCAATAAATTTTTTCCAGTATACTCTTTCTAAAGAAAAAAAACAATCCGCTTTTAACGGATCGTTTCCTAGTTATTGATGATTTAGCGGGCTTTTTCAGCGCCGCAATACACGGTGAGATGTTGTGGCAGCACCTGTACTGTGATTGGCAACGCAGGTCCTGGATCGCCATCGACATTCGTTTCGATCGTTGTTCCATCTGTCAAACGAATCGCAGCTTTAGCAAAGGTTTGATAACCAAGAACATCATTTGATTCCGTAACTCCTTTGAGAAGCTCAGGCACACTTTTGACAGTTTCCCAAAGATTCGTATCCTTCAAGTAGATCAGATGCAATTTTCCGTCATCGGTACTCGCTTTAGGTAAAAGAGATTCAAAACCGCCAATCGTATTCGATGACCCAACGATCATCGTACTACTTTCCACAGCGATCGTCGTTTTTTCACCTTTATTTTCGGCGATCACTTCAAACTGATGACTTTCATTTTTCCGCACTTCCCGTAGACCAGAAACAAAATAGGCCATTTTTCCCAGCTTGGTTTTTTCTTCAGCTTCCACATTGTTGATCGCTGCTGGAATCATACCGATCGCCACCACATTGGTAAAATAAGCTTGATTGACCTGCCCAATATCGATTTTGCGGGTGTGATCCACTGCAAATGATTCGATGGCTTCCTTAGGATCTAGTGGAATCGCTAATGCTCGAGCTAAATCATTCACTGTGCCCAGCGGAAAGAAACCAAATTTTGGTCGTTTGTCATGAGGGGCTAAGCCATTGACCGCTTCATTGACGGTACCATCACCGCCCATTACGAAGACACTGTCAAATTCTGCTGCTGCCTCAGAGGCAAAGCGTGTGGCATCGCCTTCTTTTTCGGTATGTTTGACTACGACTTCCGCAAAGCTTTCCCGCAACTTGTCTGCTGCCATCTTCTCAAATTCTTTCGCTTGTTCACCACCAGAACTTGGATTGACAATCAATAATGCTTTCATAAAACAGCCTCCTTGTTTAGGTTCATTTTCTATAAATCCAGTATAACAAGTTTCACAAAAACTGTCTTAAACAACCTCCACTCCTCCGCTGCAAAAAAACACAGCCTATTTAGACTGTGTTTTTTCGAGTACGCACTTCCTTTTATTAAACCAATCGTTTACGCAAGCGCCCAGAAATAAAATCAATGATCGTGACCGTCACAACGATCCCCAATAAAATGATCCCCACGCGGCTCCATGAACGTGCATTGATAGCAAAGATCATCGGTGTACCGATCCCGCCTGCCCCTACGATCCCTAAGATCGAAGCCGAACGGACAGCCAGTTCAAATCGATACAAGGTAAAAGATAGAAATTCTGGGATCAGTTGCGGCAATGTCGCAAAGCCTAATACATCCCAGCGGCTTCCTCCCGCACTAATGACGGATTCCGAGGGACCATGATCCATGTTTTCGATCGCTTCGCTATAGAGTTTTGCCAACATCCCAATGGAATGGACACTGACCGCCAGCACTCCGGCAAAGGAGCCGGGACCTACCGTTTTAATAAACATGATGGCTAAGACGATTTCTGGAAACGTTCGAATCGCCGTCAGTACGATTTTCCCAACTCCCGATAACCAGCGAGGGCTGTTTTTGCTGCGCGCCGCCCAAAAGGCAAAAGGAATACTTAATAGTGAGGATAAAAACGTACCCACAAAGGCGATCGCAACGGTTTCAATCATCAAACTGATCAAATCTTCGCCATCACCGGTATAAACATAGCCCCAATCAGGATGGATCAGGCCATAAAAGATCGAGCCGACAATTTGACCGACATTTTCTTTGACGCCGGCAAAAGGTACACCAGCGAAAGCCCAAATATAAAGGAGGATAACGACTACTGCGATCAGCCAATTCCGTATTTTTTTCTTTTTCGGTTCTGCTGGCAACATCATAACAATCGCTCCCTTAATCTATTACTGATGGTATCAATCACCAAAACAACTGCAAAAATCACTAAGACGATAATCGACGTCTGGTCATATCGAAACTGGCTTAAAGATCGTTGTAAGAAAACACCGATTCCGCCTGCGCCGATATACCCAAGAATCGTCGATGCCCGCACATTGATCTCAAAGGCATAAAGCAAGTAACTGAGAAAATGGCTCATGACTTGCGGTACGACTGCATAGCGGATGATATCAAACTTCGATCCTCCAGAAGCCGTGATCGCTTCGATCGGACCTTCATCAATCGTTTCAATCGACTCATAAAACAATTTGGTGATCATCCCAAAAGAAAACACAGAGATGGAGATTACCCCGGCTACAGGACCGATTCCGACAATGGCAACAAATAAAGCCGCCAGCATCAAATCAGGTACTGTCCGAATGATATTTAAAACGAAACGGAAACAACCGCTGATCCAATGATTCGTCATGATATTTCGTGCTGCTAAAAGTGAAAACGGAAAGGCCGCCAGTGCACCAAAGGTTGTGCCGATGATCGCCATTTGGATGGTTTGCAAAATCGGCTCAACAATGATTTTGGCATATGCCCAATCAGGATGAGCCATCTTTTGTAAAATGACATTCATTTGACTGCTGTTGCTAAAGAACCGTGCCAAATCAACGCCAGAAATAGAGCCGCTAACGAACAATACCACTAAAAAAATGACGAGCCACAGAACATTTTTCCATAGTCCGCTGCGTTTCGGCAACGTATTTGTCGTCATTGTCCTGCCCCTTCCTGCTCTTCCATGATCTCGCTACCATAAATCTGTTTCAATCGCTGATCGGTCGCTTCACTGACAGGGCCATCAAAAACCAAGCCCCCATCTCGTAACCCGATGATCCGTGTGCCGTATTCTCTTGCCAATTGGACAGAATGTAAATTGACTACGATAGTGATACCCAGATCTTGATTGATCCGTTTTAAGTCATTCATGACTTTTTCAGTGGTTAACGGATCTAATGAAGCAACTGGTTCATCCGCTAAAATAATTTTTGGCTCTTGCGTCAAAGCCCGGGCAATCGAAACCCGCTGCTGCTGACCGCCAGACAATTCATCGGCTCGGGTATAGACTTTTTCTGCTAAATTGACCCGCTGCAGTGATTGATACGCCAACTCTTTGTCCGCTTGCGGAAACAGACCCAGCAGCATTTTGATCGTGGGATGATAAGCCACTCGCCCCGTTAAGACGTTTCGCAAGACACTCGAACGTTTCACCAAATTGAAGCTTTGGAAAATCATGCCAATGTCTCGACGAATCAAGCGTAGCTCTCTTCCTTTTGCTTTTGTGATCGACTTGTCATCGATTAAAATCTCGCCGCTTGTAATCTCGTGCAGTCGATTGATGGAGCGCAACATCGTTGATTTGCCTGCACCGGATAAACCCACGACGATGACAAATTCTCCTTTTTTGATATCGATGTTCAAATCCTTCAACCCCAACACCCCATTTGGGTATTGCTTGGTCACATTTTGAAATGAAATAATCGTTTCGTTCTCTAGAGCCATGATTCTCCTACTTTCTTTCCATTAGATAAAAATTGCTGTCCATTCGAAAAGGGTACCTCAAGTACCGGTACCCTCCCGATCTATTCATCTATTATTGTCCGACTTGTTCCGCATACTCTCTTACAATGTCGAAATTGCTGTCTTTTGAAACAACGTATCCTTCATGCGAGTAAATATCAGAGATGATTTGTTTTCCTTCTTCATCTTTTCCGATCGCGATAAAGGCATCTTGGATTTTTTTGTCCCACTCTTCACTCATATCGCTGCGAACACTGATCGTATCGTTCGGGATCGGTTCGGTAAAGTACATTGGCTCTACCTCATCCATAATTTCAGGGTAATCATTTTTGACCGTGTTACGGGCATCTTCAAAAACGAAGGCCGCGTCAACGTCGCCATTCAAGACAGATAAGACCGCTTGGTCATGGCCTTTGACTTGAACAGTCGTCACATCCGTATTGATGTCGATGCCTGCTTTTTTCATTTCTGCTACTGGCCAAACATAACCGGCAGAAGAAGTAACATCTTGCGTGGCAATCGTTTTGCCTTTTAAATCTTCCAACTCTTTGATGTCACTGCCGCTTTTTACGACGATCATTGAGCGATAGCTATCTACCAATTCATCCGTTGATTCCCCACCAGGCTGCTTGATGCCATAACGCTGCGCTTGCAACAGTACCTTAACATTGCTTTGTTCATTTGCTAAAACGTAGGCATTCGGCGGTAAAAAGCCGACATCTACTTGTTTCGAAGCCATTGCTTCGACGATTGTATTGTAGTCAGTGGAAACACTCACTGTGACTGGAATCCCCAATTCATCACTTAACAATTGCTCAAGTGGTTTTGCTTTTGCTTCTAATGTTTCTGCTGCTTGTGACGGGACAAATTGAACGGTCAACTTTTCTGGTACATATCCTGCTTCCTCAGCCGCCGAGTCAGTGCTTGCTCCACCTGAGCCACATGCCGCCAGCGTAACTGCCGCCACCAAACCTAAACCAAACATTGCCGTTTTCTTCCAAACTTTCATCACTTTTTCTCCTTTTCATTAAAAAAATCGAACTCATGGAATTCCGAACTTTCCTTTTTGATTATAAAAAACCAACGAATTAAAAACAATCTTTTTCGAATTACGAACGTTTTCTTTTTTAATAATGTTCGTGTTTTGACAGAAATCATTCGTGAGCAGATTCTCAATAATCAACGTTTTTCGAAAGTTTCTTTCCATTTGTTCTACTTCCTCAGAGTATCAAATGAATATAAGGTTTATGTTATCAACGTGTAAAGATTCCGTTAATCGCAAAAGGAACTTTGTGAAGAACAAAGCATGGATATACTCGCAATTCTTGCCCTAAGTGCACAAAATTTCTTAAAACGCCTAACCAGAAGATGCCCGCACACTTTTTCGAACGAAACAACACAAAAAAAAGCAGAGAATTCCTTTAAGAACCTCTGCTTTTGAATTCATTCTCTTACTGTAGAAAGAGTACGTTATCCTTGATCCGTTGGCAACTGCAACAAGAGTACATGCTCGTTATCAATCATTTCACCCGTCAAAACAAAGCCATTGCGTTCGTAAAGCTTCGTTGCGATCTCGTTGCCATTCACAGCGGAGATCCTTAATTCTTGCGCTTGGATATGGGTTTTGAACCAATCTAACCCAGCAAGAAACGCCTGAGTGCCTAACCCTTGATTTTGGAATTTTTCTGCGATCATAAACCGCTCGATCCACCATGAAGTTTTTGGATAATCCTCATCCGCCTCGTAAAAACTAAATAGCATAAAGCCGACCATTTCCTCCTCATTGTATAGGGCAAACGCCTGACGAGGTTCCTCATAGATTGCCTCTAACATTGAGTACCAATTGGGCGCAACAAAGTCTTCTTGCTCCTTCGTTGTCTTCAAATTCATGCACGCACGATAGTTTTCCTTTGTGATTTCTTTCAACTGAATCATTGCTTCGCTCCTTTTAAAAGTCATTAATATTGACTACTTTGTTAAAACGGTTTCATTGATGTATAAAAAAACACCCAGGTTACTTTTACGTAATCTGGATGTCATTTTCTTATGCTTCTTGCGCTACTGGATAAACAGATACTTGTTTTTTGTCGCGGCCTTTACGTTCGAAACGAACAACGCCGTCAACTTTTGCAAACAATGTATCATCTCCACCGATACCTACGTTTACCCCTGGGTAAATTTTAGTACCGCGTTGGCGATAAAGGATTGATCCGCCTGAAACGGTTTGACCGTCAGCACGTTTCGCACCTAAACGTTTTGATTGAGAGTCACGTCCGTTAGAAGTAGAACCCCCACCTTTTTTGTGAGCGAAGAATTGCAAATTCATTTTCATCAACATGAGATGCACCTCCTAGTTTTCTTTAGTAGTTTTGATTTGGATATAATCGTTGTACTCTTCTTGAACTGATTGCAAGCCGATCAACAAATTCTCTAAAAGAATTTGTGCGATATTCGACTGCTCTTGGGTCAAACGATAAGGCAGTGTGACTAATAAGTACCCACCATTTTCGTTATCCGCTTCAACTTTTGGCGCAACGCCAGCCAAAGCATCGATCCCATTGACTGCACTGATCGCTAAAGCGGATGCTGCAGCACAGACGATGTCTTTGCCGTATTCTCCTGCTTGTGCGTGTCCAGCCAGTTCAAAAGAAACAATCCGACCAGAGTCATTTCGTTTGAATGTCCCTTTGATCATATTCGTTACCCTGCTTTTCGTAAGAATTAAGCGTTGATCGCGTCAATAACAACTTTTGTGTAAGGTTGACGGTGACCTTGTTTACGGTGTGAATGTTTTTTAGGTTTGTATTTGAAAGTTACGACTTTCTTTTGTTTGCCGTGTTTTTCAACAGTCCCTTCAACAGTTGCTCCTGCAACGATTGGGGCACCTACTTTTGTTGATTCGCCACCTACTAAGATAACTTCATCAAAAGTAACCTTTTGTCCAGCTTCAACGTCTAATTTTTCAACGTAGATTGCTTGACCCACTTCAACTTTTACTTGTTTCCCACCAGTTTTGATAATTGCGTACATGCTCTACAGCACCTCCTTATAATATACTTAGACTCGCCATCCCAAGTGACTTTCGTACTTACTACTTGTTCTGTGCGGTTGTAGCTGTGGAGTCCACAATTACAACAGATTAACTTTATCAAAATGTTTTCCTAAAGTCAATCACTAATTAGGGAAAAGACAGAATTCTTTTGCTACTAGTCATTTCCTTTTGTGCATTTTTTATTTTCTATTACTATAGAAGAAAGAGAACAAGTGAAACAGAATTGGAGGAGTTTTCATGCAATACCCCAAAGAATTAGCCACTGCCGTTCAACAGGCGTCCCGCAGTTATCCGTTGGAAGGATTTGTTCCCGGTCAAGGACCGTTGCAGCCCAAATTGATGATCGTTGGGGAAGCCCCTGGTCGAACCGAAATCGAGAATTTTATTCCTTTTAGCGGACAAGCAGGAAAAGAATTGATGAAATCGTTGGCTTTAGCCGGTTTGACCCGTGAGGATGTCTACATCACCAGTGCTGTCCGCAGCCGCCCATATTCCATCAAAGAACGAATCAACAAACGCAGCGGTGCCCATGAGATCGTCCATCCCAATCGGACACCTACAAAAAAAGAAGTCTTGCTACACGCACCGCTGCTTGACTACGAGTTGTCCGTTGTAGATCCGCCCGTCATTGTAACTGTTGGCAATATCGGACTGCAGCGATTATTAGGCAACGCCTATTATATCAAAGATCACCATGGCGAAGTGATCCGTTCCAAAATACAAGAAAGCAATCCAACAAAAGATGGCTATCAATGGTCGGAAAAAGAATATTTGATCGTGCCGATGTATCATCCCGCTGCGATCTTTTACAATCGAACGTTGACTCCGCAAATCGAAGCTGATTGGCGAGGGTTAAGAAACATTCTCTCACAAATACCAGCCGACGAATAACAACCAGTCCCCTAGCCCTATTGCCAATACGCTGGAATAGTCTGCTCATAGGCGTTGATTTTCGCCTCTTCCTGCAAGGTGATACTGATCTCATCGAGACCGTGGATCAATTTGTGTTTCCAGGTAGCATCGATTGCAAAGAAATGCTCCTCCCCGGCAACGGTCACACATTGCCTTGCCAAGTCAATGCTGATTTTTTCTGAAGCAGGCAGCGAAGCGATCCTTTGGCGAACAGTCAAAGGCAGCTCGATGGGCAGCAGCCCGTTTTTGGTGGCATTCATATAGAAAATATCACCGAAGCTGCCAGCAATCACGGCTTTAAAGCCGTAATCCAACAGCGCCCATGCCGCGTGCTCTCGAGAAGAGCCAGAACCAAAATTATCACCAGTGACGAGGACTTGAGCGGTCTGATATGCTGGATCATTCAAGATAAATGCTGGATTAGGCTTACGTTGCGGCAAATAGCGCCAATCGTCAAATAAAAATTCGCCAAAGCCCGTTTTTTCAACGCGCTTCAAATAATTTTTCGGTAGGATTTGATCGGTATCGATATTGTCATTCATCAAAGGCAGCGTCGTACCTTCAAATTGCGTAAAAGCTTCCATTAACCAACACCTCCAACCACTTCTCGTACATCGACAAAGCGCCCATGAATCGCAGCTGCTGCCGCCATCGCTGGACTACAGAGATGCGTCCGCGCGTTTTTTCCTTGCCGTCCAACAAAATTGCGGTTTGATGTGGAGGCACAATGGACGCCTTCTGGTACTTTATCAGGATTCATTCCTAAGCACATGGAACAGCCAGGCTCCCGCCATTCAAAACCAGCGTCAATAAAGACTTTGTCTAAACCGATCGCTTCCGCTGCTTTACGGACAGGGCGTGAACCAGGAACGATAATACCCGTGACCCCTTTTTTGATAGTTTGCCCTTTCAAAATCGCCGCTGCCTCTTGCAGATCAGACAACCGACCATTGGTACACGATCCAATAAAAATGTATTCAATAGGGATATCAGCAGCTGTCTGTCCAGGTTGCAGCGCCATATATTCATAGGCTTGCTGATCATTGTGATCCCGCACTTCAGGAAACGCTTCGCTGACTGGTACCCCCATTTCTGGATTGGTGCCCCAAGTGATATAGGGTTCTAAGGTTGTTGCGTCTAGGGTGATCAGGGCATCATAGTTGGCATCTTCATCGGTATAAAGGGTTTGCCAATCAGCCACCGCACTGGCAAACGCTCGTGGCGCAAAGCGTCGATCCTTCACATAAGCAAAGGTCGTTTCATCAGGTGCGATCAAGCCCATTTTCGCCCCACCTTCGATCGACATATTGCAAATCGTCATGCGTTCTTCCATCGTCAGGCTACGGATCGTTTCGCCAAAGAATTCTACGGCATAGCCGCCACCAAAATCAGTGCCATGGGTCGCAATCAATGCCAAAATAATATCTTTGGCGTACACCCCCGGCTGCAGCTGACCGGTGATCTCAACGCCCATCCGTTTCGGTTTTGTCTGCCAAATCGTCTGTGTCGCAAAGACATGCTCCACTTCACTCGTACCGATCCCAAACGCGATCGCGCCGAAAGCGCCATGGGTGGCAGTATGGGAATCACCGCAAACGATCGTTTTTCCTGGTTGCGTCAAGCCTACTTCTGGGCCAACCATATGGACAATTCCTTGGTTGGCAGAGCCATTGTCACACAATTCGATCCCAAAATCATGACAGTTTTTACGTAACGTATCCATTTGCTTTTTTGCAACCAGATCGGTGATAGTAAAAATATCTTTGGTAGGCACATTATGATCCATCGTTGCGAAGGTTTTTTCGGGACAACGGACTGTCCGTCCCGCTTGCCGCAACCCTTCAAAGGCTTGCGGTGTCGTCACCTCATGGATCATATGCAGATCGACGTAAAGCAGCTGCGCCTGCCCTTCTTCTCCTGTGATGACATGCCGATCCCATAGTTTATCAAACAGCGTTTTCCCCATAATTGCTCACTCCTAACTGTGCAATAACCGCTTCTGTAAAGGCAGTTGTCGTTGCCGTACCAGCTAAATCGCGGGTCAAGATCCCCGCATCCATTACCTCGTAACAAGCACTTTCGATGGTATCCGCCAGCTCTTCCTCTTGAAAGGACTCTCTTAGCATCATGACGACAGACAAAATCATGGAAACCGGATTGGCGCAATTTTGCCCAGCAATATCCGGTGCCGAGCCATGAATCGGTTCATATAAAGAAACCCCTTCTGCGCCATGACTTGCGCTAGGCAGCACTCCTAATGACCCTGGCAAAACCGAGGCTTCATCACTTAAAATGTCGCCAAAGAGATTTTCTGTCACGATTACATCAAAGTCTTTGGGATTTTGGATGATTTTCATAGCGGCGGAATCAACATATTGATGAGTCAACTGACAATCTGGGAATTCCTGTGCCGTTTCTTCCGCTAACCGGCGCCAAAGTCGGCTAGTCGCCAACACATTTGCTTTATCGACAGAGAGAACCCGCTTCTTCCGCGTGCGGGCGATCTCAAAGGCTTTACGCAAAATCCGTCGAATCTCTGCTTGATGATAATGATTGATGTCGTAGGCTTCTTCAGGTTTTTCTGCTTTTTCGCCAAAATAGATACCGCCAGTCAACTCACGAACGATGACAAAATCTGTCCCCCGAAGGATCGCTTCTTTGATGGGAGACAAAGCAATCACCGCATCAACTACTTTGATGGGTCGAATATTGGCGTATAGCCCTAACGCTTGACGCAAATTCAAAAGTCCTTTCTCGGGTGTTATCGGTGCGTTTTCCCAAACTGGATCACCAATGGCTCCTAAAAGGATCGCATCCGCCTGCTGGCAAGCTTGTAGTGTTTCTTGCGGCAATGGCTCTCCAGTAAGTGCCAGCGCCGCACCACCAAATGGCTGCTGGTCAAAATGAAAGCGTTGGAGATGGTCTGGACAAGCCGCTTTCAATACCGCAAGGGCACTGGCCATAATTTCTGGTCCGATGCCATCTCCTGCTAAAACCACGATCTTTTTCAAACAAGGACACCTCGATTCTTTAGAGCTGCGCTAGCCTGTACATAGGCTTTGGCTGACGCCTGCAAGACATCAAAGTCTAAGCCGATCCCGCTGATTTTTTCATTGGTTTCTTGGCATTCAATAACCACGTGCACTTCGGCTTGCGCATCTTCCCCACTGGTCAAGGCAGTGATCTCATAATTCAACAGCTTCGGCTGCTGCTGGAAAATCTGATCGATCGAGTTGTAGATTGCTTGGATACTGCCGGCACCGATAGCTGATGCCACTTGTTTTTCCTCATCTTTGATGATAGAAACCACCGCTCCTTGATGGCCATTGGACACATATTGTAGCTGAACGGCGTCCAACTCACAGCCGCCTTCTTGACTGCGGCCTTGATCAGCCACCAAAGCCAGCAAATCTTGTTCGGTCACTTGTTTCTTTTTATCTGCTAACTCTTTGAAACGTTTAAACAATTCGTTGGTTTCTTCTTGGTCAAACTGGTACCCCAGTTGCTGCATTTTATCGACGAAGGCATGGCGGCCAGAAAGTTTGCCTAAAGGCAACGAGTTGGTTTCTACCCCCACCAACTGTGGGGTAATGATTTCGTAGGTCTCAGGATTTTTTAAGACGCCATCTTGATGAATCCCAGATTCATGGGCATAGGCATTGCCGCCGACGATCGCTTTGTTTTTCGGTACCGTGATTCCTGACAAACGCGCTACCAAATCGCTGGTGCGTTTCGTTTCATTTAATTTGATGTTGGAGGTAGCCTGATAGAAATCATTGCGAATATGCAACGCCAGCGCCACTTCTTCTAATGCGGTATTGCCCGCTCGCTCGCCGATCCCGTTGATCGTTCCTTCCACCCGATCAGCACCATTTTCGATAGCTGCCAGCGCATTGGCTGTCGCCATTCCCAAGTCATCATGACAATGGGAAGAAAAAATGATCGGCTGCTCGCTTTTGATATTGCCAATCAAATAGGCAAAAAGTGCACCATATTCTGTAGGATTGGTAAACCCTACTGTATCGGGCACATTGATGATCGTCGCTCCGGCATCAATCGCTGTTTGAACCGCCTCAAGTAAGAAAGCCTTATCGGTGCGTGTGGCATCTTCTGGCGAGAATTGAACTTTTTCAAAGCGTTCACGGGCATAAGCCACATGTTCTTTGATGGAAGCGAGTACTTCTGCTTTCGTCATATTCAGCTTGTACTGGCGATGCACCTCACTGGTTGCTAGAAAGACATGGATTTGCGGATCGCTGGCTTGATGAAGAGCTTCATAAGCACGATCAATGTCTTTTTTTTGACAACGGGCAAGTCCTGCAACGGTCATCCTCGTCACCGCCCCAGCAATCGCTTGGACTGCTTGAAAATCTCCTTCTGATGCAATCGGAAAGCCTGCTTCGATCGTATCGATCCCCCATTTTTCTAATTGCAGCGCCAATTGAACCTTTTCTTTCGTATTGAAGTTGACGCCTGGGGTCTGTTCACCGTCTCTCAATGTCGTATCAAAAAACTGGATTTTTCTCATCACTAGTTCCTCCTAAGCTTTTGTAGATGCACGATTGGCTCGATATCATTCAAACACCATTGAAAAAATGGTATAAAAAAAGCACTCCATAAAGGGTTTCCTTCATGCAATGCGAATAGGACTCTTCAAATGATGCCTTAAAAAGGCGGGTCATAGAAAAAGAGTCCTTACGATAATAATAATAAAAATGCTGCTGTTTGTTTCAATCGTTTATCCATCGTCGTCACCTATCACTTTTTTTATCTTGTTATGAAGATACCAAACAGCAGGTTCCTCTGTCAACACTTTTCCCTGAATTTTCTGAATATTTCGATAAAAAGTTCGTTTTCACCCTGATGATGGGTTGCTTTTCTTCCTTGATGAAAATTTAAGCAGAACCTGACGAGATCTTCACAGGATTTTAACCAAACCTCCACATAACACCGTTATGATAGAAATATCCCAAAAATATTTTTTCACCCCTTTATCCTGCCAGTCATATGACTGGTTTTTTTGTTGTTCCCAAAGACTCGAAAAGATTGAACTTAAGGTAAGTTATTCGTATAATAAGGGGCAACGATAAATTAGGAGGATGAAGATGCGCAACGAAATGATGCATCGTCCAGTAGTCAAACCAGAACTAGTGGCGTTTATGCGTGAAAAACAAAAACAATTATCCGGCGAACTTGGTGAAATCGAGCAAGCCGCTCATGAAAAAGAAGTGCCAATCATCCCACATGAAACTGTGGTCTTTTTGCAGTTTTTATTGGGACAGCTCCAGCCAAAAGAAATCCTTGAG
Source organism: Enterococcus sp. S53 (assembly GCF_016516865.1). Taxonomy (NCBI): domain Bacteria; kingdom Bacillati; phylum Bacillota; class Bacilli; order Lactobacillales; family Enterococcaceae; genus Enterococcus; species Enterococcus sp. S53. Next base: position 502,806 of record NZ_JACVUH010000001.1, read on the forward strand.
ATCGGCACAGCGATCGGTTTTTCTTCAAGCTTGATGGCGCAATGTGTGAAAGAGGGGCATGTCACAACGATCGACCGCTTTGACGTCATGATCCGCAAAGCCAAAGAAACCTATGCTCGCTTAGGAAATGAAGACAAAATCACGCTCTTAGAAGGACAAGCGGCAGATGTCCTGCCTACATTGAGTGGCCCTTATGATTTTATCTTCATGGACAGCGCCAAATCGAAATACATTGAATTTTTACCAGAATGTCTGCGTCTATTACGCAAAGGCGGTGTGCTGATGGTGGATGACGTGTTTCAAGCTGGAACGATTCTACAACCCATCGAAGAAATCCCGCGCAACCAGCGAGCGATACATCGCAAATTGAATCTTTTCTTGGATACCGTGATGAACCATCCTCAGTTGACCTCCACCCTCGTCCCTTTAGGAGATGGCGTGATTCTCATTACGAAAGAAGCCGATAGCGTAATACTTGAGGAACCTGAGAAAGGTTGAGGGCAACTGCGCTTCCTTTTTCCAAAGAAAAAATAAGAAAAGGGCGAAAAGCGATTGACATTGCTGCGCCCTTTTTCTATAATGTTATTTGTTGCTGATTGATTTCAACAACTGAGGCGAAGTGAGCATTCGCTAAAAATTATTTGTTCCAGTAGCTCAGCCGGATAGAGCATTCGCCTTCTAAGCGAACGGTCGGGGGTTCGAATCCCTCCTGGAACGTTATATTATCGTGCATAGCGCTAGCAGATCGTTAGGAATCTTGATTCCTAGCGATTTTTTTGACAAATTTTTTAAAAATCACTTTTTTCAAACGTCACTTTTACCACAAATCAGCAGCACGGTGCTTTTCTTTTGCAAACAACCTATTAACTAATTATCTAAAACATCATGAATTATCACATATAGTTTTAACTGCTAAATAAATATGATATTATCCTCTCGAAGAGCGGCTTAATTGCAAAGATCGTTTATGGTTTCCCATAATCCCGTAGCTTCACATTTTTAGATATTATACTTCTCGAACACAACGAACAAAATTTATTCCATAGGAGGAATTTTGATGGAAGAATGTCCTTTTTGTCGCATCGTATCTGGAAAAATAAAAAGCCATGTAATCTATGAAGATGACAGTGTTTGCGCCTTCCTTGATCATGCCAAAGACGTGGATTATCATATGCTGGTTATTCCTAAAAAACATTACACCAGTATTTTAGACTGCGACCCCGTTCTTCTTGCTCACCTCATTCAAACGGTTCAAAAAATAGCAGATCATTGTGTCACTCGCTTAAGATTTGATGGGATTAATTTGCTAAGCGCAGCAAATCAAGCAGCGGGTCAATCAGTCCCTCACTTTCATCTTCACTTGATTCCGAGAAAAAAATGTGACGGTATTAATGCGTGGCCCTCATTCAATGGAGCAGCGCTCTCTTTAGAGGAAGCAGCTGCATTTTTGACCTTTGAAACAGATAATGAAGGAGATTAAACAAGACTCAGTAGAATAAATCTTGCTTAAAAGCGCTTCTTAAAATACTTGATAATGCTTGACTTGTTCTGCTAGCTGATCAGCTGGTAGAGCACCATCCAGTACATAGTCGGCTGTTTCAGCAATGATCTGTTCGTGTAAAACAAATAGCTCCCTTGCATAGCAAAGATAAGTATCTGCCCAAGTCAAAATCGCTTCTTTTGATTCGTTCGTATAATCCCGTTTAATCTGACGAGCAAAAGCAATATCTAGTGGTGTTTTCAAATAAATCACCGTATCGATCAACTGACGCAAGTCTTGGTGTTCATATCCGAAGGGAAAGTCTACAAAAATGATTGGGTAAAGGAGCATCGCTCTCTTCAAATCTTTCAGTAGCAGACTGATGTCATATTGATTGATCGCTGCGCAGGGATCTTGTAAAAAATAATCAAAAGATGGTGCTGAGGGCAATGCATCGATACTATAATCATCAAAAGAGATCACTATTCCATCTGTCAATCTACTCATTTCACGAATCAATGTCGTTTTGCCGGACGCTGTAACGCCACTCACTACAATTACTTTTCCTCTCTTCATGAAGTCCCTCCTCTTTCGTACCTTCAGTATAACACGATCAACTAATCCGTTTTCATCTCCTCGTATGCAAAAAATATGCTATGCTTGACAAGAATAAAGAAAGCAGGTGTCCTATGGAGATAACGGTACATATCGCAAGCGGGTTTAGTAAAAACCAAACGGGTGGCAACAAGGCTGGAGTCGTTTTGCTGGAACAGCCCCTTACACCACACCAAAAGTTAGCCGTCGCAAAAGAGTTAGGCTTTTCAGAAACAGCTTTTTTATCGAAATCCCCGCAGGCCGATTTCCGATTTGACTATTTTACGCCAAAAGAAGAAGTTGACTTATGCGGACATGCAACAATTGCTTCCTTTGCCCTATTATCGTATCTAAACAAACTTTCCAAGCAACAGTATCGCATCGACACCAACGCCGGACGTTTGTCGATCACCATCAAGGACGGTGTTATTTTCATGGAACAGAACAAACCACTGTTTTCAGATGTGCTTTCACTAGAACAATTAGCTGACTGTTTCGATACCAATGCTATCAATGATCAAATTCCTATTCAAATCGTTTCGACTGGATTGAAGGATATCCTTGTTCCAATCAAAACAACGGCACAGTTGCAGCAAGTTGTACCTGATTTTGAGGAAATAAAAAAAGTAAGTGCGCTTCAACAAGTGGTTGGCATGCACTTATATGCAATGGAAAAAGAACGAATCGTTTGCCGTAACTTTGCCCCATTGTTTGACATCAACGAAGAATCTGCCACAGGAACTTCCAATGCCGCTTTGGCTTGCTTCTTATATCAAAAGTGTGCTCTCGAAAAAGAAGTGTATCGCTTTGAGCAAGGCAGCAATTTAGGTGAACCTTCTGAAATTTTTGTCAAACTCGCTACGTCCTCACAAAAGGAAATCCAACGTGTTTACGTTGGGGGCAGAGGGCATTATTGCAAGACAGTCACCATCGACACGGATACACTGGCATAATCATGGTAATTTGGGCTGATCTTCCATCAGCCTTTTTTTCCTCTTCACAGATCGCGTTCTTTTTTCCATAGCAGCCCATCAATATCTCGAATACTAGTTTTCTCAAAAAAAAAGAACCCAAATCGGGTTCTTTCCTCACATTGATTTTCTATGGCTTACCAACAAGTTCTGCTAACAGCTCACTGACTTTAGGCAGTGGCTCGTTTTGAAGCGCTGCTACAATTTTTGAACCGATCACTACCCCATCGCACACTTGGGCAAAGCGCTGCACGTCTGCATGGGTCGAGACCCCGAAACCAGCTAGTACTGGAATCGGACTTTTTTCCGAAATGGCTTGCAAATGCTGATCCAGCTGTTCGTTGTATTGGCGATCTTCTCCAGTGACACCGTTCACTGTCACAGCATAAACGAATCCTTCCGCTTCTTCGATCAGTGTCTGAATTCTGTCTGGCGGACTGGTCAAGGAAACCAATGTGATCAGCGCGAGATCCGCCGCATCAAACGTAGGCGTTACTAGCGATCGATGTTCAAAGGGCAAATCTGGAATAATCAACCCTTTCACATTTGTCGTTTTTAATTCATTTGCTAGCTGTTCAATGCCATAATGAAAGAATGAGTTGGCATACCCCATCAATACCAGTGGAACCTCGGAATGGATGGTATGCAGCGCAGCAATGATCTTTTTTAAAGTGGTGCCATTGGCTAATGCCTGCATTCCAGCTGCTTGGATGATTGGTCCATCTGCGACTGGGTCTGAAAAGGGCACGCCGATTTCAATGGCGGCTGCGCCATGTGTCGTCAACAGTTCGATTTCTGCCGGCAGGCGTTCCAGTCCGTTGGCCCCCGCCATGATATAAGGGACAAACAGTGGCTTGCCTTGTTTTTGGCGCTCCTTTAGTTTCATCGTCAATGTTTTGCTGGTCATTTCGCTGCTCCTTTCCGATCTTTGATTTGTTGAACATCTTTGTCCCCTCGCCCAGACAAACAGATCACTAAGCGTTCTTCTGCTGTCATTGTTGGCGCTAACTTTAAAGCATAGGCAACGGCATGAGCACTTTCCAAAGCGGGAATAATGCCTTCGATTTGAGACAAGAGATAAAAGGCGTCAACAGCTTCTTCATCAGTGACCGCGAAATACTCCGCGCGTGCAATTTCCTTCAAATAAGAATGCTCGGGACCGACCCCTGGGTAATCCAAACCAGCTGAAATCGAATAGGGTTCAATCACTTGCCCATCATCGTCTTGCAGCAAATGCATTTTGGTACCATGTAAAATACCGATACTGCCTTTCGTTAAAGTCGCCGCATGCTCGGTAGTATCCACGCCTTTTCCAGCTGCTTCAACGCCAATCAAACGAACGGTCTGATCGTTGATGAAAGGGTAAAACATTCCCATCGCATTGCTGCCGCCGCCAACACACGCAACGACTGTCGTTGGCAGTTGCCCTTCTTTTTCTAATAGTTGCCGCCGTGTCTCACTGCCAATCACACTTTGAAAATCTCGAACGATCTCTGGAAAAGGATGCGGACCGAGTACGGAACCCATCACGTAATGGGTGTCCTCGACGGTTGCGACCCAGTAGCGCAGCGCTTCATTGACAGCATCTTTCAATGTCTGATTGCCTGAAGTGACTGAAACCACTTTTGCTCCCAATAATTCCATTCGAAAGACGTTTAGTGCTTGCCGCTGAACATCTACTGCGCCCATAAAAATCGTGCATTCCATACCGAACAACGCGGCCGCAGTCGCGGTGGCGACGCCATGCTGCCCAGCACCGGTCTCCGCTACCACTTTCTTTTTCCCCATCCGTTTTGCTAATAAGACTTGCCCTAACGCATTATTGATTTTATGGGCGCCCGTATGATTCAAATCTTCTCGCTTCAGATAAATTTTGGCACCGCCTAAGTGTTGTGACAAGCGCTGGGCATGATAAAGGGGGGTCTCTCTTCCTACATACTCTTGCAAATATTCCTGTAATTCTGCTTGAAAACTTGCGTCCGCTTGTGCTTCACGGTAGACAGTTTCTAATTGCTTGACTGCATACATCAATGTCTCTGGCACAAACTGTCCGCCAAAAGAACCATAAAATCCTGCTTTTGTGGGATACTGAGTCATCTTTTTTTCTCCTTTACTAAGTGAATAAATTGTTCGATTTTCCGACTGTCTTTCTTGCCCTGAGTTTCCACGCCTGAAGAAACATCGACAGCATAGGGCCTAAAAAGTTGGATCGCCTCTTCTACATTTTCCGCGTGCAAACCGCCAGCAATAAAAAATCGCTCAGACAACGGCAACGGTTTTCTCGCCGCTTTTTGCCAATCAAAGGATTGGCCGTTGCCGCCAGCATAAGAGTGATCTCTTACTGGAGCGTCCAATAACCCAAAATCTGCATCGCAGCTTAGGAAATCTTGTTCTAAAGTATCTGCTTCTCCATCAAAGGCTTGAATCACAGCGATGTTTTGATGCGCAAAAGTGCCTGTCTGGATAGCTGTTTGCAAAAATGGCAAGACCTTTCCATGGAGCTGAATCGCTGTCAGCTGGGCGGCTTGAATTGCCGCTTGAACTTCTTCAAAACTTGGAGAAACGAAGACTCCGACTTTCCCTATATTTTGGGGTACTTGCTCCGTTATCTTGCGGACTTGTGTCGGATCGATTCTCCGGCGGCTTTCGGCAAAAACAAAGCCAAGGTAATCTGCTCCAGCATTGATGGCAGCTTCGACATGGAGGCGTTCGGTGAGTCCGCAAATTTTCACTCTGGTCATGGTCGACTCACCTGCAAATCTGCTGCTGTTTCAGCAATTCGATTGCTTCTCATCAACGTTTCTCCAACGAGGACTCCATGATAAAACGGTGCAAGCTGCAGCACATCGGCGGCAGTTCGAATACCAGATTCACTGATGTAAATCGCCTCTGATGGCTGAGGCGCTAGAGCAACACTTACATCCAAGGATACGTCAAAGGTTTTTAGGTCACGATTGTTGACGCCGATGATTTTGGCACCTACTGCTTGGGCTTGTTGAAATTCTGCCGCATTATGGGTCTCAACGAGTACTTCCAACCCTAGTGCTTCGGCTTCTTGATACAGCGCGACGAAACGGGCTGGATCCAACGCAGCCACGATCAATAAAACGATACTGGCACCCGCATTTTTGGCGCGAATCAATTGTTTTTTGTCGATAATGAAGTCTTTGCATAGTATAGGTACCGAGACGGCTTTGCTGACTGCTTTAAGATCTGCCAGCGAGCCTCTAAAAAACTGCTGGTCGGTCAAAACGGAAATCCCGCTGACCCCTGCAGATTCATACGCTTGCGCTTGAGCGACAGGATCGATCCCTTGGTTGATGTCTCCTTTGGAGGGTGAAGCACGCTTGATTTCAGCAATAAGGTGCATCTTCTGTGGTCGGTCCTTGACATGCTGATAAAATGATGGGCGTTTCGCTACGACCTTTTCGGTTTCTTGTGGCATCGCGGCAACTTCTTCAACTTTTTTCTGGATGATCGTTTCTAAAAAATCCATGTTTCTCCTCCTCACAACTTTCGTAGTTATTGACTATTTGACTGACGAATCAGCATCTGCAGTTTGTCGTAAGCGGCGCCCGAAGCGATACACGCTCGTGCCATCTCAAAGCCTTCCGCTAGGGTGGCGGCTTTGCCGTTGGCGTAAAAGCCTAAGCCTGCATTTAAGACCACTGTCTCAAGATAAACGGAAGGTTGATTTTTCAAAACTGCTGTTAAGATCGCGGCGTTTTGAGCGGCATCCCCGCCGACGATCGCCTCGATCGGCGCTGGCGTAAAGCCGTACGCTTGTGGATCCAAAGAAAAATTGGCTACCTCTCCTCCTTGATAAAAGCTGATCGCCGTTTCACCTGCCAAATTGGCTTCATCCATTCCATTGCATCCATGGATCACCATTGCTCTTTGCCGACCAAGACTGCCTAACGCTTGGGCAGTGTCTGCCAAACTTTCACCAGCGTAGGTACCGATCAGTTGAGTGGTCAATGGCACAGGATTGATCAAGGGCCCGAGTAGGTTAAAAATCGTTGGTGTTGCTAATTCTTGCCGTATCTTCATCACTGCTTTCATCCCCGGATGCAACGACGGGGCGAAGAGAAACGCGATGCCGACTGTTGCCAATAGATCAGCGATTTTTTCTGGTGATGCTTGGATCGACACCCCCAAGCAGGCTAAGACATCGGCACTGCCTGAACGACTAGAGATACTGCGATTGCCGTGTTTTGCCATCGTGATTCCCCCGGCGGCTAAAACGAAGGCTGCCGTTGTAGAGACATTAAAACTATTAGAGTGGTCACCGCCAGTGCCACAATTGTCCATGGCGTCTCCTCCTTCATAAGGAAAGGTCACGGCATGCTCTAACATAATTTCTGCTAAAGCAGTCAATTCGGCAGCTGTGATGCCGTTGATCTTCATCGCAACTAACGCTGCCCCCAATTGACTTTCTGAAAACACCCCGCTTAAAATTCCTTGAGCAAAGTGGCGCATCTCCTGATAACTTAAATGACGGCCATTAAATAATTGCTGAGTGATTTGTTGCGGCGGCTGTTTTTTTATTGCTTGCATTTACGATTCCTCCTTTTTTTCATCTTGTGTTTTTTGCTGTATTATCTGAGACGAGTCCAAGAAACTGTTCTATGAAAAATGTCCCCTCGTTTGTTCCCATTGATTCTGGATGGAATTGGAGTCCTACGATTGGTTTTTCGCGATGCTGAATCGCCATGATGATCCCTTCTGTTTCAGCCAATACCTCAAATTCCGCTGGGAGTGTCGCTGGCTCAATGACCAGCGAGTGATAGCGCATGACCGTCATATTTCCTAGGTAGGTTTCGAACACGCCTTTTTTCTGATACGTAAGGCTCGATTGCTTGCCGTGCATAATGGCTGGTGCTTGGACCACTGTGGCACCAAACGCTTCACCAATGGCTTGATGCCCTAAGCAGATACCTAAAAGCGGCTTGCTATCTTGGTAAGTTTTGATCAAAGGAATCATGAATCCTGCCTCTTCGGGCCGTCCTGGTCCTGGAGAAAAAATGATGCCATCTGCTTCTTTAGCAACAATAAAAAGCTCTGGATCGTCATTTCGCAAGACGATCGTATCCGCTGGACATTGCTGGACTAAGTTATACGTAAAGGAATCATAATTATCGACGAGTAAAATCATTGGCTGACACCTCCAATAGTGCTTTGGCTTTGTGTAATGTTTCTTGGTATTCAGATGAAGGATCAGAATCATAGACGACACCCGCCCCTGCCTGGACATAAGCGATCTCGTCTTTCAAAACCATTGTCCGAATCCCGATGGCAAAATCCGCTTGATCATTACGAGAAAAATACCCAACGGCTCCCGCATAGACCCCTCTTCGAACAGCTTCCCACTGATAGATGCGTGTCATGGCACGAATCTTTGGTGCCCCGCTGACCGTGCCTGCTGGCAGGGTTGCTTTCAAGGCATCCATTGCCGTCACACCTGCTCTGCGCTTGGCAGCCACTACCGAAACGATGTGCATGACATAGCGGTATTTCTCGATCACCATGTATAAAGGAACATGAACCGTCCCATGTTCAGCGATCCGCCCTAAATCATTGCGTCCAAGATCGATCAGCATCTGGTGCTCCGCACGCTCTTTTTCATCTGCCAACAGTTCATTTGCCAAAGCTTCGTCTTCCGCTTTGGTCGCCCCTCGTTTGCGGGTACCAGCGATGGGATTTGTGGTGATTTCGTCGCCTTGAACGCGAATCAGGCTTTCAGGTGAGCTACCGATTACTTTGAATCCTTGATCGAAATCAAGATAATAGAGGTAAGCGGAAGGATTTGTCACTCGCAGTTTGCGGTAATAGTCAAAGGGCTCTTGTTTAAATGACGCTTTCAGACGTTGCGAAGGAACAACTTGGAACATGTCTCCCGCCGTAATCCGGGCTTTCGCCTCTTGAACGATCGCTTCATAGGCTTGCTGTGTGACATTGCTGGTAAAATGTAGTTTTTCGTTTGACAATACACGGGTCTCAGCGGCGACTGGTGTCCTTAACTGCTGCTTCACTGCTTGCAGTACCTGCTCCATCTCGACGGTTCCTCTTTGGCTGTAGCAATTTTCAAGAATGATCGTTAAAGTTTCCGTCTGATGGTCCAAAACGAGAAAAGTTTCGAAAAGCCAAAAGGCCATATCAGGCACCTGCAATTCATCTGCGGGCAGTTGTCCAATGTCTTCATAGCAAGCGGCGATATCATAGCCTGCATACCCGATAGCCCCACTTTGCAACGGCAGATCCGGTAAAGCGGTGATTTCTTTTTTGACTACATATCGTTCCATTTCTTTTAAAGGGTCCTGGCAGGGATACTTGTTGACCGTTTTTTTCAAAAGATCCTCCACTTGAAAAACACCATCCTTAAATGTCAGTTTCTGAACGGGATCAAAGGTAAGGATCGAATAGCGTCCGGTATCTTCTTCTCTGGGAATACTTTCCAATAAACATTTGTGCGCCCCTTGAATCCGTAAAAACAATGAGACAGGTGTCAAACAATCGCTGTTGATTCGTTCCATTCGATACATAAGCTGCTCCTTTCTTTGTAAACAAAAAGCCCTCAAGCAAACGCCATAAAAACGTCTGCTTGAGGGCGAATGATCGCGGTACCACCTCAATTGAAGTTGCCCAAATAAACAACTTCATCTCTATCAACCGTCTAACAACGGTCTTCCTCTATAACGGGAGTTCCCGCATTTTCCTACTGCCAAAAAAGGGTTCAAAAAATGATCGGCTAAGGCCATTTCCTTGATTTCTTGGTACCGGACTCTCATCATCGCCGACTTTCTGTAGCCAAAAATATTCAAGTACTTCTCTTAGTTTGATTTTGTTGCTATTTTTCTCATTGATCGAGGGGGAAAAAAACAAAAAAGCCCTCACGCAAACAAACTTGTCTGCCTGAGGGCGATTACTCACGGTGCCACCTCAATTGGTTCTCTCTAGATCGTCTATCAACGATCGCTCTCTGTAACGGGAGTTCCCGGAAAAAGCCTACTGATTTCAGCCTTTCGACACAAAAGTCCATTTCTGAAGCATCCATCTGCTGATTTACACCACCATCAGCTCTCTGCAAGACGAACATCCTCATACTTCTCTTTTGTATGGTCTTAATGAGTTATTGGTAGTTATATTACGTGGCTTTTGCTGATCTGTCAACAGGAAAAGATCATTTTGTTCTTTTATTTTTTAAATTATACTTGAAATCAATCTTATTCACTATTAACAATTATGAAAAATTTCTATAAATCATAGAAAAAAAGGCCATTTTCTTCATTTTCCATAGAAATCCCCGGACATTTCACCAATGCATGAAAAAAGCAATTTGCTTTAGGAAAGGAACTTATGTATGCTTTCTACGAGTAAATAAGAAAGGAAGGTTATATGATAGTAGATAAAAAAGAATTCTCTGCTTTTATATATAAAATGAGTTATTTGGAATATACCTATTCTACAATAAAAAACGGCGATAAAAACATTAGCTTATCTAAACGAGAACAAGACGAAATTGAAACAATTATCAATCATTCTCTTCATAGAAAACTTTTAACTTCTAGTAAGAGAAAATGTTTTGGTTCCAAAGTAAAACTGACAAAAGAAGCTCAAGCACTCTACCGTAAACTTAAAGAATATGAATATCTAATAGATATATAGCTAATAAAGATATAGTCATTTATTTTATGAACGATAATTAAGCATTTTGTTTATTAGTATTAGTTATCTTTTCATTTCAAATAATAACATTTGTCGACGGAGGATACAGATCTTCGTCCATTTCTTGTGCTAATCATCTTACGATTCCTTCGATATAATCACTATACTTCTCACACAAAGAAGTTTTTTTGTTCTATTATACGGTTCGTTTTCTTCTAATTTTCTAAATCGTTACACCTTTCCACTAAATAAGCTTGCTTATTTTCCGCAACAGATCAATTATTTCGCATAGCCAAGTCTTTAACTTTAAGTTAAAATCAAGAGAACAACAGCTAACTTATTTGAATAAGACCTCGGTTCTTTTGATTACTTGTGGGAAAGGAAGTTTTTGTCATGGATGGGATGATGAAAAAAATCATTACGGAGAAAGATTTGTTGCGCCAGATCTTGCTCTTGGAACAGTTGGCCAATCACAAAATAATCACTGCCAAACATTTGGCAGAACTAATCAATACGACGGAACGAACGGTTTTTTCTGATATAACCTATATTCGTCAACAATTACCTGATGGTTGGCAGATCGAAGCTGCCAGTAGTGGCTTTGCTTTGACCCATGATGGCCCATTGCTGATGAGTCAGCTATGGGAAACGTTTTTTCCTCAATCGATCGGAGTTTCTTTAATGAAAGCATTGCTTTTTTCTAGCGAACTCCGTACCCAAGAGATTCTTAACCAAACAGGGACTTCCTATGAAACCCTGCGGCGGCATATCTCAAAATTAAACAAAAGTCTGACGGATTTTTCTTTGCGGATTCGCATCACAAATCGCGTGATTCGTTTTGAAGGAAGTGAGATCAATATTCGCGTCTTCTTCCATCGTCTTTTACTGCCTTATACCCATAACAATTACTTTTTTGAGGAATATACGATTCATGAGTCCCACTATTATCATTTCTTGGATCGCTTGGCAAAAGCCAAGCTGCAAATTGATGTGGAACAAATCTTCGGCACTTGCTGGTTTTTTATCAATTCAATCCGTATCAAAGCCAATTGCCGCATTGATTCCTTCGAATTTAATGAAGATGATCCCCTTTATGGCCTTTTCCAACAGCCATTAAGTCAGCTCTATCAAAAAGAAGGTGTTTATTTAGAGCGCAGCGAACACTTCTTTAGCTTCTATTGCTTTTTAGAAAGTTGGAACTACAATAATGAATGGTCCGAAACAATTCAAACAACCCTTGAAACGTATCAAGCCATTTATAAAAAAACAACCTATTTTGTCGAAAAATTAGCCCGCTTGCTGCATCTACCTCTCGCTAGTGGGACGCAACTGATTGAGAATCTGTTGCTGCTCTTGATCAAAACGCAAGAGTCTGCCAAACTCTCAGAATGGTTTGGGTTAGAATTTCACGAGATCCAGCGCCTGAATCAGCCCTATTCGTTACCGATCGAAGCAACGATCCATGACTTTTTAGAGGAGCAGACAAGCAGCCAAAGGGAGACGAGTTTCCCTTTGTGGTCTACCACCACCTTGTTGATTCAACAAGCAATTTTACACATCAACCCTATCCGAGCAAAGGGATACTTTGTCTTTCAAGGGGAGCCGGCATGGAAAGCTTACCTTTTACAAGAATTGAATGACTTTCTCGGAGCTCGTATCCTTTTATCAGCCATCGAACCAGGTCAACTAGATGGGCTATCGGCAATCGACGTTGATTTTGTCTTATCAAATTTTCCATTAGATGATGCTCCTGTCCCAGTCTTTTATTTATCGATGGTACCAACCAAAAATGAGCTCAATCAAGTGACTGAGCTCATTCAAACCTATTATTTAAGTTATCACTAGAATCATCAAGCTGCCTTTATTGTTTCACTGGGGCAGCTTTTTGACGTCCTTGCAACTTATTTGTAATAAATTTCTCACCTTCGACGACTGTGAAAAGAAGTGCCCCGTTGGCTGCAATACTCAACTGCTGCATCAGCGTCAAAGAACCGATCCCTAAAAGCTGGTGTCCAATAGGTGTTAGGAAAATCGCTGCCTGCAATACGATCAGTAGTGCCAGGGAGACTAAGAGTGCTTTATTGGCAAAGAGTTGGCGATTCAACGCCGGCTTTACCAGCTCACGACAGTTCAACAAGTAGACCGCTTGGGCGAAGACGATACTTTGCAGTAGCATGCTTTGCTGAAGGACCGTTCCTTCAAACTGAATCGCTAAGACGTAGGAAGGAATCATGATTAACAACGAGACATAGAAGATGCGGAACAGACTGTACCAAGATAAGATACCTTCTTTGATTGGCCGTGGTGGTCGATTCATAACATCCGCACTTGCCTTTTCAAAACCGAGTGCGTATGAAAGCGTGATGGTTGTCACCATATTTACCCATAAAATTTGTACAGGTGTCAGTGGCAGTGGTCGGTTCAACAAGAGTGCCGCAATAACGATCAATCCTTGTGCAACGGCCGTTGGTAAGAAGAAGTTGATGGTTTTCTTCAAATTATCATAGATCCGACGACCCACGCGGACGGCATTGGCGATCGTATGAAAATTATCGTCTGCCAAAACCATATCGGCTGCTTGCTTGGTTACTTCACTGCCTTTGATTCCCATAGCGATCCCAATGTCGGCTTTTTTCAGCGCTGGTGCATCGTTTACACCATCGCCGGTCATTCCGACAATCTCTTCATTCGCCTGCAAAGCACTAACGATCCGTAATTTATGCTCTGGGGTCGTTCGAGCAAAGATATCTGTCTTTTGGACTGCTTGCTGCAACTCCTCCTCAGACAGCAGATCGATTTCCAGCCCTTCCAACACGTGATTCGTGTGCTTCAATCCAATTTGCTTGCCGATGGCTTGAGCGGTCTTGCCATGATTTCCTGTGATCATTTTAACTTGGATGCCCGCTTGCAAGCACTCTTTTACTGCTTTGATAGCACTGTCTTTCGGAGGATCAATGATGCCAGCGATCCCAACAAAGGATAAATTGATGAGTGCTTCGTGGGACAAGGACTCCTGTGCCGACAGCGTCAGATGCGCAAAGCCGATCAGCCGCTGCCCTTTCGCTGCTAATTTTGCACTTTCATCTAACCACCATTTCTTTTGATCTGAAGTCAGTTGGCTTTTCTCAAGCAATACTTCGGGCGCACCTTTGACAAAAACTACCGAGGCATTCGACTCTTCTTGATTTTGATGACGGGTTGCCATGTACTTGTAAGAGGAACTAAAAGGAATCTTATTGACTGTTTTACGTAATGGTTGCTGCGCTGATTCTGCGTATTGCAACAAGGCTTTTTCGGTTGGATTTCCAACGAGATCCGCAGCCTTTTGTCCTTCATCCTGCTTCAAATCCTGACAATTTGCCATGATATCAAGCACCATTTCTTTATCCACGTTCGACTCAACCAAGACATCGACAACCGTCATTTCATTTTTTGTCAAGGTTCCTGTTTTATCTGAACAAATCACCGTCATGGCACCTAGCGTCTCCACTGATGGCATCGTTTTGATGATTGCTTGCTCCTCAGACATTTCCTTGACACCCATCGATAAAATCATGGTCAGCACGGCTGGCAAGCCCTCAGGAATCATTGCTACAACTAATGCAATACCTGATGAGAACAAGAGATCAAGATCAAAGCCGTAGCGGAAGGTAGTAAAGAAGATCAAGAAAATCACTAATCCGATAATGCCTTTAAAGATTTGGTGATTCAATTGCTTCATTTTTTTGATCAACGGGGTTTCTTGCGCTTTCACAGACTGAATTGCTTGATTGATCTGGCCGATTTGTGTATCGTCGCCTGTTTCAACGACGATCCCGCTGGCAGTTCCGCTTTCTACATGGGTACCAGAAAACGCCATGTTCCGCTGGTCGCCAATCGTACTTTCTTGAGTAATAGGCTCGGTCATTTTTTGAACAGGCTCAGATTCGCCAGTTAAAATCGACTCTTCAATCACAAGATCATGGGTTTCGATCAAGCGCATATCAGCTGGTACAACATCTCCTGGTCCTAAAACGACTAAATCTCCATTTACTAAGGAAGAAACAGCAATTTTCTTCTTGCGGCCGTGAACATAAATCGTTGCTTCTTGCCCCATGAACTGCTTCAATCCATCCAGTGATTCTTGGGCTTTGCGCTCTTGCCAGTAGCCGACGAATCCATTGATGACGACGACCGCCATAATAATGCCGCTTTCGATATAATCACCAGAAATCCCTTTTAAGACGGCTGCGACGATCAAGACCAACATCAGTAAGTCGGTAAAGTGCTTGCCGACTTTCTTCCATGTGGGGATCTGCGCTGCCTCAGTAATTTTATTTTCACCTTGCTTTGCTAAACGCTGGTTGCGTTCTTCGGAGGAAAGGCCCTGCCGTGTTGTTTGCAACGTGTGTAATAGTTCTTCTGTTGTGTTTTTGTACCAATTCATATTTTTTTCCTCCTTGTTTATTTATTTGATCTGAACATAGTATAAGACATTGAAACCATAAAATTCTGGCGATAATTTCAGTGGAGCCTGAAAAAAATGAGTGTTTTTATTAAAGGGGAAGGGCGGCTTCGTCCCGTGGTTTCACAAAACCAACAGAAAACGTTTGTTGATTGTTTTTGCAGGTGGAATCAAGTAAACTAAGACACACCCAATCAATTGCTATCTGTCCCATCATCCAAAGGCAAGATAAAAGAAAGGAGCCAAATAAATGGCAATCTATACCGATACAAAAATCGCTCAAGGACCATTTCTTTTCATTTCTGGTCAAACGCCGTCGCAAGACGGAGCCACACCTGAGGACCCACAAGAACAAGCAGCCATCGTTTTGAAGAAAATCGAAGAGCATTTATCAGCCAATCAACTGTCTTGGTCATCAGTGGTCAAAATGACCGTCTTTTTAACGGATGCTGCCTACTTATCTGCTGTCCGTACGGCGTTTACAGCTATTTTGGCAGAAAACAAACCGGCTATGAGTCTCGTCATCGTCGCCGGATTGGTTGCACCTGAATTTAAAGTAGAGATTGAAGCACAAGCTACCATGGCTTAAGCATAGAGAAAAACACCAAAAAAACTTCGTACCGGCTGCTGCCTTTTGTACGAAGTTTTTTTGGTGTCATCTTCTTATTCAGTCCCTTCTGAAATGTCTGATTCGATCTTTTTTTGCCACTGCTCCACAAAACCAGCGATCGCTTGAGCAGTCTGTTGAGCATTCACTAAGGTTCGCTTTTTCTCCATCGCTTCTGTCAACGAAATCGGACCTTGCTGGATACAAAAGACGGCAGATAAGAGTTGCGACAGTTTTCCTAGATCGTCGCTTCGAGAGCCGCAGATGGCAACGACTGGGACCTGATGTTTGTGGGCGAGCAACGCGACGCCATAGGGTACTTTTCCCCCAGCGGTTTGCCCATCGATGCGCCCTTCACCGGTGATCAACAAATCTGCGCCTTTGATTTTTTCCTCAAATCCAATCAATGAAGCGATCGTCGCAAATCCTGGAACCAATTGACCACCTGCCAAACGAACAGCACCACCAAGCCCCCCTGCCGCACCAGCACCAGGGACTTCCAGATCGGTCCCCGTGGTTTGCTTGATGTGTTCAGCCAAACGCTTTGCTTGCTGATCCAACTGCTGGATCGTTTCTTTGGATGCCCCTTTTTGCGGACCAAAAACCGGCGCAAATCCTTGTTCACCTGAATAAGGATTTGTTACATCAGCTAAGGCAAACAATTCAATTTGCTTAAGTAGAGGATTCAACTCGCTGAGTTTTAATGCATCTGTTTGCAACAATGGATTTTTTTCCATTTGCCCATTTGTTGTGATTTTTGCTCCTAACGCAAGTAAAAAGCCTACGCCCCCATCAGAAGTGCCGCTACCGCCAAGGGTCAGGTAAATTTTTTTCACTCCTTTCTTGCAAGCTGCTAAGACCATTTGGCCTAACCCAAAAGAAGAGCTATTGCGGGTGGTCTCATCACTAGGTTCCACGAGTTGCAACCCAATCACTTCTGCAGATTCAATCAGGGCTATTTTTTCTTCCTTGATTTTTGTGATCAATATACGAGCTTGCAACTTACCGCCTAATGGCGCGGTCACTGAAACCGTTTCGTAATTTCCTCCCAGCGCAGCAATGACTGCTGCCATTGATCCTTCTCCCCCGTCAGCGATGGGAATACTGCGTTTTTCCCACTGGTCTGAGAAGCCGCTTAAGACCGCTTGATTTAATTCTGCGGAAGTGGCACTTCCTTTGAAGGAATCAATCGCTGCTACAATTTTCATTTTTCTACCTCTCATTTACGACCATCTCTTTCCCAAAGATTGGAATACTTTGTCTTATAATCAACCTTTAGTTAATTAAATCAACCAAAAATTAACTAGCAATCCATTGTAAGTCATCCCTTCTCCTCTTATGATAGAAGTATACCAAACAAACCTATCGGAGGTGCACTATGGACTTACCAATTGGCGAGGAAATCGCTCGGAGAAGAAAACAACGAGGTATTACCCAGCAAGAATTAGCAGTGTTTATGAATGTGTCCAAAGCATCCGTTTCGAAATGGGAAACGGGACAGTCTTATCCAGATATCACCTCGCTGCCCTTATTAGCAGCGTATTTTGATTGCAGCGTCGATGAATTATTGATTTTGGACTCGCAGCTATCCCCTAAAGAGATTCAACGGATTTACCAACTATTAAAAGACGCCTTCCAAACAAAAACATCGACGGAAGTTCTCGCTCTTGCTCAAAGTTTTACCAAACGGTATTACTCTTGTTATCCGTTCTTATTACAAATGGGATCCTTTTACTTAAATCATTGGGATCTACTGCCGGATGTCCCTGTAGAAAGCATCCCAGAAGGACAAACTTACGAAAACGCTCTAATGGAAGCGAAGAAAAACACCTATTTGAAGGAAGCAGAAACCCTGTACCAACGGATCATGGACCAAGGAGACAGTGAGCTGGCCCAACAAGCGAAACAGATCGATGCTTATTGTCTGCTGATGAGAAACAAGCCCGATGAGGTCTTGGCGATCCTTGGCACGAAAACGCCGACTTTTTTACCTAGCGAACCGTTGATTGCCGCAGCATTTCAGCAAAAAAATCAGTTGCAACAAGCTGAGATCGTTACGCAAAGTGCGATTTATCAATACTTGATCCTTTTTATGAGCTTACTGACGAATTATTTGGCAATGCTCACTCATGATGAAAACAAAATGGAAAAAACCTTCGAACGTGGATTAGCACTCATTGAGCATTTCCAACTGACCCAGCTGCATCCTATTTCTGTGCTGAACTTTTTAGCCGCTGGAATGGTTTCTTTTGCCGCTTTAGGAAAAGAGGACTTACTAGCAGATGCATTAGAAAAGTACGTCAAAACGATAGCAACAACACCTGAAGAAATCGTTTTAAAAGGGGATGATTATTTTAACGATATCGATGAGTGGATCAGTGAATTAGAATTAGGTAGTCAGATCCCGCGTAACTCAGGTAGTGTCAAAAAACAATTTCTCGAAATCGCGCAGTTCACACCATTATTTGAACCGTATCAAGAAAAACCCCCATTTAAAGAACTATTTCAGCGCTTGAGCAAACTAGCTGAGCAAGCATCTAATTCCCAAAGGAGTGATTCCCATGGATAGTGTTCAACTAAATATTCCAAACAATATGGCTGATTATTTGCCCATACTGATTCCCCTAATTATCTTACAACTGGTCTTAATCGTCCTGTCAGTTCGGGATATTTTAAAGCAGGAACAGTTTAAATTTGGCTCTCGCACGTTATGGCTTTTAATATCATGTTGTATTAGCCTGATTGGTCCTATCCTTTATTTTGCTTTCGGAAAAGAGGACCAACAATGAAGATGATCGAGATCAATCATTTATCCAAGCGTTTTGGGCACAAACAAGTGCTACAAGACCTAACCTTTTCGGTTCCAAAGGGCAGCGTTGTGGGTTTTGTCGGAGAAAATGGTGCCGGCAAAACAACGACCATGAAGGCGATTTTAGGATTACTCCCCATTGATGAAGGAGAAATCACCGTTTGTGGCGAACCGGTGCAATTTGGCTCAGCCAAGACCAATCGCTGGATCGGCTATCTGCCAGACGTGCCGCAATTTTACTCTTTTATGACAGCTGCAGAATATTTGACTTTCTGCGGGAAAATCCAGCCCAATCAAGAACCTTTTCAACCTCAGCGGGTAACAGAAGTCTTAGAATTGGTAGGTCTAGAAGCTTCGAAACAAAAAATCGTTGGCTTTTCTCGTGGTATGAAACAGCGTCTCGGGTTAGCCCAAGCTCTGATCAATCGCCCGGCCATCTTGATCTGCGATGAACCAACATCCGCACTAGACCCTTTAGGTCGCAAAGCGTTTCTTGATGTATTGGCAAAAATCAAAGAAGAAGCAACGGTTCTTTTTTCATCACATATTCTTGCAGATGTCGAGCAGCTGTCAGATTACATTGCGATTTTGCACAAAGGCCAGATCCTGGCATTTGAAACGATGGATTCCTTAAAAAACCGTTATCGAAAAACCGCCTTTGGGATTGTCTTTGCCGACGAAGGTGAGCATGTGAAATTTGCCAATGTGTTAGCATCCCACGGCATTGCGGCGAAAAGAAAGAACAATCAATTATTGATCGACGAAACTGCTGACACGAATGTTGGAAAGCAGTTGCTGCGATTGCTCAATGAACAACAGATAGTACCTGAATCCTTTCAACGAATCGAACCAACGTTAGAGGCGATTTATTTGGAGGTGATCAAATGAAGACGTTTCTTGTTTTCTTAAAGAAAGAGTTTCTCGGCGGTCTTCGCAGCAAGAAATTGTTGATTTGCTTGATCCTGTTTGCCCTGATAGGTATGCTTTCTCCCTTTACTGCCAAAATCATGCCTGATCTGATGGCCAGTATGATGCCGGAATCGATTGAAATCACGATTGCTGATCCGACTTCGATCGATGCATGGCTTCAGTTTTACAGCAACATCGGCACGATCGGGTTACTAGTGTTTGTGATTCTTTTTACCGATACGATCTCCGCCGAAATCAGTCATGGCACCTTTATTCAACTGATCACGAAAGGCTTACCGAAAACCACGATCGTCTTAGCCAAAGCTTGCTATTTATCGATCCTTTGGTCTTTGAGTTTCGTCCTAAGTGCCAGTGTCAGTGCTTTTTATACGATGATTTATTTCCATGATGACAGCGCTGTTCAAGTCCCTAGCGCTTTGGTCAGCTATTGGCTCTTCGGTTTATTAGCAATCAGCATCCTGCTCCTGGGTTCTAGCTTTGCTAAAAGTATCTATCAAGGACTGTTGTTTCTTGGTGTCTGTTATCTGATGGGCATGTTAGGCAATCTGTGGAGTCAATTAACAAATTGGAACCCTTACTCCCTTTCCAGCCAATTTCCTAACTACTTAACCGACCAAATCAAGTTAGGGGAACTGCTGCCAGCACTGTTGTTAACTTGCTTTTTGATCATCGCTTGTTTGACTGGTGCCATAGCTGTTCTAAGAAAAAGAAAATATTAAAAAACATCGGTGCAGATTTTTGCATCGATGTTTTGTTACTGCTATTTTACTCAACTTTTGCTGTCTCTTGGACTTCAATAGATTTTTTAGCCTGCATTCTTTGCTCGAGCCGCATGAAAAGCCGCATGAAGAAGGCAATCAAGTAAATTGAAAAGGCAGAAATAAGCGCTTCTTGCCAAGAAAAGATCAAAAGGTTCAGCAAGATGATGATCAAATTAGTTAAGAAAACCCCACTAGATCTGCGAATGCCATAGTATTTTTCCAAAATCAGCGGTGGGATCGTTACGCCACCGTTAGAAGCACCAATTTTATAGAGCGAAAAGATGCCAAAGCTAAAGAAGAAACTACCTAAAATCAATGAGATGGAATAAAAGCGCAGTACCATGATTTCCGGTAAAAGCGCCAGTAGAACGGGAAATGACAAACTACCGATAACCGTATTGACAAAGACCTCTCGTTTCAAAAGTAAAAACGCAAGGGCTAGCATCAATAAATTGATGCCCCAGACAATGATGTGCCGATTAATGGACCATCCAGTTTCAATAAGATACCCAATCGAACCAACGCCGGCAGAAGCAATGCTATGAGGTAACAGAAAAAAATTTAAAGCAATGCAAATCCACAGCACCCCAAGCAATAAAGCAAGATTTTTTTTGATTAATGAGTCCATCAACGTTCTCCTTTCAATCTGGCACCTATTTTTATGTAGAAAAGCTTCTGTTTATTCTATCAAAAAAATACTAAAAGAAAGAACCAATTTTTTCATGAAAACATGAAAAAATTGATTCTGACCTTCAAGAAAGTATTCTTGGTTTTTTTCACCAGAGAAGGTGGCCTTATGCAGCACAACCATGAAATATCGCCAGAATCTCATCTGCGATCGCTTTTTGCCAGGCATTTCGCTGCGCCATGCGTTCCTTCTCTGACGGCAAATGGACAAAGGAAACAATCAATTCTGATCCCGCAATCAAATGATAGGACATCAACCGATTTTTTTGCTGCAAAAGCAGCTGATGCGTTTTTGGGGGAAGGGAAAGATCAGATGAGGTTGCCAATTGCTTTAATGCCTCTGGCTGACACAGGTTTCTTTCTGGTGCAATACTGATCAACTTTTTGACGCCTGCTAATTTCATTGCTTCGATCACCCGTAGCGTTGCCCGCGGATCGTGAATGTCCGTCAGACAAACATACTGACATCCTTGAAAAGCGCGAACCAGTCGACCCAAGTCCAGAAAGTCACCATCTATGATGGTCTCACGTTCTGGATCTGCTGATTGCAAACGCTCCTTTGCACGACGAGCATAAAGTACCAGGGATAAATTGGTTCTTTCTAAAATTTTTTTACGTGTCAGCTGCCCAATCGTCCCAGCAGCACCTAAAATCGCAAGTTGTTTCATAAGCTTCCTTTCTTTTCGATTGTATTATGCAGAATGCTTCTGGTTTCCATTGCAACAAATTCAGTCATTAAGACTTAGTGACTAAATTGGCTTTTCGTTGACGCAATCGTTCTTCTGTCGGTAAAACATGCTCATCATAATGTTCAAGTTTGTATTCTAAGCGCTCGACAGCTTCCGTCATATCAGAGATTTTCTCCCTCAGTACCGCTATTTGGTCTGCTAGGAGCTGCTTTCGTTCAGGAACCGTCTCTCGTCCTTCTTCAAATAAAGCCAGATAATGACTTAGACCCTCAATCGATAATCCAGCATTGCGCATTTGCCTTGCAAACGTGATCCACTTTAAGTCGTCATCATCAAATTCACGAACACCGTTTTTATTGCGTTTGACCGGCGGAATCAGCCCAATTTTTTCATAGTAACGGATGGTATCAGCCGAGACACCGCTCAGTTCACTGACTTTTTTGATATTCATGGCTTCACTTCCTTGTTTTGCATTTTTTCCTTGATCGTTTTGTATGCTACGAGCCAGAAGCCCTTTTGTTACTCGTTATACCGCCCCTACCACTGCATGAGGCAAGTAAGGTTCTTCCAAATACGCAATCTCTTCGGCTGTCAGCTTCAAGTCAAGGGCTGGTAATGCATCCAATAAGTGGCTTTCTTTTGTTGCGCCAATAATTGGTGCGACCACTTGTTCTTTTTGTAATAACCAAGCCAAGGCGATTTGCGCCCGTTTGCTTTGGTGTTTGTCAGCAATTTGTGCGACCCGCGCCACGATCTCCCGGTCTTGTTCCATCGTTTTGTCGTACTTTTGATTGGCGGTTTTATCCGTTAAGTACCGCTTGGTCTCTGCACCCCAATCTCTTGTTAAACGTCCGGCTGCCAATGGGCTATACGGCGTCACGGCAATTTTTTGATCGGCACACAAGGGCATCATTTCTCGCTCTTCTTCTCGATAAAGCAAGTTCAAGTGATTTTGCATCGAAACAAATTTGGTCCAGCCATTTTTTTCAGCGACTGCTTGCGCTTTGGCAAATTGCCAAGCATACATCGCGGATGCACCAATATAGCGCACTTTTCCAGAAACCACCAAATCATGTAAGGCCTTCATGGTTTCTTCAATTGGCGTGTGGTAATCCCAACGATGGATGATATACAAATCAATGTAGTCCATTTGCAGGCGTTTTAAGCTTTGCTCGACTTGATAAAAAATCGCTTTTCGGGATAAGCCTCCACTGTTAGGTCGCTGCTTCATTTTAGAATATAGTTTTGTCGCAACCACGATCTCATCCCGGGGCGCAAAATCATACAATGCTCGACCGACGATTTCTTCGCTCGCTCCATAAGAATAAACATTTGCCGTATCAAAAAAGTTGATGCCTAGATCCAAGGCTTTTTTGATGACTTCACGACTATCGTCTTCTTCTAAGACCCACTCATGAAAGCCGCTGTTGGGATCGCCAAATCCCATTGTCCCTAAACACAAAGGTGACACATCTAGTCCTGTATTGCCAAATTTTACATAGTCCATTTGTACGTCCTCCTGTTTTTTAAGTTACACTAAGCATACAGGTTGAAGTGCACTCTAAGTCAAGTGAATCTATAAACTTTTTTTATTTTACTCGCAAATGATCCAAAATGCCATTTCATTAGCATTGTGTATTCTTTTAAATCAGCTTTTGGTAAACTAAAACCAAGTATCGATTCGCTATCTAGCTGATAAAAAAGGAGCGGAAGATTTTGACTTGTATTTTTTGTACTGCCTCAAAACATGCGATCATTGAAAACGAACGCTTTTATGCGATCGCTGATAAATACCCCGTCACCCCTGGACACCTGCTATTGATCCCCAAAGCGCATCGCAGGGATTATTTTGCCCTCACCCAAGAGGAATTACAAGACTTGCAGGCCTTGTTGCAGGAAGGCAAAGCCTATTTATTGGAAACCTATCGACCAGACGGCTTCAACATCGGCTTCAATTGTGGGGAGGCTGCTGGACAGACGGTCTTTCATTGCCATTGTCATTTGATCCCACGTTACCAAGGCGACGTGGAGCAGCCAAAAGGTGGCGTTCGAGGCGTGATTCCTAACATGCAAGCCTACTAAACCCAAACAAGCCGTTTCCTCCAGTGAAGGGAAACGGCTTGTTTGGGTTTGTTAAAATAAGGACGCTTAGGAATTGATCGCTGAATGGTTCATCAACCGATTGATATGAACGCCTAGATAGACGATTTCATTGACAGGGATCTTCGTTTGGTATTCTTTATCGATATAGGCTTTGACTTTTGTCGCGATCTCCATAGCATTTGGATAAAGAGCCCACATTTGACGGTATAGTCCTTCATCTTCTTCTTGCAGCAGACCATCCAAAAAGAACCGGTCAACGAAGAAACGCACGTGGGTAATAAAGCGATTGTAATGGATCGAATTGGTGTTGACGTCTTGCTGGATCGAGTAGCGCACCATATTGACGATCAACCCGATCAATTTGGCTTTTTTCAGCCCATCTTGATTTTCCTCGGTGTTCGACTGGGCATTGATCAAATGAAACGCGATATTGGAGGCTTCTTCTTCTGGTAGATCAATTTGATACTGCTCTTTCAACAAACGTAGTGCCTGTTCGGCGGCTCGAAATTCCTCCGTATAGTAATTCTTGATTTCCCAATAGAGCCGATTCGTCACACTCAAGCCTTTTTGCTGACGTTCCACAGCAAAGTGCAAGTGATCCGATAAGGTGAGGTAAATCGTTGAATTTAGCGGATATGGCAGCATTTTTTGCGCTAGCTGAACGATTTCTTTGGTCATTTCAAAATAGTACAACGGAATCTCATCCACCAAATCGGCAAACTGACCCGATTTTTTTTCATCGATCGGCAGAAAAACTTGATCGATCTGGGTATCGGCTATGCTGTCGCCGACTTTTTTTCCATAGCCGATCCCTTTCCCAAGTGCAATCATTTCTTGGCCTTCCTTATCAACAAGTACGACACTTGAATTTAAGACTTTCTTGATGTAAATCATGCACTCTCGCTCCTCACTGTTTATTCTGCCAAACTTGCGCCATTGGTGGCGATCACTTCTTTGTACCAGTCGAAGGAATCTTTTTTCAAACGGTCATAACTGCCATTACCTTCATCATCGGCATCCACATAAATGAAGCCATAGCGTTTCGTCACTTGTGAAGTCCCCGCACTGACCAGATCGATCGGTGCCCATGAAGTATAACCAATCAAATCGACCCCTTCATCGATGGCTTCCTTCATTTGTTTGAAATGTGCCTTGAAATAATCGACCCGATACGGATCATGCACGTGCCCATCTTCGAGGATATCAATGGCCCCCATGCCATTTTCAACGATCATCAATGGCACTTGATACCGATCATACAATGAAAGCAAGGAGATTTTCAAGCCTTTAGGATCGATCTGCCAGCCCCATTCAGTTGATGGCAGCTTGGGATTTTTTACTCCTAAAACTGTATTACCTGGCGTCCGTTCGGCATTTGGATCACCAGATTCAGCCATAGACATATAATAGCTAAAGGAGAGAAAATCAACGGTGTGATCTTTTAAGATTTGGCGGTCTTCTGGTGCCATTTCAATCTTGATGCCGCGTTTTTCCAGATCTTTTTCAATCATTCGCGGATAAGCACCTTTGACTTGAACGTCTGCATAGAAATCATTTTCTAAGTTTTTCTTTAAGGTCAATTCAACATCCAGTGGGTCACAAGTCAATGGATAGGTCATCAACTTCGTGATCATACAGCCGACTTTGTTGTCAGGATTTATCTCATGGGCGATTTTGGTCACTAATGAACTGGCCACAAATTGATGATGAAGGGCTTGATACACATCTTGCTCTTCCTTGCCAGCTTCTGATTGCTCAGGAATGAGGCCTGCTGTCGTAAAGGGATGACGATGGATACTGTCGATTTCGTTAAAGGTCAACCAGTACTCCACGTATTCCCCGAATTCTTCAAAACAGACGGTCGCAAAGCGGACAAAGTCATCGATCACTTTGCGTTCCACCCAGCCATTGTACTTCAAGCTCAGCGCGAGCGGCATCTCATAGTGAGACAACGTTACGATCGGTTTGATCCCCAAGCGCTGCATTTCTTGGAAGACACTGCGGTAAAAAGCGATCCCTTCTGGATTAGGTGTCGTTTCTTCCCCGGTTGGGAACAAGCGGGTCCACGCAATCGACAGGCGCAGTACTTTAAAGCCCATTTCCGCAAACAAAGCCAAATCTTCTGGATAGCGATGATAGAAATCGATCCCTCGGCGCTTTGGATAAATGGTATCCGTTTGATCCGCCATTGCTTCTTTGACGGCATCAACAGTCACACTCATGTGTGCTGCATAGTTTTTCACGTCGACATGCGGTTTGTAAGTCGCTACATCTGCCACCGACAAACCTTTGCCGCCAAGATCCCAACCTCCTTCTACTTGATTTGCGGCGATAGCGCCGCCCCATAAGAAGTCCTTTGGAAAAGTTGTTTTAGTCATTTGTTCAATCTCCTTTTTACATTGTTTTTGTTGCATTGCTCATTTGTTTAGACGAGCGGTGCAATCGATAGGACACCATGGTCGCTTTGATCATCGGTTGATTCGATCGTTTTGACCGTAAAGTTTTCTTGATTGGTGACCACACAGATCACGATTGGATCAAAACCAGCTGCTTTGATAGCCTCGAGATCAAATTGGATCAGGGGTTGCCCTTGGTTCACTTGATCCCCCGCTTTTACGTAAGGGGTAAAGTGTTTGCCTTCTAATTGAACGGTATCCAAGCCGATATGAAAGAGCAATTCTGCGCCATTACGGGTTTTTAACCCGATCGCATGGTTGGTTTCAAACAGCATCGTGATCTCGCCATCTTCTGGTGCGATCAATTCGCCAGACGTCGGGATGATCCCGAACCCTTCTCCGATCATACCGCTTGAAAAGACTTCATCATTGACTTCAGATAAAGCTACCACTTGGCCTTCTACTGGTTTACTCAATACTTCGGCTTTCGGATCGGCAACAGTCGTCTTATTTTCTACCACTTTGTCTTTGAATAAGAAAAGGACAAGGACGAAGGAAACAGCAAAGGATACCCCTAACGTGACCAAAGCCCACACAAGATTCATCGGGTTGGCTTCATCAACGAACATAGTGATACTTGCTAGACCGGGACCAACTAATGCGAAGGCCTTGATGGCAAACAACCCCGCCACTGCACCACCAACTAGGCTGGAAGCCATCACGCCGTAAAGCACTCGTTTATGCAGGATCGTTACCCCATACAAAGCAGGCTCAGTGATCCCAAAAAGGGCGGAGATGCCTGCAGAAACAGCGGTTGAACGAAGTTTTTGGTCTTTGGTTCGAACACTCACCGCAAAACAAGCACCGGCTTCTGCGATGTTATGTGCCAATGAGGCAGGCAAGTATAACAGTTCTGCCCCCATCTCACTCATGGACGAAACAGCATAAGGAATCATGGCTTTGTGCATACCGGTAACCACCATCAATGGTAAAACAGCGGCTAAGATCCCTGTTGCCACCCAACCTAAATGGGCATACAGCCAAATGATCGCTGCTGAGAAAATCGTTCCGACTTCAAAGCCTAATGGGCCTAAAATCAATAAAGCAACTGGAACCGTAATAACTAAGCTCATCATCGGAACAAAGAAGATACGGATCGGTTTTGGTGAGATTCGGGTAAACAGCTTTTCAATTTGAGCGTAAAATAAAACCGTTAAAATTGCTGGAAATACTTGTGACGCATAGGCGATATTTTGTAAACCGAAGCCCATGAAGGATGCGCCATCTGTCAATAGTGTCGTTAGTTCAGGCAAAATCAAGGCACCGACAGCGGAAACCGCCACCAATTGGTTGACCTTTAATTTATTTGCCGTGGTGATCGCCACTAAAATCGGTAAGAAATACAATGGTGCGCCACCGATCAGATTCAAAATTTGATACGTCTGGCTCGTATTGTCCATCAATCCAGTGACAGAAGCAAGTAATAGTAAGGATTTCAAGACGCCCCCACCAGCGACCGCTGGAATCAACGGTTGAAAAATCGAGATAATAAAATCAAGCAGGACCGCCCCCCACGATTGTTTTTGTTTCGCTTCACTTCCTCCATCCGCTGTTAGCTCATGACCTAACACGTTCATCACCTCATCATACACTTCGACGACATCATTGCCGATGATGACTTGGCATTGGACATTTTGTCGCACACCAATCACACCAGCGACTTTTTCCAAGGCATCTTTTTGTACGAGGCTATTGTCTTTTAAAGTAAAGCGCAAGCGGGTGGAGCAATGTTCCAAATGTGCGATATTTTCTTTTCCGCCAATCAACTCAACGATGGCAGTTGCCGTTTCTTTTACATTCATAATTTTCTTCTCCTTTAATTAGTTTTCCTTTGTTGGCCAAACAAAGAAAAAAGCAGGCAGCACCTACAAAAACATTGAACGGAATCCAACGATCCCTTCCATGTTTTTTATAGGTCCTGCCTGCATTACCAGTCACATGCCTGTTTTATTACTTGCATAATACCATGCTTTTTTTGAAAACGCAACCACCGTTTTAAAAAATTTCGCTAAGCCTTTTGCTGAAACGAGAAGTTTGCTACACTTAGTGGATAATCAGTTGTTTTGTCTTACTAGGCTTGCACTATAAGCAAGAAGAACATCGCTGGCTAAACGTATCTCAAGAAAGGATGAATCGGATGACTCCATTGAATCACTCACTGCATGTTGCCGTCCCCACAGCATTTGATCATGAAGAAAGACTTGACACGAAAAGGACGATTGCCCATATCTTGCAGCTGCAAAAACTAGGGATCAAATCGGTTTTGGTGTGCGGCTCCACCGGTGAACAACACTCATTGACTTTAACAGAAAAAAAACAGCTTCTACATGCCTTAGCGCAAGAAACCAGCTGGCCAGCCGATTTCGAAGTCCTCTTTGGTTTAGCTGGCATCGTATTTCATGAAACGCTCGCGTTGGCAGAAGCAATCAGCAAAAATCCCCGAATCGATGGTGTGGTTTTAGGCTTTCCCCCTTATCTTTGCCTGACCCAAAAGGAAGCCGTGTTCTACGCTCAGGGATTGATCCATACTTGCGAAAAACCAGTTATTTTATACAACAATCCCCGCCGCACGGGCTTTGATTTATCTGCAGAAAGTCTCTTGACCTTGATCGCTGACCCTCGGGTGATCGGCTTAAAAGAAGCTGGTAGTAAGGAGCGAGTGCCTCAACTAAAAACAAAGACGGCTGTCGATTTTCGCTTTTATGCCGGTGGTGAAGCGGACTTGGCGGAAAAGGTCGCACTAGGGTTTAACGGGCTGTCATCAATGGCAGCCAACCTTTGTCCCAAGGAGGTCCAGGTGATTTGGCAAGGGTTACTCAAAGGTGTTGCAACGATTCCTACGTCGAATGAATGGCAGAAAATGGAACAAGCAGCTGCCGGCGATCCAACAGATACCATCAGCTATCTTCCGTGGCTTAAGCAACAAATCACCATTGATGGACAGCCCTTTGGCTTTTGTCGTCAGCCGCTAGGTCTAGAAACGAGTGATCGGTTTGGCACTGGCTCAATTCCCTCTGATCTAGCATAAGAAAGGCAGGAGAACCAGACAAATGAAGATTGATCCACACCTAAAGCACTATATTGAAAGCTCCATCATCCCGCAATACAACCAATTGGATAGCAGTCACTCCCCAGCGCACGTCCACCAAGTGATCCAAAATACTTTTGAGATTGCTGAAACATTGCCTGTTGACCTGAATATCGTCTATACGGTAGCTGCCTACCATGATATCGGCTTGCTCTATGGCCGCAAAAACCACGAAAGCAATTCTCGCAAGATCGTTGAACAAGATGCTGTGTTGCCACGCTTTTTCTCTCCTTCAGTCATTTCAATGATCGGTGAAGCTGTAGAAGATCATCGCGCCTCGCTGCCCTATGAGCCTCGCTCGCTTTATGGCAAAATTATT
This sequence comes from Enterococcus sp. S53, assembly GCF_016516865.1. Lineage (NCBI taxonomy): Bacteria > Bacillati > Bacillota > Bacilli > Lactobacillales > Enterococcaceae > Enterococcus > Enterococcus sp. S53. The sequence goes on from NZ_JACVUH010000001.1 coordinate 532,409, forward strand.
TCCGAAGCCGATCGCGACTTAGATTTTGAGCGAATCCTCAAGCGAACCTTGCTTTTTGCTTATGAGAAAAAGCAGCTCACAGATTTAGAACAATTGCATCATGAAGCGTATCAGTACATTTCAAAGAAATACGGTCCTCAAAGTGAGCTGAAGGTTTGGTTGGATTATAGCAAAAACCAAGACGGTTTGGCGATCATTTATCAAAAATTAGCACAACCTGAAAGCTTCCGTCACTCCTTTGAAAAAATCGTGCCGTTCGTTATCGCTACAAGTGGAGAAACTGACAAGTAACAATTCATTCCAACAACTTTCTTTAAAATAGAAACCCTCTGATTTAGCGTCGCTTCTGTGTGTGCGCTGAATCAGAGGGCTTTTACTGTTATTCTAGTTCTTTTTTCACTATAGTCCCCCCTCTCCTTCACTGCTCCCTCGCGCCTATTGAAATCAGGGAGCAGCAACTGGTTTTCTTCAATCAACAGACGCCCCTTCTACATAACCTCCTTTTTTTAACCGAATTTACTCTTTGTAAGCAAGATAGTTTGCTGAAAATAAAAAAAATGGTATTTTTATTTTATCAAGTGATAAAATAGTAGGAGGAATCGTTATGTTTTTGGCAATCAATGAAATACGCCATTCCAAATTGCGTTACGCCCTAGTCACAGGGGTCATGTTTTTAATCGCCTATTTGGTCTTTTTTTTAACTGGGTTAGCTTACGGGTTGGCTCAAGATAATCGGATGGCGGTCGACAAATGGGAGGCAGATCAAATTTTGTTGACCGAAGAAGCAAATGATAATTTAAACATGTCGATGCTTCCTCGCAGTCTTTATGATGAAGTCGATGCACCAGAAAAAGCAGTTTTGGCGCAAACCGCTGGGGTTGTGACCAAAGAAGACAACGGTGAAAAAGTCGATGTCACCTTTTTCGGCATTGATCCAGATCAATTTTTAGCACCAAATATTACCGATGGCGAGATGTTTGCGTCAGATGATGAAGCGGTCGCCGACAGCAGTATTGAGGAAGAATACGGGATTTCCATTGGTGACACCATCAAATTAGCCGGCAGTGACAAAAAATTAAAAATCGTCGGTTTTACAGATAACGCCCGCTTCAGTGTCGCTCCGGTCCTCTACACGTCGATCGGTGCCTATCAAGAAATTCGTTTTGAAAAAGAAGATGATTCTGAAAATGCCCGTATCAACGCGATCGTAACTCGTGGCAAAATCAAAGAAGTGCCAGATGATCTGGTCGCTACGGATATCAGCAAATTTATTAATGAATTGCCTGGTTACAACGCACAAGTGCTGACCTTTGGCTTTATGATCGGGTTCTTGATCGTGATCGCTGCCATCGTTATCGGAATTTTCATCTATGTGCTAACGATGCAAAAATCAGAAATTTTTGGTGTCATGAAAGCTCAAGGGATCTCTAGCCGCTACATTGCTTTTTCAGTGATCGCCCAAACGTTCTTATTGGCAACCTCAGGTGTTTTGATCGGTGGGTTGGCAACGATCGGTACCGCCCTCGTGTTACCTGCGGCAGTGCCTTTCCAAATCAATCTATTATTCTTTGCTAGTATCAGTGTCATGATGATTCTGATCGCGATGCTAGGTGCTTTCTTCTCGGTACGAACGATTGTAAAAATCGACCCATTGAAAGCAATCGGATAGGAGGAAAAAACATGAGTGCCATTGAATTCAAACAAGTCAAAAAATCATTTAAAGATGGGGACGCGACGATTGAAGCCTTGAAAGAAACCAACTTCTCGGTAGAAAAAGGCGAATTTGTCGCCATCATCGGTCCTTCCGGCTCTGGGAAAAGTACCTTTCTAACGATCGCCGGTGGTCTGCAAGCCCCCTCTGAAGGCGAAGTGTTTATCAATGACGAACCCTTCAGTAAACAAAAAGAAAAGCAACGGGCAAAAACTCGTTTCAAAAAGATCGGCTTTATTTTACAAGCTTCCAACCTTGTCCCTTTTTTGACGGTCAAAAAGCAACTTCAATTGGTGGATAAGGTCAGCAAAGAAACCCAAGAGCAATCAGCAACTGAATTGTTTGAACAACTTGGGATCGAAAAGCTGCAGAACAAATACCCCGATGAACTTTCTGGTGGTGAAAGACAGCGTGTGGCTATTGCCCGAGCGCTCTATCATGATCCCACCATCATATTGGCAGATGAACCAACGGCGAGTCTTGATTCAAAAAAAGCCGTAGAAGTCGTCAAAATCTTAGCAAAAGAAACCAAAGAAAAACAAAAAGCCACCATTATGGTGACCCATGATACCCGTTTAACAGATTATTGTGATCGGGTTCTCGTCATGAAAGATGGCGTTTTAGAAGAAAAAGAACACACGAAAAAAGAAGCCGAATCAGATGATTCGCAGAAGGAGCAAGCATGAAAAAAATTATTGTTGTCGGTGCGGGCGTGTCAGGATTAGCTGCTGCTGTCCGTTTGCAAAAACTTGGCTATGACGTCACCCTCTACGAAAAAGAAGGGCAACCTGGGGGCAAAATGAATCAGATCAAGGAAAACGGCTTTACCTTTGATGTGGGCCCCACCATCGTGATGATGCCGGAAATTTATCGTGAAGTGTTTGAATTTGCTGGCGTTGATCCGAATGACTATATTCCTATGGAGAAAGTCGATCCGATGCTGCAGCTGTATTTTGCTCAAGACGAACCGCTGACCTTCTCAAATGACTTAGTAGAATTGACCAAAACCCTCGAAGCGATCTCGGAAGAAGATGCTCAAGGCTATTTTGCCTTTTTAGCAGATATCTACAAACGCTATGTGATCGCCAAAGAGTCCTTCATCACCAAATCATTTCGGACATGGCGAGACTTTTACAATCCCAAATCCTTATGGGCAGGGTTAAAGCTGCGGACGTTTAGTGACGCCTACTCTTCTATTTCTAAATTTGTCAAAGATGATCGCCTGCGAAAATCATTGGCGTTTCAAACCTTGTATATCGGTGTCTCCCCTTACCAAGGGCCGTCCCTTTATACCATCATCCCTATGATCGAGTTGATGTATGGGGTCTATTTCATCAAAGGCGGCATGTATACGCTAGCCACTGGGATGGCACGTTTGTTCCAAGAATTAGGCGGTACGATCCATTACAATACCCCGATCGATGAATTATTGATCGAAAACAAGCAAACCAAAGGCGTTCGTGTCAATGGAGAAACGATTACCGCAGATGCCGTGATTTGTGCGGCTGATTTTCCTTATGCCATGGAAAGCTTGATTCCTGATGAATCAAAACGCGGCAAATACACCAATCAAAAAATCGCTTCGATGGATTATTCTTGTTCTTGTTTCTTGCTTTATTTAGGTCTGGACAAAAAATATGAGGATAGCGCACTCCACAGCATTTATTTTGCCAATGATTTCAAACGCAATGTAGACGATCTTTTCGAAGCTGGCAAACTGCCAGAAGATCCTTCCTTCTACTTGTATCGTCCAACCCTGAAAGACTCTTCCTTAGCACCTGATGGTCAAGAAGGTCTTTATGTTTTAGTCCCAGTGCCTGAATTATCTAAATTTGATCAATGGACGGATGAAACGATCCAAAGCTACCGCCAGCAGATCATTGGATTATTAAAAGAAAAAACGATCTTTACGGATATCGATGAACACATCGTGTATGAAAAAATGTATACGCCAGATACGTTCAATGACCGGTTCAATGCCTACAATGGTGCGACATTTGGGTTGAAACCAACCTTGGCGCAAAGCAATTACTATCGTCCCCATAATAAATTTGATTATGCAGAAGGTTTATACTTCTGCGGCAGCAGTACGCATCCGGGAGCGGGTGTGCCAATCGTGATGCAAAGTGCCAAGTTAGCTGTGGAGGAGTTGTTAAAAGATGACCGTTAAATCATTAAGCGTCTTTGATGAATACGACAACGATTTTTTATACTGTGAGGCCATCATAAAAAAGCATTCAAAAAACTTTCATACCGCCTTTTCTCAATTGCCAAAAGACAAAGCACGCGCCGTCTATGCCGTCTACGCCTTTTGCCGACGCGCCGATGATGCCGTCGATGAAAAGCAAGACCCTTTGTTGATCGAAGCCATGAAAAAACGCTTGGAAGAAATGCAAAAACAAGTATCAGACGATGCGATCGACTTGCCGCAAGCCGTCAAAGAAGAAGATCCTGATGAAGCCATTTGGCGGGCATTGACCCTTTCTTTCCAACAGTTTGATCTGCAGTTTCAACCCTTTTTCGATCTATTGGTTGGGCAAAAACAAGACCTTGACTTCCAGCAGCCCACCTCTGAAAAAGAGCTTTCTGACTATAGTTACTACGTAGCTGGCAGTGTGGGTCTGATGCTCTTGCCGATTCTCTCGCAAGCAGCCACTGCGATTCAAGAACCCGCCATCAAATTGGGTGAAGCGATGCAGCGCACCAATATTTTACGTGATATTGGCGAGGATCTGCGGATGGGCCGCATCTATTTGCCGCAAACGGTCTTGGCGCAATTCAACCTTTCGCGAGAAGCATTAGCCTCTGGCAATCAAAACCAGCAGTTTATCGAGATGTGGGAACACGAGGCGCAACTGGCAGAGACGCTTTATCAAGAATCTTTTGTCATGATGCCGCAAATCGATGAAGATTGCCGTGAAGCTCTATTAGCAGCTGCTTTGATCTATCGGGAAATCTTGACTGTGATTCGCAAAAACAACTATCAAGTCTTTGCTGAAAAAACAGCGGTACCGAAACAACGGAAAATCCAACTTTTGTTCACCGCGAAAAAAATGCTTCGTCAGGAACGTTGGGAGGGCTGACTTTGAACTTGCGGGAAAAAATATTACGAGTCGCAGAAAACCTGTTTATGCAGCAGGGGTATCAAGCAACTTCTACTAGACAGATCGCAGAAGCCGTCGGCATCACCCAACCCAATCTTTATTATCACTTCAAAGGCAAAGAAACCATCTATTATGAAGTGATGGTCTCTTTGGCACAAGAGGTTTCTGGAAAGCTAAATCAGACCGTTGAAGATACTTCCTTGACGATCTCTGAAAAAATCTTGAACATGTTTCTTTTTTTAAGAAGTCGGCATCGCATCAATTTTTATATGATGATGCACGACATTCAGCATACCGTTTCTGAGGATACTTCAAAAAAACTCTACTTGCTTTGGCGGAAAAATTACAAGGAACCGTTTCTTGACTTGTTTCGTCGCAGCGATTCCAATCTCCGTTCGGATGTCGACCCAGAATTTGTCACCAGTCAATTGTTAGTACTGATGGCGGCTCATTTGGACTCACCAGAAAAAGAAGACAAGATGCCAGAAGCGATCGATTTGTTTTTATTCGGTGCACTAGGCAATGGGCCAATTGCGAAATAGCTGGAACGTTGGCTTTTGTCCCGAGAATAATCATTCGACGAATTTCTGACAATCGCGTACACTGATCCAGTAAACAGAAACTTAAAAGGATGGATGTACATGTCAAAAAATCGAATCGAAGCCTTTACCGATGCGGTCATTGCGATCGTAATGACCTTATTAGTATTGGAATTGCACCAGCCCGAAGGCGATACCTTTGCTTCTTTTTTAGGAGTGGAACAGCAATTTATTATTTATTTGATCAGCTTTGTGATGTTAGCGATCTACTGGAACAATCACCATCATCTATTTCAAGTAGTATCTAAAATCGACGGTTGGACCTTGTGGGCGAATCATTTATTGATCCTGGCACTGACCCTCTTTCCTTTTGTAACGTCATGGGTCAGTCGTTATCCAGTCGCTCTTGCCCCACAGCTACTATACGGGGCTGTCATTTTATTGACGGATTTCAGCTATTTCCTAGTTGGAAAATCCTTGGTTCGTGCCAATCCTGACAATCAAGCCATCGTAGAACTGTTTCGCGGATATAAGAAACTCTATTTTACATTGTTTATCAATGTGCTGGCATTGCTCCTCGGCTGGCTGATCCATCCCCTATTCATCATCACGCTGGATAGTCTCGTGCTATTATTGTGGGTGATCCCTGAGAAAAAAGTAGAAACCTTTTTAAAACAATAAAAACACTTGCGTCCTTCTCCTAAAAGCGATGGATGATTGCGCAAAAGCAGCCGATTGGTCTACTTTTGCGCAGCCATCCCTCAAGAGAAGGACGCAAGTGTTTTTTCTAGCGAATCAAGTCTTTCCCAGGTGCCTGTAAGACTTGTTCCACTTGTTCTTTGGTGGTTAAGGGAACATCTCCCAGCATCGTATGAGCCAAAACTGCATTCGTGATTGCAAAATCAGCGGTGCGTTGGAGTGACCATTTTTCGGCATAGCCTAATAATACGCCAGCGGCATAGGCATCCCCTGCCCCGATCCGATCCAAGACTTGCAGCAGCTGCGGTGCCGTTTCATAGGCATCCTGTACCGTAATGATCCTTCCGCTGATAAATTGCTTGTCTTCCACGGCTAGACGCCGTGTCCCACAGAACCATTCTAGTTGATACTGGTCAATAAAGGATTGGATCAACGCAAGCTCGGCGCCTTCGGTTTCCTCTAAGGGATAAGCCAATAGCTCCTCCAAGTCACGGACAGAGCCGAAAACTAGGTCACAATAGGGTAGAATCGTTTCATACCGCTGTTTCAGTACCTCCCGATTTAAATCTTCATTCAAGCTTGGACGGAAGTTGAAATCAAAGCAGACGCGAATCTGCTTGGCATGGGCCTGTTTCGCCAAAGCCAATGCAGTTTGCCAGGTTTTCTCAGTCAAACTAAGTGAGATCCCGCAAATATGAATGAGATCGACCGTTTCTAAAAACCCATCGATGGCATATTCTTCTGGACCTGAAACACCAAAGGAACTATGATGGCGATTTTGATACGTCACATAGGTCGGACGAGCGCCGTAGCCGATCTCGGCGAAATAACTGCCGATATGACTATATTTTTTGCCAACAAATGCCGTTTGAATCCCATAGGAACGCAAGCTGGCTTTTGCCGTATCTCCTAATCGGTTGGCTGGCACCTGTGTCAGCATCGACGTCGTCAAGCCGAAATGCGCCAAATTACCTAACAGATTGACCCCTGTTCCCGTAAAATCCATCCGCAAAGAGTGGGTCTGTTCCAATGTTCGATATTCTGGTGGCGTCAACCGCATCATTACCTCACCGTAAGCACCGATCCGCATCATTGATCCCCCCTATTTGGCTGCTGCCAACACCTTTTTCGTCATTTCTGCTAATGTCTGTACATCTTCAGGGCGTGTGTCCCCTGTTTCGCCATCGATGATCGAGCTGTAAATATGGGGAATGATTTTTTTCACGCCTGCATCAACAGCGATCTGCAAGATTTCTTCAAAGTTTTCTAAATCGATACCGCCGGTCGGTTCCAGATAAAAATCATTCGCAGCACAAGCTTCGGCTACCGCTTGATATTCTGCTTTATGAGCCAACCCTTTCATTGGAAAATACTTGATAGAACTAGCGCCCATGTCTTTTAATAAAGCGATCGCTGTTTCGACTGGGACTTCTGCAGCTGGAGTTTGTGAACTCAATGGTCCAGTAGCAATATTGACATAGCCGACTTTTCCCGTTGGTGAAACAAGGGCATTGACGATCGTTTCAGATTGTCCTAGCAAAGCTCGTGAGGTCCCCGCTCCCGTGAACACTTGGTTAACATGCTGTGGCTGTAGAACAGCGGAAATTCGGGAGACCATTTCACTTTGGTTGGGGTCGCCAGCACCAAGCCCTACAGAAAGGGCATTATTTGTTGCCGCTTGATAATTCTTCATGTCTGCGATGGCTGCTTCATCGCTAGCATAGTTTTTTGATAAAACACCTAGGACGATGTTGCCCTCTGCTGCTTCATAACAAGCTTTCGCATTTTCAATGGAGTTTGCTAACACATTTAGGCAGACACGGTCAGCGAAATAATTGGGTGAAGTTTTCATTTTTGGGTTGCTCCTAACATAATTTCTTGTAAGCGATCGGTGATCACTGCCATTTCTTGTTCATTGACTGCACGGATATCAAATTCAATAATGCCGTTATTGGCTTGGTATTCACGGGTATAAATCGCTGGTTCTCCCGCTTTTAGCGCGTCGATCACTGCTTTGGCACTTGGTTCTTTCACTTTGACACTGGCCCGATAAATATCTCTGCCGGCGCTGTCTTGAACGATTTTTGCTTCGAAACCAGTGATTTCATTGATTGCCGCAATAAATGGTTGCAGACGCTCTTGCATCGAAGCCCCAGATTCTGTTCCCTCCGCTAGATAATCCGTCACGGCTTGGGTAAATCCGAGAATATTGTCTTTACCGATTTTCATTGCTCGACCAATCCCTTTGGATTGCAGGCGTACCCAAGAGACATAGGGCTGCTTGCCGATCACTAAGCCAGCACTTGGTCCTGACAGTGCTTTCGCACCTGAATAGATCACTAAATCAGCACCGGCTTGGGTATAGGCAAACAAATCTTCCTCAGCAGCCGCATCAACGATCAATGGAAGATCGTGTGCCTTGGCAACTTGGGCCGTTTCTGCTACTGTCAACATACTTTTTTGAACGGTGTGATGACTCTTTATGTAGAGGATCGCCGCCGTTTCGGGCGTGATCATCTGTTCAATGTGCTCGGGTGTACACATATTGGCATAACCTGCTTCCACGACTTTCCCGCCGCCTTGCGCCACCATCACTTCCACTGGTGTGCCATAATCTACGTTGTGGCCTTTGGGCAAAATGATCTCCCGTTTACTGATTTTCTCACTGTAAGGGTGGTACAAATGATAGCTGTCGCCTTGACCGATGAGTGCCGCCACTGATTGGGCGATCCCCGCTGAAGCAGAAGAAACGATCTGTGCATCTTCCGTTTTCAACAATTTTGCCAAATAGGCACCGGTTTTTTCTGCTAGATCTGCCATTTCAAAGAAATGTTCCCCGCCATAGCGCTGGGCTACAAGTACGCTTTCGCTGACTTTCGAGACACCTAGAATCGTCATTTTGCCAGAAGCATTGATGACTTCTTTCAAGCCTAATTCTTCAATATTCAGTGTCAAAAAGTTCCCCTCCTATCACCGCTTTTTGCGGCACGATCTGTTGTGTCGTGATTCGGCGATTGCCGTTAGAATCCGTCAATTCCTTTTCGCCCGCTTCAAAGCGGAAAATCGTAAAATCAGCATCATACCCCAATGCGATCTCGCCTTTGTTCTGTAAATGAAATTGCTTCGCAGGGGCACTGGTCACCTTCTCGATGATCTCACGCCAATCATACCCTACGACCGCTAATTTTTCCATAGTCGTCGCTAAATCAAAGACTGGTCCATTGGTACGATTGCGGATGTAAATATCCGTACTAATGGAAGAAGCCTTCAGCTGATTGGCAAAAGCCGTCTCCGCCACATCAAAATTGAAACTGTCTGTCCCATGACCAATATCAAAGACCAAGCCTTTTTCATAGGCAGCAAAGACGAAAGGCTTGATGGTTTGGTGCGTCTGATCCAAAATCCCATTGGCTTTGCCGTTAAAGCAATGGGTCACCACATCTCCTGCTTCCAATTCAGCGAGAATCTCTGCTAAATTCGGTGGTGCTGACCCAATATGGACCATCAGAGGCAGCGGTTGATTTTCAGCCTGGATCGCTTTGGCTAATTTCAACGGTGTGATGCCATTTTCGCCGATCACCGTTTTGCTCATTCGGGCTTTGATTCCGACGATAAAGTCAGGAAACTTCTGCAGCGCTTCTTTGACCAATTCTTTTTTGACTTTTGACAGATCCGCAAGTTCATCCTGCTCTACGATCCCCCATTTGGAAATATTGACTAAAGCAAAGACATTGGTTTTGGCTTCTTTGGCTAAATCATAAAACCGATGGATATTTTCGGCGCCAGTCGTCCCCGCATCGATAACGGTCGTGACACCTTGTTTGACACCGATCTCGTCTGGATAATCATAATAGAGCGTCATTTCCTCGAAACAATGGACATGGTCATCGATCCAACCGGCTGACAAGAACTCCCCTTCTGCTAAGGTCAGCTCTTGTTTCGCCTGCTCCTGTAACGTAGGTGCCAAGGCAGTGATTTTGCCGTCTTGAATCCCAATATCAAATACTTTTTCATCGATTGTGCGAGCTTGACGAATAATCAAATCAAACATCTCATTACACCTTCCTCTCTGTGAAAGTGAATTTCGACCAAGGATGGATAAACGGCAGCAGAACTAACTCTTGTTCGACGATCGAACCGATTTTATTTTTTCGTGGATCTGAGTGGGGCTCCAGCACTACTTGTAGCTCGTTTTTGTACTTGCCAAAACGATCATTGCCGATCACAACATCCCCTCGTTGAAAGACGCCTTCGTGGTCATGGACAGGATTGTCATGGTTCTTATACTTTTTACGAACTTCTGTGGAACGGATCATCCGGTCAGTGATATCGCCTCGACGGTAATGCTGCTCGTCAAGGGCGATTCGGCGTTCAACTTCATTGATTTCAGGCACAAATTCAATCGCAAATGCCGTCTGGTAGCGATCAATCGCTCCTAGTGCCGCCAATTCTGCTTCCGAAGCATAAGCATTGCCGATAATGACATCGTCAATCAAGCCTGTGGCAAACAAATGCTTTGCGGCAGTTTCTACAGGCATTCTTCGGTGCATTTCTAAGGTCGGTAAGCCATCATTGATATCCCAAGGTCCGATCGTTCCCGTTTGAGAAGAGATAAACGCGGCGGTTCGAATGCCTTTTTCCTTGAAACGACGACTGCACTTCTCAAAGAAATTATAGGGCAAGGCAGTCCCTTCTTGCGGATAGAAATTGTGGCAGCCGTATAAGTAAGGAATGTTGGCTTGATAAGTCAAAATATTGTCTAAATACGCCACATCATTGCTCATATTCAATTCAACAGCTAAGCCAAAGGGATTGTAGGTCAACATCGCTTCTTTATTGCCGTCAAAACCTAAATCTAAACGAATCCCATCGGCTCCTAGTTCATGGAAAAAGGTCAAGTCATCATAGGAGATGCCTAGTTCAGAAAAGATGGCTGGTGCCACGTCTAAAATCGTTTCATAGCCTAATCCTTTGGCAAAATCAATCAACGCTTTAAATTTTTTCTGCACGTTTTCTTTGCCGTCACTCACTTCCAACATACTCATAAAAATGCGGCTAAAGCCATAATCATGGGCTAATTGCAGATAGGCTTTGTCTGTTTCAAAATCACTGTGATCGGGATACACCGATACTCCTAGTTGTCTTTTCAACTTATCTCATCCTCATTTCTTCATAAAAAGCAGTAAAACGTGTCAGTAAAAGCGAACTGCAAACAATCGTCGTCGTCATCGTCAAAAATGGTCCCCACGGAAACTGACGGCTCAGTAGGATCGCTGCAGCAACGCCAAGAATCCCGAACAAAAGCATCCGCCAAAACGGCACTTCTTGAATTTTTTTCCCTTGTGCTGATTTTGTTAACCAAATTTGACAACCAAAAAATAAACAAATGGCATAAATTCCCATGTTTGCACCTCACTTTTTTTGTCTTGCTTAAGCGGCAGTTTCTTCTTCTTGTTCGCGGGCAATCTGCTGTTTCTCAAAGACTTTAAAGAATGGGTAGTAGATTGCGAGTGTGATAAAGAAGTTGACGATTACTAAAATCGCTGCTGCGATACTCCAGTCCGTACTCATCCAGGCGGCGATTGGTGCTGGAATGGCAAACCCAAGTCTGGCAGCCATCATCGGTACGACGCCCGTAATGGTCGCGAAGTAAGAAATCGTTGTCGTAATCAACGGTGCCACCAAGAAAGGAATGCCTAAGATTGGGTTCATTACGATCGGTGCACCGAAAATCACTGGTTCATTAATATTGAATAGGCCTGGCAAGATGGACAAACGGCCCAATTGTTTCAAGTATTTTGATTTGGAGAAGAAGAACAAAACGACCAACGCTAAGGTCGTACCGGCTCCACCGATCCACACGAACCATTGTAAAAATTGTTCCGTAAAAATATTAGGCAATTCATGCGCATTGCCAGATGCTTGGAACGCTTCCATATTTTCAGCAATGGAAATATCCCAGAATGGACGAATGACAGGACCCATGATGGCTGGTCCATGAATCCCCAGTACCCAGAAGAAACAGATCAAGAAGACAGTCAATAAACCACCAAACAAGCTGTTACCAGCTAGCACGTCTTTTAACGGCATCAACAAGTTACTTAAAAAGCCATTGATATCAAAGCCTAACATATGACGGATCACCCAGAACAAAATCAGGATCGCTCCTCCAGGAATCAACGCCATAAATGAATTCGTCACTTCTGGTGGCACACCATCTGGCATTTTGATGGTGATATTTTTTACGATAAAGAAACGATAGATTTCAACGGACAAGATGGCCGTGACGATCGCGCCAAACAAAGAGCCTGACCCTAAATTTGCCACATTGATATAACGTCCCGCATCAATGATGCCTTCCACAGAATCAAAGACTCGCAACGGTGGTGCAGCGGTTACAAGAAAGGACATCGTTGCTAAGATACCCGCAGTCAATGAATCCAGCTTGTAGCTTTTGGCTAGCGATGAAGCAATCCCATACGTTGCATACAATGCCAATAATCCGACTGTATAACGAAAGGGAATATCCAAAACTTCCCGATACGGTTCGATCACCGCAGCGACTGATTCGATGGGAAAATTCAGTAAGATCGTGAAGAACGACCCAACGATCGTTAAAGGTAAAGTAGCGATGATCCCCTTGCGAATCGCTACCATGTGCCGTTGCATCCCCACTTTATTTGCAATCGGCATCAATTTCTGTTCAATAAATTCTACAAACCCTTTCATAATTGCCTCCTTAGTTTATAACATTATAATGTTTATACAAGGATAATAGCACAGAGCTTCCTTTGAGTAAATATGTTTTTTACGAATAGATGAAACTATTTTTAACAACTCAAAATAACATTTACTAAACGTAAATTTACACAGTATACAACTATTTTTTTGTGTTGATAAAGGATTTTTTGAATTAGCTAGATACAAAAAAACCTATTGGCAATGTTTTCCAATAGGCACGATATTAAAATAAAAAATAGTATTCTTGATTCATTAAATGTTTTTTTGTTTATCAAATGAATTTTCTACTTAATTAGACTTTCTTCTCATAAATAAAATCATCCATCACAAATCCCGAACCAATTGCAACGCTACGTTCAGAAATGCGCTTAAAGCCGCGATGCTCATAAACAGCGATCGCCTGCTGGTTTTGTTTGTTGACGTTTAAATGCAGCGTTTTGCCTGATGCGATCTCCTCATACCAATCAAAGACTTGGCTGGCATAGCCTTTGCCTCTAGTGGATTGATGGAGATACAATTTACTTAAATAAATCTGATGCTGCGTTTCTTCATACGCTGTATATCCTACTGCTCGGTCTCCTTCTAATAACAAAAGATAGACTGCTCCTTGCTGGACTTCGTTTTGAATTGCTGCTGGTGATTGGTAATGAGCCAGCATATACGCGACTTGATCGGACCCAATGATAGGTGTAAACACTTCTGGCCAGATTTCTCTGATCAAACGATCCAACGTTTGGAAGTCTTCTGGTGATTGAATGATTTTTTTTGTGATTGCCATAAGAACCCCTTCTCTCTGTTGCTGTAAGAAACAGAAACTCGTTTATAAATATCTCTATTATAAGGGAAGAAGCAAAAAAAGAAAGGGCACGTTGAATAATGCCCCCTAAAAGTCTCAAAAGATGGTAAACTAAAAGTGAAAAAATGGCTACGAAAAGGAGGTAGCAACACGATGCAACTCTTACAACTACTTTTACTGGCAATCATTTTTGTTTCTTTCTTCATGGCGTTGATTGGCTGGGTTTTATCGATGACCAATGGCTTAATCTTTTCTCGTTCTCCTCAGCAATTTAAAGCGCACGCTCATGATCCTAACTATGAAAAAGAGCGACAAGCAGGCAAGCGTTTGAAAGAGATTATATTCCGACGTATTGTTCCTTTAGGAATAGCTTCTTTGATCGTCTATGGGTTATTCGCATTATTAAACGTCCTTTAAAAGTTTTTTAAAAGACTCAAACAAATTTAAAAATAACCGGCATCTTTTCCTGTTGATCAACACTCCTTTCGCTTTTGCTGAGAGGAACATCAATGCGTAAGATGCCGGTTTGTTTTTTTATTTGCTTACTGCTGCTTTAGAGGCTTGAACTTTTTTCAGTAAAGCAAAGAGGACTTGGCTATCATCGATAGCCGCAATATATTGTTGGCAAAGTGCCATCATTTCTGTTTCATCCATTTTATCTAAAGAAATAACTAAATCATTTTCTACTACCTGTTTATTATTCATAAGGCTCCCTACTTTCTTCCTTTGTTACCTCTAGTTTGCCATGAATCAGCAGGTTCCGTAAGAACTTTTCAGTTTACAAATAGGAAACGGGTGGTTTACATCCTTGTCCTATCAAGGTTTTGCCATAAAATTTATTCGGTAGCAGGCTCAATGTGGATGTCAGTATCAAACACCTGAAAACGATCAGCTAAGAGATCTTCAATAGCATCTGCCACATTATGACTCTTTTCAACCGTCAAAGATTTGTCCATCGTCACGACGACATCGAGAAAAACATTGGCGCCATACATTCTTCCTCGAATCGATTTGACAGATTTCACTTCAGAAAAACCAGCGATTGCCGCTTCATACTCCACGACTAACGATTCATCAAACCCATCAGAAAGTGAAAAGGCACTCTCACGAAAAATATCGACGGCGGTTTTGATAATCAAAAGAGCTACCACGATCGCAGTCAAACTGTCTAACCAACCGATACCAAATGAGGCGGCAAAAATAGCGATCGCCGTTCCAATACTCGTCCAGGCATCACTCCGATTGTCTTTAGCAGCTGCTAGCAAAGCGGAGCTTTTTACACGAGCAGATAATCGCTTATTGTAGTAATACATGCCATACATCAAAATAGCTGAAATGATACCGACGACTGCCGCGATCATATCGGGACTTTGCGTTTCACCGAGTAGAATTGTTTGAATGGAGGACCATAAAACCTGCAGACCAACCGCCAGCATAATCAAGGATGTTACGAGACTCGCCACATTTTCTGCTTTCCAGTGTCCATATTTATGGTCTTCGTCTGCTGGTTTTTGTGCCAAACGTAAACCGATCAAGACAGCAATAGATGCCACGATATCCGTCGCATTGTTTAATCCATCTGCCCATAATCCTTCAGAATTTGCCAAACGACCGATGGCAAGTTTGGCGATGGAAACAAAAATATAGGCAACGATACTTAAGATAGCGCCTCTTTCTGCTTGCTTTAATTCTGCATATCTTGTTTGATTCATGTCATCCCCTCCAATTAGTCAACTTGAAAATAATAGCTGAAATTTTCATCCATTGCATCATTTATTTGAGAGATTTTATTTTTTAGGAGCGGCAAACATTCACTTCTAGTGAAACGAATTTCTGTTCTGAGGACACCAAAAAAGCAGGACTCATACGGGACTCCTGCTTTTTCTACTTTTTCATTCACAAAGAAGCATGGCTACTCATTCACCAACAACTGACGATTTCTTTCACTGAATTTCTCATTGTGGGAAGAAACCATCGCCTGTGGGACACTGGTCGGCTCTAAATAGTGTTTGATTTGGTTGACTGCTTGCGCAGCATCTTGAAAGGCTCCCGCCAAAAGATTCACTTTGCCTTTGAAATAATGAATGTCGCCCGCCGCAAAAACACCTGGATGGCTAGTTTTTGTTGGAATCTCACAGTTCAAATAAAAATCTTCATGACGTGCAAGATCAAAGGAAACTTTATCTAACAAGCCACTGTCACGGTCATACCCGTGTTGGATCAGTAGATGATCGCATAAAAAATCGATCGTCTCATGGTTGGCACTGTTTTTTAGTCGTAGAACCATATTGAATGTTTCTGCTTGATTCACCCCATCGATGGTGTGATTCATCAGCACTTGAATCCCTTCTGCTTTCATCTTCTTTACTTGTGCTTCATGGGCTTTCAGTTTTTCCCCTCGATAGCACAGCGTGACTTTGGCACCATAAGACACTGCTTCGATCGCATAATCCACTGCCGCATCGCCGCCGCCAGAGATCACTAGATGTTTGCCTTGGATCGCTTGCTGGTCAGGAAACTGATAGTGGATATAGTTGTCGACATTATTATGGATGAAACATGGCAATTTTTGCGGAGAAACGACACCGCCGCCAATACAAACTAAAATGGTGCGTCCAACATGGGTCCTCCCTTGGTCATCCACTGCATAAAAAAGGTTGTCTTCCTTGGTCAATTCGATGATTTTCGTTTTCAGATAGATCGTTGGATCAAACAACTTAGCCTGTTCAATCAAGTGTTCTTTGACTTTCTTTCCCTTGGTTGGCGGCAATGCACCCACATCCCAGACCATTTTTTCAGGATAAAAATTGATCTTCCCGCCTAATTCGGCTTGTGCTTCAAACAATACGACCGATAGATCACGTAATCCGGCATAAAAACTTGCATAGAGCCCCGTAGGCCCTCCTCCGATAATCAGAACATCTGCTATAGTGGTCATTGGCTAGCCTCTCTTTCGTAAATGAAAATCATTCTCAATTAGTTAGTTCGATTATAGACAACGTATCCGGGTTTGTAAAGAATTTTCTGAAAACAAATTAATTAACTTAGCCGATTATTTTTCTTTACATTGTAAAGAAAAAAGCCTTTTCCTGAACTTATGGTAAAAAAAAGATGAGCAGATTGTTATTTTTTCTCATTTTATCTAGTGATATGTTTGTGATAGCCCCTGACTTCAAGGTATACTCTTAGAAAGTAGGTGAAAAAATGGAAGTTGAAAAATGTTACGCGCCCTTACCGGACGGGTCTGTCCTCTATTACGAGAAAACCGGTTCAGGACGACCACTTTTTTTACTGCACGGAAATGGCGGCAGCAGTGCCTATTTCTCAAAGCAGGTCGACGCTTTGCGTCAAAAACATCAACTGTATTTAATCGATAGTCGAGGACATGGCAAATCCACCAATACGCAGAAGAAAATCGATTTTTTTAAAATGGCAACAGATCTCTTAGCAATTATTCAGCAAGAAAAGCTAACGAAAATCGCCTTACTAGGATTTAGCGATGGTGCCAATCTGGCGATGGTCTTTTGCCATCTCTACCCAGAGCATGTCAGCTGCATGATTTTAAACTCTGGCAACACGGAACCGCGAGGTGTACGGCTCTTTTCTCGAATCGGCAGTGTTTTGCAATATCTGATCGTTTGGCTTTGTTCTCCATTCTCCAAAGGCATGCGGGGCTTTCTGCCTATTTTGGGATTGTTGTTTCGTCCAATCGGTCTCTCCACCGCCGATTTGAATCACCTCAGTGTGCCGACATTGATCTTGGTTGGCAAACGTGATTCGATCAAGCTCTCCCATTCTTTTTATATTGCAAACAGTATTCCTCAGTCCAATTTTATCGTCGTCAAAGGACAAGGACATAGTTTTGCACGAAAGAATCCAGAAGTATTTAATACGAAAGTATTATCTTTTTTAGAAAAGGTCGGTGAATAACTATGAGAATCTTTACTTGGCTCCGCGACCACCGCTCACTGTTTAAAACACTCTTCTTAATTGCAGTCGCCGTGATCGTGTTCGGCGAGCTGCTTTCCTTAAGCAAGACGATCTCGATTGATCAACTAAAACAATTGTTTGCGCAACTATCCCTTTGGCGAGTGGCTTTAATGGCTGTCATTGGCTTACTGTGTGTCTTTCCCATGGTCTTATATGATATCGTCTTGAATCGCTTGCTAGGGGACAAACCTGATCGCCGTTATTTACTAGAAACCAGCTGGATCATCAATACCATGAACAATTTGATCGGCTTTGGCGGTTTCATCAGTATCGGGTTACGGTCGGAATTTTATGGCAAAGGAAAAAAAGGCAAAGACGTTGCCCAAGCAATTTCGAAGATTTTTATCTACTTAATGTCTGGTCTTTCGATTTTGTCGCTTGCTGCGCTGGCATTCGTCCTCTTCGGTCCCACGACCGATTATCTCCAACAGTATTGGATCTGGCTTTTAGGCGGCAGTCTTTATTTTCCAATCGTCTATGCTCTTAGTTTTTCCAAAAAAAATGCCTACTTGGGTGGGCTACAACGACGTGATCGTCTGCAGCTGATCGCCGCTTCCTTATTGGAATGGCTGGGTGTTTTTGCCGCCTTCTTCACGACGGGTCTCTTGATGGGTATCTCGGTCGATGTGTTTCAACTGTTGCCGCTTTTCATTGCTGCTTCCGTGATTGGAATCGTATCGATGATTCCTGGGGAACTTGGAACGTTTGATGTCATGATGATCATGGGAATGGGTTCACTGCAAATTCCCCGTGAAAGTGTTATTGCTTGGCTCTTGCTGTTCCGCCTGTTTTATTACATTATTCCCTTTTTGATCGGTTTGATCTTTTTCTCAAAAAATGTTGGCGTCTCCCTCAACCAGCGCTTTTCTGGGATTCCCAAAAGCTTGTTGTTGGAAGTATTCCATAAGATCGAAGTATTGCTGCTTTATCTGACGGGAACGATGTTGGTACTCTCCGCCACGATCCCAGAAGCCTTTGACCAAATCAAATGGTTAGCCCATCTAAATCCGATTCGCTTGAATTTCGTGATGCAGTACCCGAGTATCTTTCTCGGCTATCTCTTTTTGATTGCTGGTCGCGGCATCTCTGCCCGTGTCAGTCGTGCGTATGTGCCGACACTTTTGTTGATTGCAGCAACGATCGGTTATGCTATTTTTGCGGGTTTCCGCTTTTCGACCATGCTGTTTCTTCTATTATTATTAGCGATCATGATTTTTTCAAAAAGCGAGTTATTCCGTAAACAGCTAGTCTTCTCGTGGGAATGGTTGACGGTCGATGGTTTGTTGATTGGTTCGCTGACGATCCTCTATGTCATTATTGGGGTCTACAATATGCCTCATCTCAATCGACATCCGACGCACCACCATTCGATGGACTTTTTGCTTTTCCCCTCTGAAAAATTGTGGCTCCAAGGCTTCGTTGCGATTTTATTTGTCGCCGTTGCGATGCTGCTGTTTGCCCGCTACTTGATGGGACCAAAGCACCAACTAGGCGTCAGTGCTGCTACTGATAAAGTGAAACATGTTTTGAACACCTATGGCGGCAATAGCGACAGCCATCTTGTTTATTTAAAAGACAAGCAAGTGTACGTTTATCCAGAAATCGGCGAGCCGACGGTCTTTTTTCAGTTTACGACCTTTAATAATAAATGCTTGGTCATGGGGGATCCTTCTGGGAAGCAAGCAGACTTTCCGCAGGCACTGGAAACCTTCTTAACAGAGATGGATCAGTGGAATTACTTGCCGGTCTTTTATGAAAGTAGTGAAGAAATGGTGATGCTGCTGCATGAATTCGGGTATGACTTTATCAAATTCGGTGAGAAAGCTTATGTGGATCTACCTAGCTTCACCCTTTCAGGAAAAAAAATGAAGGGACAGCGGGCATTGAACAACAAGATCACCAAAGAAGGCTTTACTTTTGATGTGCTCACTCCACCCTTTTCAGCCGAAACCTTTGCAACCCTTAAAGAAATTTCTGACAACTGGCTAGATGGACGGAAAGAAAAAGGGTTCTCCCTTGGATTTTTTTCAGAATCTTATCTAAGTACCGCACCAATTGCAGTCGTCCGCAATCAGCAGCAAGAGATCGTCGCGTTTGCCTCCTTTATGCCCACGTATCAAACAGGTCTGGCCTCCATCGATTTGATGCGCCACGATCCTGAAAAAGCGCCAAATGGAACGATGGATTTCTTGTTTATTCAGCTATTCGACTATTTTAAAGAACATGGGTATCAACAATTCGATTTAGGCATGGCACCGTTAGCCAATGTTGGTACTTTCCGCAGTAGTTTCTTGCAAGAGCGGATCGCCTATCTCGTTTACACCTTTGGTTCTCGCTTCTATTCTTTTGAAGGGCTACGAGAATACAAACAGAAATATGCCGCTTCTTGGTCCCCTCGCTACATCTTATATTCTCGGGACAGTTGGATCGGTTATGTCATGATTGCCCTGTTGATTGTCGATAATCAATCAGCAGACAAAACGAAATAAAAAAAGCTCAAATGCGCCGATTTGTACTCGGAGCATTTGAGCTTTTTTAATTGTTGTGCTTAGAAGTTATTCTGCTGATTTAGATGGTGCATTTTCCCAAAGTTGTTTGACGACTGGAATATTTCCCAGTTCCGTCATGTTTGATGGCAGAATGACCGTATTGGTATTGCTATTGACCACATCTTTAAAAGCTTCGATTCCTAGATATGATAGTGAGCGCTCGTCTAGTTGACTTTCTTTGATAGCTTCATTGATGGCTAAAATCCGCTTGCGTTCGGCTTCTGTGATTTTGGCGATTCGTTCCGCTTCTGCCTCGGCATCGATCCGGACACGTTTTGCCCGTGCCTCCGCATCGATTTGGGTTTGTTCCGCCCGAGCTTGCGCATCGATCGTCATTTGAGAAGCTTTGGCTTCGGCACTTAAGACAGAGGAAGATTTCTCCCCTTGGGCTCTTGTGATCATCGACTCTTTGTCTCTGGAAGCTGTGATCAATTTATTCATTGATTCAATGATTTCTTGAGAAACTTTGATTTCCCCAATGTTGATTCGGTCGATCGCTAGCCCATAGCCGGCCGTGATGTCTTTGATTGAAGTAAACAGTGCTACGTTGATTTCTTCTGTCCCATTTAAAACCTCATTCAAATCCATTTTCCCAATGATCCCCCGTAAGTTTGATTGGGCATCTTGAATCATTGAGATAACGGAGTTTTCATTTTCGTAAACAAAAGCACGAACATCTGTGACGTGGTATTTGATTGCTTCATCGATCTGCACGATCACGTTGTCTTTCGTAATTGCACTTTGCGGTTCGATCTCCAAAGGAATCTGTTTCAAGGACACTCTTTCTCTTACTGTATATAAAATCGGAACAAGAAAATGAAGACCTGGTTCCAACGTTCGAACATATTTCCCAAAACTTTCCACGACTTTGACTTCCCCTTGACGAACGATCACAGCAGTGCTTGCGATCAGCCAAATCAGAATCACTAATACTAAGATAACTAAAATAATTTGGATAATGATCATTGTAAAAACCCTCTTCCATTTTCAAATAATGTATTGTTTACACGGGTCAATAAGACACCGTTTTCAACCCCGATAATCTCTAACATCACATTTTCAGCAGGAATCCCTGCAATCACCCGATATTCTGTGTAGGTGCCATAAAGACGGATATAACCTGAATAATGATCCGTCAGCGATCGAAAATAGCGTCCAACCGCTCGTTGTTCCATGTAGTCTACGATGATTTTCCACCCTCTTTGCCTGCATGCAGTAAATTCTTCGTTTCAAACTAATTGTTCATTCTGTTACAAGTGTTACTAACTATAATAGCACGTTTCACCCAAGAGAACAGTAAACTTTTTATAATTCCCTCCTTTTTAGAAAAAAAAGGCAAACTGAAAACCAATTCCTTGCATTTTTCAATTTAATTGCATACAATTAAATTGTACAAAATACAAAAACGCAGGAGTGAAGAAATGATGAAAAAAATGTATTCAACAAAGATGATCAACACTGGTGGCCGTTCAGGAGAAGTACACAGCCCTGATCATTCATTTGAACTAAATATCACTGCACCTGGCAAACGAGTAGAAAATGCAACGAATCCGGAACAACTTTTTGCAGCTGGCTTTAGCGCTTGTTTCAATAGTGCCCTTGAATTGGTGAAAAGCAGCAAAGGGATCGAAGGTGCTTCTACCGTGAGCGCACAAGTGACCTTATACGCAGAAAGTGAATCAAGTTTTGTCTTGGGTGTGGAGATCGAAGGCCAAATCGAAGGTTTGTCAACAGAAGAAACACAAGAATTGCTTGAGATCGCTCATACCGTATGTCCTTACTCAAAAGCTACAGCTGGCAACATTGAAGTGACGGTCAAAGCCGTTAGCGAGTAGACTTTCGTTGAAAAAACAGCTATGATAAGAGGCGGATGTTAGAAAAAGGGGTGAAAACATGAATGTCTTAGCGTTAGAAAACCAATTGTGTTTTCCTCTATACGCCGCTTCAAAAGAAATTATCAAACAGTACAAAGACTTACTAGATCCGTTGAATTTGACCTATACCCAATATTTAGTGATGTTGGTGTTATGGGAAGAAGAAGCGATCAGTGTCAAAGCATTGGGGAAGCAATTATGTCTCGATTCTGGCACACTGACACCGGTTTTAAAAAAGCTTGAGGCAAAAGGCTACCTCGCAAGAAATCGAAATCAAGACGATGAACGTTCCTTGCGGGTTACACTGACGGAATCCGGCAAAGCACTTCATAAGCAAGCGCTAGAGATTCCCTACAAAGTGACTGAATTCTTGCCCCTTGAACCGGAAGAACTGTCAGTCCTCCATGAATTGACGACAAAGATGGTACAAAAATTTCAAGAACAAGAAAAATGATCCGCTGTTTTCACAGCGGATCGTTTTTTTATCATCCAAACGAGTTTTATTTAAGAAGCTTTGGTTTTCAATTCACCGATCACATTTAGTAACTGAGTTAATTGTTCTGGGTCCTCAATTTTTTTGATGGCGATTTTCACTAATTCAAAAATTTGATCATCGGTTAGACCGGTCTGCAATATCTCTAATTCACTTACAGCTGGTTGAAAACGACGAGCCAAAACTGATCCACTCATTTTAATGCTCGCAATTTCTAGAACTCCTTGGTTAACTAATTTGCGAATCACGGACAATGATGTGTTACGATTC
Organism: Enterococcus sp. S53; assembly: GCF_016516865.1. Taxonomy (NCBI): domain Bacteria; kingdom Bacillati; phylum Bacillota; class Bacilli; order Lactobacillales; family Enterococcaceae; genus Enterococcus; species Enterococcus sp. S53. The sequence goes on from NZ_JACVUH010000001.1 coordinate 555,175, forward strand.
AAGTTGAAACGTTCACTAAATTCTGTACAGCATAATGGTTCATCTACAGCCCAAAAACAAACTAAGACTTCCCACTCTTTTTTTGAGAAACTTAAGTAATCCATAATTGCTCCTTTCCACGCCGATTAGGCTAGTTTCTATTTTCTAATTAAAACAATCGCAGCTTTTTCAATCAGCTGGCTATCCTCTTCCTCTTATCGATTGTTTTTTCTTTCACTAAAAGGATTATATATCAATAATAATCTATTTTATTCATAATTTCAAAATATTTTTTATTTTAATGATAAATAACGTGTTTAATTATTCTTTTTCTTGATAAAAAAAACGACTAGCTTACCTAGTCGTTTTCTTACTCTACTTGATACTCCTACGAAAAATAGTTATTGAACACTAAAGATCAAACTCTCATGCTCTTGTTCTTTCAAGGAATAGCCACAAAATTCTTTATTCAAATTCGGATAATCCCGTTCGATCATTTGAAGGATTTCTAGCTCCGTCAACAATTTGTCTTCTGACAATTGCAGAGAGTTCAACAAAACAAAACGAGAATCATAGCCTAAAATTTCCGGCATCAACTGCCAAAAGTTCGTGCTGTCAATTCGTTGGATCGTTTCCTCCATAGAAGCGATCAGTTTTTGGACATGATCATAGACTTTGGGATAATCAGTTTTTAATAGATCCAACAGCGCTTGGTCCAGCACTTTATCAAAATAAGCCTTTGTGTCAGTATAAATTATTGAAGAAATCACTTGTTTCATCAATCCTTTCATTCAAATGCCATATTCGACATCGTCAAGGATGGCTCCTTGTTCCTATATATAGCATACTATCGGTGATTTTCGTTCTCAAATTAAGGACAGAATTTAGAAAAAAAAGAGAAGCTACTATTCTAACCCCTAATCTTACTCAACAATAGCAAAATTTTGCCAAACTGATAAGCAAAGCGAATCAGCCGTTGTCGAAAATGAGAAAATTGTCAGATTCCCTTCCTTTTTTTACTAAAGCGATCACTTTCCAACAGGAACTGCAACTGCATTCCCTCAGTAATTATACACTTCTACGCTTCCCTAATAAATATAGGTTTTGTCTCATTTTCACAAACGACTGACACAGCATAATTTCAGACAGAACCTTATACAACATGTATAATTAAACTATAGAAAGACATCAAAATAAAACGAAACGAGGAGTGGATCACAGATGAAGAGTCATTGTAAATGCGGAAAAAAATTGAGTACCCATGAAAAAAGCTGTCCAGACTGCAAACACAAAAAACAGCAAACTTTAGAATCCTTGGAAAAATTCGTTAAATACGGCAGCTTCGCATTAGCCGGTCTGTCATTAGTTTTGAAAATTGCGAAAAGCCGCCAAAGCTAACTTTATCGCTTCAGTCAACAAAAAAAACGCCCAGATGGCGTTTTTTTTTTGTTGCTATTCATCGATGATCGTACTTTCCAACCGCCAATTGATAGCGCCTGTATAAGTTCCGGGTGAAATTAGCTCCATTTTGGGAACAAAGCGAAAGTAACAATCGTATTCTTTAAGATCAACCGTTAAATTTGCTTCGCCTGTTGGTTGCTGTTGAAAAATCACTTGTTCCTCAGAGGTTATGGAAGCCATCAGCTGATTGGTCTCCGGATCATAGAGAACCAATTGGATTTCATCCGCCAGCAGTTGTTGCTCTTGCAAAAAATCCGTCATCTGACCATTTAATTGCCAAGTTCCCTCACTAGTATTCGTGATTGATAAAAGAGGTGGTTCTTCGTCATAAGAAAGTGCTAGATAAGCATAGCCATCGTCTCTGATGGAACGCGCCAGCTCATTTACCGTAACTACAGTTGCATTGATTGAGGTAGGCGCCTGGTGAAATTCCACGATCCCACGAAAGTCGATGCCATAAAAACGGGTCTCCGATCGATTCCCTTCTGTGTCGATCACATAAACCGCCAGATAATACGTCGTACCCGGTGCCAACGCATTGGTATCCAACATCAATGTATCCGTCAAAGGCTCGGTTATTGCACTTCGTTCAATGAGTGCCACCTCTGAAAAATCATCTTCAGTGATAGCCGTTTCTTCGGTAAAAAAATCCGTAGCGTACACTTTGGCTTGAGTCGAGTTTTGGTCCTCGATCGTAATTGGTAGATAACAATTACGCTTTTGTCGCACGATCTGTCGGTTTGCTTTTGCTTCTGTTAACGACACCAAACCTGTGGTCAAGCTCGGCGGAAAGTTTCCGGTCATTTGATAATAGTGGGTTTCTGGATCCACCGAGGTCAAACTAGAGACAAAGGCATTCCCGTTAAAAATCGTTTGGACAGGAATGATGGCATCCAGATTCTCATCGATCGGAGCTTCTGTGTAATTGACGGAAAAATGAACCATGTAGTCGTTTCCTTTGACCATGTCAGGCAGTGTCGTAATTAACTGCCCATTTTCAATGACAAAGGGTAAGGCGGTTCCGCCTTCCGGCAGACCATTGACCATAATTTCGCTGGCCTTACCGAAATAAACAGCTTCCGGTACGAGAGACAAGCCCTCCGGAAAAAGGCTGGAAAGCGTGATGCCTGATTCTAAATCAGCTAAATCGCTGGTGTCCTTGTAGGAAAGATAGGTCGCATAAGTGATCGTCTTGCTGTTATCGACAGTGGCTGGCTGGGTCAGGTTCGTCTCAGTATCCAGTAACAATTTCACTGGCTCCTTTTCAAACACACCCGTTCGTACCGTCATATCGACCAATCCTTCGACGTCGACGAATGCCACCGCCTTCTCTTGAACATAACCACCATTCGCACCAGTAAAACCGAAGTAAACCGGTGCGTTATTAGTTAAATTTAGATTTGCTTTAAAAGTATCATCCACAGGTACTATGACATCGACCCCAAAATCTGGGACTGTGTATTGTAGTGTTTGATCAGGCTGATCAAACACGACTGTAAAGAGATGCCATTGACCATCTGAAATATCTGAGACGGATACCGTATCACGATGATTTAAAACTTTGTCAATAATCAACCACCCATCAGTCGTATAGGCATCATTTGAACCAGGAAAATTCCAGGCAATATGATGGCTGTTGGGCACATCTCGGTCCAGCATGCTCCCGCCTAAGACAGTGGTAGTATTGTTATAATACGTGTCAAATTCAATCGCAAAACTTTGCGGGATCGCCCCAGAACTTAGTGGATCTGTTCCTCCGATATCCGCCCAAACGCCAATGGTGGGACCGGCTTGATTAGCCAATGCGTTTAACCCACTACTTTGCATAACAAATGTCAATCCATCACTGTCTGTATCCGTATTGTCGATAAAAAAAGCCATCTCCAAGCGAAAGGATCTTGTAAAGGAAACGGGTTTATTGAACCAGACACCGCCACTTGAGTTTGTGGTTGTGCCATCATTAATTTGAACGTAATTGAATCCCGGCTCCCCTTGAGGCGCCCCCGCTTGTCCAACGTGGGTAATCAGCGAATCATCAATTGGCAAAGTTGGAAAATCGGGTGCCACGATTGAAGCATAGATTTTTACTGGTCCAAAGCTAAACAAGAATACACTAAATAAGAATACACATAACCATCCCTTAATGCCGAACTTTTTCATAGCTATCCTCCACTTTCTCTCCCTTTACAAACCTCACTCTATCGGGTCATCGCTTGAGCCTTTGTCCTTTTTTTGTCGTATGTACCACAGGAACAACAGAACAAGTAGCAGAATAACTAGGAACAAAAGCAGTCCGACGATCCAAAGCCAAACGTTGTTTTTCAGGGACGCTGCACCTAGCATGTTTTTTTGATTGACTTGGTTTGCCACTGCGCGATCAATCACGATCGTGTCATCAAAGACCCAACTTCCTTTTGGGGCAGTAAGTTCGATCCGCAAAGTATAAGTACCTGGTTCAAGAATCTCTTGATCAAATTCACTGAAAAGAGAGAGAATGGAATTCGGTGCCATCTGAAAATTTTCGGCAGAAAAACCGCCAACTCGAGTATTGCTTTCTTTTTCACGGATCGTCGTTGTTACAGCAATCTTACCAAAAGCCGTCGGTTGGTTATTGCGGATACGACTCATAAGTGTAGCTATACCATTTCGCTCTTTTGCTTTCGTCTCAATCAAGTCCAATTCAGGTAGAGGCAATGAATCGATACGTTGACGCAAGCGTACGCCTTGTTGAATTTTATAATTTGCTTGGAGATTCGTTTCTTGCCGATCGACTGTTTCTGGCAGTTCTTCTTCGAAGGAAAAGACCCCTAATATCTCACCATTGAATTTTCTTTTATCCATTGATAGTAAAAAAGTGATCTGTCTCGTTTCACCAGGCTTCAGCTCTACCGTCTGAGAAGGATTGCTGATCAATGTCGTAAACGAGATTCCTTCATTCTCTTCGGCGGTTTCCTCTTCTTGATAAGCAATGATGCCGCTGGAAGCAGTGTAGCTATTCAGAGCCGCTGCCCGTATCGTTAGTGTCTCTGAGCTTGTATTATGAAGGGCAACAGTCAAATCCTGTTTGGTCTCATCCGTTACCAGTAAGTCAAAGTAACTGACATCGCTAAGTTGATTTTGGGGAAGTTCTGGGGTTACTGTGAACCGCGTCGTTTGTGCATAACCGGTAACTTTTATAAAGCAAAACAGACTAATAAAAAAGCTGATGAGTACCAACCACTTGATTTGTTTTTTCATTGTCGCCCTTCCTTTGTTATTCTGCTTGATAAGTATTTGATAATGTCCAAGTAATCGTGCCAATATAAGCACCACTGTTGATGTTTTGTTTTGGAATCGTCAAGGTTGCACTTGTAAAATCAAAATCATTTGTTGCCAGACCCGTCGTTCCATTAGCACTAGCAATCAGCGTAGGATCCGTTGCCCCTACCATCAATTCTGTTCCTGAGACGAGGGAGGCATCGCCGGAATCAATTGACCCATTGAGGGTGACTTTTGCATTTACAAGTTCATTGTTTGCAGCATTTGTCATTTTTGATAATTGAGCAGTCAACTGCCAGCCAGCTTCATTGGGTCCACGATAATCGGTAATTGACGTTGCCTCATTTGTTGCAGTGGTAAGCACTTGATCGCCTGTCGCAATATCTTTGATGCTCGTAGTACCAAAATCAAAATTCGTCACTTGATCTAATGATAAGATTCCTTGTTCGATGGTTATTGTCGCCTGACTGGTCATTGAAGCAGTCGGATTCGCTTCCGCCGCAAAAGCCAATACAGGTGATAGTGCCATACTGATACCGATTAAACCTAATACTCCCGCCTTTTTCTTCATTTTTATCTCTTCCTTCCTTTTTTGATGAGTAGTTGATGGATGAAAAAAGCACCGATAAAAAATAATAATTTAGTTTGTATTTTTTCATCTTATTCTCATCTATTATAAGTATAATCCATCATGGTTATCATACGGTTCACAGATTTAGCGTAAAAAAAACGCCAAAAAGGAGAATGCCTTATGTATCGAGAATTTATTTCTCCCGCAGAAGAAAAGAAATTAGCTATTTTCAAGTATGTGTGTAATTCGAATGGAGTAACACTCGTTAAACTCTCAGAAGCCCTAAAGATCCCATTAAAAAGCTTACAAAAGTACATCTATTTTTTAAACGAAGATTTGCAGCAACTTTCACCAACGTTACTTTTGAATAAAAACAATTACAATCAATATTTTGTGGATTGTGGTGAAGAAGAAGAGCAACCTTTTTATTCCAAGCTGATGTATCATTATTTGCTCAACTCCACACAATATCACTTTATCCATTCGTTGATTGGCCGTAATCAAACAACCCTCACACAGCTATGCCTTGATTTACACATTAGTCAGTCTCATGTGTACCGCTTGATCAAGAAAGTCAATCAATTACTAGAAAAGTTTCAGATTGTTATCCGAACAGATCACCAAAACCGGATTGAATTAGCGGGCAAGGAACTTGATATCCGTATTTTTATTTATAGCTTTTTAACTCAAAGTGCGCCTGCTGAATTGTGGCTTTTGTCAAGTATCTCTCCAAAAGAGACTGACAAGTTTACCGCCTATTTTGAAACTTCGGCTTTTGATCAACTAACAAAAAACAAATTAGCTGCATTTTGGCAAACCGTTGTTGGCCGCAGTATCAAAAGAAAATATCTGCCAATAATCCCTGATAAGTTTTTGGAGATGATGGAATTCTACTGCTTTTTACCAGCAGATATTCTTGACTCACTCTTCTTAAGTGCTGAGTATGTTTCAGACAAAACGCGTCGATCAGAGTATCTGTACTTGAATTTCTTCCTCCATGTCTTTTTACCGGGGGTTGTTCCCCAAGAGAAAACACAAGCCATTATTCAAGCAATTAAGTACTCTAAAACGGATCTTGTCTGTTTTTTCACTACTATGATCGAAGATTGGGATACTACCTTTGCTCCTAATCAGGGAAAAGCCGAATTCGAAAAGCTTTTGAGCAGTTGCCTGCTAGTCTTCAACCTATCGATCATTATTGGGATCGATCTCTTGGAGGTTTGGCAGCTAGAACACGAAATGCTGACGGAAAACGCTCCAACAAATGACGAGACCTATGAGGCCATCAGCCAACTTTTACTGACCCACGTTGAAAACTACCCATTTGCCGACCTGGATAAAGACTATTTTAAAAAGACACAATTGCCTTATCTGGCTCATCTCTTATATTTGGAAACACTGATGAACACGCCCCCTACCGTATCGATCTATATTCAAACGACGATCCAATACCGCACAAAGCAAATGATTGAGACGAGGATTCGTTCGATTTATGCTAAAGCTTCTGTGACTTTCGTCAAACAAATGGAAACCGCTGATTTATTGATCACGGATAATTATGAAGAAGTGATGTTCTCCGAAAAATTAGTCTTGCTGTCAAACCTGCAAGATGAACAAGAGTGGGCAGCGATTTTTGCAAAAATCAATCAACAAATGATGACAAAGATGTTTGCGAAACAAGAGAAGTAAGCTGCCGATTCCATTTACATCCGCAAAAAAAAGCCCGAGCACCTTTGCTCGAGCTTTTTTACTACTATTTTTAGTCCTGACAATATTAAGCGAAGAAGCTACCACCAGTTACACTGTACACTTGACCAGTTACATAACTTGCTTCATCAGAAGCTAAGAAAACGTAAACGGGTGCTAATTCCACCGGTTGACCGGCACGTTTCATCAATTCTTTTTGACCAAATTCTGGGATCGCAGATTGTGGTTGACCACCAGAAATTTGAAGTGGCGTCCAGATTGGACCAGGCGCAACAGTATTGACTCGAATGCCTTTTTCACTTAATTGCGCAGCTAACCCCTTACTAAAAGAAGTAATGGCACCTTTCGTGGCTGCATAGTCTAACAGATGGGCACTTGGTTCCGCACTTTGGATCGAAGTGGTGGTGATAATGCTTCCACCGGCTGGCAAATAATCCAATGCTTCTTGAACAGTCCAATACATGGAGATGATATTCGTTGTAAAGGTGTCTTGAATTTGTTGCGTAGTCAACTCTTTGATGTCCTTCACCGCTTGTTGCATCCCAGCATTTAGAACTAACGTGTCTAAACCGCCTAATTCTTTGGCTGCTTCATGAACCAATTGACGAGCGAAAGTCTCATCTTTTAAGTCTCCTGGGATCAAGACTGCTTTGCGTCCAGCTTTCTCGATGACTGCTTTAACTTCTTGCGCGTCTTCTTCTTCAAAAGGAAGATAGTTGATTGCCACATCGGCGCCTTCTTTGGCAAAAGCGATGGCTGCAGCTCGACCAATACCAGAATCACCACCGGTCACTAATGCTTTGCGTCCAGCTAATTTGTCTGAACCTGAGTAGCTTTCTTCCCCGCAATCAGGTACTGGCTGCATCTTTCCTTGAATCGCCGGTGCTTCTTGCACCTGTTTTTCAAATTTGCCATCATAATACTTCGTTAACGGATTGTTGATTTTTTCTGACATGCTCGTTTCCTCCTTGATTATTTCTACTTCAATTTGCCATATTTTCTTATGACCTTACTTAAAAGTGTAAAGGAAGATGGAGGGAATGAGAAACGAAACGCTCAGTTGAACAAATGAAGCCCAGAGGAAAAGGAGCTTTGTCCATGCTGGAAATCGCCCTAGATCACAATCGAAAACGTCACCATCGATGATCCATTCTTTGAGGAAATGACTCATCAATGGTGACATTTAAAAATGTCTATTTTACCAAAAGTGCGCGAAGTGCCTGACGAAACGCCTCCATCTCCTCGGCGGTCTGTAGAAAAACATCGGGATGACTGTGGTGGCTGTCGATCATCCAATTTTTAGTATCTGTAACGTTAAGAAAATCTACTACTAAGGCATCCGTTTGCTGCGGTTGAGTAGCTTGGGCGGTCTTCAAGAGATAGAAATCTTCAATTCCCCGCTGTAGTTGTTTATACCGTAAGGACAACAACAAATGTCCATGATTGCCGGGATAAATGAAACATAGATCGCCGATGGGTAGTGAGCTCGTATTGTAGCGGATATCGGTTCGGGCATTTTGCGGCCAGCAATTGTAAGCCCACCGCAAGAAGCCGTCTGTTTTAAACTGATAGGCCAAGATTCCTTGCAGTCGCGTCTCTAATAAAGGACTGTGCAAAAAAGTGTTGGGTTTGTCTGGATAATTGCAAACATAGTACTGAGTCCGACCCGGATGACTTTGCGTCAGTGTTTCGTAATGGTTGCAGGTACAGTAATAGGAAGTCACGGGATGATCGATCACTGGCAGCAACTCAAACAAAACGTCTTCTTTATCAAACGCTGCTTTGATCTGGATCGTCTCATCAATGTCTTTTAGGACAGCCAAAGAAGCTCGGAAACTGTCGATTTGATGTTTCTTCGGTTCGTCAGAAACGATCCGAACCTTCTCCCACAGATTCTTTTCTTTAAAATAAACAAATACTTGACGTAGATATTCCTGCAATTCGGCCTTTTGATGAATAAAGCCGAAGGTGCCTTTTCCCTCATCGTAAAAGCGAATCACCAATTTTTCTGGATGGTCCAAGTCGACCAGTGGGAAAAACGGCGGTTCCCAGACACCGAGTAAGCCAAATACATCGATTTCTTCGGAGATACCCGCTTCAAAAAAACATTCGAGGTAACGAGTAAGGACAGAAAAATCACAATGCAGCTGTCCGCCTTGAGTTTTTTTAACTTTGACCATCGAGTATCCATATAAATTGGCCGGATAGTCTTTGACGATATAGTTGAACCACCCCTTCCAAGGAATTTCTCCAGCAATCACCGTGATTGCTTTTTGTCCGATCGCCGCTAAGCTTTGCGCCATTTCTTTGATCAAGTCGAAATGGGCATCACTCCATAAAGGAACGTCAAAGGTGCGAGCCAAATTGCTGGGCTGCTGCCACATATTCAAGTGGAACGTCTCTAAATATTCTTTTGGAAAAGTAAAAGCGTCCACTTCGATCGTTAGGCTCTTTTCTAACAAGCACTCCTCTTGGCTAGTCAAGTGTGTCCGATAGACCTTGATTTTCACGGGATAAGCTTGCGGTTTGATCGTTTCATCGATCTGCCACTCCAAATAAAGCGGTGCATAGCGATCACCAGGATAGGTTTTGGCTGTTTGCTCAAGCAATTTATCGGCGTACGCCAATTCATGCTGTCCGACATAATAATCGATGAATTGCGCTTTGACCGGCAAATCGCTGATGATTTCAATGCGGATCATTGGAATCTCAATTTCATCGGGAATCGAAAATTCTTCCCCGATGATGTAATGATTCCGTTTGCCATCGTGTAGCAACAGCTGACAAGCAGCGTGGCTGTTGCGAACAGCTGATAGCGTGGTAATGGGTTGCGGCTCCCGGGTTAGCAACGCCGTTGATGCCTTATAACTTTCATGTACAAGGATTGCCTTCATGCTTCTTCTTCCTTTCTAGGATCAGTCAGCCGTGCAACAAGGGCTTGATAGGAAACTTGCTCAAATGCTTCCGGCATGATCGCTAATAACTGCTGCAGGCTGATATTCTTTACGATTTTTAAACGACTTTTGTCTGCCCATGATGGAAAAGCCTGCAACAGCAAGCGTTTGTTTTCATCTGAGTCGAACAATACCCGAATCGGCCACTGGCCAAGATCAGGCAGCAAAGCTGGTTTAGTAACCTTTTCTGCCCAATTCAACTCTAGCCATTCGACGCATTCATCAAACCAGCGAGCAAAGCGCGGATCGACCATTTCTTTACGATTGCCAAAGCGTTCGGTCGCCAAAGAAAGACCGTGACGTCCTTTTTGGAAAATATGACTTTCAAAAGGGACCTCATGCTCTTCTAGGGCTTGTAAGTAGGCCAGCGAGTTTTCGATAGGAACAACATTGTCTTCATAGGTTGAAAACAAAAAGGTGGGCGGCGTATCTTTCGTGACACATTCATTTAATGAAGGCGCGTCGATCTGCATGACTGTGGCAAATGAGGACAAAATCGCTGGATAGCCTAACAGACATAAACTTGGTTTCATAGGGGAGATCGTCGATAGCGCCGCCGCTAGATGACCGCCGGCCGAAAAACCGATCACAGCGATTTTTTCGGCGTCGATTCGCCATTCACTAGTTAGTTCTTGGATTTTAGCAATCGCTTTTTCGGCATCCACTAAGGAATGGCTGAAACTGCGATGGACCCCCACATGATAGCGTAAGACCCCGGCGTGAAAGCCTTGGGCAGCAAAATTTAAAGCGATCGGCTCGGCTTCTCGCTCACTGCAAAAGGAGTAGCCGCCGCCAGGGATCACCAAGACAAACGGTCGATCCCCCACCCGATCATACTCCGCTTTTTCCTCGTGCAGATAAACCGTCAACCCGGCTTGTGCTTCTTGATCAAATAGATATTCCTGAATAAACACCGCTTACTCTCCTAACCCGTTTTTATCGATGACGTTTTGATACCAATAAAAACTGTCTTTCTTGTATCGCGCCAAGTCCAGCAGCTGCTCATCCGTGCGATTGACATAGATAAACCCGTAACGTTTAGCGATGCCTTCATGAGTACTGACTAGATCGATGGCACTCCACGGACAATAGCCGATCACATCGACACCATCATCGATCGCGAGTGCCATTTGTTCAATGTGCTGTTGCAAGTAGTCGATGCGATAATCATCGTGGATTTTACCATCGGTTGTCAAAACATCTTTGGCACCGATGCCGTTTTCCGTGATCAAGAGAGGCAGACGATAGCGGGAATAAATTTCATTCAACGTAAAGCGAAAGCCTTCAGGATCAATGGGCCAGCCAAATTCAGTCATGGGCAAATGAGTGTTTTCTACTGCTTGAAAAAACCCGGGAATTCCAAAACCAGACTGTTGATCGAGTTTTGTCTCTTTTTGAAAATAACTGCTGACGGTCATCGTGCTGTAGTAATTCAATGCAATATAGTCACAGGTACCCGCTGCCAAAATCTTTCGATCTGCTTCGGTCACTGTGGGTGCTGCGCCAATCGTCTCTAATAAATGCCATGCGTTATGATTGTACGTACCGAAAACAGCGACATCTAGGAACAACCAATTTCTCAGGGCACTCATATAAAGAGCTGCCAGCTGATCGGCTGGTTTTTCAGATGCAGGATAGACACTGGCGATATTCGGTGCCGGGCCAATCCTGCCGCTAAAATTGCCTGCATGAAATTGCTGAGTAACCAATGCTTGTGCCACCAGCATATGATGATTTTCTTGAAATTTTTCTTTCATGGATTTTTGACTCGTACCAATGACCGAACCAGCAAGCGCCATCACATTTTGTTCATTGATGGTTTGCCATAGTGGGACTTGTTGACCAAAGTTCTCGAACAGCACTTGGCAATAATCAGCAAATGCTTGGATCGTTGCTCGGTTTTCCCAACCACCTTCTTCGGCAATGGCAACGGGCAGATCAAAATGAAAGACTGTTACGATTGGTTGGATCTCATTTTCAAGTAAAAGGTCGATCAACTTCTGATAAAACGCCAATCCTGCTGGGTTGACTATACCATCGGGCATGACTCGGCTCCATGAGATGGAAAAACGATAGGCTTTTAACCCTAATTCTTTAAACAATTTCACATCTTCTTCATAACGGTGATAGTGATCTGATGCTACTTTAAAATCAGTGGTCCCTTGCGGAATCTCTTTGATGTCTTGCACTGAGGGACCCTTGCCGTCTTCTGCCCATGCGCCCTCTACTTGATAAGCACTAGTGGATGCTCCCCACAAAAATGCTTCTGGAAAATTACTCATTCCAAGGTTCCTCCTTAACTGCACCGATCAAATTGGCATCCGCTTGAAAATAAGCGGCTTGGATCGCAGCTGGTTGTAATGTTTTTTCAATGATTGGTGCCGTTTTAAAAATTCCTTGATAGCTGGTGGTTATGTCATCGATCACACGCGGCTGACGACTGATACCGCCACCGATAACGATTTTCTCCAGTCCCATTAGACACTGAAGATCAAAACATAAGACGGCGACTTCTTGGGTATAGGTCGAAAGCAATGCCTCTGCTTCAGGGTCACTGGTTTTTTCAAGCGTTTCGAAAACCAGCGGGCCATCAGCTGTTACCTTCAAACAAGCAGCCAAACGCTCAATCAAGCCGACGGCGGAAAGACCGACCCCAACGAAGGAATTTCTGTCCATGATTCGCCGATCACGGATCATGAAACTGACCTCCCCTGCTTGACCGCGATTTCCACGATAGAGCTTTCCATCAAGGCAAATTCCGACACCAACACCCGTTCCTAAAATAATCGCCGCCCCATTTTGAATGCCTTGCAGATTTCCAGCTTTCATTTCTCCTAACACTGCGGCCTTTGCGTCATTTTCGACCGTAATGGTTGTCACCTTTTCTTCACTTAACTGGCAGAGCAAATCGGGTAAGTTCACCCCATCGAGGTACGGCAGGGCGCCGCCAAAGAAGACCGTTCCTGTTTCATCGACGGAACCAGGAACTGCGATAGCTACTTTGGTAAAAGAATCTTGACGAGCATAGGTCTGGAGGATCATTTTGATGGTTTCATTAAATGCCTTCAGTGTTGTCGGGGTGGGAAAACACTGTCTTTCATTGACCTCGTTGTTTTTGACCCATCCCGTTTTGATGTGCGTCCCGCCGATATCAATTCCTAAATAAACCAATTGTGCCACTTCCTTTGTTTACGCTTGTACTTCTTCGGTGATTTTTTCTGTCATTCCTGTTGCTTCACTTGCTTGCTTTTTTTCAGCAGCCAGTTCTAATTCATACTCTTTCTTGTCGGCAATTTTTAAGAATGGATACCACATAACAATCCCAATCAGCATACAGATGACCATCAAGATCGTGTAATTGAGCCCTCCTGAAAACGGCATTTTGATGAAGGTCGGTGTCGTCCACGGCAACAAGCTCATAGTAGGATTCAAGCTAATAGGTAAAATCGTTGTCGCCAATCCCCAGGTCACGAACCCAGCAATCAGTTGTGTGAATACCTGTGGGATAAAGAACAATGGATTCAAAATAATCGGCATCCCAAACATGATCGGTTCCGTGATGTTAAAGATCGATGGGATAAATGACAACTTTCCTAGTTGTTTCATTTTTGCCGATTTGCTGCGGATCATAAAGAAGGTGACAAAGCCCATGAAGCCAGCAGCATACATGCCCATATAAATCACAGAAGGAATCAGATAAGGCAACGCTTGGCCTTGTTGGTAGGCGGCAATATTTGAAACGACCATGGTCATGCTAATCGCCCCAAGCGGCCCTTGTAAGACTGCGTTATGGATCCCAAAGAACCATAAGACGGCTAATAATTCCATAATGATGATGATGGATAATGGGCTAGCAACCAATGAATTTAACGGTGCATTAATTACATCAATAAAGAATTGGAAAATCGAGCCTGATGAAGTAAACCCAAACAAGACGCGTATGACAAAAACGACGACAAAAATAATCGTGACCACAAACACTGGTGCTAAGGATTGGGTTACCATTGGGGGAACACTATCCGGTAGCTTGATCATGATATTTTTTCTTGATAAGAAAGCATAGAAACGTGTCACCAATAAAGCCGTCAGCATGCCGATAAACAATCCTTGTCCGCCTAGAAAATCAAGCTTCAAAGCTCCGATCGTTTGTTCCACTGCTTGGCCATCTTGCATGACAGTCGTTGCCACCGTTTGTGGCATCAACATGATGAAACTAGCTAATGAAATAATCGCCGAGTTGCGTTCGTTGCTTCCCAACTGTTTTGCGTAAGAATACGCCAAACTGTATACGACATACAATGCAAAGACGCCAGTTGCTCCGTTGGTGATCGCTTCAACATGTTGAAAGATGCAAATTTTCGTCAAATAGTCTGTCCAACCGGGAATCGGAAAGTTACCCACGATTGTGATAAAGGCGATCCCTAAAGTGATGGGACTTGTTCGAATAAACCCTTCCATCAAAGCCGCCAAGACTTTGTTTTGCTGCAATTTTTGTGACATTGGTAATAGTTTGCTACTTAAAAATGCTTCTAATTTTTCCATTTTCTCTCACTCCTTTAATTTATATGGTTACGGTAAGCAACGTTTCTTTTTGATCGATCCGCATCAGGAATCGATAGGTACCATTAGATAAGTGTTTTGTCCCTTGATTGTCATAAAATCCGAGTACTGATATCGGCAACGACAATCTTTTCTCTTTGTCTTCTTGGGGTGCCAATAAGACGAGGTCACTCGCAATCAATTGTCGACTTGGACGAACCATCGATGCAGGACGCTGCAATAGATAAATCTGAACGACGGTTTCTCCAGCTACATCCGCTTGATTTTTGATGCGATAGTCCAGTTGGATCGTTTCACTAAGGACCGCACTCCCTAGCCATTCACCAGTAAACGTACCATAACTGAGACCTGTCCCGAATGCGAATAAGGGTTCATTTGATTCATCGCGGTATTTTGACAAAAAGCGATCAGAATGCTCACTAGCTGTCAAAGGTCTCCCCGTTGGCAGCTGGGCACTGTATATTGGAATCTGCCCTTCACTGCGAGGAAAGCTCATGGACAGTTTTGCCGTCGGAGAAGCCTGACCACTCAGCAGATTGGCAATTCCGATCCCACCCATCGTTCCCGGATACCAAACTAGCAGTAGGCTGTCAAACAGCGGCTCCACTTGGGTCAAGACGAGAGGCCTGCCAGTGTAAAGCACGCCGATCAATGGCTTACCAGTCTTCTTCAACGCTTGGATCAAGCGAATTTGTTTCAGCGGCAGCTGCAAATGAGCTTTTGATGCACCTTCGCCGCTCTCCATAAATTGTTCTCCAAAGGTCAAGACGATGACCTCTGCTGCCTCAGCCGCTTTGACGGCTTCCACAAGCAGCTGATCTTCTGGTTCGATTGGTCCATTCAGCTGCTCGATGCCGGCTTTTAAAGGACCGAATTGCTCATAAGAATCAAACAAATTGTATCCGCGGGCAAAGATCAGGTTCTCAGCTGCGAAATGTTGCAACAACCCGGTTTTTAAAGGAATCGTGTCTTGTGGCTTGCCACTGACGGATGCCCAAAATCCTAAGGTCAACCGGCTTTCTCCATAAGGACCGATCACAGCGACGGTCTGGTCTTTTTTCAAAGGTAAGCTGCCATCATTTTTTAACAACACACAGCTTTTTTCTACTAGCTTAACGGCTAGCTCTTTGGCTTCATCCGATAAAACCTCTCCAGTGTGTTGCGTTCTCAACCCTCGATAAGGATTTTCAAACAGTCCTAGTTGATTTTTTAATACCAGAATACGCCAAACTGCTTCATCTAATAAAGCCGCAAGTTCAGGTTGCTTGATCAGTTCTGGTAAGTGAGTTGCATAGACCGAAGTCATCATATCAAAATCGACGCCTGCTTCCAAACCTTTTTGGGCGGCTTCTCGTTCATCTTTGGCAAACCCATGAGGGACCAATTCCTTGATGGCTGCATGATCGGAGACCAGTACCCCATCAAAACCGAAACGTTCGCGTAAAATCTCTCGGTT
Organism: Enterococcus sp. S53; assembly: GCF_016516865.1. NCBI lineage: Bacteria > Bacillati > Bacillota > Bacilli > Lactobacillales > Enterococcaceae > Enterococcus > Enterococcus sp. S53. Next base: position 571,121 of record NZ_JACVUH010000001.1, read on the forward strand.
CAGCCAGCGACTGCCAGTTGCGGGCTCACCATTCAGTACATTGAAGGCCGTCATCACCAGCAATGCTTGAGCTTCGATTGCCGCCTGATACGGTTGCAAGTATTCATTGAATAAGCGCTGATTGGACATATCGACTGTATTGTATTCTCTACCCGCTTCTGGTGCACCATAGCCAGCAAAATGTTTGATGCAGGCAGCTACGTGATTTTCTGCCAGTCCATGGGTGAGATCGCCTTGATAGCCCGTCACGACACTTTGGGCAAAACGCTTTGCCGTATACACATCCTCTCCTGGCGACTCCATTACTCTGCCCCAACGAGGATCCCGAACAAGATCCAGCATGGGTGAAAAAATAACATGAAGACCATTTTGGTAACATTCTTTGGCGGTCATCTCAGCGGCTTGCTCGATCAAATCAAAATCGTAGGAACCTGCTTGGGCAAGCGGAATTGGAAAGATTGTCCGAAACCCATAAATGACGTCGGACATAAACAACATAGGAATCTTAAGTCGACTGTGTTCTAACGTTTCCCTCTGTAACTGAATCAATTTTTGGTAATCGTTCACATTATAAATCGAACCAATCTCGTGAATCTTCAAATTTGGTGGAAGCCCTAAATCGTGCATCGGGCCGGTAGTCATCACCTCATTTTCGATGACCAGACTCCCATTTAGTTGAATCGTCTGGGCGATTTTTTCTTCAGGAGTTAGTTGCTGAAACAACTCTTTCAATTTTTCACTATCCATGTTTGATCCTTTCTGTAACCGTTTTATTTAACTGAATTATAGAAGGAAAGAAATCTTATATATACTAAAAAACTAGTACTTATAGCAATATATTTATTGAATACGAAAAAAATTACGTTATACTAAAAGAAAAATACGACTAAACTTTGAGGTGTTTCCATGAATAAAACAACGCTGACCACCGCAATGGATCTGCTTTATCGCAAATACTTGATTCCCATGATCCTCTTGGACCAAGACGGGAGTCCTTTATATCCCTCACTGACCTTAACATCCAACAATTCCCTCAAACACTATTTGGAAGAAACGAATGGCCCAGTTGCCAACCTCTATCATTTTGGAAAATATATGCTGGGGTGTTTTGCGTTTCAGTTAGCCGGAAGAACCTGTTATATGGTCATCGGTCCCTGTGGCGTGATCGGCACACCCGAGACGTCTTACACGTTTCTTGAACATGAATACCACTATAATGTGCATTATTCCAAAGAAGATACATACTCCTTTGAAGAATACATCCAGCTGCTTTATACGCTGTTTGTGGAGCGGCCACTGGAAAAAGACCAAATCCATTGGCATTACCAAAATGATCCCCACGATCGATCAATGCAAACGGATCTGAGTCTGGAAACCAATCTTTATGAACGTCGTGTGCATGAAGCCACCTTTGATTCTTATCATTTTGAATTGCGTTATCTTGATTACATCAAGCGAAACGAGCCTGAAAAAGTGGTTTGGGTATTTAACAAAATGAAAGAGACTTATAGTGTTTCTCTCTCCCCTTATGAACTTGAAAGCTTGAAGCTAAAGTTCTCAGCCTTTGTCGCTGTCGTGACCCGCATGAGCATTGATGAAGGCGTACCAGTCAACCAAGCATTTGGTTTATCCGACTCTTTGATTCAAGGACTAGTTTATATTCATTCTGCCGAAGAATGCCTCCGCTATATCAAAGAAGCAACTTATCGTTTTATGGAACTTTTGCATAGCTATCCATTGGCAAAAAAATCACTATTGATCAAAACGATCGTTAATTATATTGATAGCCATCTCTATGAAAAAGTGACCATTGATGACCTCGCTGCCATTACTGAAAAACATAAGACGCATCTATGCAATCAGTTCAAAAAAGAAATGAACAAAACGATCCACAATTACATTCAAGAACGAAAAATCAGTGAAGCCAAACATCTATTGCTGTTCACCGATTATTCCTACGAGAAAATCAGCACCCAGTTGGCATTTGCGAATCAAAGCCATTTTATCCGTAATTTCAAGGCCGTTACTGGGCAAACACCAAAAGAATTTAAAGAAAAACATTACGCTCACGCTTTAAGTTAACACACGTTTTTCTTCACTACGCCTCATCAGCAAGGGTTATTATTTTTAATAACAAATGTTGTAAGCTATCCTTTTACTCAAATCAATTTGAATGAGGAGAGATAAAATGATCCAACTTGCTCGCTTGATCTTTTGGGTACCAGTCATCTTTTTTTCGTTAGGATTGATCATCGTAACGAAACGATTGCCGCGTTTCACATGGGTTTCCTTATCCATCACGGTTTCTTTAGTGATCTTTGTTTGTAAGATTTTAGAGTATTCCTATGAGATGGCTGATGCACTCTTAAACTTTTATTTCCTAGGATTTTTGCTTTCCGCTAGTCTCCTCGGCTATATTTTTTACTTACGAACTAGAAAACGTTGACTGGTAGTTGCTGACTACACACTTACACAGGTCGTGCATTCAGCAACTAAGGACACGTAGCTCCATCAAATATGCGGTTTCTTCCAATAGTTCCAACCACCAGCATCCCCTGAAAAGTTTTTTTTATTGAGGGCTCTGATTCTATCCTCAAGCATACTCAGTTACTCTGTTAGATTTTGAACTTAAGTTCGATGACATGCCAATCGTTTGTCTATCCCCTTCTTTCAAACGATCACTACTCCCATAAGCACCTTGCCTCCTTGATAGATTAAATATATAATCAAATTGTAATTTAAAACACACAACAAAAACCGCCAACACTCTTGAAAGGAGCGTGCTCTATGAATTGGCTCACCTTTATTATCCAACCACTGACCCTGTTGTTTTTTCTTACAGTATTCTCTCTTGTCTATTTGATGCCCGAATCCGTTGTGCCTAAATTAAAAATGAAAAAATGGGCGTTGACTGTTTCATTGATCTTTCTAGCATGGCAGCTGCTAACCCCCTTTCTCTTTTTTTTACTGAGCACAACAAAAAAGCGGCTCTCTTTGGTGAGAGCCGCTTTGGTTTATTTTAATCCTGTAACAAACTACCGCCATTGGTAGCAATGACTTCTTTGTACCAGTAGAAACTATCTTTACGGGAACGGTCAAAGCTACCGTTTCCTTCATCATCCGCATCTACATAGACAAAGCCGTAGCGTTTCGACATTTCTGACGTTGAAGCCGAAACTAAGTCGGTACAACCCCAAGGCGTATAGCCCATCAATTCCACACCATCTTCGATTGCTTCATACATTTGTTCGATATGCGCCTTCAAATAATCGATGCGATAGCTGTCATGGATTGAACCATCTTCTTCCACCGTATCCAAGGCACCTAAGCCGTTTTCAACGATAAACAACGGTACTTGGTAGCGGTCGTACAAGTTATTCAAAGTCACACGCAAGCCGATTGGATCGATTTGCCACCCCCAGTCAGAGGCTTCCAAGTAAGGGTTTGATTCGCCTAAAGAAAAGTTGCCGGCCGTTGCTTCGCCGCCTTCTTCAGGATTGTGGCGGGCAATAGAACTCATGTAGTAAGAAAAGGACATGAAGTCGACAGGGTATTGCGCAAGAATGTCTAAATCGCCGTCTTCGAAGGTCACTTCGATGCCGTTTTCTTTAAAGAAGCGCTTCGTATACGCTGGATACTTCCCACGAACTTGGACATCAGAGAAGAAGAGATTCTCGTGGTCACGCTTGATTTCTTCCATCACATCTGCTGGATTTGGTGTAGCTGGGTAGGCTTGCATCCGTGCCAACATCATCCCTACTTTGGTATCAGGATTGATTTCGTGGGCAAATTTTGTTGCTAAACTAGAAGCCACAAATTGATGATGCACAGCTTGATACATGTCAGAAAGGTTTTGCGTGCCATCTTCGGATAATAAGGCACCGCCAACATAGCCAGAGATCCCCATGATATTGATTTCATTGAAGGTCAACCAGTATTTGACTTTGTCTTTGTAACGGGTCAAGACGGTTTCTGCGTATTTAACAAACAAATCGATTACTTGACGATTTTTCCAGCCGCCATAGTTTAACGCGATCCCAATAGGTGTTTCGTAGTGAGAAAGGGTCACTAAGGGTTCGATCCCGTATTTTGCACACTCATCAAACACATTGTCATAAAATTGCAAGCCTTCTTCATTTGGCTGAGCATCGTCACCATTTGGAAAAATTCTTGACCAAGCGATGGATAGACGGAAGGTTTTGAAGCCCATCTCTGCGTACAAGGCGATATCTTCTTTGTAACGATGGTAGAAATCTGACCCCCAACGTTTTGGATACAAGCCTTCTTTGTCATTTAAGGCAAACAAGACTTTTTCCCGGGTCATTGGTGCAGCAAATTCTGCCATGTTTTTGCGGTCTTCTGGTTTGACAGCAATCGCTGTATCGGATGTCGCTGGACCACGTCCGCCTTCGTTCCATGCTCCTTCAAATTGGTTGGCTGCAGTGGCGCCGCCCCATAAAAATCCTTTTGGAAATTGTTTTTCTGTCATGATTAGCCTACTTTCTTTTTTCTCATTGATCGGCACAGTGGATCAGCAAGAAAGCAATCTTACTGATCCAACGACGTGCCGTTAAACCTATTTATTTTACGACTTCAATCAAATCGTCCTTCGCTGTTACTTCTTTTGATTGTGTCGTTTGGATGTCACTGTAGTCGCTAGAGTTCGTGACGATGACTGGTGTCAGCAAGGAATAGCCTTCCGCACGAATCGCCTCTGTATCAAAAGAGATCAATTTTTGTCCGGCTTTGACTTTATCCCCTTGGTTGATGTAGGCGGTAAAGTGATTGCCTTCTAATTCAACGGTATTCATGCCGATGTGGATCAATAGTTCTGTTCCATCTTCTGTCACTAAACCAATGGCATGTTTTGTTGGAAACAAGATTTTGACTTCTGCATCTGCTGGAGCAGTGATTTCACCGATCGCTGGTTCAACGGCGATCCCTTTTCCCATAGCACCTGAAGAAAAGACTTTGTCTTCCACATCTGCTAAAGCAACCACTTGACCGGTTACTGGGCTTTTGACTGTTTCATCTTTGACGCTGGCAGAAACGGTTTTTGCTGCTGGTGTTGGTGCTGCTGGTGTTGGTGCTGCTGGTGTTGCTTGACCGTCGACTGGTGAATCAACAGTTGTATACAAAGTTGGTACTTTCAACAACATCATGATGATAAAGGATGCCACGATCGCAATCACTGTACCGATTGCTAAGTGGATCACGCTATGGAAGCTGCCTGTTGCTGGATCGATATATGCAGGATACAAGAAGATGCCCATACCGCCCATTGCGTAACCAGTGACGTTAAAGATTGACAAGTAGATACCAACGAAACCTGAAACTAAACAAGAAACGATAAATGGTGTTTTCATTGGCAAAGTGTACCCGTAGATCGCAGGTTCAGTCACACCGAAGATCGATGAGATCAATGCTGGCATTGCGCCTTGTTTTACTTTTGGTTCTTTCGTTTTCAACCAAATCGCTGCTAACACACCCGTTTGTGTGAAACATGGTAGCACTGCGGCGGTCAAAATAATCGAAGAGCCGTTTTGGGCCATATCCATGATCGCCAATGGCACAAGACCCCAGTGAAGACCAAACATTACCAATACTTGCCATAATGCCCCTAAAGCAAATCCATAAATGATTGGGCTGAAATCATAAACCGCTTGGAAAGCAATACCGATCCAGCTAGATGCTGTATTCGCGACTGGACCTACCACAAAGAAGGTCAACGGCACAGTGATCAAAATCGTTACAAAAGGAACCACAAACATTTTGACTACGTCAGGTGTAACTTTGCGCATAAACTGCTCAATTTTTGAAGCGACAAAAATCGCTAAAATAATTGGAAGTACGCTGTTAAAGTAACCCCCTGCTGGTAAGGTCAAGGTTAGACCGAAGACTTTGCTCGCTTCAGCCACGCTTTCTGCTAAGCCCGGATAGACCATCGCCCCTGCGATCGCCAAAGCCGTATAGGTATTCATCTTGAATTTCTTCGCTGCGGTCACGGCTAAGATCATTGGTAAGTATTGGAACAAACCATCGCCTAGGGTATTCATTACCACATAGATACCATTGGTTGCTTCCATCCCAGTTGCTGCAAGTAATGCCGTAATTCCTTTTAAGATACCGGCTGCCGCTAATGGACCTAAGAACGGTTGAAACAAACTTGAGATGACATCGATAAAGCGATCAAACAAACTGCCTTTCTTTTCGTCACCTTCATCGATATCAAGGCTGCCACCATCGGCTAATCCGCCAACTTTCAACACTTCATCATAGACGTCTGGTACATGATTGCCGATAACCACTTGGTATTGTCCACCTGCTTTGACGACTGTTACAACACCGTCACGTTTTTGCAAATAATCGGTATCGGCTTTGCTTTCGTCTTTTAAGTGGAACCGCAAGCGTGTCACACAGTGTTTTACAGAAGAGACATTTTCTTTGCCGCCAACGTGGGCCAAAATGTCTTGTGCTAATTCAGTATATTTTGCCATTTTGATTTCTCCTTTTTAATAGATCATTTAATAAAAATAAAAAGACCGGCCATTTCTACAATAAACAAGCAAGAGTATCACCCATAAAAAACGAGACGGATCTACTCAACGAGTATTGTAAGAAAGTGCAGGTCTTGCCAGCCGAACTGTAACGAATCCATTTCCATTCTTAAGTCAATTTTGAGTGAGCGGCTAAGTTGCCGATATGCAGAATCAAATACATCAATTCCATATCGTTGACATGCCAGCCCTTTTGTTCAAATAAGTATTCTTTGATCGAATCTGCGGTTTCTTTTTCTTTCGGATAGCTGCTGAAAGCCAAGGCAATCATCGGATTAGCCAATACTGGCTCTTCTTTTTCTTGACTTTGTCGAATTAAATAATAGCGAATGTGGGTCACAAACCGTTGGAAGTAGGAAGAATTCTCATCGTACTCGATGTTCATGCTATACTTAACGATCCGTAAAATATTGTTGGTCAACTCGGTGTGCTCATAGGCACTTTGATTGGCGCTTTTTTCAATTTGCGCATTGACGAAATGCAAGGTAATAAAAGCAGCTTCTTCTTGTGAAAAATCTGGGTACAGCTCTTTGCGGATCAACTCCACCGCTTGAAGACTGACCGCATATTCTTTGGCGTAAATCTTCTTGATTTCCCAGTGCATGGGATTGGTCAAAACAATGTCTTGCTTTTGACGACTGATGGCAAACAAGATATGATCCATCAGTGTGAAATAAACATTCGGATTGAAATCGGTTCCAACACTTTCCCGAAAAAGACGCACGATTTCATAAATCACGGCCATTTGTTTTTCATCAGCCTTCGTCATGACTTTCGACATATGTTCCACTGTCAAGTCATCTTCTGGGTAGTATTTTTTTTCGATTCGCTCAGCCGGAATCAGGTCACCCGGTTTCGTTTGAAAGCCGATCCCTTTTCCCATTAGGATCACTTCAACTTCATCTTCTTTTGAAAGTACAACATTGTTGTTGATCCTCTTGATAATCTTCACGAACGATCCTCCTTGATCAGCATAGCCCGCTCAATACCATACATGGCTTGTCTTCTATGCAGAAGGTCTTTTATTTTTTTCTCTGAATTGCCCCTAAGTGATAAGAGTACTAACTGTACCATACAATGATGCAAAAATTATTCAAACCTAGCTGGCAGTTCATTGGCGCTCCTCTTCTCCCCTCCTTCGATGATCAATGACTGGATCTTACCTTGGAACCGGTTCTTTTTTAGCGAATAGAAATTATTGAGCAAAAAAAGAAGACCAAAGCAAAAAAGTGTACAACCCAAGAAAATTTTGGGTAATCAACGCACTTTTTTCCTCTGGTCTTGCCTGCCGAACAGTAACGAATCCAGTAATGAGAACACTCTCGTGTTCCGTTGAGATAATAGTACTCATTCTGAGAAAAAATGTCAACACTTTTTTTGCAAACGTTTTTCTTTTTTTGTTTTTGACTTTTTTTCACTATCTTTCTCACTGAATTTCTTGTCTAGCTTTGGTCTTTTAGTTCACTTGAAATAAACGGTTTACTGTGTAGCACAATAAGATCACAAAAAAAACCGTAATCTTCGTGCATTACGGTCATAGCTGGAAGTATGATGCTTGAAAGACAATCAATCACAAAGAATCAGAAAATTGGGGAAGGTCTGGTGCATGACAGACATTCAATGGGACTGACCACCTTGCGCGATTCATGCGTTTCATGACTTCCACAAACGAAAAGGTCTCTTTGAGTGGGGGAATCAATCAAATAACCTTTCGATTCTTCAAGATCTTCTCTTTCCTGCTTAGAATGTTCGCAGTTCGCCGCGAAAAAAGCAGGAGCTAAACGAAATTTCATTCATCAATCTGTCACTGATTATTCAATGATAAGTATCTAAATGAAAGCCTGTACTAGTTTTTAAATGGGTTGATTTCCCAAGGACCAAATGGTTCAAATTCCATGAAAAACGACCTCCTTTATTATTTGCTATACCCTATTATATTTGATAACATGTTATTAAAATCACATTGTTCAGAAATGCGTCACAGTTAAGGAGGTCCCCCATGAAACAGCAAGGCTCTTTAATCAAAAAACTGCGCACGGATCGCAAAATCTCGCAAGCCATGCTTGCCGAAGGTATTTCCTCTCGTACCACCCTTTCTTCTTTCGAAAATCGTAAAACAAACCTCTCTTCACAAACCCTGTTTGATTATTTAGATAAGATGAATATCACAGTTCATGAGTTTAGTCTGCTTCTTGACAGCGAAGCCACGGATCAAAAACGACAGCTCGTACAAGACTTCTATACCCGTTATTATGACAGAACACTCACCCTTGATTACTTGACGAGCCTAGAAGAACGTTACTTTGAGACACAAAATTTTTTTTATTATTCTTTGTATATCCAAGGCCTGTTACTGCTCAATCGAGAATCATTTCTTAAGAATCAGCAAGCGTATTCGAAAGAAGTTGAATTAGTGAAGCAATATTTGTTCGATATCGAAACATGGGGACGCTTTGAACTGAATCTGTTCTCCAATTTGTTATTTATTTTTGACCAAGAAACCATCAGCTATTATTTAGACCATGGAATCAAAAAATTCTTCGCTATGCCAATGATCCCTTTTATGCAAATCTGTTAAGTGTCGTGATCTTAAACGGCTGTGCATTCGCCAGCGAGAATAAGGATTCCTACTTGCTTAACAAGTTTCTGCTCTTGTCTCATCCCTTGCCTAATACACCTCTTTATTTTTATTTAAAAATCCATCAAGTGTTGTATCAAGAGATCTATTCGTACTTACAATCTTCTCAATTAAACAAAGAAGTGTTAAGAAACAGCTTAATCGTTATCGAACAAGCCGGGTATCAGAATCATAACATCGATTTAAAAAATCTGATTTATGCTGTGACGAGCATCTCCATTTAGTTTTCAGCGCTTCGTGCTTTCCTATACTCCCTGTCTGCCATCTAAAGGACGTTTTTTCAGACAGGCATACTCTATACTTCTACACAAAAAAACAGTTAGGCCCATAGGCCTAACTGGTACTGGTACGGGTCCGTCTGTCAGAAAACAGAGTCTACGACTATTCTTATGGTTTAGCTTCCCGACTAACGAGATTCTGAAGTAACCCCAATAGTCGCCCATGGGTTATGATCTGGATCATATGCCCAAGTGAAGTTTGCGACCCGATCAGAGATCGGCAATACTTGGTTACGGTACAAGGTTGGAATAGCAAATGCTTCTTCAAATGCATATTCTTGCCACGCGTCAAATGCTTCTTTACGTTTTTCTTCATCGAATGAATCATTTGAATCGATAGCAGCTAACAACTCTGTATTACGTTCAGACTCGTAACGAGTATAGTTAAAGGCTGAGTTTGGTCCCCATAAGCTAGTTGGTGATGGATCAGAACCAGTAGACCAAGCAGCTTGGAAAACATCGATATCTGGATCATCATTTTTCAGTTTGTCGTAGAATGCTTGGAAGTCAATCAAACGTCCTGTTGAGTATTGAACATCCAAACCGATTTCTTGCCATTGTTGGACATAGTAATCCGCCAATGGTTGCGCCACTTCTCCACCCGACATTGAAGCAAAATTAATGGTCAGCTTGTTGCCATCTGGGTCTTCACGGAAGCCATCGCCATCCACATCAATAAAGCCAGCATCATCTAAGAGTTGATTTGCTTTATCCATATCTAAGTGGTAGCCTTCAACATCAGTGCTATGCAAACTACCATAAACTGGCGGGATCAATGTTGTACCATTTGAACGCAAGCCATGGTAGAAACGCTCACCAATCGCATCATTATCGATGGCATAGCCCATTGCTTGACGCAATGCTTTGTTGGCCATTTTTGCGTTTGGATCAAAATCAACACTATTTGTTTCGTCATTCCATGTTCCTAAATTAAAACCAAGATACGTATAGGATTGTTCTGGTCGACCTAACATTTGGTAGCCATCCATATCTTGATACGTATCAAAGGTATCTGTTGGCATTTTCAATACTAAATCATATTGTTTTGCATTTAGGGCTTCATTGATTGATGCAGATGGTACATTGCGCATCACAATTTTTTCTAATGTTGGTGTTCCGCCATAATAATGTTCATTTGGAACATACTCTACGGTTTCACCAGGTACAATATTACTCATTTTGTAAGGACCAAAACCAACTGGATTCGTTCGTACAGGATCACTAGAAGGCATATCTGCTACTTCAATACCTTCAAATGTATGTTTTGCTAGTGCAGAATTCCAGATTGCTCCTCCAGATTGTTGCATACCAGGATGCATTTCTTTAAATTCAATTTCAACAACTTTATCACTGACTGCTGTAATTCCCGAGATGGTATCCGCTTCTCCGCTATGGTATTCTTCCATTCCGACAATATTCGTAAAGTCATTGTTGTAACGAACGCCATCATAATCTTGATGACCAATGACTTCATAAGAGAAAATAACGTCTTCTGCTGTGACATCTACCCCGTCTGACCATTTTAGTTCATCACGCAATGTGATCGTCGCTTTATTGTTTTCGACATCCAAGTCTAAGTCTGCAGGTCCTCCATCAATAATCTTGAAGTCCTCATCTTGTAAGAATAGATATTCATGACTTGGCAACATAAAGTCACGGTCATAGGCATCCTGATAGAACTCCCATTGGAATAATCCTTGGAACTGGGTGTCCATTACAACAGCAACGTCTAGAACGCCACCTTCAATCACTTCATCATCATTGACTACCGCTAACGGTAAGGTGCTGATATCTGATGCTGCCGCGTCTGATGACGACTCTCCTGTATCTGTGGCTCCTGTTCCACCTTCATTACTTTGTCCGCACGCACCTAAAACAAGCGCTGCCAATAAAGTGATCATGCCAAACTTCGTTTTCTTCATACTCTTCCTCCTTATTAAATCCCCTCATTTATGATTCACTGATAAAAAAACCAAGCAAACAGTTTTTTTTATCTTAAAATGGCTTTTTTATTAGAAAATCTGAACGAGATTAACTAAATTATAACAATTTTCGCAAAATTCTTTCTGTCAATAATTTCACTAGGTAATGAAAATATTGAAAAAACCGCTAGAATTCTTACTAAATCGCTATTATTTTTTCTCTAAAAGTTCTTAATTTTTTCTTTTATTCAGACTATTCTTCTCATCTTCCTTAAAAAAGAGGCTGCCGTAAACTGTCAGGAAACCCTTCTTTGATGAGAAAAGATGTGATACTATGAAAAAAAGGAGCGTTCATTGAAATTATGTCAGACAAACGAATTTTCTTACAAACAAAATCGAAACCTTTCGCACCCATTTCGCAGCTCTTAACCCAGCGCTTGCTTTTGGCGTATAGCATCGCCTTGATTCTTATTGGCTTATTCGCCTCGCCTCCCCAAGCATTGTGGCAAGGATCGTTGGCCATTTTGAATGCCCCTAGCAATTTAATTTCAGATTATTTTGCAATCGGCAATCTTGGAAGCGCCTTTTTAAATAGCGGCTTATTGACCTTGATCAGTATCCTATTGGCTAAAAAGCAAGGAACCATTATTAGTGGTCCGATGATCGCTGCTTTCTTCACCATATCCGGCTTTTCTTTTTTCGGAAAAAACCTCTTTAACTCGATCCCCATTCCCTTGGGTGTCTACTTATATTCTTACATACAGCAGCGTCCTTCTACCCAATATTCACTGGTTGCTTTATTTGGCAGTGCAGCCTCGCCAGTCATTAGTTACTTAGCATTTGGCTTAGGATTACCTTTGCCACTAGGAATCGCGCTAGGTTATGGGGTTGGCGTTTTGATTGGCTTAACATTGCCACCTCTGGCAGCACAATTTTTGCAATTCCATCAAGGATTTTCTTTGTACAATATTGGGTTTGCCACTGGAATTATTACCATGTTTTTCACTAGTTTTTTACGCTTGTTCGACATGGAGGTCTATTCAAACAAACAATTGACGACTGAATACCACTATTACTTGACGGCTTTCTTGCTCATCCTTTGTTTCTCCTTGTTTCTTATCGGTTATTTTTTAAACCACCGATCTCTCAAAGGCTTAAGAGACCTCTTCAAAACATCAGGGAAACTAATGACTGATTATGTCACGATTTTTTCTCTTGGCGTCACCATGATGAACATGGCAATGATGGGGCTCTTGATGCTAGTCTTTATTTTTCTGCTCCAAGGCGAACTTTCTGGTCCCCTATTAGGGGCAGTGCTGACCGTGATCGGCTTCAGTGCCTTTGGGAATCACTGGAAGAATAGTTTACCTGTCATGATCGGTGTAGTTTTAGCAACCAAAGTCGGTTTGACATCTGATATATCGACCTTCAGCTTATTATTAACAGCGATCTTCGGCACAAGTCTGGCTCCTATCAGTGGTTACTATGGTCCGATAGCTGGTGTCTTAGCTGGAATCGTCCATGCAGCGCTAGTCACCAACATCACCTATTTACACGGTGGATTGAACTTATACAATAATGGTTTTTCCAGTGGATTTGTAGCAGCAGCAATGGTACCATTGTTAGATGAATACCAACAAATCAGAAGGCGGAGAAAAAATGATTGAAAAAGAACGGGCACGACGAATCGTCGATGAAGTGGTCACCTACTTTTTGTCCCATGACTGTCAAAAGATAACAAGTGAGATGGCCTTTGAAGCAGAGGGGTTCAAAGCAGTCGTCGAAGGTCCTTTCCCAGAACAGCCCTCTGATTTAGAACATTTTATCGAAATGCTAAATACCCCAAGAGACAGTACTTTAGAAAACTATTATGTTGAATTATTAGGCGGTCACCAAACGATCCATGAAGAAAAAGACTACTATTTACTGGGTTTGATGATCGATGAAGCCGCCATAATGTATGATGAGGGACACTTAGTCGTTGAACTGTTTCGCAAAAAATACAATTGAAGAGCAATTAGCATAAAACGTTTCTGCTTTGTGAACCCCACAATTCAGAAACGTTTTTTGTTCGTTCGTCGTGACAAAATTGAAAGTTTATTGATAGATTTTTCACACTACTTTTCAGAAAACTAGCGTTATACTTTCATCATAATAAAAAACGAGGTGACCTATTGATGAAAAAATTTTTGATTGGACTGGCAGTTGTCGTACTTGTTGGATTCGGTGCATTGCAAATTGCTGAATCAGTCATCATGGGAGGCGATAGCTATTATGTTCAAATCACGACAGATGGTGAAAAAACGACTTCTAAAGATGACAACGGTAATGTCTTTACCCAATACCACTATGAATTGCCTGGATATGACGAAAATGGGAAAAGCAAAACCCTTGATTTCAATGGCTTCCAAGAGCGTCCTTTGCGTAAAGAAGCCTATCTAAAACTTACTTGGAATGAGAAAAAAGGCGTGACTAGCTATGAAGAGGTCAAAGAAAAAGATATTCCAGCGAAAGCATTAACTCAATTAAAAGGAGCGTAACTCAGTCATGGAAAAAATTATTCAAGCAGATGAACTGACCAAAGTTTACGGAAAAGCCAACGAAAAACAAACCGAAGCCTTAAAAGGCATCAGCTTTGATATTGAAAAAGGCGAATTTATCGGAATCATGGGGGCTTCTGGTTCAGGAAAATCTACCCTACTAAATATCCTCTCAACCTTGGATCATCCAACAAACGGTACGATCCGCATCAACAACAACGATATCACGAAACTTAAAGGCGATGCCTTAGCAGATTTTCGCAGCCGCGAGATAGGGTTCATCTTCCAAGATTTTAATCTTTTAGAAAACTTAACAGCGTCAGAAAACATTGCCGTTCCCCTATCATTGCAAGGAGTCAAACCAAAAATGATCCAACAACGGATCAAACTTGTTGCAGAACGTTTGTCTATCACCCATATTCTCGACAAATATCCAGCAGCAATCTCCGGTGGGCAAAAACAACGGGTGGCAGCTGCTCGAGCCTTGATCACAGAACCAACGATTCTTTTTGCCGACGAACCCACAGGTGCCTTAGATTCAAAAAGCGCCAAAGATTTATTGAATATGATGGATGATTTGAATACCAATGACCAAGTATCGATTTTATTGGTGACCCACGATCCTCTTTCCGCCAGCTATTGCCAACGTATTTTATTTATCAAAGACGGAAAGATCCATCAAGAAGTTAAACGAGAGGATCAAAGCCGCGAAGAATTTTACCGCAAGATCCTTGTCATTCTAGGAAACTTGGAACAATAAGGAGGAAGAACACATGCTTTGGAAATTATCACTTACCGGAATCAAAGGCCGGTTGAAGGATTATATCGTCCTCTTTTCTGGTTTAGTCATGGCCTCAGCCATCTTCTATATGTTCGAATCAATGGCCAGCAATGAAGCCTTTTTAAAAAGCAACTCAATCATTAGTATGGTGGTTTTCGTCTTTCGCTTTGGGTCTGTATTACTAGGAATCATCACTTTTGCCTATATTTTGTATGCCAACTCATTTTTGATGGCAATGCGGCAAAAAGACTATGCAATGTTTATGATGCTTGGTGCTAAGGGACGTAAAATCGCCCAGATGATTTTTATCGAAACCTTCTTAGTCGGGATCGTAGCTACTGCTGTTGGTTCTTTGTTAGGGATTGGCTTGGCAAGTGGCGTGAATACCTTACTAGTGAATCAATTGAACTTGCAAATCAGTCACTATGCGGCGTTTAGTCCTCAAGCATTAGTAGTGACCGTCATTTTCTTCTCCGTGCTCTTTCTGATTGCTGCTATTTTCAATGCACGGGCCATTGCCAAAAAATCCATATTGGCACTGCTTCGTGAAACAAGCACGCCTGCTCAGGCAAAACAACGGCCTATTTTATTGCTCTTGCAGACAGTGTTAGGGATCTGCTCTTTAGCGATTGGCTATTATATGATGAGCGATTTGTTAAAATTCCAATTGATTGGCATCGGCATCGCCCTCGTAACGATTGTTTTGGGTACCTATCTTGTTTTCCGATCAGTGATAATCACGATCTTAGGTCTTTTGAAGAAATCGGATGGGATCGCATTAAAACGACTAAACAATTTCACGCTCTCCCAGTTAAGCTTCCGAATTCGTGATTATACTCAGATGCTTTCAATGGTGGCAATGCTCTTTGCTTTAGCCTTAGGTGCTTTGACTGTAGGTCTTGGCTTTAAAAACCAAATTCCGATCATGGCAAAAACAGCAGCCCCTTACGACTTATATTTAAACAATGCACAAGCCGTTTCAGATGAAAAGATCACTGCGTTAAAGCCAACCACAGATGTCAATTATACGTTGAAGGAAAGTAGTGATAGCATTTACTTTGTAAAAGAAGAATTTGATTATGCGAACTTATTGACCTCTGTTTACGACAACCTCAGTGTTGATGTTCATTACACCAAGGTTACTGGTGAACAATTAGCAACCGATCCTACTCAACAAGATCAGTTACGTCAATATTTGCTACCAGATCAACGTAGTAAAGAAATTAAAATTGTTGATCAAGCAGACTTTGATCGCTTGAGTGATCCTGAATCAAGTTTACGCATGATACAAGTCAAAGATTTTCAGTCCAACTACGAGGCATTGCATGAATTGGCTCAAGAAAATCAAACAGCAAATTCTTCTGAAACGCCGGATATGAATTTCACTCAACGAGTATTTGTCTATGATACTTACAACGGTATTTTTTCCGGCTTTGAGTTCATGGGCTTCTTCTTAGGAATCGCCTTCTTAACGATGTTAGCTAGCTGCTTGATGTTTAAAATTCTTTCTGGCGCAAACAGTGACATTCAACGTTACGCTATGTTGAAAAAAATCGGTACACGAACTAGCTTGCTGAAAGGATCGATTCGTAAAGAAATCGGCGTCTTGTTCCTAGTTCCCGGTATTTTAGGCATGATCCATGTCTTATTCGGTCTCCAAATGTTCACGACGTTGATGATCGATCCGTATCATAACCTCTGGCTACCTTTTGGCATCTTTATCGCGCTCTATGCCGTTTATTACATGGTGACCATCTGGCTGTATACCAACATCGTGTTAGAACCAAAGAAAAAATAACTAGTAGAAACTTTCTGAATTGCTCAACGCAAAGAGACCATCGATCCGTTCGATGGTCTCTTTCATTTACTCGTGTTTTTTTAATCAAGGAGCGTTCTCAGTTTTGAGTTTTGATCCCCATGTGCATAGCTGCTGCTCCCCCTGCATAACTTTTGACTTGTAGTATGCCAAAACCCGCTGCTTGAAATTCATTTGCTAACGTTTCTTTATCAGGAAAATCCCGTGCTGACTCTTGTAGCCAAGAGTATTCTTGGTAACTTTTTGCGAAAAGTTTGCCAAAAAAGGGCATGACATAGTGAAAATAAAAGGTGAACAACTGCCGCCAACCAATCAACGTCGGCTGCGACGTTTCTAAACAAACGATTTTCCCGCTTGGGCGCAGGACCCGGTGAATCTCCGCTAAGACTTGTTGACGATCAGCGACATTTCGCAAGCCGAAACCAATGGTCACATAATCAAAACTCTCGTTTGGAAAGCTTAATGCCATCGCATTGCCGGTCTGCCACAGGATTTGCGTTTGCTGTTTTTTCTGTGCTTTTTCTTGGGCAACCGTTAACATTTCTTCACTAAAATCAACACCTGTTACTTGTCCTGTCGTACCGACTGCTTCATTTAAAGCAAATGCCCAGTCTCCAGTTCCGCAGCAGAGGTCTAATATTTCAGCACCTAGCGGCACTGCCATTCGTTTCATTGTATCCTTGCGCCACCGTTTGTGTAGCTGAAAAGAGATAATACCGTTCATTCGATCATAACGGGAAGCAATCGATTCAAATACATCATGTACTTTGGTTTCTTTAGCTGTTGCTGCCATTACGGCACATCCCTTCTTTTCCTCGTTTTAGACGCTAAATTCTCAACCCTTAGGTGTCAGTTGCTATAAGTTGCTGATGATTTTAGTCTAGCACGAAAAAACGAGGGGAACAAAGACCATGCTTGCTATCGTTTTTAGTCGATTTACATTGTTAATAACTTAAAGTATTATCTTTTTGTGCATATACAGGGTTGCCATCCGATAATCATAATGAATCATCGAAAATGCCAATAGTTCGCCATTTCTTAAATAACTATCATCCCTTACAATCAATGCTGGCATGCCTTCTTCTAAATGAAAGAAGGCAGCTTGTTCCTTCGTTAACGGTTTGCTCTGGATAAACTTGTCGATGAAGGCAACTGTCAGTTGTTTTTCTTCTGCCAAAGCTTGGAACATCGACCCATCCATCATCGTTTCGGAGATCTCCCCTACGATTTCAGGAATATAATAGGAACGTTCAATTAAATACGGTTTGTCATCTAGCGTGCGAAACCGTTGAACTTCGATAAAGTGTTGATCTTTCGCAAATTGTTTATGACTAGGGAGAAACAACGCATCGGCTGCCTTGACCAGTCGTTTTGAGGCTTTAACTGTTCGAATATTTTTCTCACCTCGCGTCAAGTCTTCATTGAAGCCAAGATCTCCTTGTTCAACGGTGGGTTTTTGGTTGCTCTGAAATCGAATATAAGAGCCTCGCCCTTGCATTTGATAGATCCAACCCATCTTGCTCAATTTATTGAGGGCTTGGCGTAACGTATAACGAGAAACTGGATAAATCGCCAAAAGCTCTCGTTCACTGGGCATCTTCCCCTGCTCATTTCCAATGTCACCGGCTTCAATCTTTCTGATCAATTCTGCTGCTAAGTCTTCAATACTGAGTTTCGTCATTTGCCTACTCCTTTCCTTCGGATTCTCTACTACTATTATCATCTTTGGCGTAAAAAAAGCCAGCTATTTTTCATAGCCGGCTTATCAAAAAACGGATTGATTATGCCTTCGTTGCGTTTGCTTGTTCGTCCTTGTATAATTTGCCATCATACATTTTGATGAATGGGAACCAAATCAAGAAAGCAACGACTGCACAGATGATTGCTAAAACAAAGGCACGCCAGTCACCACCTGAACCAATAAAGCCAGATAAGCCAATTGGCGTCGGCCACGCTACTTGAGCAATCGGTGGGTTAACAAAGCCTAGGTTGATGCCAAAATAAGCAACGGACATTGAAGCCATCGGTGCTAAGAAGAATGGAATCGCTGTGTACGGGTTGTATACCACTGGCATCCCGAACAAAATCGGTTCATTGATATTGAAGAAGGACGGCACGATCGCTGCTTTTCCTAAAGCACTTAACTGCGCTGATTTTGCAAAGAAGGCGATAAAGATCACCATTCCTAATGTCGCTCCTGAACCACCGATCGTAACAAAACTATTGTTAAACTCACCCGCAAAGGCAATGTTGGCACCATTTTGGTTTTCCACCATATTTGACAACACGATTGGCGTCAAGAATGAGGTCACGATCGTTGCCCCATGAATACCGACGATCCATAATGCATGCATGAAGAAGTAGATAACAAGTAGTCCGATCCAGGTACTGGTCAATTGCGTCACGAAACTAAACGGAATCGCAATGACTTTGAAAATATCTGTGCCCATTGCGACTAATGCACCATTGATGACGATTACAGTGAGTGCGATTAGGGCTGTAGGAATCAAAGCAGTAAATGAGGAAGAAACACCTGTAGGTACTGTATCAGGCATTTTGATGACAATATTGCGTTTCACACAGAATGCGTAGATTTTTACGGCAATGATCGCCATGATGATCGCTGTAAAGATCCCAGTTGTTCCTAAACGAGTAACGCCTCCACCGATTTCCCAACCATTAATGATTTTCTGATCGTCAGAAATCACTTCAACTAGCGTGGCTACTCCGCCTTCAAAGACTAATTGCGGCAAGCACATAAAGAACGCCATCATAGAAAGTAATGCTCCATTGACTGGGCTTAAAACAAGTTTTTCTTCTTGTGCTTGAATCTTGGTATACTCATATCCAAAAACAATACAAAAATATAGTGCTAAAATCCCCATTGTTGCAGTATTACCCAGCATATAGAGATTAACTACTTTATCAAATGATGTACTCCAAATGCCCTCTAATACAGGAAAACTTTGTGGCAAAACGCTGATGATCAAGAACATTGATCCTACGATAGTGAAAGGAATCGACGCCATCCCGGCTGCCATGACCCCACGAACGATCCGTAATTGTGAGATTTTCCCCATTGGCCCCATTAAGTAGCGGTCCAAGAAGGCAAACATTTTGTTATTTTCTGAATCCATTGACTGTTCCTCCTTGTGTTTCAAATGTAGTCAAATACGTGAAATACTTGTCGCGATCATGCTCGATCAACCAGGCTTTACGCTGGATGAACAAGCACGCCATCATGCCGACAGTAAACAAGGCAAGTAAGATGCCTCTACCCGATTGATTCATAAAAGGAATCAATGTTGCTTGCTGTCCGATCAAAATAAATAGAATTGCAATCAGATTGACACCGAACTGGAGCCAATACCCGATTTTTGTCACCAGTAAACGATTCGATTGCTGCCAATATTTTTGAGTTTGTTCAATAAGTATAAGTCCATCAACGATCAATAAGGCAATGGGAATCAAACCAGCCCATGTCCATTGAGACAGACTCAATATGGTCCAATAAAGATTGACAAAGAAAAAGATCGCAGTCATATAACGAAAAAGTAAAAAACGATTAAACCGCATACTTTTGTTTGCATATTCTTTCTTGGCTGCTTGGGTTACCGGTTTCCTTTTGGTCACAAGTCCTCCTCCTTTCTTTTTGCTTTCGCTCAACAACTTGTTCGAACAAGTTATATTCTAGCAGAATTCCTGTTGAATGCAACCGATTTCTTTTTGAAAGTGTTCTCTGAAAATAACCTGCTTTTTCATATGTTATTTCTAAAAAGTTAAGCCGATCTCAAGGAACCGTGCAGGATAATACTGGAATGTTCCTGATGTTTGGCTTTTGTTCGAGCAGAAAAAAAGTTATTTTTAGCATTACTTTTGCAAAAAATATTTGTTTCTGAAGGCTTTATCCCCCACGCAAGGCAACAGGTTTGTAAACTTACAAACTTTACAGTACACTCTAAGTAACAAAATAGTTGATTTCGAACATGCGTTATTTTTATTAATCGACATTCCCTATACTCGTTCCTTAAAACGAAAGGAGATCCTCCCAATGGATGTATTAGAAACTTACTTAGCTAGCATTGAAGATCCAGTAAAGCAAGAAAAACTGCGTGCCTTATTTGCCGCTATTACCAAGAAATTTCCTGACCTTGTCCCAGTCATTAAGTGGAATCAGCCGATGTTCACCGCCCATGAGACCTTTATTATCGGTTTCAGCGTTTCAAAACCGCATTTTTCTGTCTCCCCTGAAACCAAGTGTCTTGAACAGTTTACCGATGCCATCGAAAAAGCTGGCTACAGCCATACGGATAACATTTTTCGCATCAAGTGGACTGAGCCAATCGATCAAGCATTGATTGAGAACATGATCGCTTTCAATCTGAAAGACAAAGCGAAGATGACCCGTTTTTGGCGCTGAGCCAATCAAGCCCTCGTAAAAGAAGAGCAACCAAAAAAATCCGCAGAAGCCTGTTCGCTTCTGCGGATTTTCTGACTATTATAAGCCTAATTCTGGTGCCGGATCAAAGAATCCTGACCATAAGCTTGTTGACATCCCTAAATGTAGATGGACGCCGGTTGAATTCCCTGTCGTTCCCATACCGCCAACATATTGTCTGGCAGAGACACTTTGCCCGACCGAAACAGCCGGCAATGTACTAAAGTGCATATAGTAGCTGTAAACGCCATTGGCATGTTTGATGATCACATAGTTACCAGTTGACGGACCATAGCCCGCTTCGACGACTTCGCCGGCTTGGATCGCATAAATCGGCGTTCCGGTACCACCAGTAAAGTCGATGCCATTATGTTGATTTCCTGATGCCCCTGTTGGATCTGTGCGATACCCAAAGCGACTCGAAATATGAACCGAATCGACTGGCATTTGCCATCCACCTGTGCTTGCCTGTTCTTTTGGCTCAGCTGCTTGCTCCACAGGTGCAGGAGTAGCTGCTGGTTTATCTGTCGACACTGGTGATTCTGGCGCCACTGCGGCTTCCGTCTTCGGTTGTGCCGCTGCCACGGCTGCTTGTTGAACGGCAGAATTTTCAGCAGCTTCAGCTGATTGGGCTTCTGCTGCTTGTTGGCGTTTTGCTGCTTCTTCTGCTTCTTTGCGCGCTTGTGCTTCTTGTGCTTCTTGCTCAGCCAGTTGCTTCAACGCTGCTTCTCGTTGCCGTTTTGCTTCTGCCTGATCTGCTTCTAATTGGTCTTTTTTCTCTTCTTCGGTGTTCAACGCCAGGGCAAGGTCGGCTAGTGCAACTTCTTGATTCAATTTGACATCAGCTAATTCCGCTTGTTTTCCTTGCAATGCGTTTGACTGCTCTTCGATCGCAACCAGTTGTTCCTGCAACTTTTTTTCCAATTTCTGACTCGTTGCGATATCTTCTTGCTGTTGTTCGACGATGCTGTTGCTGGCATTCATGATCGTTACTGAAGCGATCGCCCGCTGAATGGCTTCTCCGATGGACTCCGCATCAACGATTTTTTGGAACAAACGATTGGAAGGTTCCGACGTTTGAATGTCACGCGCTTGATTCGCCAGTACTTCTGTGCGCTTGATGATTTTTTCTTCAAGGAGTTGGATCTCTTGTGCCAAGGCATTGACTTCTTCTTCCGTCGTCGTTTTCTTTTGTAGGATTGCTTGGATTTCTACTTCAATCGATTGAATCTCTGCCTCTGTGGAACGTTTCAGTGATTCTAATGAGGTGGATTCATTTTTTATGTCATTGATTTTTTCATTTTGCTGCTGGATCTTCTGATCAAAGCTGTCTGCGGATACCGTCACGACAGGCAGCGTCAGCAAAACAAGTGAACTTGCAACCAAAAGTGTCTTTTTCATTTTTTCTCCTTAACTAGATGTGTCTTCTCGCTTTCTCTAGCATACCGAAAGATTTCATTCTTGGGGCTGTTTTCACAGAAATAACATCTGGCTGAAAGAAATTGACATCTAGCTGAAACAAAATTGTTAGAATATTTCAACGAAAAAGATTGCTTTTCTTCGTCATTTAACCTTCGTTACTTATCAATAGCTCGTTTCCTGACCGACTGCCTACAAAAGGGCCGCGATTTAAAGCAAACAACAGGTGACCTATGCTATACTGAATAAAAAAACGGAGGTTCTCATGATACAACAAGTGACCCAATTTACCGATTCTGAATTAGAAACCATCGCCCAGATTTGGCTGCAAAGTAATTTGGATGCCCATGACTTTATTTCAGCTGCCCATTGGCAAGATAACTATGACTTTGTGAAAAAAGCCTTTGCCGATGCCCTTATCTACACCTATTCGGTGGATGATCAGCCCGTCGGCTTCATCGGGATGATGGATGATTATATCGCGGGTATTTTCGTTTTGAAAGACTATCGTGCCCACGGCATTGGCAAGCAGCTTTTACAAAAAGCACAAGCAGAACACGAGAAGCTGACTCTGAATGTCTACAAAAAAAATACAGCTGCTATTGCGTTTTATCTCAAAAACGGCTTTACCATCGTTTCTGAACAACTGGATTCTGATACCAATGAAATCGAAAACTCCATGGAGTGGCATCATTGATGCTGCTCTTTTCACCTTCTTTTTCCCCTTTTGATCAATCGTACGACAATAACCGCTGATCGGCTTACCCGTCGAATCAATGGATACAATAAACGACAAAAAGCATTGCCTTCCATTTGCTGGATCGGCAATGCTTTCTTTATTTACTAACGGTATTTCAACCAATGGTTCCCCCATTGGTGACAATCACTTCGCGATACCAATCAAAGGATTTTTTTCGATACCGTTTGAGTGAACCAGTTCCATCATCGTATCGGTCTACATAAATGAACCCATAACGCTTTTTCATCTCTGCGGTCGAAGCACTTACTAAATCAATACACCCCCACATGGTGTAACCCAATACATTGACACCATCATCGATGGCTTTAGCAACGGCTGATAGATGATCATTTAAATAATTGATGCGATAATCATCAACAACGGTTAATTCTCCGTCAATTTCAATTAACTGATCAACAGCACCTAAACCATTTTCAACGATAAAAAGTGGCAACTGATAGAGATGCGAAAAAAGGTTTAAGAGAATACGTAATCCGTCTGGATCAATCTCCCATCCCCACTCCGTTTCATCAAGGTAGGGATTTTTTAGAACGTTTGTCATATTTCCTTTTCCCTGTTGGTACTTTTCAGGCGTAGCAGAAACACATCGGGACATATAATAACTAAACGATATAAAATCAACGGTATTTTTTAATAATTCGAGATCGTCAGGTTCCATCTCAATAGTTGCATTATACCTCTGCCATTCTCTTTTGATCCAATTAGGATAATATCCACGAGCTTGAACATCCATAAAATAGTTTAAGTTTTTATCCGCCTCCAAAACAGCCAATGTGTCTTTCGGGTTTGAAGTCATCGGATAATTATAGATCCCTAACACCATATTCCCTACCTGCATCTGTGGATCAATCTCATGGGCGGTTTTGACTGCTTGAGCACTGGCAACAAGCTCATGATGTGCTATTTGAAAGAGATCTTGCTTAGATAAGCAATCTTTTTCTGTCATCACTCCTGCTCCCATTAAGGGAAAATTCCAAAGCGCATTGATTTCATTGAAAGTTAACCAATATTTCACTTTCCCTTGGTAACGAGTAAACACAGTCCGACAAAAATGATCAAAGTAGTCTACCAATGCCCGATTACGCCAACCATCGTATCTTTTTGTAAGGAAATAAGGTGTTTCATAATGAGAAAGTGTAATTAGCGGTTCGATCCCATGAGATACGCAGCAATCTATCACCTCTTCATAGAACTGCAATCCAGCTTCATTTGGCTTTTCTTCATTGCCATTAGGGAAAATCCGTGTCCAAGCAATCGAGAAACGTAAAACTTGAAAGCCCATCTCGGCGAACATTTGAATATCTTCTCGATAACGATGATAAAAATCGATGCCTTCTAATTTTAAGTTTTGCGGATTTAGCTCAGGATCTAGTGGCCTTGTGACTCCATTTGATAAGAAATCTTGAATGGAAAATCCTTTGCCATCTTCGTTATAGGCACCTTCCGCTTGATTGGCGGCAATCGCACCACCCCATAAAAAAGTTTCTGGAAATTTTGCCATATTTGCCCCCTCTTTATTCAAAAATCGATACTAAAACATCACCCTGTTTGATGGTTCCATCCTCAGAATGGACAATAACATCTGTAAAATCTGCTGTGTTTGTCACTACGATCGGTGTCACTGTTGAATATCCTTGACTAGTAATATATTCTGGATCAAAAGTCACTAGCAAATCGCCTTTTTTAAAGGTATCTCCTACTTTGATTGCTGCAGTATAACCTTTGCCATCAAGTTCGACCGTATCGATTCCAATGTGGATCAACAGCTCAACTCCTTGCTTATTTTTGATCCCAATTGCGTGATTGGTGGGAAAAATCGTCACTACTTCACCATCAAATGGGGCAACTACTTGACCGTTTTTAGGTTGAATAGCCACTGTTCTCCCCATGATCTCATTGGCAAATACACTATCAGGAATTTCATGAGTCGCCAACCGATCCCCTGCCAAAGGACTGCTGATCTCTAAAGGTGTCCGTAATGGTCGAAGTGGTTCAGCAACATGATTCGGATTTAACGTTTGACTTTGTGAAGACACTACTGCTTTTTTCTTTCCTTCTGCATTCACAAAAAACAAAGTAAGTGCAAAGGACATTGCGAATGCAATAACAATACAAATCACTGCGTTAACGATATTTGACAGATCATCCGTTAAATAGACTGGCAACGCCAAAACACCTGCAGTTGCTGATGCATAAGTTCGCATGTTGGTCAAACCTGCCCATAAACCAGCTACTCCTCCAGAGGCTACCACGACCCATAAAGGCGTTTTTAGTTTCATCGTCACCCCATACAAAGCAGGTTCCGTGATTCCAAATAGCGCAGTAGTACTAGCCGAAAAAGCCGTTTGCTTCATCACTTTATCTTTGGTTTTTAATGCTACTGCCAGTGAAGCACCCGACTGAGCAATATTTGATGCCAACATTCCCGGTCCTAATAACGTTCCATAGCCCAATGTGGCATATTGTGCTAGTTGAACAGGCATAAAACTGTAATGCATCCCTGTCATGACGAAAAATGGGGTGAACGCCCCCATCAGGACTGGTAAAACCCAGCGTGCTTGTTCATTGAAGAATTCAAAGACTACTAATAACACATCACCAACTAATGCTCCTAGTGGACCGATAATGATCCAAGCTAACGGAGCCGTAATCAAGAAAACCAATAATGGGACCAGAAAAATCTTCACAGGATTAGGCGATATTTTTTTTGCTAAACGTTCAATGTGCGCCATTGCCCATACAATCAAAATTGGCGGTACAACTGCCGAACCATAGGATACAGCTCTGACAGAAAGACCTGCAAATGAAATAGGTTCACCAGCTGCAACCATAGCAGTAAAAGCTGGGTGAATCAGCATTGCGCCTAAAACCGCTGCATAAAATGGATTTGCTTTAAAGTATTGTGCACTTGTTACAGCTAACATTACTGGAAGAAAATAAAATGCTGAATCGGCTAGTAAACTTAAAAGCTGATACGTTTGAGCTTCAGCATTTAATAATTCAAAGAAAACAAGTAAAGCTAAAACAGCTTTTAACATTCCTGCCCCACAGATTGCCGGAATAATCGGTTGGAAAATTGAGGTGATAGCTCCTAAAACTCGATTGATGACTTTTTCTTCTTTCGGTGACGTTGGTTCTGAAGAATCACTTCCAAAGTTCCCCATTTTGTTGATTTCTTCCGTAACATTTGCCACATCTGTTCCAATAATCACCTGATATTGTCCGCCTTTTAAGGCTGTTCCTTGAACACCTGGCGTTGCTTTAAGATGATCTTCCTTGACTTTTGTATTATCCTTTAATACGAATCGTAACCGTGTCATGCAATTCGTTACAGACTCAATATTTGACGTTCCTCCAATATTTTCAACGATATTCTGTGCAAGCTCTTGATACTTAGTCATTTTTTTCCTCCTTATAAATAAAACAGACCAAATAAAAACTAAGCCCATATTTGGCTCAATCTTTATTTGGTCTTGCCCATTCGGTAACAAAACATTTAATCTAGTTCTCTTGTGGTCACTCGATTGATATGAATGACAAAATATAACAATTCTGAATCTGTAATTTTCACTTTATATTGACCAGCAATATGTTTCTTGATTTTCAAGCCAGTTTGGTAAGCTTTCGGATATAATTGCTTTACATGTTGCAATAAATCAGTTTCATCTTTTACTTCTTTACTTTCTGAAAAAATTCGGCTTACAAAATAGCGTATATGGGTCAAAAATCGGTCATAGTTCATGGACGTCTCATCCAACTTCATCCCATAATCATACTCCACGATCTGAACAATCTCTGCAATCACTTTTGTCGTAAAAATCGTCTCATTTTTAAAGCGAGAGCTTGAGCTAGCGTTTACAAAATGCAAGGCTATAAAGCCAGCTTCATCTTCAATAAAACGAATCTTCTCTGATCGTTCAATAAACTGCAACGATCGCTTTGCTGCTGCAAATTCTCGTGGGTAATATTTTTTGATTTCCCACATTAAGTCATTGGTGATCGCTTCTCCTTTAAGGTTACGCTCAATTGCGTAATTAATATGATCACCAAGAAATAGATAGATGCTGGAATCAAATGTTCGTGCAAGATCCTTTTCTGCTTCTTCAATAATTTTGGCGGTCAGAATCACATGCCGTTCATCCATTCCTGCCATCAGCGACCCAAATTTGTTTTGGGTAAATTCTGCATCTAAGACATATTTTTTATCAATTTTCGTTTGATCAATCACCCCACTGCCTTTTACACCGAAACCAACACCGTTGCCAATCACTACACATTCTGTGCCATTATCCTCCACAAGGACGGCATTGTTATTGTAGATCGTGATTGGTTTCATCTTTTCTCCCCCCTTCAAACAGACAAAAAAACCGACAAAAATATACACTCCGAGCATAAATAAGCTAGTGTATATTTTGTCGGTGTCGCCTTTTCAGTAGCAATCCTAAATCCGATTATAGCTTTGACCAATTTGGTTGTCAACAACTCTTTTGCCATATCTCTTCAAAAAAACCAAAGAAATGTTGGCGCTATCAGTATTCGTAAAGAAAACTGCGCGTCCATTTTTTTATCAGTGATAATCTGGTAAATAATCCCCATGGGCTTCGATCAAATCATCGACTAATTGGGTAATATCTGCCAATGATAACTCTGATGATAAATGAGGATCGAGGTAAGCTGCTTGATAAATCTTGTCTTTCTCAAGGGTCAACGCTGCTTCGACAGTCAATTCTTGCACATTGATGTTGGTTCGGTTCAATGCAGCAAGCTGCGTTGGTAAAGCGCCGACGTAGGTTGGTTGGATGCCGTTCTTATCCACCAAACATGGAACTTCCACACAGACATCCTCTGGTAAATTGGTGATTAAGCCTTTATTCAAAACATTTCCAGCAATAACGGTTGGATTGCCGGTCTTGATGGCATCCATGATGTAAGAGGCGTATTCCCGACTTCTCTTATGGGTCAAATCGCCATTATCGACGATATCCTCCCGCATCGTTTCCCAATCGCGAATCTGATTTTCGCAACGGGTTAAATATTCATCCAACGGAATCCCCAGTTCGTCGATCAATTCTGGGTATTTTGATTTAATGAAATAAGGGTGATACTCGGCATTGTGCTCACTAGATTCTGTAATATAATAGCCAAAACGTTTCATCAATTCAAAGCGGACTGAATCACGGTGGGGATTTTCTTTCTCTTCAGCCAACTGACGGATCGTTGGATAGAAATCTTCCCCATCTTTGGTAATTTCCAATAAAAATGCCATATGATTGATCCCAGCAATTTTCCACTGGAAGTCAGCCAGGTCATATTGTTCTTTGATCCCTAAATGCTCGAATAGTTCTGGAACACATACTTGCACACTATGACAAAGCCCAACCGTTTTGATGAATGTTGCTTTCAATACCCCCATCGTCAGCATTGCCATCGGGTTCGTATAATTCAGCAACCATGCATTTGGACAAACTTCCTCCATTTCTCGAGCAAATTCCAACATGACTGGTAACGTACGCAACGTCCGAAATATTCCGCCAATCCCCATCGTGTCACCTATTGTTTGGCGTAAGCCATATTTCTTCGGTATCTCAAAGTCAATGACGGTGGAAGGTTTGTAGCCACCAACTTGAATGGCGTTTACTACAAAGTCGGCATCTCTTAGTGCTTCTTTGCGGTCATGATAGACCTGAATTTCGGCTCGATTTTGATTGGCATTTTTATTGATCGTCTTTAACATTGCCTCGGATTCACGAAGTCGTTTCTCATCGATGTCGTAAAGGGCGATGTGGGAATCTGATAAGCTCGGGGTCAACATTGCATCTCCTAGAACATTTTTAGCGAAAATAGTACTTCCTGCTCCGATAAAGGTGATTTTTGTCATTTTCTATTGCTCCATTCTTTTATAATTTACCGCCAGTAGTGGCAATTCCTTCAATAAATTTACGTTGAAAAATGATAAAGACAGCAACCATGGGCCAAATCGCTAATAACGATCCTGCCATCAATTGTGGGAAATTGGTCGCATATTGTCCCTGAAGATTGGCTAACCCTGCTGCCAATGGCATTTGTCGAATTGATGTATTGACGATCAGTGGCCACATTAAATCTTTGAAAGCAAAGAGGGTTGTAAAAATACCTAGTGCGATCAACCCGGATTTCGCCAATGGCAGCATGATTTTGAAAAAGATCGTCCATACATTTGCTCCTTCAAGGTGTGCTGCTTCCTCCAGCTCACTTGGTAAGCCTAGAAAAAACTGTCTAAGTAAAAAGGTTCCAAAAGCGCTGACAATACCTGGCAATATCAATGCCGGTACTGAATTTAGAATTCCTAATCTTTGCGCTAATAAATATTGGGGTGTGATAAAGATTGATGCGGGAATCATCATTTGGATAAGGACCAGAGCAAAAAAAAGATCTCGTCCAGGGAAGCGCAAGCGTGCGCAGGCATAGGCTGCCATCGCTGAAAATAAAACGGAACCGATCACACGTCCAATGACCATCAAAAAAGTATTGAGATAAAAGGCACCAAAGGGTAAAAGATTTAAAACTGCCTGATAATTTGACACTTGAAAGGATTCAGGAAACCATGTTGGTGGAATCTGAGTCGATTCAACAAGTGTTTTTCCAGAAGTCAGAATCATCCATACAAAAGGCAATGCCATGATTATTCCGCCACTGATCAAAAGTAGATGGATAAGCCAATTCTTGCTAATTCGCTGCATCAAGAAACCTCCTTTTAGTAGTTGACCCATTTTTTTTGTAACTTCATTTGTAAGGCTGTGATCAGCAAAATAATACATAGAAGAAAGACGACGATTGCTGAACCATACCCTTTATCATTTAAGATAAAGGAATGTTTGTAAAACAAGTATGCTAATGATTGTGTCTTCAGCATTGCTTCACTTGAAGGTGCGATCATCATAAAAATCACATCAAATACTTGAAAGGCATTGATAACCGTTGTGACCACGACAAAGAATAGCGTTGGTGTCACAAGAGGTAAAGTGATTTGAAAAAATTGTTGCCATGAAGAAGCACCATCGATATCGGCTGCCTCATAATAATCTTTGGGAATCTCCTGTAGCCCCGCTAAGAAAAGCACCATGTTATAGCCAATAGCACTCCATATTCCGACAATAATGACGGAATAAATCGCAACATTCGGATCGCTAAGCCATGCTGGACCCGTTAGACCAACTTTTGATAAAAGCTCGTTGACTAATCCATAATCATCATTGAACATCCAACGCCAGATCATGGCGACTGCAGAAGGGGCTGCAACTACAGGTAGAAAATAAATCGTTCGATAAATCGACACGCCTTTGATTTTCTTATTCATTAGGACCGCGACTAAAAGTGATAACACTATGATTGATGGAATTGATATCACTGCATAGATCAAGGTATTGATCAAGGATTGCAACACCTCTCGATCCGTCAAAAGTTTCTGATAGTTGGCTAAGCCGATCCACTCGGTGTTACCAAAACCAATTGTTCGTTGAAAACTTAGAATGATTGTTTGGATCGCTGGCCAAATATTCAATAAAATCAATCCGACTGCTGTTGGGAGAATAAATAAGTATCCCCAGAAAAGGTGGTCTTTCTGGTAATTTCCAAGCATACGATTTTTCATAGAGGTCTCCTTTTGTTTAGGTGAGTTGATTAGCTAATTTTCCGTTTTAATCAATTACTTTCAGCTAAAATTGCATCAACTTCTTCCGCAATCTGTGCAGTCCCTTCCTCGACACTTAATTCTCCAGAAAATACCCGGTTCATAATTTCTGTCTCTATTTTTTCCGCATTCAAGCCATTTTTGTTATAAGGACGAGGCACGCCATACTCTAGCATTTCTGCAAAAACACTTAAATTGAAAGTATCCGCAGAACTTGCCCAAACTTCCTCAAATCCTTTTAGCGCTGGGATCGATGCCCCTGTTTCTGCTTGAATTTGGTTGGCTTCTTCACTTGCCAAGAATGCTAATAATTTTTTTGTTTCTTCAGGATGCTTGGTATTGACACTAGCTGCCCAACCTAAACCATTTGTGATCGTCGCATTTTCTTTTCCTTTAGGTAAAACGGCAACATTCGCATGTTCAGCCAAGTATTCATTCTTTAAAAAACCTGGTGTTTGCCAGTTGCCCTCCACGATCATCGCCAATCTTCCTGCTTGAAAACGACCAACTTTATTCGTATCTTGCAATTCTTTCGCTGAAGGTGATGACTGATCATTTAGATAAAAATCAATATAATACCTTAATGCATCTTGTACTTCTTCGCTATTCATTCCCGATTTCGTATTCTCATCAATAAAGACTTCTCCACCATTTTGATAAATAAATGGCCAATAGCCTCCCTCTGTTGAATTATCCGCAGCAAATCCATAAATACCTGCTTCTTCATCTGTTAACTGAACAGCTGCTTCCTTCAATGTATCCCATGTCCACGTTGCGTCTGGATATGCAATTCCTGCTTGATCAAAGAGCTCTTTGTTGTACCACAATCCAATAACGGAGGCATCTTTAGGAATCGCGTAAAGTTCTTCTTCATACGTATAAGACTCTGCGATTCCTTCGGTGAAGTTTGTCATGTCAATGTTATTTTCTGCAATCAATTCATTTAGCCCCATCAGCATCGATTGAGACATATATTTGTATGATTCAGTTGAATGCATCGTGACAATATCAGGCATATTTCCTCCAGTAGTAGCAGCTTCAAGCTTCACCCAATATTGATCCCATGGGGTGGTTTCCATTTCGACTTTAATATCTGGGTTTTGTTCTTCAAAAGCATCAAGCATTTTTCGCAGCCCCGGTGCTTGTTCAGTATCCCAACTCGCATAACTTAACGTGACTTGACCACCACTATCACCGTTGCCATTACCACAAGCTCCTAAAACCAAAGTTCCTAAAAGACTCAAACTAACAAGTGTTACTCTCTTGAAACAATTCATCTTTCATTCCTCCTCTAGTTCTGATTCATGTATCCGCTTTCTTTTCACAAAACAAATATACTGTTTACTAATCAGTTTGTCAATACATTTTAACTAAAATAAAAAGGTAAACACTTCGCAGTGTTTACCTTGAATATTAATCTCTTTCTTTTTCACTTTCTCTGACGATCATCTTACTGGCCACCATGATTTTAACAGGTACTTGACGAATGCCTTTGATCCGCTCTTCTACCATCCGTAAAGCAATTTTTCCCAGTTCTTCCATATCGATGGCAACGGTACTTAAAGAAGGGGTCAAAAATTCTGCAACTTCGATATTATTGAAACTGACTACTGAAATATCTTCTGGTATCCGATACCCACGTTTTTGCAAGGAGCGATATGTACCAACTGCAATCGAATCATTTGCGACCATAATAGCTGAGGGAAGGCTCTCTTTGCATTGTTCAAGCAATTGCTCAGTGGCTTTGATACCGTCTAATGTGTTCCATCCTTCTAGGTAGACATTGATGTATTCTTCCAATCCTTTTTCTTTCATCCAATACACATAGGTGTTCATCCGCATATCATCTGGCGATTGATGTTTCTCACTGGATGCATCCAAACGTACCCGATATCCCCCAATAAAAGCGATATTTCGATGCCCTTTTTTATACAAACGCTCTAAGTGCTCGGTTGCTGCTATAGAGAAATCCGTATATACCGCATCCCATTCTGAAGACAAAGATGGATCATCGATCACGACGATATGAGGATTGACTGCTGCGATCTTTGCTAAAAAAGTTGGCAAGACTTGACCAATGACAAGGACGCCCTGATACTCTTTCAGCTCCTCAATGGCAACGGGGCGTTCAGACATATAATACGTTTTTTTTATGCGAAACTTATTTTGCTCTGCTTGTGCTTGAATGCCACGACGAATCGCCCGAAAATAGGGATCTTCTAATTCAGCTTCTTCCGAAACAGTGGATACCACTGCAATATTCATTGCCTTTTTCACAGGTACTTTCTTCTTACAATAGTGAAAATATTCCACGGCTTCGTTGATCTTATTTTTTGTTTCTTGCGTGACAGATAACGTAGGATCTTCATTGAGCACCCTCGATACAGTTGCGATCGATACACCCGCTCGTTTTGCGACGTCTCTAATTCCTGCCATAATACTCTCCTTTTTTACTTTATACTATGATATAAACACAAAATGATCAGAATGAAAAGAAATTTTAGTTAACAACCAACCTACTTGTTTACCCACAGTTTCAAATCATCTATGGAGAAGCAATCAGTTCAACGTCTCTTCGCAATTAACAAAAAATAGAAACGTGCAGCGCCCCAAGAGCCGCTGCACGTTTTTCCTCCTTATTTCCTATGACGCCCGCTATTCTGCTGGATACTCCCGCAAGCGATACCCGACACCGATTTCAGTGATCAAATATTCTGGCTGCAGCGTATTGGTTTCGATTTTCTTGCGAATATTTGAAATATTGACTCGCAAGGTTTGTGCATCCGCTGCAAAAGGTCCCCAGACCTCGCTGGTCAGGGTATCGTAAGTGACGACTTTGCCTAAATTCTTGAACATTACTGCCATGATGCGGTATTCATTTTTGGTCAAATGGATCTCATTTTGATTCTTGTACAGGATTTTTTTCTCAAAATCGATCGTTAACTCCTTATTTACGAGAATCGGGCTGCTGCTAAAGGCAGCTGACTCTTTGTGCCGTAATGCCGTGCGGATACGGGCAAATAACTCATTGGTACTGAAGGGCTTTGTTACATAATCATCGGCACCGAGGTCTAACGCTTGCACTTTGTCTCGTTCATCTTTGCGGGCAGAGATCACGATGATCGGTGTGTTCATGCGCTTACGAATGATTTTCAACAGCTCCATACCATCAATGTCCGGTAAGCCCAGATCCAGCAAGATGAAGTCGATGGTTTCTTCCTGCAAGAGCATCAATGCCTCCATGCCCGTGCCGACTGACGTAAAGTTGTAATGCTCTCTTTGCAAGACGACCTCCATAAAATCAACAATATTCGAATCATCTTCAATCAATAAAAAATGTCGCTGCATGTTCTCCCTCCTTACTGCTTTAAATAAATACGAAAGATCGTACTGCCGGTTTTCGTTTCGATTGCTAATTTGCCTTCATGGGCATGGATGATGGTTTTCACGATACTCAGTCCGATACCTAATCCATTTTTTGAATCCACCGGCACTTCGGTGTCATTGGTTAAATTCGCTTGGATTTTTTGGTATTGTCCTAAGGGGATCTCCCCTTGGTTTTCGATTTCAATGACCACATCCTGCTCTTGAGAAACTCGCAAGAATATCGGTGTATCGGCGGTTCCATGGCGAACCCCATTTTCAATCAAATTAAACAAGGCTTGTTCGATCAAGATTGGATCGACTTTGACAAAAATCAGCTGATCGGGCATCTTCACGATGATTTTTTGTTGCGGATAGACTTTTTTCAGGTGCGTCAAAACCGCTTCGATAATTTCTTCGATCGGTTCTTCACTACGCTTGACCGCCATATTAGTCAAATTGATGCGGGTCACCGACAGTAAGTTTTCGACCATACGGATCAACCACTGGGATTCACTTTGGATATCCCCTAGCAGTTTTTGTTTCGTTTCCATTTTGATCACGCCTTCGGTTTCGCTCAATGTTTCGGCTATGCCAGAAATCGTCGTCAGTGGCGTCCGCAAGTCATGAGAAACCGCACGCAGTAGGTTGCTGCGGACTTTTTCCCGTTCGTTTTCCAATTGGATCTGTTCTTTCTCACTCGCCAGTGAGACTTGCTCCAACACGGTCGCGATTTGGGTGATCACAAGGCGCAGATAATTCAACTGACTATTGGCCAACTGATGCTCCTCGTTGCGTTCTACCCCAAGGGCGCCTAGTGGTTTGCCGTTTAAAACGATCGGCAAGTAAAATCCATTGGCACCAATCAGCGTATCTGTACCGCGACCGGCTTCTTTTTGATTTTTCACGACCCAAAAAGCGACGGCTTTCTCATCCTTGCCAGTCAGTTGAGACAGTGTTTCTCTTGATGAATGCAGACTTCTTAAATGACCTTCTCTGTCATATAACGCCACTTCTCGCTGGAGTAAGCGTGCCAAATAGGTGGTCGTACTTTCATAGATTTCTTGCTCATTCCGTGTTTCCATGTATTGTTTGTTCAGTTCATACAATATCTCCATTTGATGCTCTTTTTCCTTAGCATTTTCTGCTTGGGTCTTCAATCGAACCATCAAGTTACTGATCATTAAGGCAACGATCAGCATGATCACTAATGTGATTGGATAGCCTGCTTTATAGACCGTCAAGGAATACAAGGGTTCGACAAAGAACCAGTTGTAAGAAAGGACACTAATGATCGATGCCATGGCACTCCATAGATAGCCACTCGTGTAACGGGCCACTAAGAGAACAAAAAAGATGTAAACCAGCATCAAATTCTGATCGCCGAAATGTAAGTACTGCATGCCTTCTGTCACTAAGGTGGCGAGCATAATCAGCCCAAAGGTCAAGGTGAAATCTCGACCGCCGCCTTCAAATAGTTGCGAAAACGTCAGCCGTGGTCGCTGCATTTTTTCTTTAAAAGGAATCAAATGGATCTCAATCTCATCAAGGCGGCGAATCAAGCGGTCTTCTAAATCCTCGACAAACAATTTTTGGAACCACTTTTGAGAAACCTTTTTTCCCATGATAATGTCACTGGCACCCGTCATTTTGGCATACTCAACGATGGTTTCAAAACTGTCATCCGCTTCGATGTTGATGACTTCTGCACCCAAACGTTCTGCCAACGGCACTTCGGTAGGTGTATCATCTAAAGATCGAACTTGGATGACCGTCCATTCGGCCCCCACTCCTTGGGCTAAGCGAGCGGTCCAACGAATGCATTTTTCTGCCATTTTCGGTAAGCGATCATCAATGATGGTCAAAAGCTTGCTTTGAACTCGTTTTCGACCGCCGTTCATTTGATTGATATGATTGGAAGCTTTTTGGATCGCTAATCCCCGCAGGTGATCAAGTTTTTCTGGTGTAAAAAAGTTTTTTAGCGCTCGTTTGGCATTTTCGTCGGCATAGATTTTGCCTTGTTCCAATCGATCGATCAGTTCGTCTGGTTCAACATCCACTACCCGTAAGCTGGCGTGCTGGAAAAAGGTGTCGGGGACTGTTTCTCTGACTTCCACTTCCGTGACCTTTTCCACGATATCATTGAGACTTTCTATATGTTGGACATTGATGGTCGTGTAGACGGTGATTCCTGCATTCAATAATTCATCGACATCTTGGTAACGTTTTTTGTTTCGGGCACCAATGGGATTGGTATGTGCCAACTCATCGATCAAGACGATATCTGGTTTTAGTTGGATCAGTCGATCGATATCTGGCTCATAAAGAGTCAATTGCTTGTGCTGGTATTGCTTTAATGGTACTTGTGGTAACCCTTCAAGCAATCGATTGGTATCGGGACGTTTGTGGGGTTCGATATAGCCGATCACCACATTTTTGCCCATGAGCAAACACTCATGGGCTTCGGTTAACATCGTATAGGTTTTTCCGACACCGGCAGCAAAACCGAAAAACACCCGTAGTTTGCCACGTTTAGGTCCAAAGCCTGCTTGCAGCAGCATCTCTTCTGGGATCGTCTGCTGGTTGTTTTCACTCATAGATGCTTCCCCCTATTCCTCGGGTAATTGATCGAGCTGCTGATTCAAGGTCATGATATTGACGTATTCTCTCGTGGAGAACAGATCAGCTACTTTATTCCTGTTTATTATATCATGAATTATTTGTTCATCGATGCCTCTTGTGTCAGCGATCCGTGGCAGTTGAAAAAGTGCCGCTTCGACACTGATATCAGGATCGACGCCACTACCCGAAGCGGTCACGAGATCGATCGGCACACTGGTTTGGGTTGGGTTTTCTGCCAGCAACGTCGCTGTCCGCTCAGCTACAGTCTTTTTTTGGGTCGTAT
Organism: Enterococcus sp. S53; assembly: GCF_016516865.1. Classification (NCBI taxonomy): domain Bacteria; kingdom Bacillati; phylum Bacillota; class Bacilli; order Lactobacillales; family Enterococcaceae; genus Enterococcus; species Enterococcus sp. S53. The sequence goes on from NZ_JACVUH010000001.1 coordinate 608,207, forward strand.
CATAGGGCGACAATTGTGAAACGGTTTGATCACGCCCTTGGAAGTAACCTGCTTGGTCAAAGGGTTGCGCAATTAGCTCAGATCCTTTGACCGCTCCGTCTTCCACGATTTGACTGCCGTTGGCTTGATGGGCAAAAAGGACTTGTCCGACACCAGTGACCAACAATGTATAGAGACCGCCAAATAGCACGGTACTAACTAGTAAAAATTTGATACTGGCAAAGAGGGTGTTCTTCATCATGTTTTCCTCCTAAATGACTCCTTGACTCTGATGGATTTTTCTTATAGCAGAACAGCTGATAAAAGCAAATCTACTAGCTTGATGCAAATGAATGGTGCGATGATGCCGCCTAGGCCGTAGACGACCAGATTGTGCCGCAGCATTTGGCTGGCTGGTTTTTCTTGGTATTTGACCCCTTTTAACGCCAAAGGGATCAAGGCGATGATCACGACTGCATTGTAGATGACTGCAGACAAAATCGCAGTTAAGGGACTACCAAGATTCATGATATTCAGCGCTGCGAGTTCTGGATAAATCGCATAAAACAGAACAGGGATCACTGCGAAGTATTTGGCGATATCATTTGCGATACTAAAGGTCGTCAATGCCCCACGGGTCATCAGCAGCTGTTTACCAATTTGGACTACTTGCAGTAATTTGGTAGGGCTGGAATCAAGGTCGATCATATTGCCCGCTTCTTTGGCTGCTTGCGTACCAGTGTTCATCGCCATTGCCACATCGGCTTGGGCGAGTGCGGGTGCATCGTTGGTTCCATCCCCTGTCATCGCCACCAAGTGCCCTTTTTCCTGATATTCGCGAATCAGGTTCATTTTGTTTTCTGGTGTTGCTTCGGCTAAGAAATCATCGACGCCCGCTTCGGCGGCAATAGCAGCTGCCGTCAAGGGATTGTCCCCAGTGATCATGATCGTCTTGATGCCCATTTTTCGCATGTCGGCAAATTTTTCTTTGACGCCGTTTTTCACGATGTCTTTTAAATAAACGACTCCAAGTACCTGGCCATTTTTTACTACGACCAATGGGGTTCCACCAGCCTTAGCGACTTTTTCTACGATCTCGTCACACGCAGTGGGATAGGTCTGCCCTTTTGCCGTCACATATTGCTTGATCGTATCCGCAGCTCCTTTACGGATCTTATCGCCACGATAGTCGATCCCAGACATCCGTGTTTTGGCACTAAAATCGATCCAATGGACATCGGCTTGCTGAAATTCCCGTTCACGAATATTGAAGGCTTCTTTGGCTAAAATCACGATACTGCGTCCTTCCGCCGTTTCATCGGCAAAGGATGCCAACTGCGCTGCATCTGCCAACTCTTTGGCGGTGACCCCTGGTACTGGCAAGAACTCACTGGCACGGCGGTTCCCCAGAGTAATGGTTCCTGTTTTATCCAGCAGCAAAACATCCACATCTCCTGCTGCTTCAATCGCGCGTCCACTCATGGCGATGACGTTTTCTTTGGTCAAACGACTCATTCCAGCGATCCCAATCGAGGAAATCAAGGCGCCGATCGTGGTCGGTGCAAGACAAATCAGTAACGCGATCACGATCACACTGGAAATCGCCGTTCCCCGACCAGATAACTGACTGCTAAAATCGGTAAAAGGAATCAATGTGATGGAAACTGCCAAGAAGATAATGGTCAGTGTCACTAAGAACAGCTGCAAGCCAATCTCATTGGGTGTTTTTTTCCGCTGTGTCCCTTCCACCATCGCAATCATCTTATCCAAAAAAGAATGACCATTTTCAGCGGTCACTTTGATGACCAAGTAATCGGAAACGACTAACGTTCCTCCCGTGACTGCACTGCGGTCGCCGCCAGACTCACGAATGACAGGGGCTGATTCTCCTGTGATGGCACTTTCGTCCACCGAAGCAGCACCTTCCACGACATCCCCATCGGCAGGAATTTGTTCGCCAGAAGGAACGTAAACCAAGTCGCCTTTTTTTAAATCGGAGGATCGGACTTCGATAAAAGCCTCCTTGGCGACATCTTCCAGGGACATGACTTTGTAGGTCATGATTTCTTTTTTTGCTTGCTTCAAACTATCCGCTTGTGCTTTGCCGCGCCCTTCTGCCACTGCTTCGGCAAAATTGGCAAACAACAAGGTCAACCATAAGAAGACGGTCACACTGATGCTAAACCACAACGGGACCGTTTGTTCTTGAAAACATAAAATTGTTGTCAAGATCGCCCCTAAGTAAACCACAAACATTACGGGGTTTTTGATTTGTTGGCGAGGATCCAATTTCTTAAAGGATTCGCCGATCGCCCATTGATAGATTTTTTTCATTTTTTCTCTCTCCTATTTCGTTGTAAAAAAGTCTGCGATTGGTCCTAAAGCCATCGCTGGTAAAAAGCTCAGTGCACCGATCACGATGATCACAATGATCAGCATCGTGACAAAGACTGGACTCGTGGTTGACAAGGTTCCTTCATTACGAACGGTTTTCTTTTTGGCCCCCATGTTTTCTGCCAGATACAAGATGGCTGCGATGGGAACGAAACGTGAAACGAACATCAAGATACTACCCAAACTATTTAGGAAAACAGTATCTGCGGTCAAGCCGCCAAAGGCACTCCCGTTGTTGTTGCTGAAGGAAGTTGCTGCATACAACAGTTCGCTAAAGCCATGGGCGCCTTGATTGGTTAGCCAGCTCATGATGTCAGGATGCAAGGTCATCAACATAGCCCCGAAAAGCGTCAGTAGCAATGGCGTCAAAATAACGATGCTCGTCATTTTAATGTCAAAGGCTTCGATTTTTTTGCCGATATATTCTGGTGTTCGTCCGACGAGTAAACCAGCGATAAAGACCGTCAATAATAGAAAAGCGATCATGCCATAAAGTCCGCTTCCGACACCACCAAAGATGATTTCCCCCAGCTGCATCAAGAACATCGGAATCGCACCCCCGAGTGGTGTGAAACTATCCAGCATGGCATTGACTGATCCACTGGAAGCAGCGGTGGTACTCACTGCCCAGAGACTCGACCAACCGACACCGAAACGTACTTCTTTGCCTTCTAGATTGGCATTCCCAAGCACTTGACTGAATTGCGGTCCATAAGCTTCACTGATCACTACGCCAATAAAAGCTAGGATCAAAAAGACGGTTGCGGTGATCAAGATCGTACGTCCTTGTTTCCATTCTTTGATCCAAAAGCCAAAGGCAAAAATCAAAGCAGCTGGCAGCAACAAGATCGCTAAGTTTTCTAAAAAATTACTGAACATCGTTGGGTTTTCAAATGGATGGGCGGCGTTGGCGCCAAAGAACCCGCCGCCGTTGGTCCCTAATTGCTTGATGGCGATTTGACTCGCTACTGGTCCGAGCGCCATCCAAAAGGATTCCCCCTCAAATCCATTGACTTCCACGCCGCTGCTCAACGTTTGGACGACGCCTTGAGACAGGAGCAAGATCGCTAAAATCAATGAAAGTGGCAAAAGGATATAGAGCAAGGAACGGGTGATGTCTTGCCAAAAATTCCCTACCGTACGTTTTTGTTTTTGCTGCAGCCCACGAATCAAGGCACACAATACGGCTAGTCCTACTGCCGCTGACAAGAAATTTTGCACCGTTAATCCTAATGCTTGGGAAAGATTGGTCAGTGCTTCTTCCCCAGCGTAAGCTTGCCAGTTCGTGTTCGTCACAAAACTGACGGCTGTGTTCAATGCTAAGTCAAAGGACATGTTCTCAACGGCGGCCCCTTGCGGTAACCAATGCTGGACCATCAATAATCCAGTCAATCCGATGATGGATAAGACACTGACGGCCAAGACGGACAATAGATAGGTTTTGGCGGTCATTTCTTTTTTGCTGACCGAACCAATCACTCGATAGGTCAACCGTTCAATGGGTTGAATAAAGCGGACAAACCGCGGTGTTTTTCCTTGCATGATTTCTTTGATATACCAGCCCAAAGGAACCGCGGCTGCTAGTAAGATCAGTAAAAATAAAAAGCCTTGCACAAAATAGCTACTCATCGTTCTCCCCCCTCAAACAAGTACCAAAAGAGATAGATCATTACGATCACTCCGATTATTCCTAAAACAAGATTCATATTCTTCACTCCTTCATGACGTAAGCATACGCAAAAAGAAATAAAAATAGTGTAAATCTTCTGCTAGCATCTTTATATCTTCTTTATACGGCTGCTTATCGGACAAGAAAACCGCAATACAGCAGGTATTTTAAAAAACAAAAACAGCGGATATCGTGAAGGATATCCGCTGTTAGAGTCATTGAGACTTATTTTGTTTTTCTACTTTTGTTCGTGTGTTTCTTACGAAAGAAGACGATCCCCGCTAGAGCAACGAGGCTCACTCCTACAATCGAATAGCCTTGGGTGATGGCTGTACCAGTCTTTGGTAGCACCCGTTTGTCCTTTGCGGTCGCTTTGGTTTGTTTGTCAGTCTGCCCTTCATCCGTTGGTTTTTCTTGACCTTTGTCAGAATCATCTTTCGTAGGCTGCTGATCGTCCTCCTCTGGTTCTTCTGCTTTTTCAACGACTTTGATCGTCGCTGTGGCGGTGACTGCTTCTTGTGAGCGAGTACCAAATAAACGTGCGAAAAAGTTAGGAGTTGCTGCTTCATCAGTGACGATTGAATAAGTGACTTGATAGGTGCCCGTTTTCTTCGTATCCACCGAACCGTCCACCAGCAGTTGCTCCAATGCGAGTGACTTACCGTCACGATCTGTAGCGGAGACAAAATTGTCGGCTGCTGTCCAGTTATCACCGACATAAATCACGCTATCTTTCACAGTCACAGACGTTTGATCTGCCAACACGGTGATCGTGGCAATTGCTTCAGCTTTGCCATTTCGATAAATGACTTGGTATTTTCCAGGCACATCAGTATTGACTGTACCGCTAATCAATACTTGATCATAATCGACTGCTTGTCCGCTTTTATCTGTTGCCGAGACAAAATTATCGACGGCTTGCCACTTCTCTCCTTCATAGATTGTACTATCTTTTGCTACGACCGTTTCTTCGTGAGCATCCACAGTGATTGTCGCTGTGGCGCTGACTTTTCCATTCGTATAAGTGACATCGTATGTGCCTTCTTGATTGGTATCGACGGTACCAGTAACGATTACTCCTGATAACTCAACCGTTGCTCCCGTTTTGTCTGTGGCTGAGACAAAGTTGTCGGCAGCTTGCCAGTCATCGCCGACATACAGAGTACTGTCTTTGGCTTTGACACTCGTTTGATCAGCTAACACGGTGATCGTCGCTTTCGCTTCAGCTTTGCCATTGCGATAAATTACTTCATATTTCCCTGGTGTGGCGCTATCGACTGTGCCTACTGTTGTGATATCAGTCAGTTTTACTGCGTTGCCGTCTTTATCTGTTGCCGATACAAAATTGTCGGCGGCTTGCCAGTCATCGCCTTCATAAATCGTACTATCTTTAGCAACCACCGTTTCTTGGTTGGCAACGACTGTAATCGTCGCCGTTGCTTTGACATTTCCATTTTGGTAAACCACTGGATACTCGCCTGCTTTGGAGGTATCGACTGATCCACTAACCGTTACTCCTGAAAATGGTAGGTTCGCTCCCGTTTTGTCTGTGGCTGAGACAAAGTTGTCGGCAGCTTCCCAATCGTCGCCGACATACAGAGTACTGTCTTTGGCTTTGACACTTGTTTGATCAGCTAACACGGTGATCGTGGCAGTCGCTTCGGCTTTGCCATTGCGATAAACCACTTCATATTTCCCTGCTTTAGAAGTGTCAACTGTGCCATCAACGGTTACTTCTGTTAGCGGCAATGCCTTGCCGTCTTTGTCTGTTGCGGAAAGAAAATTATCCGCGGCTACCCATGAGTCACCTACATACAACGTACTATCTTTAGCTGCCACCGTTTCTTGGTTCGCAACAACCGTAATCGTAGCAATAGCTTCTGTTTTACCATTGCTATAAGTAACTTTGTACTGACCTTCTTTGCTCGTATCAACTGATCCACTAACAGTCACTCTTGAAAATGGTAGGTTTGCTCCTGTTTTATCCGTTGCCGAAACAAAGTTGTCGATTGCTTGCCACTCGTCACCAACATATAAGTTACTGTCTTTGGCTTTGACACTCGTTTGATCAGCTAACACGGTGATCATGGCTTTCGCTTCAGCTTTGCCATTGCGATAAATCACTTCATATTTCCCTGGTGTGGCGCTGTCAACTGTCCCTACTGTTGTGATATCAGCCAGTTTTACTGCGTTGCCGTCTTTATCTGTTGCCGACACAAAGTTGTCGGCGGCTTGCCAGTCATCGCCTTCATAAATCGTACTGTCTTTAGCAACTACCGTTTCTTGGTTGGTAACAACCGTAATCGTCGCCGTTGCTTTTACTTTCCCGTTTTGATAAACCACTGGATATTGACCTTCTTTGGAAGTATCAACT